>NZ_JBQFMR010000013.1:0-77522 GCF_056531925.1 Ruegeria sp. J8
CTAAAAATCTCCCGGGCGGTCCGGGGGGCTGGCCCCCCGGCCTCGATCACCATCAGTCCTTCAGACTTTCTTCGCGCAAACCGTCGGCCAGCAGGTTCAATCCCAGAACCAGTGACAAGAGAGCCAAGGCAGGCGGAAGAGCAGGGTGCAGATAGATCGACAGCAGCTTACGCCCCTCGTTAATCGTTGAACCCCAGTCCGGGCTTTCCGGTGGCAGACCCAATCCAAAGAAACCCAAGGTCCCCAACAGAATGGTCGTGTAGCCAATCCGCAAACAGAAATCGACGATCAGCGGACCACGCGCATTGGGCAGAATCTCCCATAGCATGATGTACCAGGGGCCTTCGCCTCGCGTTTGCGCCGCCGCCACATAGTCGCGGGTTTTGATATCCAGCGCCAGCCCGCGAACGATACGGAACACAGTCGGCGAGTTCACAAAGACCACCGAGACAAACACCACCAAAATACCGCCGGGGATGTCGAACAGGTCCAGATAGGTTGGCAGACCCCAGATGCTATAGCTGTCGGTGCTGACAATGTACCCACCGGTCGAGATCAGCGACAGATACAGCCACAACGCCACCCCAAGCACACCAATCAGCAGCGGCGTACGGAAATTCGGGCGTGTGTAGTAACGAGAGTTCAACAATACGCCCAAAAAGATGATCGGAAAGACAAACAGGACAGCGGCCATATAGTTCGGCACCCCTGTCGCCACGATCTCGGGCGTGACCAGCAGATAGAACAACAGGATCACCGGGAAAGCCAGGATCAGGTTGGCCAGGAAGGACAGCAGTGTGTCCAAACGACCGCCATAGTACCCGGCAGGCAAGCCTAGCGTGATCCCGACCATGAAGGCGAACATCGTTGCCAGCGGGGCGATCTGCACCACGATCCAGGCCCCTTTGACCATGCGGCTGAACACGTCGCGGGCCAAGTTGTCTCCGCCCAGCAGATACCAGGCGTATTGACCCTCTTCCAAACTGGACAAAGGCGTTCCTGGTACTTTGTTCTTCATGCCCGAAATCTGGTCCAGCGGGTCATGGGTGACGATCAGATCCATCGCCCCAAAAATTCCGGTAAACACCCAGAACATCACAAGGCCGAACCCGATCATGCCGATGGGGCTGTCGAACAGCTTGCCATACAGACCCAGCTTGCGCTTGAACGCGATCGACATGGCGTAAAGCAGGATCAGCGACATCCAAACCGGCAGAAACTGCTGGGACATGGCGCCGATGATCCCGGCGTTTGTGCCCATCAGGATGCCAAGGACGATATAGGCAACCGCAAGGCCGACACTGGCCAGAAAACTGTATCGCATCGCGGCTTGGATCATATTTCGCAGCCCCGAACTGGACGTGAGCGTGCCGTCCGGGTTCACGGTCATCTGATCCTCGGGCAGGATGATGCTCGCCAGCATCCAGGCGACAACGGACAGCGCCATCAGTGCCAGCGCCAAGGCGATCAGCGGGTTGAGGAAGGCGATAGAGCCGGTCCAGGTAAGTGGTTCCATGATCTGACCCTCCCTTAAGAAATGCGAATACGCGGGTTGAGGTAGACATAGCCGATATCCGAGATCAGCTGCGTCACCAGCACCACAAAGACCGACACGACCGAAATCGCCAGCAAGAGCTGGATGTCGTTATTCCCCGCCGCCTGCACCAGCGCCCAACCAAAGCCCTTGTAGTTGAACAGGGTCTCGACGATCACCACACCATTCAGCAGCCATGGGAACTGCAACATGATGACGGTAAAGGGGGCGATCAGCGCATTGCGCAGCGCGTGTTTCATGACGATGTTCGAGAAGGACACGCCTTTCAGCCGCGCGGTACGGATATATTGTGCCGTCATTACCTCGGTCATCGAGGCGCGGGTCATCCGAGCGATATAACCCATCCCGTAAAGCGCAATCGTCAGCACGGGCAGGAAGAAATTCTCGAATGTCGGGTTCTCCATAGCCTGCGTGGCCGTGCCCTTGAACCACTTCAATCCGACGGCGGATGAAGTGAAAATTGCGATGAAGATCACACCTGACACATATTCCGGTGTCGCTGTCGTGGTGATGGCAAAGGTGGACAGCGTGCGGTCGGTGGCCGAACCCTCTTTCATGCCCGCCAGAACGCCAAGGATCAGTGCCGAAGGGACCATCAGCAGCATCACCCAGAACATCAGCCGACCGGTTAGGGCGAGACGTGTGCCGACAACTGTTCCGACCTCTTCTTTGAAGACTGTGGAATAGCCCCAATACCCCTGCAAGATACCGCAGAAATTGGGCGATTCCTCGGCGGTTTTACCCGGAAGAATGCATCGGCCCTGAATGGTTCCGTCTTCGTTGGTGTGCCGGTACGACGGCAGAACACCCAGCCATTCGCCATATTTTATGGGCGTTGACTGAAGATAGCCGCCTTTTTCCAGAAAACTCTCGACCTGTTCATCCGACATCCGAAAGTTGCCCTGCGTTTTGGCAAGCTTTTCGAGGTTCGGATACAGGTTGGTGAGGAAAAAGACCAGGAATGTCAGGCACAATGCTGTCAACAGCATGATCCCGACCCGCCTTAGAATGAATAGTCCCATGATAGCCCCTGTTGGTCGGCTGGCGCTGGTTTCAGGCCGTGCGCGTCGCTAGTATTTTTCGCCGGGTCAGCGCCGACGAAAAGGCCGCGCCCTTACGGCGCGGCCCTGTAGGTGTCGGCTTAAGAGACGATGCCGAACTTATACAGCTGCGGCAGGTCCGCGATGTGCTTTTCAACACCAACCATGTTGTCACGGTGGTGACGCATTGCTGTCCGCCAATAAGGCTGGATGGTCACACCCTCTTCGATCATGATCGTTTGCAGCTTGGCCATCACCTCGCGGCGCTTGTCCACATCGGCGATCGAGTTCGCTTCGGCCAGAAGCGCATCGAACTCGGCATTGGCAAAGCCGGACTCGTTCCACGCCACGCCTGACTTATACGCCAAGGCCAGAACCTGCGTGCCCAGCGGGCGGTGGTTCCAGTTGGTCGAGGAAAAGGCGTATTTCGTCCAGTCGTTCCAGAAGGTCGAGCCGGGCAGAACCGTGTGTTTGGCCTTGATGCCCGCATCGTTCAACTGCGCAACCACAGCAGCGGTGGTATTGCGACGCCAGTCATCGTCGATCGACTGAACTTCGTGCTCGAAGTCCGCCATGCCCGCTTCTTCCATCAGGGCCTTGGCACCTGCCGGATCATAGGGAATACGGGTCACCGCCGAGTCATATTCGGGGTGCATCGGACCTACATGGCAGTTCTCGGCAGGGATGCCGTAGCCGGACATACCAAGCTCGAGGCAGACATTGTTGTCCACGGCCATGGCCAGCGCCTGACGCACACGTTTGTCGCCATAGATCTTATTGCCATTGGCGTCTTCGGCCAACTGGTTCGGACGAATGACGATGGTAAAGCCCGAGGGGATTTCCGAGCGGGTCAGGCCGATGCCGTCGAAGATGTCAACAAATTCGCCGACCGATTCCCAGTTCATGTCGATCTCTTCGGCCTCATAGGCGGCCAGGAAGGCTGCCGGGTCGGTGCCGTAGTCGATAAACTCGATCCGGTCGATATAGCCGCCTTTGCCGGCCTCATAGCCCCACCAGTCAAAGCCTTCGTTGCGCACGAGCACACCTTTGACGCCGACCTCGTGGCTTTCGGGGATCATAAAGCCGGTGCCGACAGGGTTGGCCAGCATGTTATTGGCATCAAAGCTACTGTGTACGATGGCGGCCGGATAGTCCGCCATGCCGGGAATGATGGTGATGTCGGGCGCGTTACACGTCAGTTTGACGGTATGGGAATCCACAACTGTAATTGCACCGTCCGCGGCCTTCTGCGTGGCTTCGTCAATCAGCGATGCCATGCGGGATGCCATCGAGTTGCCCTCTAGCCCCGTATCACACCAGCCGGTGATGTTGCGTGCCACGTCTTCGGCGGTGAAGTCGTCGCCATTGTTCCACTTGACGCCTTTGCGGACGTTCAGAGTGTATTCTGTCGCGTCGTCATTGGCCTCCCAGCTTTCCAGCAGCATGGGTTTGAACGAGCCGTCATTGTTGTATTCGACCAAATATTCCAGCCAGCCAGCGGTGTAAGTGGCGATTTGGGTCCAGTCATAGGTGCGCGGATCCTTCAGCGCGCGCACTTCCATCTGATAACGGATGGTGCCGCCACGCTGCGGTTCTTGCGCGGCTGCGGGTGAATTCAGTCCGATCATGCCATAAGCGGCGGGCACGGCAACGCCCAACGCGGTGGCGCGAGCCATGAACTCGCGCCGGCTGAGCTTGCCGTCACGATATTCCTGTGCGTGCATCTCCGCCGCCCAGTGCATCGGTGCTCCGGTCAAGGTTTGCTTTGTCATTTATGTCTCTCCCTGTGACATCAATTTTTGTGATTTGTGAGTGGAACCGCTCAACGCCGAAAGAAGCGTGCAGCGCGTCCGCGGGTACTCGTTGCTGTGATACTGAACATCCCCATGCCTTCATTCGGCACCAGAAATTCTGTTAGGTCAACGTTCGAAATCGTCATTCAGGAGACAAAAGCGACATTGTGGAGGGTCGCAGCCTGGAAATACGGGATCGTGTCCTGGCTCAAGATGCCTGGCGGGTTCCCATTAACACAAGGGATTCGGATCATCGATGGCGCGTAATTCTTGCCGTCTATCGCGGTGGCAAGTTGCGCTAGTATCACTTTGAGAAATCAACGTGAATCCAGTTTTTCATCCGTGCTCGAAACCAGGTGCGTTGTCGTTTGGCGAACTGGCGGGTCGAGATCGTGGCGCGATCTCGGGCGGCATCCAGGGAAAGCTGGCCGTCAAGATATGACATAAGCTCGGGGACACCGATGGCCTTGAAGGCGGGAAGAGAGGGGTCGTAGAGGGATCGCATCGCCTCGACTTCATTCAAAGCGCCTGTATCTAGCATCAGATCGAAACGGCGATTGATCCTATCCAGAAGCCATTGTTTGTCCACGTCAAATACGATCGGCACCGTGTCGTCCGGGCTCAGAATAGGCGGCGGAGTATCAGCTTGCCAGTCCCGCAGGCTGCGTCCGGTGGCGCGCTGCACTTCCCAAGCGCGCTGGACGCGGGCGCGGTTTTGCCGGTCCAACCGGGCCAGAGTTTCGGCATCCACACCCTTGCTCAGCGTTTGCAGGTCAAGCTGGTCGCCCTCGGCACGTATTTCTGGCGGAGTAGCGGGTATTTCAGCCATGCCCTCGGTCAAGGCCGAGAAATACAGCCCCGTGCCCCCAACAATAATCGGGCGTTGTGGGCCGGTCAGCAAGGGTGTGACCTCGCGCAGCCAATGGCCGGTCGAATAATCCTGATCATACGCGACATGACCATAGAGCAGATGCGGTGCGCGGGCCTCATCCTCAGTCGAGGGGCGGGCCGAGATCACCTGCCAGCAGTCATACACCTGACTGGCATCTGCATTGATGATGATGCCGCCAAATTCTTCGGCGATCCGAAGTGCAAGTTCGGATTTACCTGACGCTGTCGGCCCCGCAATCAGTACGGGTTTATCGTCTGGGATAGGGGGCAGGCGGTCCCAAACTGGCGATGTATCTGTTTTGGCCATCGGGGCTGCCTTGTTCCTCATGATCCGCATTGAACCTGTCGCGGTTTTGCTTCATTTTGCGCCGGAATTAAACCCGTGCCAGCCCGGAGCGCAACATGACCCTTTCCCCAGACATCGATACCCCGAAAACCAAATACAGTCGCGTGATGCTGAAGATCTCTGGCGAGGCGCTGATGGGCGACCAGGGGTTTGGCCTGCATCCGCCGACCGTCCAGCGTATCGCGCAAGAGGTCAAATCGGTGCATGATCTGGGTGTTGAGATCTGCATGGTGATCGGCGGCGGCAATATTTTCCGGGGTCTCAGCGGCTCGGCGCAGGGGATGGAGCGGACGACGGCGGACTATATGGGGATGCTGGCCACGGTGATGAACGCGCTGGGGATGCAATCCGCGTTGGAAGAGATCGGGGTGTTCACCCGTGTGATCTCAGCCATTCGCATGGACGAGGTGTGCGAGCCTTATATCCGTCGCCGTGCTGTACGGCACCTTGAGAAAAAGCGAGTCTGCATCTTTGCCGCCGGGACCGGGAACCCTTATTTCACCACCGACACTGCGGCTACTTTGCGAGCAAATGAAATGGCTTGCGAGGCAATCTTCATGGGGAAGAACGGCGTGGACGGTGTCTATGACAAAGACCCCAAAGAACATGCGGACGCGGTGCGCTACGACACAGTCACCTACGATGACGTGCTGGCAAAACGGTTGCGGGTCATGGACGCCTCGGCCATTGCGTTGGCGCGAGACAACAACCTGCCGCTCATCGTGTTTGGTCTGGACGAACCAGGCGGCTTCCGGGGAATCCTTGCCGGTGAAGGGACTTATACCAAGGTTCAGGGCTAAGCCTTCACCCATATGTGACAAAAGCCGGGCCATCGCGCCCGGCTTTTTTTGTTCGGGCGCTTGACGGGATTGGTCGGTCTGGGCAGTTTGGCCGCGTCCTTGCCTGTGCTGGGGCTGTCGTCGCGGCTGCGGCGGCTCGGCTGGAAGACCTGCCATGATGTCCGAAGAGGCCGGAATCATGCCCGGTCCCTTAAAAGATTGACCTGCATGATCAAGGAGTTCCGTGCCATGAGCACTTTGGATATAGACTTTGTCCGCGCGCAGTTTCCCGCCTTTTCCGAACCATCTCTGCAAGGCCAGGCCTTTTTCGAAAACGCCGGTGGGTCTTACACATGCAAGCCCGTGCTGGACCGGCTGTTTCGCTACTATACCGAACGCAAAGTACAACCCTATGCGCCCTATGAGGCCAGTCGTCTAGCGGGCGCCGAGATGGACGAGGCGCGTCGGCGCTTGGCGGCTATTCTGGGCGTCGACACCGATGAGTTAAGCTTTGGCCCTTCGACCACGCAGAACACTTATGTCATGGCGCAGGCATTTCGGCAGTGGATGCAGCCGGGTGAAGCGATCATCGTCACCAATCAGGACCATGAGGCCAATTCCGGCCCGTGGCGGCGCTTGGCCGAGGATGGGATTGAGGTCAGGGAGTGGCAAATCGACCCCGAGACCGGCTCGCTTGACCCGCAGGATCTGGCAAACCTGCTGGACGACAAGGTGCGTCTGGTCTGTTTCCCCCATTGCTCGAACGTAGTTGGTGAGATCAATCCGGTGGCCGAGATCACCGCTATTGCGCATGCAGCGGGTGCGTTTGTCTGTGTTGATGGGGTGTCCTACGCGCCGCACGGCCTTCCGAATGTGGATGAGCTGGGGGCGGATATCTATCTGTTTTCAGCCTATAAAACTTATGGTCCGCATCAAGGATGTATGGTGGTCCGGCGAAAATTGGGGCAGACGCTGCCCAACCAGGCGCATTTTTTCAACGGCGATGTGCTGTATAAGCGGTTCACGCCTGCCGGACCCGATCATGCGCAGATCGCGGCCAGTGCTGGCATGGCGGATTATATCGCCGCACTCAGCGTTCATCACGGTGGTCCCGACGGGTCCGACACTCAGCGTGGAGCGTTCGTGCATGATCTGATGCGTGGGCACGAGGTGTCATTGCTGCAGCCGGTGCTGGATGCGGTGTCAAACCGCAATGCTGTGCGCTTGATTGGCACCGCTGATGCAGAAAAGCGCGCACCCACGGTTGCTTTGGCGTTGAACCGAAATGCGGAAGAGGTGGCGGGTGAATTGGCCACACACGGGATTATGGCGGGTGGCGGCGATTTCTACGCCGGGCGTCCGTTGCAGGCGATGGGGGTCGATCCGGCGCAGGGCGTGTTGCGAGTCAGCTTTACGCACTACACATCGCAACAGGAAATTGATCAATTATTGAATGCACTTGACGCCGTTTTGTGATCCAGTTCCCGTCCACTCCCGTAAAATGGGAAAAACATTTGGGCGGTTATGGAACAGCAATCTGCGATCATCATGTGGTTCCGGCGGGACTTGCGCCTGTCAGATCACCCAGCGCTAAGCGCGGCCGCCGCCACCGGTCGGCCCGTCATCCCGCTGTTCATCTGTGATGATCTGACGGACAAACTGGGCGCTGCGCCGAAATGGCGGCTGGGTCTGGGGATTGAGGCTTTTCAGAGCGCCCTCGGCAAGGCCGGAAGCCGTCTGATCCTGCGCAAGGGCATCGCGTTGCAAGTTTTGCAAGACGTTGTCGCCGAAACTGGGGCCTCGGCCGTCTATTGGTCGCGCGCGTATGACCCAGATGCTATTTCGCGCGATACTCAGGTGAAATCCGTCCTTAAGGACCAAGGGGTTGAAGCCAAATCCTTCCCTGGCCATTTGTTGTTCGAGCCTTGGAACGTGGCCACCAAAACGGGTCAGCCGTTTCGCGTGTTTACTCCAATGTGGCGGGCTGTTCAGGGTCGGGCGGTTCCACAACCGTTGGCCGCGCCGACTCGATTGACGCCTCCGGTGCACTGGCCCGAGTCCGAAGATCTGTCCTCATGGCGTTTGGGTGCAGCGATGAACCGGGGCGCGCAGGTCGTGACTCGCTTCGTGCAGCCGGGCGAAACTGCGGCACTGGCCGTATTGCAAGGGTTCTTGAATCGTCTGCCCGACTATTCCCGAAACCGAGACCTGCTAGCGTCCGAGGGGACCTCAACCCTGTCCGAATACCTGTCGCGGGGAGAGATCAGCCCTCGGCGTATTTGGCACGCGGTACAGAATGCTGCCCTGAACGGGGTGTCGGGCTCGGATGCCTATCTGCGTCAGCTTGTCTGGCGCGAGTTCGCCTATCACCTGATGTTTCACTGGCCGCATATCACATATCAGAACTGGAAGCCCGAATGGGATCAGTTTCCATGGCAAACGCGCACTGACCAACCCGAGGTTCTGGCATGGACGCGGGCCCGAACAGGTATACCAGTGGTGGATGCCGGTCTGCGTGAGATGTATGTGACGGGACGGATGCACAACCGCGCGCGTATGATCGTGGCAAGCTATCTGACCAAGCATCTGATGACACATTGGAAAATCGGGATGCGGTGGTTCGAGGATTGCCTGATTGACTGGGACATCGCCGCCAATGCGATGGGCTGGCAGTGGGTGGCCGGATCGGGGCCGGATGCGTCTCCGTTCTTTAGAGTGTTCAACCCGGTCACGCAGCAAGAAAAGTTTGACCCAGACGGCGAATATGTCCGGCGGTGGATCGCTGAAGGACAAGCCAATCCGCCCGACACCGCGCTTGCCTATTTTGAAGCCATCCCGCGCGCTTGGGGGCTGGCCCCAGATGACGGCTACCCTCAACCCGTTGTCGAATTGGCCGACGGGCGCAGGCGCGCGCTGGCGGCCTATGAACACTACAAGAACCAGTAAGGAACTGAAAACTTGCCAGAAACACAAACTCGGCCTAGCCTACGCCAACAACCGCATAGGGGAGAGCGGATGATCCTGACAACGACAGATGGGCAAGAAAACCTGCCACGATACTTCACACAAGTGACGAAGATGTTGCGAAAGATGGAGTCCGGTCGCCTGGACATTGTGCTGCCTGATGGCCGCGTGTTTCGCACCGAAGGGGCCAAGCCCGGACCAATCGCGCAGGTAGATATCCATAACCCCGACGTTTTTGCCCGACTAGTGCGTGAAGGTGAGCTTGGGTTCTCGGACGCCTATCTGGAAGGTGACTGGAGCACGCCAGACCTGCGCTCTTTTATGGACCTGGTGCATCTGGGCACCGAAACGGTTTACGACGATTTCACCGGCAAGTTTCTGGTGCAGGCTTATGAGCGTTTGCGGTTCTGGCTAAACGGAAACAGCCGCAAGCAGGCCAAGAAGAA
Source organism: Ruegeria sp. J8 (assembly GCF_056531925.1). NCBI lineage: Bacteria > Pseudomonadati > Pseudomonadota > Alphaproteobacteria > Rhodobacterales > Roseobacteraceae > Ruegeria > Ruegeria sp. J8. The sequence goes on from NZ_JBQFMR010000013.1 coordinate 9,815, forward strand.
CATCTCGTATCACTATGATTTGGGTAATGATTTTTACTCCGCATGGCTGGACGATACGATGACTTATTCCAGCGCTTTGTTCGAAACCGGACAGGAAAGCCTGGAGAAGGCGCAGACGGCAAAATATGCCAGCCTTGTCGACGAGATGGGCGCAAAATCCGGCGATCATATCCTTGAAATCGGATGTGGCTGGGGTGGCTTCGCTGAATATGCCGCGAAAGAGCGTGGCTTGCGGGTCACAGGGCTGACCATCAGCCAAGAGCAGTTGAAGTTTGCGCAAGAACGTATTGAGAAAGCTGGTCTTTCTGATCTTGTTGAGTTCAAGTTGCAGGACTACCGGGACGAGCGTGGGCAGTATGATGGCATCGCCTCGATCGAGATGTTCGAAGCGGTGGGTGAGAAATACTGGCCGATTTATTTTGAAACCGTCCGCGAAAGGCTCAAACCAGGCGCGCAGGCCACGTTGCAGATCATCACTGTCGCCGACCATCGCTGGGACGTCTACCGCAATGGTGTTGATTTCATTCAAAAATATATCTTCCCGGGTGGGATGCTGCCCGCGCCGTCCGTGCTAAAGGATCAGGTGACTCAAGCGGGTTTGACCGTGGTCAAATCAAGGGAATTTGGCAAAAGTTACGATCTGACACTGCGACGTTGGTATGACACGTTCAACGATAAATGGGACGATATCGCTCAGATGGGTTTTGATGAGCGTTTTCGCCGCATGTGGAATTATTATTTGACCGCATGTGGCGCGGCCTTTGACACGGGTAATTGCGATGTGACACAGATCACAATAGCAAAACCGAGTTAAACAACGGACCCTTACAATGCCCACCGCGTCTCGTCTTGTCGCTGCAACCTGCTTATTGGTTGTGGCTTTTCTCGTCTCCAGCATGGTGATCGAGAACGGCGAAGAGGGGAAGGATTACGGCTGGTTCACCTATGTCAACATGTTGCTTGGGGTCATCTGTGGCTGGAAAGTCATGGGCAAACGTGCGGGCCGCGGGTGGACAGCCGGTGTGAACAACGGCCTGACCGGGATGGCGGCTCTGGTGTTCTGGGGCCTGTTTGTTCAGGGCTGCAATGAAATGATCCGGCTGGCCATGCGTCACCGCTATGATGGCCCGTTCGAGGCTTTGCTGGCCATTTTTCAGATCAGTGTCGAATTTGGGCAGCAGTTGCTGACCCCAGAAATACTGTGGACGTTGGCGATCGGTGCGTTGGTCGCGGGTCTTGCCACAGAAGAAGCCAGCCGTCGCTGGCGGTAATTCTCGACCGAATACGAGACTTGATCCGTGACTGACCTGTTTTTCTACGGCACGCTGCAACACCTGCCTTTGCTCGAGCTTGTGCTGGATCGCCCCGCATCTGAAATGAAACTGTCCGAGGCCAGACTGCGCGACCACGCGGTTTATGGGGTCAAAGATCAGGCGTTTCCGATGATCCTGTCAGAAAATGGCTCGTATGCGGAAGGATTGCTGGTTCAGAATCTGTCTCAGAACGACCTTGAGCGGCTCAATTTTTATGAGGGTGGATTTGACTACGAACTGCGCCCACTTCGGATTGAGACAGTGGAAGGTGACAGCGTGCAGGCAGACGTGTACTTCCCCGATCCGGGTCTCTGGACCCCGACGGAACTTTGGGAATTGCGAGATTGGGTAGATCGTTGGGGCGATATTTCCGTAACCGCCGCGCATGAGGTGATGGGCTATTTCGGCAAGATCGACGCGGCCACGCTGGCCAGAAACTTTTCGGCACTTCGAACACGGGCATGGGCAAAAATCGCCGCGCGTCAGCGCGGGACAGGGGACCTGCGTGATGTTACCAAGGATGTGGTCTTGCATAACCACCGGTATGCTCATGTGAACTACTTCGGAATGGAAGAGGTCGCGTTGCAACACAGGCAACATGACGGCACGATGGGGCCGGTTCTACAACGTAGCAGCCTGATGCAAGGCAGCGCTGTTGTGGTTCTGCCCTATGACCCGGCGCGCGATGTGGTCTTGCTGGTTGAACAATTTCGCCCGCCGGTTTTCATTATCGACGATCCCGAGCCCTGGATGTGGGAACCCGTCGCAGGGATGATCGACCCGGGTGAAACGCCCGAACACGCCGCCCGCCGCGAAGCGCAAGAGGAAGCGGGCGTGGTCCTGCAGTCGCTGGAGTATGCGGGCGGGGCCTATTCCTCGAGCGGGTCATCGACCGAATACATTCACCTTTACGTGGGTCTGGCGGATCTGGAACTGACAGTTCAAGGCGGTGGGCTGGCCTCGGAAGGAGAAGATATCCGAAGCCAAATCCTGCCATTTGTCGATTTCATGGATCGTGTCGATGCGCATGGGTTCAAAGATTTGCCTTTGCTGGCGCTGGCCCATTGGCTTGCGCGGCACCGAAACCGTTTGCGCGCCTGAGGATCGCCGCTTGTGGTTGGCGCGCGGCAACTGTAAATCTGCCTTGATCCGTAATGAAATGAGGGCGCCATGCGCATTGCGAAAGACCTTGCCGACGCAGTCGGAAAAACACCACTTATCCGATTGAAGCGCATCAGCGAGGAAACCGGGTGCGAAATTCTGGGGAAGGCCGAGTTCATGAACCCCGGCCAGTCGGTCAAAGACCGCGCCGCGCTCTATATCATTCGGGACGCCATCGCGCGGGGTGAATTGAAACCTGGTGGCACGATCGTCGAAGGCACCGCCGGGAACACCGGGATCGGTCTGGCGCTGGTCGGGGCCTCGATGGGGTTCAAGACTGTAATCGTGATCCCGGAAACCCAGTCCGAAGAGAAAAAGGACATGCTGCGTCTGGCCGGTGCGCAACTGGTGCAGGTGCCTGCCGCGCCATATCGCAACCCCAACAACTTCGTGCATTACTCGCGCCGTCTGGCCGAGGAACTGGCGCAGACCGAACCCAATGGCGCCATCTGGGCCAATCAGTTTGACAACGTGGCCAACCGTCAGGCGCATGTGGAAACCACCGGGCCTGAGATCTGGGAACAGACCGGCGGCAAAGTCGATGGCTTTGTCTGCGCCGTGGGTTCCGGCGGGACGCTGGCTGGCGTCGCTGATGCATTGCAGCCAAAGGGCGTTAAAATTGGCCTCGTCGATCCGATGGGTGCGGGGCTTTATTCCTACTACACCACCGGTGAGATCGCGATGGAGGGCAGCTCGATCGCCGAAGGCATCGGTCAGGTGCGCATCACCAAGAACCTCGAGGGGTTCAAGCCCGATTACGCCTATCAGATGACCGATAATAAGGCGCTGCCACTCATCTTCGATCTGCTGCGCGAAGAAGGACTGGTTATGGGCGGTTCGACCGCGATCAACATGGCAGGTGCAGTGCGTCTGGCCAAGGACCTTGGGCCGGGCCATACGATCGTGACGATCTTGTGCGACTACGGCACACGCTATCAGTCCAAACTGTTCAACCCGGAATTCCTGCGCGAAAAAGAACTGCCGGTACCCGATTGGATGACCGAAGCCCCACGCAGCATTCCCGGCGTGTTCGAGGACGTGTGAAGATGCGACAGGTCCGCCTGTTCCTGGCGCTTGTCTCGGTTTGTATAGCGGTTCTGTGTGGCCCAGCGGTCGCGCAGCTTTCGGACAGACAGAGCGAGTATTATCAGGGCTGGGTCAAAACAGCGGACCGAGCCGAGACCGTGATCGAAGCGGATCGCGCCTCGAACGCAGCGCTCGAGAATCTACGTGCGGAAATTCATACGTACCGCGATGACTTCAACCGAGCACGCGGCGCGAATACCGAGCGTATCCAGACGCTTGATGCGCAAATCAAGGCGCTGGGTCCCAAACCCGAAGGTGACGCGACCGAGCCCGAAGACATTGCCGCTCTGCGGGCCCATTTGGAAGAACAGCTGAATACGCTTCAAGTCCCGCAGATCATTTCGGAAGAGGCGTTCAGCCGCGCCAATGGCCTGATTACCGAAATCGACCAGCTCTTGCGGACCCGGCAGACCAAAGAGCTGTTGGAGCGGGGACCGTCGCCGGTCAATCCCGTGTATTGGGGGCCGGCATGGACCGATCTTCGCGAAGCAGGTCAAAACCTCTTTAACGAGGCGCGTCGAAACTTTGGCACGGATGTCGTGCATGAAAATCTGCGCGATCAGGGGCTGGGTATCGCCCTTCTGGTGGCAGTTGCCGGGGTTTTGCTGTTCTTCGGTAAGCACTGGTCCGAGGTGGCCGGAAACTACATGCGGCAGTTCGGCGGGCAGGGCAGTGGGGTGTGGACCTTTCTGACATCGCTGCTGCGCATTCTTTTACCCTGGCTGGGGGTCTGGCTGGTCGTCAAGGCCATTGTCATGTCCGGACTTCCCGGCTTTCGCGGCACATTGCTGCTGCAAAACGTGCCATATTGGGCTGCGATCATTTTCTATTTCGACTGGATCGGGCGGCAGGTCTATGTGCTGCAAGAAGCACAGGGGTTTAAACGTCTGACCGCCAAGCGCGTGGCTGAGTTGCGGGTCTATCTGGCCGTTCTGGCCGTGCTTTTGATCCTGCATGAGCTGGTCGACCTATTCGAGCAGATCGAGAATATCTCGGATGCGACGCGCGCTGTTGTCGGGTTCCCCGTCACCATTGTGACCGCACTGGTCCTGTTACGCGTGCGACAGATCCGAAGCAACGAAGCCCCGCTGGATGCTGATGATGGGTCGCTGGCTCGGGGGACGGGTTTGACCCAGTTGATCGAGTTTCTCCGCCGGGCATTGTTCCTGTTGGGTATAGCCAGCCCAATTCTGGCTGTCATCGGCTATACGAATGCCGCCGAAGCGATTGTCTATCCTGCGGTCAAATCACTGGTCCTGATTGGGGCACTGGTCATCTTCCAACGTTTCCTGACGGCCGTTTATGGCTGGATTTCGGGGCAGGGCGAGGCGGCGAAAGATTCGCTTTTTGCGGTCTTGATCGGGTTCGCGATGGCGATCTTTGCGTTGCCAGTTCTGGCGATCTACTGGGGCGCGCGCGAAACCGACTTACTCGAGGTCTGGTCCCGCATCCTGCTGGGTTTTGACATCGGTGGCGTGACGATTTCACCGAAGAATTTCTTAACCTTCCTGATCGTCTTCCTGATGGGCTTTGGCCTGACCCGAATGCTGCAAGGGGGGCTACGCAGTTCCCTGCTGCCCAAGACCAAGATTGACCCCGGTGGCCAGAACGCGATTGTCGCCGGGACAGGCTATGTCGGAATTTTCCTGGCGGCGCTCTGCGCCATTATGGTGGCTGGGTTCGACTTGTCCTCGCTGGCGATTGTTGCTGGTGCGCTGTCGGTCGGTATCGGCTTTGGCTTGCAGACCATCGTGTCTAACTTTGTCTCGGGTATCATCCTGCTTGTCGAGCGTCCGATCTCGAAAGGCGACTGGATCGATGTTAACGGGATGATGGGCTATGTGCGCGATATCTCGGTCCGTTCGACACGGATCGAGACGTTCGACCGATCCGATGTGATTGTGCCGAACTCGGACCTGATCAGCGGTGTGGTGACGAACTATACGCGCGGCAACACGGTCGGGCGAGTGATCGTGCCGGTCGGGGTCGCTTATGGCACCGATACCCGCCGGGTCGAGTCGATCCTGGGCGAGATTGCCAATGCGCATCCCATGGTTTTGGCTAATCCGGCCCCCAATGTGGTGTTTCAGGGGTTTGGCGCAGACTCGCTGGATTTTGAAATCCGGGCTATCCTTCGAGACGTCAACTGGATGCTGTCCGTGAAGTCGGACATGAACCATGAAATCAACCGCCGGTTTGTCGAAGAAGGTATCGAAATCCCGTTTGCCCAACGCGACGTCTGGCTGCGCAATCCCGAAACCTTGCGTGTGGCGGATCCCGCCCAGGACAGCGCGGCACAAGCGTCTGCGCCCGCATCCACGCCGATCGAGATGACCGAGGTTGACCTGTCAGGCGGGGACGGGGACGAGCCTTGACGGGTTTCGCGACCCTTTCCGCAAAGCGAAAAAAACGCTCTAATCGGGCCTTGCAAATCCCCAAGCGATAGTCCAAATATCGCCCGCACGGAGAGGTGGCCGAGTGGTCGAAGGCGCACGCCTGGAAAGTGTGTAGGCGGGAAACCGTCTCCAGGGTTCGAATCCCTGTCTCTCCGCCACTAATTTGGGACAAGATATTGATTTTAAATATTATACCTGTGTAGGGGTTTTTATATCCCCCATTTAATCCCCCTATATATGGTAAGCCTCACTTTTGAATTTTGGGCAAGTTACAGTTACCGCCCACTCTTTAACTGGGGTGGCCGAATTTTGAGCCTAGCCCCACACCGGACCTTCGTGCAATGCGCGGCTAACGTCGGGTCAGAGCCCTAACCTGCTCGTTCTGCGATTTACATAAATGTCTGCTTCCGTGATGCTTTCTGGAATGGCGCAATGTCAGATTTGTTTCAGCTGAGAATTGGCGTCACAGTATCTTCAGCAAAAATCTCTACAAAAGGCAGCAGGTTAACAACAGATCAAGGGAACCCGGCGCGCATATAAGCAATGATCTTCCAGATTTCTTCTTCACTCAGCGTTTGTTCAAAGGCTGGCATGTCTGTTCCGAAGCGTTCGCCGCCCTCGGAAACCGCCCATAGAAGGTACTCGTCCCCCGACATCGGCATCTGAACGAACCATCTGAGTAGGGCTGGAGAGGGAACGAGCGAACGTCCGGCGTCACCGTCTCCTAAGCCTTCCGCTCCATGGCAACTCGCGCAGTTTTCCCTGTAAAGAGCCTGACCCTCAGCAACATTTTCGGGCGTAGCGCGAATGGTGCTTCTTGCCCCCCGATATTCTACGGGAACTCCCTCGTTCATATACGTCCAGTGTCGTTGCATGCGCTGTTGCTGACCAGGCCCCATATTGCCGTGCCCCCAACCACGCATATGATCGGACCTCATGTGGTTAGATCCCATTGGCCCGTGACCCCACCAACCTCCTCGTTGTTGTTGAGCGCAACCCACTGTAGCAATGGTGATTGACAGGATGCTCAAGGCAAAAACGCGTAATCCAAGCTGTGTCATTTTCTCCTCCTTACTGTTTCCGCTCGATGAATGTCGCCTCAGGCCGCTTCGTAACTCGTAAACACCTCGGTACTACGGTCCCTAAGGATCAAAAACACGTCGTAGGCCTCACGACGATCTTCCGGCCCCATCCCCGGCGAACCGTAGGGCATGCCGGGAACGGCAAGTCCGATAGCATTAGGTCGCTCCTCCAACAGGCGACGAATATCGGCGACCGGCACGTGCCCCTCGATCATATAGCCGTCGATCTCGCCTGTGTGGCAGGAGATCATTTCTTCGGGGATGCCGTTGTCCAGTTTATGCCGGATGAGCTGTGTTCCAAGGCTGCGCTCCTCGGTAACGCGAAAGCCTTCCTGCCGCAGGATATCGATCCAAACCCGGCAACAGCCGCAATTTGGATCCTTCAGAACATGGATGGAAGGTGCGTTTTGCCCAAACGCGGCAAACGGTACTGTGCCGGCAAAGCCTGCAGCGTAAGTCAGAATTTGGCGGCGTTTCAGGTGCATAGCGAGAGTCCTTTGTAAATATTCCTCATTTGAGCCAATTTCGCATCATTCGAGATCGAAAGTCGTGATCTACGTCAAACATGCTGATGTTCGCCAACTTCCCGGCGCTCGGCGACTGCTTGGCGCACAATATGGAAGGCCGAGGAGAGGAACAAAGAGGCCATGACCGCAGCAACAAGCAGGTCAGGCCATCCACTTGCCGTGCCCCAGACGCCTAGAGCGGCAAACATCACCGCCACGTTGCCGATGGCGTCGTTCCTTGAACAGAGCCAAACAGAGCGGACGTTTGCATCACCGTCTTTATAGCTGACAAGCAGCAACACACTGGCAAGGTTCGTCGCCAGAGCCAAAGCTCCGATGATGCCCATGATTTCCGCTTCTGGGACGCCGACATAGAAGACGCGGTACACCGTCGATCCGAATACCCAAAGACCCATCAAGAACAAGCTGATCCCCTTGGCCAAAGCCGCATTCGTGCGCGCGCGAATTGAGGCACCGATCACGGCGAGCGAGATACCATAGGTCAACGCGTCTCCGAGAAAGTCGAGTGCATCAGCCTGAAGCGCTTGAGACTTTGCGTAGTGGCCGGCGGTCATCTCAACGACGAACATCGTCGCGTTCAACGCGATGACGATCCATAGCCGTCGTTTGTAATCATCCGATACGCCGTCGAACTTGGCGTCATGCCCGCAACATCCTGACATTGGAAAGCCCTTTTGAGTCCGCATCAGACATAGTGTAGTGTCTCTAGTGACTAGAGGTTCAAGAGGTATTTTCATGTTTTCTATCGGGGAACTTTCAAAGCGCACGAAGGTCAAAGTTCCGACTATCCGCTACTATGAGGAGATGGGCCTGCTTGCCGCACCAGAACGCACAGAAGGCAACCAACGGCGCTACGACATGGCAGGGCTAGAGCGTCTCAGTTTCATCAAACATTCGCGCGATCTTGGTTTCTCGATTGAAGCAATTTCCGATTTGATCGAGCTTCAAGGCCACCCGGATCGTTCATGCCAAGAAGCGACGGACATCGCCGTCTCACAACTTTCCGACGTTAGGGCAAAAATTAAACGGCTACGCGCTCTCGAAAAAGAGCTGGTTCGGATTTCGAAAGGCTGTGGTGACGAGCGGGTGTCAGAGAACTGCTATGTACTCGCGTCTCTTGCCGATCATAAGCTCTGTCACCAAGATCACTAAACTATGAGCGGACATTGCTTCAGCCGCAGCAAATGACTGTTTTGTCCGCAGTGCGGTTACTCACCACAATTCGACGAACGACCGCACCGAGCCCACAACGGACTACAGGAACTAATTACTTTGTGTGCTGGCTTGAACCCAGAACGCTGGCATCAATGCATTGCGCCATCATCCATTCCGTGTCCACCACACCCAGCTTTTGGCACAGCTTTTGGGATGGAACGTTGTCGCTTCGAACTCCTGTGATGAAACCGCGAGCGCCATTGTTCTCCCACATGTGTACAATCGCCATTGCCCCCAGATAGAGCGCAATCCCTTGGCCACGCCTGTCGGGTCGTGTTGCCAATGCACCCCAGAAAACGTCAGTGCCACGGTCAAAACTTGCCTCGAGCATCTGATGGCTTGATGCGCTGGCTACAGGTAGACCACTTCCGTCAACGGCAGTGAACACAATTCCGGGTATTGAGACGCCTCTCATGATTGAGCCCGGCACTGGCGCGACCCCCTCGTTCTCACACAAAGCAACGACCGATTTAAGCAACTCCTGTGGGGATTTTTCATCAATTCGCATAACTCGAAGGTCTTCTGGCAGCGAGCGATCTTCGAGCAATTGCTTCGCATGTTCGTAAGAAGCCGGACCTCCGCGATAGTGTTCATGCCTGTCAGTTTGAAGGCCTCGCGCTGAGAGGTTCGCGAATAGTTCGCGGTCAAGTTCTTTCGGACAATAGTAACAAATGCCTACGCCTTGAATGCGAGCGAGGGCCGCCATCAATTCGGCGGTATTCTCTACCGGACCATTCAGGCCGATGGCTCGCCCATAATACCGATAATGACCGCTAGATCCGAGTAATTTCCAAAGTTCGGCCGCTTGTCGCAGGGCAGCTATCCTGTCCGGGTTTCCGAAAAAATCATCCTCAGCCATTGATCTTTTCCAGTTGTATTGGCTGCGAATAATTATTGGCAGAAGTCCGTTGTCCCAGCAACCATCAACGGCAGCAAAGTCCGCATCTGTGTCCTTGGAAACGGATGCAGCGAAGGTTCGCAACCCGTCTGACCTGCAAGAACAAGGCCTGACAAAACCGACACAACCGACAAAACCCCTTTGCTTGGCGGTTCTGTCAGTTTTGTCGGTTTTGTCATTGCGCTGTTCACGGTGGTTCCTGATGGATCATCGGATTGACGATGTACAGTCGAGAACGTCGCCCGCCTGCTGCGCCTGACGGTTGTTCCACCAATCGGATAATGTCTCCTTCTTCCAGTGTCTTGAGGGCCGGATTTAACTCACTGGCGGTGGCCAACCCCGACCGGTCCAGGCGCAAGACCTCGCGGGATGTGAAGCGCTCCCAGTCTTGTTCCCGGATTAAAGCCACCAACCGCCGTGCGGCCCGTTCAGTCTTGGACAGCGATGCACTTGCGTAAGCGCGCTGCGCCATCGGCAAAGCGTGGGATGTGACAAACAATGCTGCCCGCTCAAAGTCCGCCTCAGTTACCTGGTGCGCCTCGTCTTCGATCCCCGTTGCCCAGTCCAGATACGACAACACCAGGGCAAGTCGAATAGTCATGCCGGGGAGCTTCCCTATATACGAGAGCAACAAGCCATCTGCTTTTGCCTCCAAGTCCCTTACGTAGCTACGTAACGTATCCAGGCGGTCGCGGGCGCCTTCCGTAAACGAAATGAGCCAAGGCCGCGTGACGTCGAATTCGTCCGTTACCATACGTAGGGATAGGAGCCTGGTGAGCGCCCGATCAATAAACGCATCATCAGGAATGGATTGCGGGCGCTGTATCGGAACGGGATCAGGCCAGATCGGTATGAACCGCGCCAACAAGCCATCATCGTCAGAGTTGATCAGCAACCCGTTCAGCTTGTCCGGCTGGATGCCTCCCACCACGCCAATAGACAGCCGGTCTATGTATACGGGATCACGTCCCATACGTTCGACCGTATACGCACGACCGCCATAAGCTTCGAGCCAGAAGGGTCGATCCGATCCGCCGCCGGAGTAGCGTGTCATGCCTTGCAGCCACCCCGCCAACTCATCCCGTGCCGCCAAAGTCCCGCGCGCCTGCTTTTCCAGGATCACGGCTAGGCGTTCTACGGTGCCGTCAGCTACGCAGAGACGCGGTAGGAACGGTTCTTGACCAGGATTGGCTGCGTCTGGTCGTTCGGGGGGCGTGGACCCGTCCCTAATCGCGGCTTTGGTCGCTTCCTTCCAGGTGTTTTCGGCAATCTTGGCAATCTCTGCCGCCTCGCGCCATTGAGCGAGTTCGTTCTCGGATATTTTCCGGAGTTCCCGCTCAGCTTTGCGAAGTGGTGTCAACACAGCATCCAAACCAGGAGATTTACCGCTGGACGGTAGGCCAATTGCCATCGTCCACAGGATTGGGGGTTCCGACCAACCCGCCCAGGGAGACACCCACCGGGTATTGCCGATCAACGACCCGGCGACTGCCAACAATGCTGCCACGATGTAGTCCGGTGGCGATGACTTTGCCTCAGCTGTAACAGTGATCCATTGCGCCCATTTTGGTCCAAAGACCTCTTCCAAGGGCAGCCTAGGCGCAGCGGAGCGTTCATCCCGCAAGAACCGCGAAGCCGGTTCTGGCCAATCCGGCGTAAAACTCTCTTCTTTTGGATGGACTGTCATTGCGCTTTTGCCTTTCCCGTCAGTACGTCGTTCCAGTCGTAGCCATCAGGGGCAGGCAGCAATGAGATACGCCAACCCAAGGCATAGGCACGATGTGCCAGCACTTGCGCGGCTTCCCGGCCAACGGCGTCGCCATCGGGCGCAATCACCAATTCGCCGGAATGTTCTGGCAAGTGTAAGGATTTTATTCCGCTTGCGCTCAGCGCCGCCCAAACCTCTATGGGTCCGTCCATCAAACCGGAGAGCAGCGACAGCCCGGTTTCGATGCCTTCCGTGACCACCAGCCTACCCGGGGTATGAGTAAGCCGCACCGCACCGCCTTTTGTTGCCCCGAGCATGGCCTTACCCGGGGTATACTCGGATTTGCCCGTGCCTTCTTGATTTAGGTAGGTGCGGTGCACAGCATCCGATCCGCTACCCTCCACATTGCCTACAAGCGCGGGGAGCCTCTTGGCCGCTGGATGCCAGCAATCGCCGTGAAAGCGAAGGCTTGCAGGCAGCGCGCAAGTAATGCCCCGTTTGCGTAGATAGGTTTCCGCCAGGGTGCCTCGTATCGGCTTAGTTTTCCGCCAGAGATTGCGTGCAATTTCTGCACGGCGTTGGTTGTATCGGCGCTCGTTTTCACGATGCTTGTTCAAAACATCGCTGCCGATTGGCGAATTACCGACGATACCGCCTGCCAAACCCATCCCTTTGAGTGCATCCAGAACACTCACAAAGCTGCACCCGGCATGACAAGTCAGCAAAAGCTGACCTGAATGCCCGTTTGCGATGCTCAAGCTCGGCGAGTGGTCTTCATGGGCAGGACAACAAGCCGTCCCAGAACGCCCGGTCCAGCGTCCACCTAGGGCGCGCGTGATGGTTTCAGCATCCATTAATTCCAGCCTCCCGCCTTAAAGCACTCCGGGAGCGCGGCAAGTTCGGGCGATGAGACGCCCAGAAACCTGTGCTGGAACCGCAAAAGGGCGTTTCGGGTGGTGCAGTAGCCCAAGTTGCGCCACCGCGCTCCAGCACAGGTTTTAACCGTCACGCGTTGTTGAAACAGCCATTGGAGGTCATCTTTGCAAACCGCGACGCGATAGCGACCGAGGGTAAACAACACGCGTTTGTAGTTCGTCGATGTTTCGTGATGCTCTGTCATGGATCACGCCGCCTCGTTTGAGCGGCTTTCCAGCCAGGTCAAAACATCAGACTGTCGCCAGCCCACAGCGCGCTTCCCAAGCTTGATCGGCTTTGGGAACGTTCCGTCCGCAATCATGGCGTAGATGGTAGACCGGGAAAGACCCACCAGGGATTCCACGTCCGGCCTGCGATAGATTTTGTCTTGCATTTCAGTGTGCCTCTTCGAGCGCTGCGCCATTTCTTTTGACGCGAACCGTTGTCGGCAGTATCGAGAAAGGCAGGGATTGCTCTAATTCCTAACTTTCCGTCGGTTCCGGTGTTGGCGCATCGGAGCCGACACGAAGCGCTAACTGCCAGTAAGCGCCGCGTAAGTCCGAATAAGCACAGCAAGATTCACCTGCCAACACACCCCCGGAGAGGTTGCAAAACCTATTTATTACAGTGCCTTGCGTAACGACCTGGGGGACTGCGTAGGAAATTCATAGAAAATGCAGGTTTTTTGGACGGAAATCCTAAGTATCTGATTTTACGCTATTCTTTTTTCAAGAATTTTTCCCAGGCAACCATCATCTTACGGCGGCGCTCCAAGGCATCCGTTCTGCGGTAGGCGCGCACAACCATACTGTCTACATTATGCGCAAGTGCCAGTTCCGCCATGTGGTGATCGTAACCTTCCTCAGCCGCCCAATCGCGGAAGGTGGAGCGTAGCCCATGCGGAACGGCAGGTGATCCGCTTTTGGCGTCAAAATAGCCAGGGCCGTCTTTTGCGAGGTCAGCCTTGTGCATCTTCCGCATGACGGAAGACAACGCCATATCTGAAAGCATGCCGCCCTTGGCTCCAAAGAACACGTAGGGCGAGCCTTCGAGCCGAGGAAGCTCTTTCAGCATAGCAATCATGGAAGGGGTTAGCGGAACGCGATGCTGCCGCCGCGCTTTCATACGCGCCGCCGGTATGGTCCAGTGACCCGCCTCAAAGTCGACTTCATCCCAGACCATGCCTCTTACTTCGCCGGATCGCGAGACCGTAAGAGCCGCAAATTGTAGCGCCTTGATCGACATACCGTCCCGGCTTGAAAGGTCAGCCCACCAGCGCCCGATGTCATTCTGCGCTAGCGCAGGGTGGTGCTTCACGGTCGTGACCTTACTTGGCTTAGGCAGGACTTCAGACAAGTTGCCTTTCCACCGCGCCGGATTGTCGCCAAAGCGCAATTCGTTCACGGTTGCCCAGGACAAGACCTTTTCGATGCGCCCGCGTAGGCGGCTGGCGGTTTCAGTCTTCTCTTCCCAGATCGGTTTAAGAACCGAGACAATGTCAGTGACCTCGATAGCTGCCACTGACCTATGGCCGATCACCGGTATCGCGTAGGTGTCCAATGTCGCGCGCCATTGTTTCTTGTGCTTTTCGCTGCGGAATTCCGCGAGTTTGGCTTCCAAGTACTTTTCAACAACGCTGGTAAAGTCCGTGTCCATTTTGGCTTTGCGCTTTTCAGCCAGGGGATCACCACCCAGATAGGCCTTTCGCTTGTTCTCAACCGCTTGTTCTCGCGCCATCGACAATGTGACTAGAGGGTAGTTCCCAAGGCCGATTTCACGGCGCTTACCAGAGATCATCATCCGCTGGACCCAGTACTTGCGACCCTGTTTGTCTATTCTTAGAAACAAGCCATAGCGGCTGTTATCGAAGTATTTCCCTGGCTTGGTGATGTTCTTTACAAAGGCTGCTGTCAGAGGTTTGCCTGCTGCCATGAATCTGCTCGTTCCGTATTTTTGTCCGTCACTTTATCCCCCATTTGATGCTGGATTTCACCGGAACTCACAAGACCTCATTGGATGCTAAAGCGGAAATTAACTGTTTAAAATATTGATCTTATGGGCATCCCGTGGATCACATCGGATCACTGCATGGCTGCCTGTCTCTCCGCCACAATCCCCCAATTCTCGAACCTCAGATATACCCCCAGACTGTTTTGGCCCGAGGCGAATTTCTCCTTGGACCTTAGGTCGCGTGCTTGCTGGTTTGTTGTCTGAACGTCGCATAGTTTGACCGCTTCAGATAAATAACCGCTTTTGTCGCAAGTTGGGCGCAATGCTGCCATATCAGTCGGGCATCGGGACATCGTTGTGTAGTCCGAAACGGCAATGTGACAGATCGGTAACTACAGGCTGAAATCTGGCGTGTTTGCATTAGCGGTCGTTTCGGCTTGAGATATCAAGGGTAAGGACCCGAAAACTAGGAGTTGACCGGCCTCGCATGGCGGGGTTGGGATGTGCATAAAACGAGTAGGGCAATTTGCCTGCGGAGGTTAGATGTTATTGTCTGTTGTTGTCCCTTGCATGAACGAAGAGGACTCTCTTCCCATGTTGGTGGACCGTCTGATCGCTGCGACCAGGGCCTGGGCCTCGGAGGTTGAGATCGTGCTGGTTGATGACGGCTCAACGGACAAGACCTGGGACGGCATTTGCGCACAGGCGGATCGACATTCATGTGTGCGCGGCTTGAAGTTGTCGACCAATCGCGGACATCAGGTAGCACTGACCGCAGGTCTGATGGCAGCCAAAGGCGAGCGGATTTTCATGCTGGACGCGGACTTGCAGGATCCGCCGGAATTGCTGTCGGATATGATGGCGTTGATGGATCGTGGGTATGATGTGGTCTATGGTCGGCGTAGTGAGCGCAAGGGCGAAAGCTGGTTCAAGAAGATGACCGCGCACGGGTTTTACCGCTTACTGAATCGCCTGTCCGATGTTCCGATCCCGAATGATACGGGCGATTTCCGGCTGGTCAGTCGCCGCGCGCTGGATGCGGTTTTGAACATGCCCGAGCGATCTCGGTTCATTCGCGGCATGTTTGCCTGGGTCGGGTTTCGCCAGATTGGCATTGAATACATCCGCGACCCCCGCGTGGCCGGTGAGACTAAATATCCGATGTCCAAAATGATTAGGCTGGCCTTTGACGCTCTGTCCAGCTTTTCGATTAAGCCCCTGCAAATCGCCACGCGCCTTGCGTTTCTGACCCTGATCATTGCGGCCTTGATGGCCGTTTATGTGTTCTGGTCCCTAATCCTGTATAGCACTGTGGCTGGTTGGGCCTCGACCGTTCTGGTGATCAGCTTCTTCTCGGGCATTCAACTGCTGACGCTCGGCATCATCGGTGAGTATCTTGGTCGCCTTTATGTCGAGGCCAAGGGCCGCCCGTTGTATTTTGTCGATGAACATGTCGGGCAATCCACGGATGTCTCGGTTAAGGACGTATCAAAGCAGGCATGACCGATACACGTCGCATATTCCGCTTTGCGGTCGTTGGTACAGGCGTGGCTGTCTACTATTTCCTGACCTATCTGGGGCTGTTGCGGCTTGTCGGCTCACCTTGGATTGCCAATGCGCTGGCTTTTGGAACCGCGATCTTGATCCAGTATATAGGTCAGTCTGTCTGGACCTTCGGCAAGCCCGTCATGGCGCCGGCTCAGTTTGGTCGGTTCTTGTGCATGATCGGCATCGGACTTGTCGTTTCATCAACCATTACATGTGTTTTGGGGCCTCGGTTTGGACTGTCTCAGCCGGTCACCGCCGGACTAGTAGTCATCGTCCTGCCTGTCATAAATTTTGTGATCCTGCGGCTTTGGGTCTACCGCGAAGAAAAGTCACTTTGAAAGAGCAGCTATGTCTCACATCTATTCAAACGAGTTCTTTGATTATATCGACCGCGGAGCCCGCGAATCCGCTGTCCGGCTGATCCGTTGCCTTCAGACATGGGTCAAGCCAGACAGTGTTGTCGATTTCGGCTGTGGCCGAGGTGTCTGGCTGTCGGAATGGTCCGCGGCGGGATGCCCGGATATCGCCGGTGTAGACGGAGACTATGTTGATCGTGAGCGTCTGGCCATTTCACCGGATGCTTTTTTTGGAAAGGACCTAACTCAGCCCGTCGATCTTGGGCGGCGTTTTGGTCTGGCCCAATCTTTAGAAGTCGGTGAGCATCTGCCGCATGAGGCCTCGTCCAGTCTTGTGCAAAGCCTGACAGCCCATAGCGACCTTGTGTTGTTCTCGGCGGCGGTCCCGGGGCAGGGCGGAGAGTTCCATATCAACGAGCAACCTTTATCGTTCTGGCAAGGGCTGTTCGAAACGCAGGGGTACACGGCCTACGATTGCCTGCGCCCAAAACTGTTTTCCGACGGGGCAATCGAGCCCTGGTACCGCTACAACAGTGTGCTTTACGCCAATGCGGCTGCAGCAGCGTCCTTACCGCCAGAGGTTTTGGCAACAAAGGTTGCACCCGGAGCGCTGCGTGAGGTTGGAACCTTCGGTTGGAACTTGCGAAAGATGATTGTCCGGCGACTGCCATTGCGTACGGTCACCGCAATCGCGCAAGCCCGCGCTTCAATTGTCGCACGGTCTCATCGGAGCAACTGATGACCGCACGTTCGGATATAACGCTGGTTTTCTGGCTGACGCTGCTTTGCCTCGGAACTCTGATGGCGACCTATGGGCCAATTCTGAGCGATCCATTTGTCCGTCATGACGACTTTCCCGCCTTGCTGGGCCATTTCGACATGGCTTATAGCAAAGCGCTGGATGAGGGGCGCTGGCTAAATTTCTGGTGGCAGTTTCGACCGTTCCTCTGGCCTGCACCGGTCAATTTTGCATTGTACCTTCTGGGTTGGTCGATCTTTTCTGCATGCACCGCGATCATAGTCCTTGGGCGCTCCATGCCTGCGTGGTTCTTGTGCGTCATGGCATTGTTCGTCGCGTTGTCGCGGCCGGCTTTTCTGATATCGTTCTGGTTCAACACTTTGCTGCCCGGTATCTGGGTACTAGCGTTGTTTTCACTGGCCGTAGTTTTTCTGTCCCATCGGGCGTCAGTTCTGTTGCTGATCGTGGCGGTGCCGCTGTCGTTTATGGCCTACACCACATACCCGTTCATGATGTTGAGCCTTGTTTTGCTGTCCCGAAAGGCGCCGCAAACCTATGTCAGTGCGGGCGTAACACTGGTGGTTTTTTTTGCGAGCCTCGCATTGGCCTTCGGTGTGGTCTACTCGTTGAATTTCCTGCATCACGGAGTGTTCGACATTCCGGTGGCCGAATGGCGCGACCCAACCGAGGTCAAGTCGATAAGCGATCTGGCATTGAACTATCAAAAGCTTAAACTGCACCTGTACGAAAACTTGCATCGCGTCGGCAGCGGGTCTTTGTCCAACGGGGTGTTTTTGATATCGCTCTTCGCGGTTTCGTGGCTTTACCTGCTTCGGCGTCAGCGTTATGTGGCAACGATTGTACTGGTCGCGGTTCTCGCCGGTTGTGGCCCTTTGTTCGCCAAAACGCTGACATCAGGTCTTAAGGTTCCGTTTCGGGCACTTGGTTGGAACTGGATTTTGTTCGGTTACACCCTGACAATGTCGGTGTTTATCCTTACGAACACATCCACCCGGTTGGCCAGCGTCGCGCGCATTGTGATCATGTGTGTTCTGTTGATCGCAACGATCCAATTCGGACGCATCACCTACGGCACCTTTCCTCTGTGGCAAAAAACAACGCGGGCTTTGGCGGATGAGATCCCAGACGGGATGAAGCGAGTGCAGCTTTATGGTAGTTACTACGGATTGGAAGGCGCGCGCGAGGCGTTCATTCAGTTTGATCGCGGATTGCGTCTGCGGTTGGAATATCTGACTGGGGCAGAGGTTGTATCGTGCGACACGACACCAGACGAATGTACGGATGCCAACCCGCCATTTGATCCGCTGGGCTGGACGCATACATCTTTAGTCGAAACGGATGGCACCGTGGCATTTGTCCTGCTGCCGAGTCCGCCGGTCGGGCCATAGTCTGGGCGTGGTTTAGGCAGGTTCGAGATTGCGTTGCGCTGATTCTCTGTCTCTGTCCCGTCGACGGTAAAAAACACATTTGTAACCTCAGGGCGAAGGATTTATGACCCTGACGCAAGGTGCCAGTTTATGCGGCCGTCGGCCATGGCGCGCCCCCTTTAGGTATCGGATCCAAATGATTGACCTGACTGACCACACCCCATTGCGCAAAAGCCGGAATTACTTGATCTTTCAGCACCCCGATCGGCAGGATGCCTTGTTGAAAGTCCGCGCGGATGTTCCTGTACGTGATCATTGGATTCCGCGCTATGCGGAATGGCGCTATGGCAACCTGCGCCAATGGAACCGCGAAGCCAACGAATACCTGGCCGCGCTGCATCGCGGCTGCCCCGAGATTGAACGTCTGGCCCATTTCATGGGGTATGCGCCGACCTCATTGGGGCCAGCGCTTGTTGTCGAGAAAATGACGGGACCAGATGGAGATCTGGCGCCGACAGTCTACAAGGAATGGATGTCGCTCAAAGAGGATCCCGCTGGACGCAAACGCCTTGGGGAAGAGTTCATGGAGTTGCTAGACGACTTGGAACGGGGGCGGATCATCGTCGGCGACATGAGCCACGAAAACATAGTGCGGGCCGAAGAACGCGGCGGCAAATTGGTGGTGATTGATGGTTTGGGCGAACGTGTCTTGTTTCCGCTGGCCTTGTTCAGCGACTGGGCATTTCGCAAGTCCATGCAGCGTCGTCGGGAACGGATGGGCAGCATGTTTGGAATTCGCTCTTAGGGCTGCATTTCTGCAAGGATCCCCGGATGCATGAGGAAAACAGGATCACGATCGGATTTCTGCTGTTTGACGGCTTTCCGATGGCCTGCCTGACCTCCGTCATCGAACCGCTTCGGGCGGCCAATGAAATCGCCGGGAAGCAAGCCTTTGGATGGGTGCTTGTGTCCGAGCGTGGGCAAAAGGTTCAATCCAGTGCGGGTGTGGGGTTTGAAGCCGCGCTAGCCCTGACAGGGTGCAAGGATATCGACATCCTGTTTCTGCTCAGCAGTCCGACATCCGGGTTTGCCGATCCGCGCACTGGAAACGGCGCGTTACGTGGATTTGGTCGGCACGGCACTGTCCTCGGCGGCATTAGCGGAGGCGTATTCCCCCTTGTTCGCTCGGGCGCGATGGTGGATCAGCCGGTCTCGGTTCATTGGTGTTATGAAGCGGCGTTCGAGGCTGAGTTTCCCGACATAGACGCGCGCAGTGAAGTGATTGTGCGCACCGATACGCGCTGGACTGCCGCGGGCGCGGCCGCTGGATTTGATCTGGCGTTGCACTTGATTTCAGACCGTCTTGGCAGCGAGATCGCGCATGAGGTCGCCTGCTGGTTTCAGCACCCGATGATGCGAGGCGCAGGGGTGCGTCAAAAAGTACCGGACACAACTGCACCTGGTTCAGGTGATCAACTGCCCCCGTTGGTTGCGCGTAGCGTTGAGCTATTTGCCGGCCATCTGAGCGAACCGATCTCGATTGCAGAAGTTGCCGGGCAGATGAGGGTCACGCCCCGCCAGATCGAGCGAGCTTTCAAACAGGCGACGGGTCAAAGCCCAAGCCACTACTATCGGTCTATGCGCATGAAAGCCGCGCGCCAGATGGTTATGTATACGAAAGACCCGATTGCACAGATTGCCGCTGCAGTCGGGTACAGCTCGGTCACGCCGTTGGTATCGCACTACAAAGCGGCCTTTGGGCTAAGTCCTGCAGAGGACCGTCGCCGGATCAACCGGTTCCGGGTCGAGGACAACGCGCCGTTGCCTTCGATCTGATTATCTTAATGGGCCGAACGCATGGCCGCCAGAACCGCATGGTGCAGCGATCCGGCCGATGATCTGGGACCATAAAGGCTGACATGGTCGGCGCTGCGGCACAGGATGAAACACCCGACGTGATGAACTGCGCCCCGCGCGACGTGACCGGACTGAAACTGACGTAGGTCCAGTTGGCATAGCAATTCCAGAACCGCGTTGATCCCGTCGCCCTGCAAGTCGAACCGCGCCCAGGCATCCGTCTGCTCAGTGACAGAAGCGACGGTTCCGACGGCGGTCTTGACGTAGGCGGCAAGGTCTTCTTGGGTGGAGAAGGGGGCTTCGATCATCCATTGGTCCGGGCCGGACCAGAAGGCGGTCACAGGGTCTCCGGCAAAACGCTGCACGGTCGGTGTTACGGTTCCGATAAGCCGCGCCACCTCATCCTGCGTTGCAGCCTCGTGCCCCAACCGGGCAGTGACTGAGGCCAACGCCACATCTGGGACTTCAGAACATGTGACCGAACCGACCGTATCCACGCGTGGCGCGGCCCCGCCGAGGGCGGTTATTGCAACAAGATCATGCACGCAGTCGTTCTCCTTCGGGGTCAACGAAATGAGCCGAGACAATTTCGACTTCGACATTCAATTCGGTCAGGGGTGACACAAGGCGCATCTTCTCGCCCATCCGCGCGTCGCCGCGTTTCAGCAGGCCCAGCCCGATATGACTGTTCAGATTGGGCGAATAGGCCGCCGAGGTCACATAGCCCTGATCATGTGCTGCATCGACCGGTCCATCCGCATTCATCAAATGGCCGCCAGCGGTGATCTTGTCCTGCGGATTCACAGGCTTTAGCCCGACCAGTTTCAGCACATCCGGTGCGGTCAACGCTTCACGCTCGGACAGAACAGAACCAATGCTGTCTTTCTTCTTTGACACCATCTTGCCCAGACCAAGGTTCAGCGCCGTGGTGGTGCCGTTCAACTCATTGCCGACCGGGTGGCCCTTTTCGATGCGCATCACGCTCAGCGCTTCGGTGCCATAAGGGGTGACGTCAAACTCTGCGCCCTCTGTCATCAACCGCCGCATCAGCGCATCTCCATAGCGCGACGGGACGGCAATCTCGAACGCCAATTCGCCCGAGAACGAGATACGGAACAGCCGCGCCCGTAATCCACCACAGACGGTGATCTTGCCGCAGGCCATGAAGGGAAACGCCTCGTTCGAAATATCGAATTCCGGGTCCACGATCTTTTGCAGAAGCTTGCGCGAATTTGGTCCCGCCACCGCGTATTGCGCCCAACCATCGGTGGTCGAGATCAGCTGCACATCCATGTCCGGGAACAGGCACTGGCGCACGAATTCCATGTGGCGATAAACACTTGCAGCATTCGCCGTGGTGGTGGTGACAACGAAATGATCCTCGGCCAGCCGTGCGGCGGTGCCGTCATCCATGACCATCCCATCCTCGCGCAGCATCAGCCCATAGCGCGTTTTGCCCACTGCAAGCTTGGCAAAGCCGTTGGCGTAGACGCGGTTGAGGAACTCGGCGGCATCCGTGCCCTGCACGTCGATCTTGCCTAGCGTGGTGCAATCGCACACCCCGACCGAGGCGCGGGTTTGGCGCACCTCACGGTCGACGGAGGCGCGCCAATGCGTCTCACCGGGCAGGGGAAACCACTGCGCACGCAGCCAGTTCCCAGCCTCGACAAACACCGCCCCGCGCTCCTTGGCCCAATGGTGCGATGGGGTCAGGCGGGTCGGGTGGAAGTCCTTGCCCGTCATTCGGCCCGCGAAGGCACCGATGGGCACCGGGGTATAGGGCGGGCGGAAAATGGTTGTGCCGGTTTCGGGGATCGACTTGCCCGCAACCTCGGCCATGATCGCAAGGCCCGTGATGTTCGAAGTCTTGCCCTGATCGGTTGCCATGCCCAGCGTGGTATAGCGTTTCAGATGCTCGACCGAGCGGTAGCCTTCCTGATAGCTGAGCTTCACATCCTTGACCGTCACGTCGTTCTGCTGATCGACCCATGCGCGTTTGCAGCCCTGCACATACCAGAACGGCTTTAGCGCAATGGGCGCGTCCTCGGCTTCTGGCAGGTCGGGCAGGGTGGTCAGGTCCAGCGCGGCAGCGGCCGCTTCGGCTCCCGAGCGCAGTGCGCCATGGGTTGACATGACGCCATTGGCAGAACCCGCGACGGACATGCCAACCGGTAGGTTTTCTCCCGGAACGAAAGCAGCAAGGGCTTCGTTCCAAACAGGGCGTCCGCGTTGGTGGCAGGTCAGGTGGACATTCGGGTTCCAGCCGCCCGACACGCCCAGCGCGCCACAATCCAGTGTCCGGGTCGAACCATCGGGCAAGGCGACCTCGACAAAGCTCAAGCCCAGACGGCCCCTGGTGTTTATGACCTGCGCGCCTTTTAGCACCTCATAGTCATAGCTGAGGGGGGCATCTTCGCGCACATCGACCACGGCGGCGATTTTAACACCCTTGGCGTGTAGGTCATCGGCCGTGCGGTGGCCGTCATCATTGCTGGTAAAGATCGCAACCCGCGGCGAAGCTGTCACCGCAAAGCGATTGACATAAGTCCGCAGCGCGCTGGCGGTCATGATGCCGGGGCGGTCATTGTTTTCAAATGCAATGGGACGCTCGGTTGCTCCGGCACACAGCAGGGCCTTTTGGGTATAGATGCGCCACAGGATCTGGCGCGGTTTGCCAGCAGGCAGCGAGGGCAGATGATCACCCGTCCGCTCGACCGCCCCATAGATTCCATGGTCAAACGCTCCGATCACCGTGGTGCGCGGCATCAGCCGGACGTTCGGCATTGCCAACAGTTCGGCCACGGTTTGTGCCGTCCAGTCGGGGGCGCTGTGGTCGCCGACCGAGAAGGTCTCGCTGTTCAGGCGTCCGCCCAGCGTGAAATCCTCGTCTGCCAGTATGACATCTGCGCCAGCACGCCCGGCGGTCAACGCTGCCATCAGGCCCGCAGGTCCGGCACCGATGATCAGCAGATCGCAGTGACGAAACCCCTTGTCGTATTCATCCGGGTCCGCCTGCATCGACAGTGAGCCAAGGCCAGCAGCGCGGCGTATGATAGGTTCGTACAGTTTCTCCCAAAACGCAGCGGGCCACATGAAGGTTTTGTAGTAGAACCCCGCCGACAGGAAGTTGGAAAACAAGTCATTCACCGCAAGCGCATCGAACCGAAGACTTGGCCAACGGTTTTGCGAGTTTGCGATCAACCCGTCGAACATCTCGATCGTCGTGGCGCGGGTGTTGGGTTCCTTGCGGGCGCCTGCGCGCAGTTCCACCATGCCGTTGGGTTCCTCGGATCCCGCCGTCAGCAGCCCGCGTGGGCGGTGGTATTTGAACGATCGCCCGATCAGTCGCACATTGTTGGCCAGCAGCGCTGAGGCCAGAGTATCTCCGGGGTGCGCGGTATAGCTGCGCCCGTCAAAGTAGAAGTTCAGGGTCTTATTGCGGTCGATCTGCCCGCCGGTCAATCGGTTCGCTTGTGTCATTTCGAACGTCCCCGCGCGCAGGCCACATCGCGGGCCAGTTCAACCTTGGAAATCTCGTGGGTCAGAGTGTTGCGGGTGACAACTAGCCAAGACCGGTCCCCGGCTTCGTGATACCACAGCTCGCGGTGTTCACCGGCGGGGTTGTCGCGCAGATAAGCATAGTCATAGAACGCGTCGGCGGCATTCTCGGCCATTCCGTCGGGCCGGTCGATCAGGGATGCATCGCCCAGATAGGTGAATTCTGAGGCATCCCGGGGCCCAAGCAGAGGGTGGTTGATGATCATATCCCTAGGTCCCCTCTAGTGCAGGTTGGGCTGGTTGCCCGCGCCTTTTTCGTCGATCATCCGGCCAGTGAGGAACCGGTCCAGGCGATAGGCGGTGGCAACGGGGTGTGGTTCGTCTTTTGCCAGCAAATGCGCAAAGCAATAGCCCGAGGCGGGCGTGGCCTTGAACCCGCCGTAGCACCAGCCGCCGTTGAAATAGAGCCCTTGAACCGGAGTGCGGTCGATGATGGGTGAGCCATCCATCGACATGTCCATCACGCCGCCCCACATCCGCAGCAAACGCGCCCGGCCGATCATGGGCATCAGGGCCATGCCGCCCTCGCACACATCCTCGACCACGGGCAAGTTGCCGCGTTGGGCATAGGTGTTATAGCCGTCGATATCGCCGCCAAAGACCAGCCCGCCCTTGTCGGATTGGCTGACATAGAAATGGCCCGCACCAAAGGTGATGACGCTGGGCAGAACGGGCTTCAACCCCTCGGACACAAACGCCTGCAACACATGGCTTTCGATGGGCAGCCGCATCCCGGCCATGCCCATCACGCGGCTCGAGTTTCCAGCGACCGCACAGCCCACTTTGCTGGCTCCGATAAAGCCTTTTGAGGTTTCGACGCCCAAGCAGGTGCCATTTTCAATCCGCAGGCCCGTGACCTCGCAATTCTGGATTATGTCGACCCCGTGCAAATCCGCCGACCGCGCATAACCCCAAGCCACCGCGTCATGGCGGGCCGTGCCCGCGCGGCGCTGGACGAGACCGCCTTTGATGGGAAACCGGGCGTCGTCGAAATTCAAATAGGGATGTTCGGCCCGTACCTGGTCGGCGTCCAGCAGTTCCGCATCAGCACCGTTCAGGATCATCGCATTGCCGCGCCGCGTATAGGCGTCGCGCTGGCTGTCCGTGTGGAACAGGTTGATGATACCGCGCTGGCTCATCATGGCGTTATAGTTGACGTCTTGCTCCAGCCCCTCCCACAGTTTCAGCGAGAATTCGTAGAAGGGCTCATTCCCGTCCAGCATGTAGTTCGAGCGCACGATCGTCGTGTTGCGCCCCACATTGCCGCCCCCGATCCAGCCTTTCTCGACCACTGCCACATTGCGCTGGCCGTAGACCTTGGACAGGTAGTGCGCCGTTGCAAGACCGTGACCGCCGCCGCCAATGATGATGACGTCGTAATGAGGTTTTGGGTCAGGCTCGCGCCAGACCGGTTTCCAGCCCTTATGGCCGGTCAGTGCCTCTTTGATGACTCGAAAGCCGGAATATCGCATGAATCGGACCTTTTTTTCCAGAATTCACTATTTTGGTGCGGTTGGGTATCCTCAGATGCGACATCGATCTGTCTGAATCAGACCCAAGTATCTGAATGATGAACCGATGGTGGGGGGTAACACTCAGGTTGCCTAAGGTTGTTTGCGGCCTCGCCAAACTCTCCGTCCTACTTCGACAGCAATCATAACATAAGTGCAGATAGCGCAGCTGTTGATGATGCGCTAAACCTGTGGAAACACAGGGAGAGCAGGCATGAAACTGAAGGCACCGAATTTCACAGCACCGGTAGATGCGGTCGTCCGTCAGAGCCTGCCTCCGGTCATCTGCTACCCGCCGGATAGTTTGCCGCAACCCGACATCGCCGGGCTGAAGGCTCTTCGACAGGGGGCGAAGAAAACGGCCGAGGCGACGGCGGCCCCGCGCGATGCAGTTTGTGTCGAGGTGCCCGCAGGGGCCTTTCTGCGCGTGCTTTCGGTGGATGGCCCACAGGTGGGCGATCTGAACATGTGGAACAAACATGACCTGACCGAGCGGTTTTATTCGGGTAAAACCCGCGCTTTGCACGGTACGCATTTGTCCACCGGCGACCGTATGTGGTCTAGCTTTCCCAACATGCGCCCGATGGCGACCATCGTCGGAGACACGCTGGACTGGTATGGGTTCGATGCCTACGGAGGATCGGTCCATGACGTGATCGGGACGCGCTGTGATCCTTATACGGGACGGTTGCTGTCGGGGGACGACTATCACTATTGCTGCCATTCGAACCTGACCCGCGCCTTGGCCGATCATTGCGACCTGCCGCTGCACGAGGCCGAGATGCATGTGCATGATGTGCTGAATGTCTTCATGTGTACCGGCTTTACCCGCGACACAGGGCAGTATTTCATGAAGGCCAGCCCGGTGCGCCCCGGCGACTATCTGGAATTCTACGCCGAGATTGACCTGATCGTGGGTCTATCGGCCTGTCCCGGCGGCGATTGTTCATCCGAGCATTCGTCAGACGTGGCCGCCTGCTATCCGCTGGTGATGGAGGTCTATGATCCCGGCGAGGATGTCCGCGCGGCCCATGTTCAGCCCGCGCGGTCCGCCTATGATCGGACGCACGGCACGGGCTAGGCGGTCAGGCGGCGGCCCAGACGGTCCAGCATCCGGCAACACAGGTCCAGCTGCTCGATCTCGACATATTCGTCGGCCTTGTGCGCTTGGGTGATTGAGCCCGGCCCACAGACGATGGCGTGAACGCCAAGCTGCTGGAACAGACCGGCCTCGGTGGCGAAGGCTACAGTGCCTGTGCCGTTGGCGCCGGTCAGTTCGGCCACCAATTTGCGGGCAACGTTGTCCTCCATCGGCTCCAACCCCTGAACTTCGGCGACGACGTCCTGCGTGATGCTGGCTTCGGGGTGAACGGCCTGCATTTCGGGTAGTAGCGTGTGGTTAATGTAGTCGCTGAGCGTCTGGTTAACGAGATCGGCGTCGCTGGCCTGAACCGGGCGCATTTCCCAGCCGATCTCGGCCTTGCTGGCGATCACATTATGCGCGACGCCGCTATTGAAGAACCCGACATTGATCGTGGTCCATGGGGGTTCAAACGCGCTGCCCGCCGGTGCGCGCGATTTCAAAATATGGCGCAGTTCAAGCAACTTGCCCACATAACGCGCGGCGTATTCGGCGGCGTTTACACCGTCATCCGGGGCCGAGCTGTGACCTTCCAGCCCGGTAAAGCGCGTGGTGTATTCAAAGCAACCCTTATGGCCTTCGATCACCCGCATTTCGGTCGGTTCGCCGATGATGGCAATGTCGGGCACGATGCCGCGTTGGGACAGGTCATTGACCAGATTCTGCGCGCCCAGACAGCCGGTTTCCTCGTCGTAGGTAAAGGCGAAATGCAGCGGTTGGGTCAGTTTTTCGACGTCCAAAGCTTCGGCAAAGGCGAGCGATGCCGCGATGAACCCCTTCATATCGCAGGTACCCCGCCCATACAGTCGCCCATCTCGTTCAATCATCTCGAACGGGTCTGAGGTCCAGTCCTGATCGGCCACGGGCACGACATCTGTATGGCCGGACAGCAGGATACCTCCGGGTATGTCAGGCCCGAGTGTTGCAAAGACGTTGGCCTTCTTGCCCGTCGCATCGCGCGTTTCGATACAGCGTGCTCCCAGGGCTTCAAGCCGGTCGGTCAGATAGCGGATAATCTCAAGATTGCTGTCGGCCGAGACCGTCTCAAACGCGATCAGATCGGCTAGAATGTCTTTGGTTCTTTGAAGGGTCATGGTTTCACGAACAGCTTTCTTGGACGGTTGCAGAGACATTCGGCGGGTCCGGTTTCGGTGATCAGGATGGTCTCGGTGATCTCAAGCCCCCAGTCGTCCATCCAAAGGCCGGGCATAAAGTGGAACGTCATGCCGGGTTCCAGCACGGTTTCGTCTTCCGCGCGCAACGATATGGTGCGTTCCCCCCAATCGGGCGGATAGCTGAGGCCCACCGGATAGCCGCAGCGCGCACCGCGCTCGATTCCGGCGCGTTCCAGCGGAGCGGCCAGCGCAAGGGCGATGTCGCGGGCCTTATTGCCCGCACGGGCGGCATTCAAACCTGCCTCAAGTCCCTCCACCAGCGCGGCTTCGGCCCGTTGCAGGTGGTCTGGGGGCTGGCCCAGAAAGACTGACCGGCAGAAAGGTGCGTGATAGCGGCGATAGCAGCCCGAGAGTTCGAAGAAGGTGCATTCCCCGGTTTTGAATGGCGCGCCGTCCCATGTCAGATGCGGGGCGGCGGCATCAGGCCCCGAAGGCAGCAGGGGCACTATGGCGGCATAATCGCCCCAATCCTCACCCACGCCCGAGATCGCATCGTGGTAAATCTGCGCCACCAGTTCGTTCTTGCGCAAGCCGGGTTCGATCCGTTCTATCACCCCATCAATCACATGTTCCGAAATCCGCGCAGCTTTGCGCATCTGGGCGATCTCTTCACCGGATTTCACGGAACGCTGCCAGTTCACCAAAGCGTTGCTATCGACCAACGTGGCCTGAGGCAATTCTGCGGCCAAAGTAAGATGCGCCTTGGCCGAGTAATAGTAATTGTCCAACTCAACCCCGATGCGGGCGCGTTCAAGGCCGCATTCCAAGATCAGGCGGGAAAGGTCTTGCATCGGGTGCCGCTCGGTCGATTGAACATAATTATCTGCATAGCCGTGAATGCAGTCATCGCTCATCCAGACCGTGCGCCGCGCGCCGTTGGCGTCCTGATTGCGGCCCCACCAGATTGGATCAGTATCGTGTAGGACGACGACGCCCTGATGCACGTAAAAGGACCAGCCCTCATACCCGGTCAGCCACGTCATGTTCGACGGGTCCTGTACGAACAGCGCGTCCAATCCGGCGTCAGCCATGGCCGCACGCGTCTTGGCAAGCCTGCGATCGTATTCGGCGCGGGTGAAGGCCGGATTGGCATGGGGCATGAGGCGCTCCTATCGCGATGGAGTTTCCGTTGACAGAACGGGACGAATGCAGTCACGTCAATGGGCAACTCAGGAAAGACACCCCAGTGAAGATCACCCTCAATCCCCATCGCGGCGGGCAGAAACTCGCCGGCTCTGCTCCGTACCCTTCCATAAATGCTGCTCGTGTAGCGGATCTTCTGGCGCAATGTCCGGCGGCGGGGGAAACCGCTTTGGTCGATGCCAAGGGGCTGGCCGATGTGGCGAATCTGTGGGTCAAGGACGAGCGCGGACGCATGAATCTTGGGTCGTTCAAGGCCCTTGGCGCGGCCTATGTGATTGCACGACATGCTGCGGATGTGTCGGATTTGCCTGCCGAAACAACGCTTAGCGGGCGGACCTATGTCACCGCCAGCGCCGGAAACCACGGGATGAGCGTCGCCGCCGGGGCGCGGATATTCGGCGCGGATGCGGTCGTCTATATCGCCGAGACCGTGCCCGAAGGCTTTGCTGACCGCCTGAGGGCGCAAAACGCAACGGTCGTGCGACACGGCGTGGACTATGCCGCCAGCATGCAAGCTGCTAGTCAGGCCGCGCAGGATAACGGCTGGACATTGCTGTCCGACAGCTCGTGGGAGGGGTATTTTGAACTGCCCCACACTCTGATGGAGGGCTATCTTCAAATGGCGGCCGAGGCCGTGCGTCAATGCCCCGAGGTGCCGACGCATATCATGCTGCAGGCCGGTGTTGGCGGTTTGGCGGGGGCGGTCGCCGCCTATGCCCGGAATGTTTGGGGCGATGCGCCCCGGATTATCGTCGTCGAACCCGACGCCGCGCCCGCCCTGCAAGCGAGTATCGAGGCCGGAGCCTGCGTCTTTGCCGACGGCCCGGACAGCATCATGGGGCGATTGGATTGCAAAGAGCCTTCGCTGATTGCTTTGAACGGATTGGCGCGGGACGCCGATGTGTTCCTGACTTTGACGGATGATGAGGTCGCGCAACACCTGCCCGCGATGTCGGAGGCCGGTGTGGCCACAACGGCATCTGGCGGGGCAGGCGTGGCCGCCGTCATGAACCCGGACGTTCGCGCCGAACTGGGTATCGGTCCCGACGCACGGGTCCTCTGTTTCCTGTCCGAGGTCGCGGAATGAGGGGGTTTGACACCGCCGAGTTTCAAGCGCGGCTGACGCGCGCGCAAGACAGGATGGCCGAAGCGGGCCTGTCTGCCTTGCTGCTGACCACTGAGCCCGAGGTTCGGTATTTCACCGGCTACTTGACCCGGTTCTGGGAAAGCCCCACGCGGCCCTGGTTTCTGATCGTCCCGGCCAGCGGGAAACCTATCGCGGTCATCCCCTCGATCGGGGCTGCTTTGATGGGCCAAACCTGGGTCGAAGATATCCGTAGCTGGAGCGCGCCGGACCTGTCGGATGACGGGGTCAGCCTGTTGGCCGAGACTTTGAGTGAGGTCACTCCGGCTGACGCGACAATCGGCGTGCCGGATGGACATGAAACTCATGTCCGGATGCCTATGGCGGACTTGCTGCGGCTTCAGACGCAATTGGGGTCGCGGAAAGTCTCGGGCGATGCTGGGATTCTGCGAACCCTGCGCATGATTAAATCCGAAGCCGAGATATCCAAGATCGAAACCGCCTGTGCCATAGCCGGGCGCGCATTTCAGCGTGTGCCCAAGATTGCCGGGCGCGGGGTCTCGATTGATCAGGTCTTTCGCCAGTTTCAGATGCTGTGCCTTGAGGAAGGCGCGGACTGGGTACCTTACCTTGCGGGCGGGGCCGAGCAGGGTGGCTATATCGACGTCATTTCACCCGCTCCGGAAAGCGAGATGAGTGATGGCGATGTTCTCATGCTGGATACCGGTTTGGTGTGGGATGGGTATTTCTGCGACTACGACCGCAACTGGGCGGTCGGCGCGCCCACGGACGCGGTGCGCAGGGCCTATGCGGCGCTAATCGACGCTTCGGACAACGCATTTCAAATCGCGCGCCCGGGGGCCACTGCGTCGGACCTGTTTCATGCTATGAATGACGTTCTGTCCCGCCACAACGCCGATACCGGGGCCGGAAGGCTGGGGCACGGGCTGGGGATGTCGCTGACCGAATGGCCGTCATTGATCCCGTCCGATCACACGGTGCTTGAACCCGGCATGGTGCTGACGCTTGAACCGGGCATTGCGGTTGGCGGCAAAATCCTAGTGCATGAGGAAAACATCGTCATCAATGACGGTGCGCCGCGCTTCCTCAGCCCACGCGTTGGGTCGGAGTTGCCTGTGATATGAGTTACTTACCTTACGAACTGGAACCAGACGATCCACAGGTCACACCGATGGGTCTGATCGTTCTGCAAACGGATGAAACGATCGAACCCGAGTTCAACGCTTATTTCTCGGACCGTCGCGCGCCGATTTACGTGTCCAGAATTCCCAGCGGTTACGAGGTGACAACCGACACCCTGTCGCAAATGGAGGCCGCATTGCCCGCAGCGGCGGATCTGTTGCCGAAGGCGAGGCCCTACAAAGTGGTTGGCTATGGGTGCACCTCGGCTAGTTCCGTGATTGGCTCGGCTGCCGTTGAGCGAATGGTGCAGAAAACTTGTGCTGCTGCGAGGGTTACGAATCCGCTGCGCGCAGCGTCTGCTTGCGCTGCGGACAGGGGGGTGTCCAAGTTTGCGCTGTTGTCCCCGTATATCGAAGAAGTGAACGAACCGTTACGCACAGCCTTTGCTGAAAACGGGATTGAGATGGGTGTTTTCGGCTCGTTCGGAGAAGCCGAGGAAAGCAAGGTCGTCCGAATCTCACGCGAGTCCGTGGTCGAGGCCGCCGTGCGGTTGGGAGCTGATTCGGCAGTTGAGGCTGTGTTCCTAAGCTGCACGAATCTAAGAACTTTCGATGCGATACCTGAGATCGAAAATCGGCTGGGAAAACCTGTTCTGTCCAGCAATCAAAGCCTTGCGTGGCATATGCGGCACCTGAATTCAGCCTGAATTTCAGGCGGCTGGCGGCGTCATTGACATACTGCTGACATATTTTGGTTGCGCGACCTGTCCTGCTTGTCCTTAAATGGTTGGCGAAAGGTCTTTGAGATCCGGATAAACCGGGCAAGCAAGGACAGACAGGGGAGCCAATTTGGTAATGTCAAATGACGCAGCGTTCGTCGAGTTTCAACGTGTCCAGAAATCTTATGACGGCGAGATCCTTGTCGTAAAGGATCTGAACCTTTCACTTCCAAAAGGTGAGTTTCTGACGATGCTTGGCCCGTCGGGCTCGGGCAAGACCACGTGTCTGATGATGCTCGCCGGGTTCGAGACGGCCACACATGGCGAAATCATGTTGGACGGGCGTCCTATCAACAATATCCCGCCGCATAAGCGGGGCATTGGGATGGTGTTCCAGAACTACGCACTGTTTCCGCACATGACTGTGGCCGAGAACTTGTCCTTCCCGCTGGAAGTTCGCAAGATCGGCAAGTCTGAGCGCGAAGAGAAAGTCAAACGGGCGCTGGATATGGTGCAGATGGGGGCCTTTGGCAGCCGCCGCCCTGCGCAATTGTCCGGTGGTCAGCAGCAGCGGATCGCCTTGGCGCGCGCGCTGGTGTTCGAGCCCGAGCTGGTTTTGATGGATGAACCGCTGGGCGCGCTGGACAAGCAGCTGCGCGAGCATATGCAATTCGAAATCACGCGTCTGGCGCATGAGCTGGGTATTACCACGGTTTACGTGACCCACGACCAAACCGAAGCGTTGACGATGTCAGATCGTGTTGCCGTGTTTGATGACGGGCGCATTCAGCAGCTTGCCCCACCTGATCTTCTGTATGAAGAACCCGAAAACAGTTTTGTGGCGCAATTCATTGGTGAAAACAACACATTGGAGGGCGTTGTTAAATCGATAGACGGCGACTCTTGTGTCGTGACGCTGGATGACGGATCAGAGATTGACGCCAAGCCAGTGAATGTCAGCGCTGCGGGCGAGCGGACCAAGGTCTCGATCCGACCCGAGCGGGTGGAATTCAATAAGGACCGTTTGCACGCGGATGCGCATACGTTGAAGGCCACTGTGAAGGAATTCATCTATATGGGTGACGTGTTCCGATTCCGCCTGTCAGTTGCGGGGAATGATGACTTTATCATCAAAACCCGGAACGCACCGGATGCGGTTCGCCTGTCACCCGGCCAGGAAGTCGAGATTGGCTGGCTGGCTCATGACTGCCGGGCGTTGGACGCCTAAGGCATGAAGACCCCGCACCATCGGGGAAAAGAACAGCCGGATTGCCCCGTGATCCGGTTCTGAAATGCAAAATCAACGGGAATAACAGGGAGTTAATCATGAAAGTTAAAACCACTCTGATGGCAAGTGCGATTGCTGCCGTTGCTGGTGGCGCGATGGCCGAAGAGATGACCATCGTGTCCTGGGGCGGCGCCTATTCCAAATCGCAGCTCAAGGCGTATCACGAACCCTATTCGGAAAAAACGGGCGTCACCATCCTGAACGATGACAGCTCCGCCGAAGCGGTTGCCAAGCTGCGCGCCATGAATGAAGCGGGCAACATTACCTGGGATGTGGTCGACGTTGTGGCTGCGGACGCGATCCGTCTGTGCGACGAAGGTCTGGCGATGGAGATCGACCCCGACGTGCATTTGGCCGCGGCGCCCGACGGGACTTCGGCGGCGGATGACTTCGGTGATCTGCTGGTCAGTGACTGCTTTATCCCGCAGATCGTGTATTCGACCACATTTGGCTATCGCACCGATCTGGTGGGCGACACACCGCCGACCGATGTATGCGCCGTGTTCGATCTGGAAGCTTATCCAGGCAAGCGTTCGTTGGAAAAGCGTCCGATCAACAACATGGAATGGGCATTGATCTGTGACGGCGTTGCCAAAGACGATGTCTATGATGTTCTGGCGACGGCTGAAGGCCAAGATCAGGCGCTGGCCAAGCTGGGCACGATCAAAGACAGCGTCGTCTGGTGGTCTGCCGGCGCTGACACACCGCAGCTTCTGGCCGATGGTGAGGTCATCATGGGTTCGACCTATAACGGTCGTCTGTTCAGCGTGATCGAAGAGCAGAAACAGCCCGTCGCCATGCTTTGGGACGCGCAGGTGTTCGATCTGGACGGCTGGATCATTCCGGCAGGTCTGAGTGAAGAACGCACGCAGCGTGCGCTGGACTACATCATGTTTGCGACCGACACGCAGCGTCTGGCGGATCAGGCCAAGTACATCTCGTATGGTCCGGCCCGTGCCTCGTCGGCTCCGCTGGTTGGTCAGCACGCCGACCTGGGTATCGACATGGCGCCGCATATGCCGACTGACCCGGAAAACGCCAAGAACACGTTCCTGTATAACTACGAGTTCTGGGCAGACTACCGCGACGACATCGACGCGAAATTCCAGGCATGGTTGGCTCAATAAGCCTGTTTTAAGTCATCGGTCGGGGCCGCAATTGGCCCCGACCCACCAAAAAAGACCAAGGGACGCAGATGACTGACGCAACTCAATCCGGTCCGATGCTGGCTGCAGATGGTACGCCGCTGAAGAAATCTCTGGCGCGATCATTGCGCCGCCGCAAGTTGCGGGCGCTGGCCCTGATTGCACCGCTGCTATTGTTCGTTCTGCTCTCTTTCGTGATCCCGATCGTTTCGATGCTGTTCCGATCAGTTGAAAACGGCATTGTGGCCGAGACCCTGCCATTGACCGTGGTCGAGTTGAAAAACTGGGATGCGGAAAGCGGCGAACTACCGGATGAAGCTCTATACGCCGCGTTCACCAAAGATATGGTCGTTGCCATTGACGAGAAGACACACACCCGGCTTGGTTCGCGCCTGAACTATGAGCAGACGGGTATGTCCTCGATGTTCCGTCGCTCGGGTCGTCAGATCAAAAAACTGGACCCGGAAACCGATGGCCCGTTCAAAGACAAGCTGATCGACATTCACGACGGTTGGGGGGATATCGAAACCTGGCGTACCATCAAGACCCACGCTGTTCCGATCACCAACGGATATTTCCTGAACGCCATCGACATGCGCCGCACGCCCGAAGGCGCGCAGGCGCAGCCTGAAGACAAACAAATTCTGATCAAGCTGTTTGGGCGCACTTTGATGATGTCGCTGATAATCACGGCATCCTGTATCCTGCTGGCCTATCCTGTGTCGTATTTGCTGGCGACGCTGCCGATGCGCGTGTCGAACCTGCTTATGATCCTAGTGCTACTACCATTCTGGACGTCACTGCTGGTGCGAACTTCGGCTTGGAAGGTTATGTTGCAGCAGCAAGGCGTTATCAACGAAACTTTAGTGTGGCTTGGGTTAGTGGCCGATGATGCACGGTTGGTGATCATCAATAACCAATTCGGCACGATCATTGCGATGACGCATATCCTGCTGCCGTTCATGATCCTTCCGATGTATTCGGTCATGCAGACCATTCCGCCATCCTACACCCGCGCCGCGAAATCCATGGGCGCGACGAACTGGACGACCTTCTGGCGTATCTATTTCCCGCAATCCATTCCCGGCATCGGAGCGGGGTCGATCCTCGTGTTTATCTTGGCCATCGGCTACTACATCACGCCGGAGATCGTTGGCGGGACCAAGGGTGTCTTCATCTCCAACCGGATTGCGTACCACATCTCATCCTCGCTGAACTGGGGATTGGCTGCTGCGCTCGGGACGATCCTGCTGGCGGTCGTTCTGTTACTCTACTGGTGCTATGACAAGATCGTGGGCATCGACAACGTGAAGCTGGGATAAAGAAGATGGCAGCACTTACACCTATATCCCGCAAACCCATGTCGGTTGTCCTGCCCGCAGTGGCCATTGCCGGAGGTTTCCTGGGCATGTTCGTCGGGGCCGGGCAGGGCAGTGTCTTGCTGGGCATTGTGATCGGCGCGGCTCTTATGGCGGGGCTGGCCTGGGTCTATATCAACGTTCTGGACAATGAACGTATGGCCCGCTGGATCACAATCCTCGGACTGGGCGCGCTTGGTTTGCTGTTTGCTGGCGTGACCGGCCTGATCGTTGGTTTGCTGGCTGGTTGGTTCTTTGCCTTCTTCATCTTCTGGCTTTACGAGGGGCGCTACCGCCAAAAGCTGCTGCCCTATATGACAGGCCAGCAGGTTTTCTGGCACTATGCGTTCCGAGTGATCTGCGGCGCGATCTTCGTATTCCTAATCACTCCGATCCTTGTGGTTCTGCCGCTGTCGTTCAACGCGCAGGATTTCTTTACCTTCACGCCCGAGATGCTGCGGTTGGACCCCGAAGGCTATTCGCTGAAACACTACCGCGACTTCTTCACCAACAATGAATGGCAGCGTAGCTTCAAGAATTCGCTGATCATTGCACCGATTGCTACGATCATCTCGGTCTCGCTGGGGACTCTGGCGGCCATCGGCCTGAGCCAGAGTCACGTTCCGGGGAAACGGGCCATCATGGGTATCCTGATCTCGCCCATGATCGTGCCGCTGATCATTTCGGCCACTGGCATGTTCTTTTTCTACAGCGATATCGGACGGTTCCTTGAGGGCACGCTGGGCATGGACAAGAACTTTGTGGGCTATGTAAAAGTGATCCTTGCGCATGCGGTTCTGGGTATTCCGTTCGTGATCATCACCGTGACCGCAACGCTGGTGGGTTTCGACCAGTCGCTAACGCGGGCCTCTGCGAATATGGGGGCAGGGCCGGTGCGGACCTTCTTCAAGATCCAGATGCCGTTGATCCTGCCAGGCGTGATCTCGGGTGGCTTGTTCGCGTTTATCACGTCGTTTGACGAGGTGGTTGTGGTGTTGTTTGTCGGCTCGGCCAGCCAGAAAACGCTGCCGTGGCAGATGTTCACCGGTCTGCGCGAACAGATCAGCCCGACCATTCTGGCGGTGGCGACGATTCTTGTCGTGATCTCAATTGCGCTGTTGACCACGGTTGAATTGCTGCGCCGCCGGTCCGAGCGTCTGCGGGGTCTTTCCCCCGCTTGACGCGCGCCGCGGCGTGATTTAGCCATTGCGATATGCAGCCCGGTCACGATGGCGTCGTGACATCTCTACGGGCGCATGGCTCTCGGTTCCCGAGGCCGCTTGTCCTGAACGCCGGGACTTGTGGCCGGGCACCTTTCGTCCGGCATTGCAGGAGAGAGCATGATGACAGACCTGACAAACCGCCCCGAGTTCTTCACCAGCCACAATGGCGACAAGGCCCCGTTGCCATTCAGCAAGGCCGAATATGACCGCCGCCTGTCGGGCCTGCGCGCCATGATGGCGGCACGGGATATTCCGGCGGTGTTGCTGACTTCGATGCACAATATCGCCTATTACTCGGGCTTTCTGTATTGCGCCTTTGGCCGTCCTTATGGCTGCGTGGTGACGCAGGACGCATGTACGACGGTGTCGGCGAATATCGACGCAGGCCAGCCGTGGCGACGCTCGGTCGAGGAAAACGTGATCTACACTGACTGGAAACGCGACAATTACTGGCGCGCGGTGGCCAGCCTGATCGGCGGCGCCAAGCGGATCGGGATCGAAGGCGACCACATGACGCTGGCCGCGCGTGATACGGCGCTGGCGATGCTGGGGCAGCCCGAGCTGGTGGATGTGGCCACGGATACGATGGCCGCCCGCATGGTGAAATCCGCAGAAGAGATTGAGTTGATCAAGGGCGGTGCGCGCACGGCGGATGTGGGCGGTGCTGCGATCCACGCCGCGATCCGTGAAGGGGCGACCGAGATCGAGATCGCTATGGCTGGGCGCGACGCGATGGAGGTTGAGATTGCCCGCGCATACCCGGATGCCGAATACCGGGACACCTGGGTCTGGTTCCAGTCGGGCCTGAATACGGACGGTGCGCATAACCCCGTAACCAAGCGGGCGCTGCAAAAGGGTGATATCCTGTCGCTGAACACCTTCCCGATGATCTCGGGCTATTACACCGCGCTGGAACGTACCCTGTTTCTGGGCGAACCCGACGCCGACAGCCTGCGCATCTGGAAGGCCAATGTCGCCGCGCATGAGCTTGGCCTAAGCCTGATTAAACCCGGCGCGACTTGCTCGGGCATCACAGCCGAGATCAATCGGTTCTTCGCAGATGAGGGGCTGCTGCAATATCGCTCGTTTGGGTATGGCCATTCGTTCGGAGTCCTCAGCCATTACTATGGCCGCGAAGCAGGGCTGGAACTGCGTGAAGATATCGATACGGTGTTGGAACCCGGCATGGTCGTGTCAATTGAGCCGATGCTGTGGATTCCCGAAGGCCAGCCCGGTGCGGGTGGCTATCGCGAGCATGACATTCTGGTTGTCGGCGATGATGGGGCCGAGAATATCACCGGGTTCCCCTATGGGCCTGAGCATAACACGATTGTCTGACCGGATAGGCGAGAGGGGCGCTTAGCCCCTCTTTCCACGTTCGTGGAAAATGAAGCCGATGAAATTCAGCAGCACCTGCGCGGCTAGAATTTGCGTGCTTTCGGTGGGATCATAGTTCGGCGCGACCTCGACCAGGTCAATGCCGACCACATCTCCGCGCTGCGCCAACCCCTGCAGGATCTCCAGCACGTCATAGTACAGAAACCCCCCGTGGCTGGGCGTGCCGGTGCCTGACGCAATCGATGGGCAAAAAGCGTCAATATCAATCGTCACATAATACCGCGCGCCTTCGGGGATGCGGGCCAGGACGCCCTCGGTTCCCAGTTTGCGGACCTGTCGCACCGACAGGATATCCGACCCCCGCGCGCGGGCGTCCTCATACCCTTCCTTCGCGGTCGATGACACATTGCGGATGCCCAGCTGGGTCATGCCCGAGACATAGTTTTTCTCAATCGCGCGCCGCATCGGGTTGCCGTGACCAGCGGTGACGCCGTGGCGTTCGTCAACGAAATCAAGATGGGCGTCGATTTGCACCACATGGATCGGACAATTCTCGGCGCAATCCTCGGCAAAGGCGTTTATGCAGGGGATGTTGATTGAGTGATCTCCGCCGATGGTGACGGGCAGGGCACCGGCGTTCAGGATTTTCTCGACCCCGAACTGGATATTGGCGTGGCTTTCGTCGGTCTTGGTGTGGATGATATCGGCGTCCCCGATATCGACCATGCGGACCGAGCTATCCAGATAGGTTGCGTCATCCTCGTGATCATACGCCCCGGCATGGCCAAAGCTGAACAGTGTCGACGCCTCACGCACCGCACGTGGCCCGAACCGAGCGCCGGATCTCCATTGTGTGCCGAAATCGAAGGGTGCGCCCATGATCGCCACATCCGCGTCGATCTGGTCCCAATCCTCGACATATGGCGATTTGCCAAAGGTCGAAATACCGACGAATGGCAGGTTCAGACGGCCACTTGCATACCCATGAGACGACATAGCGCGATTCCCGTTTCTTGTTTGTCCGTTGTAGCTTAGAAGCCTTGTCTTTAGCAGGATAGGTTTCTTTGAGGGGTGGATGGGTTGAATGTCGCCCGCCAAGGGTGTCTATCTGAGCGAAAGGTCTGAAAGGAATTGCCGTGGGACAGCACGAACTGCCACCCGAAACAGGTGTGTTCTATATCAATCTGGACCGCGTCCCCGCCCGTCGGGATTTTATGGAATCGCAGTTCGATCACGCTGGACTATCAGGTGCCACCCGGTTCAGTGCGGTTGACGGGCAGCAACCCGGAGCGTTGCACCAGAACGGCTATCTTCCCGGTTCAGGCAGTCGCTGGGGCTTGAAACAAAGCGAGATCGCCTGTTTCGAAAGCCACCGGGCCGTCTGGCAGGCCGCCGTCGACCAAAACCTGAACACTGTGGCGATATTCGAGGACGATGTCGAGATGTCCGCAGATGCGGGCCGAGTCATTGTGGACGTTCTGAACCATTCGACCGAGTATGATTTCGTCAAGCTGGACTATTCGCCCAGGCCCTTGCGATTTGGGGCAGAACGGGATTTGGGGCAGGTGAAAGTTCGCCCCATGCTGGAAATGGCACCAAGCGCGGCGGCCTATGTGGTGTCGCAAGCGGCCTGTCGCAAGTTGCTGGCATGGTCCACGGCCTATTCCGACCATCTGGACGATTTTGTCTCGCTCCCGCGCGCGGATTGGCGGATGTATCAGTGCTTTCCTGCTGTCGGTGTGCAGATGATCTGGTCTAAGCAGCAGGCGGAAATTGTTGACGAGGTGAAGGTCAGCGAACGCTCGCAGGATCAGAAAACCAACAGCGGGTTGGACAAGGGACCGACATGGTTCCGGCTGCGCCGCGAATTGCTGGCGGCCGGGCGTAAGTTGCGCTGGCGCATGGGGGCCCAAACGCGGCTTTTGAAGCAAGGGGGCTATGTCGGTTTCATCCCATGTGCCGATGATCTGAGCGTTTAGGTGCGCCGGGGTTTTAACCTTTCGAAACCCTGCGTTTAGCAATCCAAACGCATAAGCGTTAACAAAACTGTCAGTTTGATATAATCTTCCAGTGTTGTTTACGGTTAAACAAGGGTCTGGGGGATGA
Organism: Ruegeria sp. J8; assembly: GCF_056531925.1. Classification (NCBI taxonomy): domain Bacteria; kingdom Pseudomonadati; phylum Pseudomonadota; class Alphaproteobacteria; order Rhodobacterales; family Roseobacteraceae; genus Ruegeria; species Ruegeria sp. J8. The sequence goes on from NZ_JBQFMR010000013.1 coordinate 49,885, forward strand.
GTCAGTCAATTTACGACCGCTATGGAGGCTTCAAAACGATCAGTCGGATCGTGATGACCTTCTATGAAATGGCGCTGGATTCTGATCAGATCGGCGGTCATTTCGAAGATATCGACATGCCGCGTCTGATTGATCACCAAACCAAGTTTGTGTCTTCTCTGGTTGGTGGACCTGCCTCGTTCAGTGATGACCGGATCGAGGCAGTGCATCGGCATCTGAACATCACGCATGAAGATTTTGACGAGATGGCCGATTTGTTCGGCGAAGCTCTTGCCCAGCACGGCATGGAAGACGCGCATATCAAGATTGCCTTGGGAGCCATTGAATCCAAACGCGCAATCATCGTTACGCGCTCGGCGGCATGAGTATTCAGGCCATCAACGAACAGTTGCTGCGGGCAATTGGCGTTGGTGTTGCCGTCGTGCGTGCCGCGGATCTGAGCTTCGTTTTTCAGAACGGTCCGTTCATAGAATGGTTTGGGACGCCTGAAAAAGGACAAACGCTGCTGGATCTGTTCCCCGATCTGGACGCGCGCGAATTGGAGGACGTCAAGCAATCGGGCCTGCGCTATTCCGTGGAATTGCAGATCAAGCCCAAGCGCCGGACGTTGGTTTTTGCGGTCGCCGTGTCTTTGGCAAGTGGGCTGGACGAGCAGCTTCTCGTGGTCGAATGCCAGAACATCACCCGCATCCGCGAATTGGAAAGCATGATCGACAGCTATTCCTCAATGGTTGAGCGGAACACGCGTGAGTTAGAGCGCGAGAAAGAGCGTGTCGAACGTCTGCTGCTGAACCTGATGCCGCGCGCGGTGTACGAAGAGTTCAAGACATTTGGCGTGGTGACGCCGCAGCTTTATGATGAGGTCTCGGTCGTGATGCTGGACTTTGTCGGCTTCACGGACTTTGCCGCCAAGACGGACCCGACCGTGACCCTGAGCGAGTTGAATGACATTTTCACCGCCTTTGATCGCATCGTCGAACAGTTTGGCTGTGAGCGGATCAAGACCATCGGAGATGCTTATCTTGCGGTATCGGGAATGCCCGATCCAACCCCGGATCACGCAACCGCCGTTGCGCATTGTGCGGTCCGGTTCCTGCGGTATCTGGAGCGGCGCAATGAAAGCCACCCCCACAAATGGCAGGCCCGTGTCGGGTTGGGTATGGGGCCCGCAGTCGGGTCGGTAGTTGGTATACAGAAATACGTCTATGACGTATTTGGCCCGGCGGTGAACCTGGCCTCGCGCCTTCAGGTTTTTGCCAACCCGATGCATATCGTGGCGCCGGATGAGATGAAATATGCGCTGATCGACGCGTTTCAGGTGTCCGATATCGGTCGCGTCGACGTCAAAGGCATGGGTGAGATGGACTTGATCAATGTCACGTCGGGCCTGAGTATGCCGAAGCCCAAAACTGTTTTCTGATCAGTCATCCTGTGGCACAAGCCCCAGCCCCCGCAAATAGATACCGATCCCGGACTCCAGAAGATCCTCGGGCGGGAAAGGCGAACTGGCTCCGGTGTTGCGGGCGAACAGCTCCACCACACCGTGGCTCATGGCCCATATATGCGCGCTGAACATGGATGCCGGAGGCCGCTTTTCGGGCGGAATATGCTGTGACAGATCGGATGCAGCCTTTTCCAAAACCGCTTTTGCTCGGTTGGCGGCAAGGGCCAATTCTGGTGTGCGGTTGATCGAGATACCGCTTTCGAACATCGCGATATAGTGGCCAGGATGTTTGCGGGCGAAAGCCAAGTACGCGCGTCCGGTCGCTTCGAACGCGGCAAGGGCCGAGGGTTGGCCTTTGTCATAGGCGAACTGCATCAGATCCGCGAACATCTCAAACCCCTGACGGGCGGCTTCGGCGATCAGGTCCTCGCGGCCCTGATAGTGGCGATAGACGGCGGCAGGCGTCACGCCTGCGGTCTTGGCAGCTTCGGACAGGGTAAACCCGGTTGGGCCTTTTGCCTCGATCAACGATAGCGCCGCCTCGATCAGCGCCTGTTTCAGATTTCCGTGATGATAGCCGCGTTTGCTCATGCCTGTGTTAAGCGCCTTTTTTGTTTTGGCTCGTTGATCTTATGACATAATGCTGAGATGTCGTTACGTCCAACCGATCATCCGTCGGGCGCGGCCTACGCATCCCAGATATCCGGGCCCCCGCAAATTTTCGGATCGTTTGCGCCAATGGCATCCGCGTCTTTTTCGTCATAATCCACTGCGTGCAGCACGGTCCTGATTGCGGCAAGTCGAGCGCGTTTCTTGTCGTCGGACCGGACAATCGTCCACGGGCAGGTATCCGAGTGGCTGCGGGTCAGCGTCTCGGCTATGGACTGTGAATATTCCTCCCATTTACTCAACCCAGCAACGTCAATTGGGCTGAGTTTCCACTGTTTCAGAGGGTCGGTTTCACGCGCTAGAAAGCGATTAAGCTGTTCGGCCCGACCAACATTCAGCCAAAATTTGAAAAGCTGGATTCCGTCATTGACCAAACCGGTTTCAAGCGGCAGGACTTGGCGAAAGAACCGCTCGCGCTCTTCCGGTTCGCAAAACCCGAACACGTTCTCGACCACACCGCGATTGTACCAGCTGCGGTCGAAGAACACGATCTCACCGGCCGAGGGCAGGTGCGGGATGTAACGCTGGAAATACCATTGGCTGCGTTCTTGATCCGAAGGCTTGCTCAGCGCGACATTGCGCGCCCCGCGTGGATTAAGGTTTTCGCGAAAGCGCTTGATTGTGCCGCCTTTTCCTGCGGCATCTCGGCCTTCGAAGATGATTGCGATACGGCTTTCGGTTTCCTTGACCCAAGACTGCATCTTGACCAGTTCGATCTGCAATGCCTCCATCTGCTTTTCGTAGTCCTTACGCTTCATCCGTTCTTCGTAAGGATAGCTGGAGTTCAGAATATCGTCCTTGTCCGCCTTTTCGATCGCAGAGCGAACGTCTTTGGGCGCATCATTTCGAAAATATTTTTCAATGGAGCCTTTTGAGGATCGGGCCATTAGCTACCTCTCGATAAAATCCATATCCTACTATGGATTAGCGCAAGGCTTAACGCAAACCCGCCCTTTGGGCCGCGCGGTCGATGGCAGCGGCCACCTCGGGTGCAGCGACGACCTGCGGCATATGGCCGATCCCCGGCAGTTCGATCAGTTCCGCGCCGGGGATCTGTTCTATCAACCGGTGGGAATGCCAGCCCAACCCGACCGTGGTGTCGGCGGTGCCATGCACGATCTCGGTGGGAACATCGATATCCTTATAGCGCGGTTGCAGTGCGCGAACCTCTTCTAACAGGTTGGCGCGCTGTTTTGCATTGGCATGCATCGAGGCGCTTCGGATGGTCAGGCCGGGACCGAAGTGGTCTGAATAACCTTCGGGCGCGGTTTGTGGCGAGAAAACACGGTCCAGTGCCTTTTCGACATACCATTCGGGGATAAAGGCGCTGATCAGGGGAAGGGCCAGCGCGTTTCCGGCTGGGGTCGCTGCCATCCTGTTGAACCCGTCTAATGGGGTCTCCCAAGGAATGGCAGCCGGAGCGATCAACACTAGCGCCGAAATGTTTTCGGGGCGTGTCACAGCCCAGGCCAATGACACCGATCCGCCATAGCTTTGTCCGGCGACGATAGGCTTGTCCGCCCCAAGGCGCGCGGCGGCTTCTTGCAAGATTTCCGCTTGCTCGACAATAGTTTCGCCATCGGGGTTAAAGCTGGAGCTGTACCCCAGGCCAGGGCGATCAAAGACGATGACACGAAAATGCTCGGCCAGGATTGGGGCCAACGCAAAGGTCATGTCGCGCGTGTTCCCGCTGGAGCCATGGATCAACACCACATCCGGCCCTTCACCCATGACAACCGCGTGGACAGAAACGCCGTCTACGTCAACAATCTGACCTTCGGGTGGAAAGGCAGCCTCGGATCGCGCCTCATTCTGCGCTGCACGCCAGGTGGTAGTTATGGTCAGCCCGGCAACAAGCAGACCCAGAGTGACAAGCGTTTTAACGGCCAATTTGATCCATCTCGAACGGTGTGGTTTGGTAAATCTGATTGATCCAGTTGCCATAGAGCAGGTGCGCATGGCTGCGCCATCTGTTCTGCGGCGGCTGGCTCGGATCGTCATCAGGGTAATAATTCATCGGCACATTGATTGGCGTGCCATTGGCGATATCGCGATCATATTCTTGTTTCAGCGTGTCGCTGTCATATTCGAAATGATTGAATATATAGATTGCCCGATGCTCGGGGTCCTCAACCAGACAGGGGCCGACCTCGTCGCTGCCCAGAAGAGTCGTCAAGCCTACGGCGCCGTCGATCTCGGGTTGTTTCATCTCGGTCCAGCGGCTGACAGGGATCACGCATTCGTCCGAAAACCCACGCAAAAACGGCGAAGAGGGCACGAGATTGCGTTGTCGGAAACAGCCGAATGCCTTCGCGTCCAGCATATGTTTGCGAACGCCGTGGAAGTGATTGATCATCGCCATCCCACCCCAGCACACGCCGAAGGTCGAGTGCACGTTGGTCTGGGTCCAGTCGAAGACCTCGCTGATCTCCTCCCAATAGGTGACGTCATCGAATTCCAGATGTTCGATCGGCGCGCCGGTGATGATGAGCCCGTCAAACTTCTGGTCCTTGACCTCCTGGAACGGGCGATAGAACTCGGCCATGTGGGCGGCTGCGGTGTTCTTTGTGCGATGTTCCGTCATGCGGATCAGCGAAAGGTCGATTTGTAGCGGCGTCGCGCCGATCAGGCGGGCGAACTGGTTTTCGGTCTGAATCTTCTTGGGCATCAGATTCAGCAACCCGATCCGCAATGGACGGATGTCCTGACGCATAGCCTGATCCTCGGCCATGACCATGACGCCCTCTTGCGAGAGTACGTCAAATGCGGGCAGGTCAGCGGGGATCTTGATAGGCATCAGGTGCAAGCCTTTGGTGTTTCAGTACAGAGGCGGTAATTAAGCGCGGTTGGCGCGGGTCTCAAGGGTGCGTTCGATCAACTCATCGAAATCCGCGGCGTCACGCACATTGTGCATGTCGTTTGCGGTTACTGCCACGCCCCAGTTTTCGGCCATGGCCTGATAGCGCGGTTGGCGATGGGCCAACGCGCGGGCATAGGTCCAGCGGACAAAGGCGTCGGGGTCGACCTCGGCGGCGGTGCAGCCTTGTTCGATCAGATACTCCTCCCAGACCCGCGTCAGGAATTCGGGCTGGTAGGACATCGGTTTGGGGGCCTTGTCGAAACGGCGGATCAGCTCGGCAGTGTGGTCTTCGTCCCCCTTGAGCCAGATCATCAGGGTCTGGCGCGACAGTTCCGACAGAACCTGATCGCGCGGATCATTTGGGTCGACCCATTCACAGATAGAGCCGCCAGTATCGCAGATAAAATGCGGATATTGGTAAAGGCGCTGCGCGCGGTCGATAAAGTATTCGGTGTCCAGCAGGGCGTGGATCTCGGCGAGGCGGAACTGTTCCTGCCTGCGGCGGTATTCCGACAGCTCCAATCCGCCCAATGCCGGGTTGCCGGGTTTGCCGAGATAGGCGGCGACGGGGGTCAGGTTTTCGAACGAGATATTCGAGCCGATATAGATCGAATCCGTTAGAAGAAGATCACGCAGGAACGGGACCTTCATCGCTTCGGCCTTGGCGTTGTCGGTGATGTATTCGCCCATATAGCGGGTACCAATGCGGTAATCGATCGAGTAGTGGAACCAGTCGCCCGAATCCCGCAGCACATTCGACACATAGGTTTTGCCCAGCCCCGACATGCCGAAGAAAAGCACTTTTTTCCGTGCCGCGCCCTGCCAGTCTTTTGCCGAGTTGTAGATCATCGACCGCTATCCCTTTTTCCAACCTTGCTAATTCGGGGCAGCGGCGGCGTCAATCACGTCTGGCCGAGCGGTTAAGGGTCAAGAGCCCGGCCGCCAGAACCGCAAAGCCCAAATAGGCTTGTGGCGGCAGGGCTTCATCCCGCAAAAGGCTGCCTAAAAGGATCGCCACAGGTGGAATGACAAGCGTGACCAGCATCAGATTTCCGGCACCCGCCATGGCGAGAACGCGGTAGTACAGCAGGTATGCGCCGGCGGTGGCGATGAGCGCGTAGTAGGCAATTGCCAGCCACGTTTCGGCGGGCAGGGCAAATGACGGCATCCCGTCTGTCATTAGGGAGAGCGGCAATATCATCATCGTTGATCCCGTCAGCATCCCCGCAGCGGCAACGATTGGCGAAAGATCGGCGAGGGTCGCGCGAGCCCATGCTCCGGCGAGGGCATAGGACAGGGTGCCTGCGACGATGGCCAACTGCGCCAGATTGCGCAGGTCGAAGGTGACTAAATTCTGCCAACCGATGGCGATCGTCACCCCGGTAAAGCCCAACCCAACCCCAACCGCGCGGGTCAGCGTCAAGCGTTCGTCCCGAAAGAACACCGCAGCGACCAGCACGCCGAAAATGGCAGTCGCTGCGTTCAGAATCGAGGTCAGCCCCGTTTCGATATGCAACTGAGCCCACGCCATGAGAGAGAACGGGATCGCATTGTTCAAAAGGCCCATAACCAGAAAGGCTCCCCAAACGCGGCGGTTTGTCGGGATTTTCGACCCCTTGATCCAAAGGACCAGCCATAAAGCTAACATCGCCCAGAAAACCCGGTGCAACACCGAGGTCATGACCGGTACCGTATCCAATGCAATACGAATCGACACGAAGGACGCGCCCCAGATTACGCCCAACAGTAAAAGTTCAGCCCATGCACGGCCTGAAAGGTGTTTTTGATCCATCATGCCGGTATTTCGCACGCTGCGATGATCCAAGGCGACCCGAAAGATGCGAAAAAGGCCCCGCCGATCAGGCAGAGCCTTTCAAGTAATCACTGAATGGATCAGTCCAGCGCGTAAGTCAGCTGCAGACCGGCACTCCAAGCAGAGTTGCCGCTGAATTCACCACCAGTGGTGGTGGTGGCGTCGCCGATGTCTGTATAGCGAATGCCGCCCGAGATCTGAGCTTTCTCAATCGAGTAGGTGCCACCTACGCCAACGCTCCAGAAGCCATTGGTCGGGCCGAGGTTCGACACTTCGGAGCCTGTGTCCTTCTCATAACCGAAGGACAGGGCGCCCGAGAATTCTTCGGAGAACTGGTAGCCGACACCCAGAGCGTAGGTGAAGGTGTCATCCGCGAAGCTTACAAGTGGATCGCTGTTGGGCGGTAGGCCGGTAAAGACCGGCGGTGAAACGTCAGACTGCGGCCAGTCGACCCAACGAATCGAACCGAACACCAGAGTCTTGGGCGCAACTCCGGTCTGGAAGTCCAAGTTGACAGACTGAGGCGAGACGATCTCGGTTTCGGTGTCCTGGGTTATCAAAGGTGCGCCGGGAGCCAGTGCGTTGAACGATTCAGTAGACGATACATCGTGGGTGATTTTCGAACTGTAAACCAGCGACACACGTGCCGCGATTTCAGGGCGTTCCCACGCCACGCCGACCACGTAGCCAAAGTCAATTTCGTCGCTGAAGTCGACTTCATAGCCTAGGACAGCCGGAACTGCGACATTGGCTTCGACGCGCTGAGCGCGGACGCCGCCGATGGCACTAAAGCCTCCGCTGAACTTGTAACGCAGCAGTGCAGTGATAGCGTCAAAATCTGCGTCGGCTCTTAATACGTCGGTTCGCCCGCCCAAACCCGCAAGAACTGTTGGATTCAGTGATAGGGGATAATTTGCAGGGTAGCTAACGTCCGCACCGAAAGGTTGATCATAGATCAGGGCAAAATCCAATGTTTCGTTGATTGCCCGTTTGTAACCCAATCCCGGTGAGAAAAAGTCCTCGGCGATGTCTCCGGAGTCGACGTCCCCCAGCCCGGGTGCAAACTGTGAGCCACTGATATCGGGGTCAGCGTAGCCAAGACGTGCCTGAACTACCGAGCCTTCTTCGAAGATCAAGTTGATGCCCTGACCGCTGCGGTCCAGACCCGCCGCGTGAACGCCGGTCGCACCAACGCACAAAGCGCACGCCTGCAGAAGCGCCTTTTTCATAGAATTCCTCCCTAATACTCTCCTGACATCTGCGCGGGGATCGTGTGTGAGTGCGCGCAGTGTGGTTGCTTGGATGCTCGATATTCACTCACGGGTCATTTTAGCGTCAACTAGTGACCGTGCGTTACTTGTGACGAGTGTTAGGGGAATCTGTTGCCAAACTGTTACGATTCTCTGCCCGAACGTTCAGAAAGATACCTGAAAAGATCACAACGGCACCTAGCAGCGTCCAGTGATCCAGCGGTTCGTGGTAAAGAATCACCCCCACAATGGCAATTGTGGGGAGCCTGGCGAAGTCAAAAGGAACAACAACTGTAGCGGGCGCGATCGCCAGCGCGTTGGTAATGCAGAAATGCGCCAGAAGCCCTGCGAACCCCACCAACAATAAGAACGGGGCGGTCGATAAGGTCGGCAGAACCATCTGACCGTCAACGACTGATGCGGCAAAGCCCAGCCCGGTTTGAATGACCGTCAGCCAGAACATGATGCAGCCGATACTGGCGAATTTAGTGAGTTTCTTCGTTGAAATCGTCGTCAGTGCGAAAAAGATGGCAGAGAGAGCTGCGGCGATCACTCCTGCACTTAACGGCACCGCGCCAGGGCGTGCCACGATCAGGATACCGGCAAACCCGATCAGCGCCGACAGGATGCGTATAGTGGTCAATCGCTCGCCCAATAGAAGCGGTGACAGCAGGATCACCCAGATGGGCTGAGTAAACTCAAGTGCAAAAACCTGCGCCAGAGGCACGACCGACACCGCGTAGAACCAAAGGTTCTGTCCGGTAAAGTGCATCACGTTGCGCAGACTGTGCAGCCCCAGACGATGCACCGAAATCTGATGCCATTTTCCTGTCACTGTGAGAACAAGGCTTACCACGCAGATGCCCACAATGCTGCGGTAGAACATGATCTCGAATGTATCATGCGTGACGCTGAGTTCGCGCCCGGCCACGGCCATCGAGGAAAACGACGCAATCGCCCCCAGCATCCAGAGCGCGGCCTTGCCGATTTGCGGTCTGGAACTGTCCATGAAAAGCCCTGTCTATTCTGGAATTTGTTGTCTTGATAAGTAACGGCAAATCGACCGACCAGAAACAAAAAAGCCGGGCAGAAGCCCGGCAATTTATCACTCCCATTCGATCGTGCCCGGAGGCTTTGAGGTGATGTCATAAGTACAGCGGTTGATGCCCTTGACCTCGTTGATAATCCGCGTGGCGGTCTCGCCTAGGAATTCATGGGTGAAGGGGTAATAGTCGGCAGTCATACCATCGACCGAAGTCACCGCGCGCAGCGCGCAGGCATAGTCATAGGTGCGCCCATCGCCCATCACGCCCACGGTGCGTACGGGCAGGATGGCCACGAAGGCCTGCCAGATCTCATCATAGAGACCATGTTTGCGAATCTGGTCGATATAGACGGCATCCGCCTCGCGCAGAATCTCCAACTTTTCGCGGGTGATTTCACCGGGGCAACGGATTGCCAGACCGGGGCCGGGGAAGGGGTGACGACCGATGAAGCTGGCGGGCAGGCCAAGTTCACGGCCCAAGGCACGGACCTCGTCCTTGAACAGTTCGCGCAGGGGTTCAACCAGTTTCAGGCCCATTTTTTCGGGCAGGCCGCCGACATTATGGTGCGACTTGATCGTGACCGAGGGGCCGCCCGAAAAGGACACCGATTCAATGACGTCGGGGTACAAAGTGCCCTGAGCCAGGAACTCGGCCCCGTCGATAGTGTCGGCGTGTTTCTGGAACACGTCGATGAACAGCTTGCCGATGATCTTGCGCTTGGTCTCAGGGTCGGACTGGCCTTCGAGTTCGCCGAGAAACAGCTCGCTTTCGTCCGCGTGGATGAGTTGGATGTTGTAATTGTCGCGGAACATGCCGACGACTTCCTCGGCCTCGTTCTTGCGCAGCAGCCCGTGGTCGACGAACACACAGGTCAGCTGGTCGCCGATCGCCTCATGAATCAGGATCGCCGCGACCGAGCTGTCGACGCCGCCGGACAGACCGCAGATGACCTTCTTGTCGCCCACCTGTTCGCGGATTTTATCTATCATTTGTTCGCGGTAGGCGCCCATGGTCCAGTCGCCCTTGAACCCAGCGAGCTTCACGAAATTCTCGTACAGCTTCGCGCCTTTCGGCGTGTGATGTACCTCGGGATGAAACTGAACCGCATAGAAGTGACGGCTTGCATCAGCAGTGATCGCGAAAGGCGCGTTAGGCGAGGTGCCGAAAACTTCGAACCCTGGCGCGATTTCGCTGACGTGGTCGCCATGGCTCATCCAGACCTGCTCGTCACCCTCGGCGAACCAGTCTTCGAGAATATCGAGACGGTTCTGAGGCGTCACGAACGCACGTCCGAACTCGGCAGTGCCGTGGCCGCTTTCGACCTTGCCACCAAGTTGATGCATCATCACCTGCTGACCATAGCAGATGCCCAGAATCGGTACGCCATAGTCGAAAATCTCTTGCGGCGCGCGCGGAGAACCCTCGCGCGTCACGCTGTCCGGCCCGCCTGATAAAATCACGGCCTTGGGCGCCATCTGACGCACGAAGTCCATTGTGACGTTCTGATAAGGGTGGATTTCGCAATAGACGTTCAGTTCGCGCAGGCGGCGCGCGATAAGCTGCGTTACCTGGCTGCCGAAGTCGATGATCAGAAGGCGGTCATGGGTGTCCTGGGTCATGGTTGGCTATTAGGTCGCAAGCCTTGCATGTGCAAGCGCTATGACGGCAATAATGCAGGCATGGCAACGGAAAAGGTCGCAAATGTCTGAAATCGAACTGCGCCCGGCGACCGTGGATGACACACAAGCGGTCACAGACTGCATCGCGGCGGCATATGCCACGGCCTTGCGCGACCTGCCAGATTTGCCGGATGTGACCGATGGTGTGGCCGAGGATATCGCAAACCAAACGGCCTGGGTGGCCGTGCAGGGCGGGGATGTCATGGGCTTCATCGTATTTGGTCAGGTTGATGGCGCGGTGATGATCCATAACCTTGCGGTTTCACCAAGCGCCCAGGGTAAAGGGCTGGCAAAGCGCTTGCTAGGTGTCGCCGAAACCACCGCTCGTGTCAGTGGGTTGAAGAAACTCAGGCTGCGAACTCATCGTTTGATGAAGCAGACTGTATCTCTGTATCTTCATCTGGGTTGGGTGCAGCAAAAGGTGAGTGGAAACAGTGTTCTGATGGAAAAAACGCTGACAGAATAGCAACCGGGTCCACCGCGTTGGCGCAAAGCAGATGTCGCTTTTCCCCCGATAGCGCCGTAATCCATATGCTTTTCCCGCTTTAGCTGCTGTACCAAAATAATCAAACCAACCAACAGACGGGATCTTCACATGGCTGAGGCAAACACCCGGCGCCGGGCAAGAGGTGGCGGTGGCGCCGCCCGCCGGGCCGAGCGCACCGCGGTACGTATCGAAACAGCAAAGTATATCGAACGCAACATTCCGAACTTCGAAGTTCTGAACGAAGAAGCGTTGCAGATCATCGAAACCAACGCCGAAACCATTCTGGCCGAGGTCGGTGTCAACTTTGTCGACAACCCCGCCGCGCTTGAGCGTTGGAAGAACGCCGGTGCGGATGTTGACGGTGAGCGGGTCCGCATCCCGCGTGGTCTGGCGCGTGAGTTGATCAAAACCGCTCCCAGCGAATTCACCCAGCACGCCCGCAACCCCGAGAAATCGGTGGTTATCGGCGGTCGCAATCTGGTTCTGGCCCCGGTCTATGGCCCTCCGTTCGTGCGCGACGCTCAGGGTGGCCGTCGCTATGCGACCATGGATGATTTCAACAAGTTCGTGAAATTGGCCTACATGTCCAAATGGCTGCACCACTCGGGCGGTACGGTCTGTGAACCCACGGACATCCCGGTGAACAAGCGTCACCTGGACATGCTGATGGCGCATATGACCCTGTCGGACAAGCCGTTCATGGGGTCGGTCACCGATCCCAGCCGCGCGCAGGATTCGATCGAGATGTGCGAGATCCTGTTCGGCAAAGAATTCGTTCAGGAAAACACGGTCATGACCTCGCTGACCAACATCAACTCGCCGATGACTTTCGACGATGTGATGATGGGCTCTTTGGAAGTATACGCGGCGAATAATCAAGCCTGCATCATCTCGCCCTTCATCGTGGGCGGCGCTATGGCTCCAGTCTCGGTTGCGGGGACGCTGACTCAGGTGCTGGCCGAAGTGATGGCTGGTGTTGCCTATAGCCAGATCATCCGTCCCGGTGCTCCGGCTATTTTTGGTGCCTTCGTGTCGTCGATCGACATGAACTCGGGCGCGCCGACCTTTGGTACGCCTGAGGCGTCGATGGTCACCTATGGCGCAGGTCAGCTGGCCCGTCGTCTGGGACTGCCGTTCCGCTCGGCCGGGTCATTCTGCGGCTCGAAACTGCCTGATGCGCAGGCCGCGTACGAGACAGCCAACTCGTTGAACATGGGCCTGATGGCGGGTGTGAACTTCATGCTGCATTCCTGTGGCTGGCTAGAAGGCGGTTTGGTTGCCGACTTTGAAAAGTTCGTCATGGATGCCGACCAGTTGGGCGTACTGCACGGTCTGGCCAAGGGCGTTGCCTATGACGATAACGCACAGGCAATGGATGCGATCCGGGAAGTTGGCCCCGGCGGTCACTACCTTGGCTGTGCCCACACACAGGCGAACTTCAAGGAGGCATTCTGGAAGTCTGATCTGCTGGACTACAAACCGTTCGAAACTTGGGAAGACGAAGGTGGCCGCGACACGCGCCAGTTGGCGTCGTCGCGGGTTGAGCACCTGCTGGCCAACTACCAGCAGCCGCAGCTCGACCCCGGGATCCACGCGGCCCTGAATGAATATATCGAGAAGAAAAAGGCCTCCATGCCGGACGCCTTTGCTTGATTACTGATATTGCGCGGCGCGGCTGGCCTTGTACAGCTGCGCCTCGCCCAGTAGCGCGATCAGCAGGTCCAGATGACGGACCAAGGAATAGGCCGCATCTTCGGCAACTCGCTGCGCGTTGACCTCTCTCTCCATATCCATCAGCCGGATCAGCGCCGCGCCTGTTCCGGGCAGGGATCCGTAGCCCAGAATGCGCTGCAAGTGCCGATCCCGGTCATAGTCCTGCGCGCCGTGTTTTGCCGCCCGTGCTAACAGGCGAGGGCGGCGTAAAGCGGTAATCATGGTCATCAGATCTTGCATGGAAGGGGTCCCTTGTCTGTGTAAAAGTCTCCGTCTTTGTCACACAACCTAAGCGGGTGTTGCTTTAAATGCTTTCCCTCCGAACGATGGTTTCATGACTGTTTATGATTTTGAATCAAATCTGGTTTTTACCCCCGTTGGTTAACGAACGAGTAACGAAAGCGGCTCTAGTTAGAATTGGTTAACACATTCATCGGGGGCGATTGGAATCAGAATTGGATTGTCGACGAGGGCAAGTAACTATGGAAAATAACGTGGCTTTCACCATTCCGGCCTGGGTACCTGAGGGGGCGCAGAGATATCTGGCGCATACCGAGACCGGTCAGTCGATCCGCGACATTGCGCGGTCCGCGGGGTGCCATGCGTCGACCATACTTCGGCAAATACGCCGCGTTGAAATGCGGCGCGATGACCCGCTGGTGGATGCTGCCCTGCAATCCTTGGCCGAGACGCATTTCTCGGACACCTCCGAGAAGTTCCCAGCCGGGCATGAAGATCGGGTTGCTGCGGCCGAGGAAGAATTCTCGCGCGAGGCGCTGCGGGTTCTTAGGCGGTTATGCGAATCCGGGGCGGTGCTGGCCGTAGCCGAGGAAATGGACAAAGCGGTTGTGGTGCGCGACAGTGGCGACAATAGCGCGACCCGAACGGCGGTTGTGGACTGCAAGTTGGCGCAGGCGCTGGCGTTGAAGGATTGGATCACCTGCGACAATCCCGGTCGCATTTCCCGCTACCGGATTTCATCGTCTGGGCGCACCGCGCTCAGTCAGTTGGTCGCCGAGGCCGAGAACAAGGCGCGCAGCCGCAACGACTTTGGAATGGCCGAGGCGCAGGCTCCGTTTCAAACGGCGTCGTCGCTGGCGCAGGTCGGAGCGGCCAAAACGGAAGGACGCCGTCGGATGCGCTATAGCGCGGCCGAGAGCCCACTGATCGCCCTGGCGCGCCGCCGGGACCGGGATGGGAAACCCTTTCTGGATGAAACCCTTGTCCGAGCAGGAGAGCGGTTACGCGAAGATTTCGAACTGGCCCAGATCGGCCCACAAGTGACGCAGAACTGGGATCATTTCCTGACCGCGGGTGGGCGTGGCAGCTTTGGTGCAGGTATGAAAGATGGACGCGGTTCTTCCGATGCGCGGGATCGGGTCGAATGCGCCTTGTCCGATCTGGGGCCAGGTCTAAGCGACGTAGCGCTGCGGTGTTGCTGTTATCTTGAGGGACTCGAACTTGCCGAAAAGCGTATGGGCTGGTCGGCGAGGTCAGGAAAAATCGTCCTGCGGATCGCGCTTCAGCGCCTAAAGCGCCACTACGAGGATCAGGCGGAAAAGAACCGAATGATCGGCTAGGGTAATAATTTGCCCTTGCGGTTGGGCGGTGTTGAGATAATCAAAGGTTATGAATTTCACGCTCAGACAACTTCAATATTTCAATGCCGTGGCCGATCAGCGCAATTTTGGCCGGGCGGCGCAGATGTGCAACGTCTCGCAACCCGCCCTGTCGGTGCAGATCAAGGCGCTGGAGGAAACGCTGGGCGGCCCGCTGTTCGAACGGCAGGCTCGCGATATTCTGCTGACGCCGCTAGGGCGGGACGTTCTGGACTATGCGCAGCAGGTGCTGGGCGCAGCGGACCGGCTTGACCAGTTCGCGCGCGACCATTCAGGCGGGCACAGGTCTTTGTCTATCGGGATTATTCCCACCATCGCGCCCTATATCCTGCCGGGAGTTCTTGCAGGGCTTCGCGCCTCAGATGTCTCGCTACGGGTGCAGATTCGCGAGGCGCGCACGGACCGTCTATTGGCCATGCTGCGCGCTGGAGAGATCGACGCAGGCGTCATGGCGCTGCCGTCTGGCGGCAATGAGCTGTTCGAACTGCCCTTGTTTGAAGACCGCTTCTTGCTGGCAGGCAGCGCGGGTCGTTTGCAGACCATGAGGCAGGACCCCGAGGCGCTGCGCCCCGTCGATTTGCAAACCACGCAGTTAATGCTTCTGGATGATGGCCATTGCCTGACGGATCAGGCGCTTGAGGTCTGCGGGCAGGATCGCAGCAGTGGGTTGATCAATATGGGCGCGTCTTCGTTGGCGACCTTGTCAAGGCTTGTGGCTGAAGGATTCGGTTTGACGCTGATGCCGGAATTGGCGGCGAAGGCCGAAACCGGGGCAGTGCCGGGGTTAAAGTTACAACGGTTCGGCAAACCGCAGCCCTTTAGAACTGTGGGATTGGTCCGGCGCAGGTCTACCCGCGCTGAGGATTGGTTTGACAGTCTGGCCGATGTGATCCGTGTGGTCGGCGAAGACATCGTGTCGATTACGCGTATATAAATCCTGTCGGTCACGCGTACACAAAAAAGACCCGCCACAAGGGCGGGTCGTTCCGACTTCAAAAGATGGACGCTCAGGCCAGCGCAGGTTCTTTTGCGTCTTCCAGATGCTGCATCAGCGTTTCCGGCGAGGATACGCCATATGGGTCCTCAGGGCAGTTATCCATCAGGCCGGGCTCTTCGAACCATGCGTCGACCACGCCATCATTGACGATGGCCGCATAGCGCCACGAACGCATTCCGAACCCCAGATTGTCCTTGTCGACCAGCATCCCCATCTTGCGGGTAAACTCGCCCGAGCCGTCTGGGATGACTTTGACGTTCTTCAGCCCCTGATCCTGGGCCCATTTGTTCATGACGAAGCTGTCATTGACCGACATGCAGTAGATCTCGTCGATCCCTTTGGCGATGAAATCGGCATAGCCGTTTTCGAACCCGGGCAGTTGGTAGGTCGAGCATGTGGGCGTGAACGCACCGGGCAGCGAGAACAGGATGACCCGTTTGCCTGCAAAGTAATCTGCGGTGGTCTTGTCTTCCCAACGGAAGGGGTTGGTGCCTTCGACGGCGTCATCGCGGACGCGGGTGTGGAACGTGACCTCAGGCAGTTTGGCACCGGATTTCATATTCATCTCCTGTTATTCATTGATGATTTTTCGGCTCTTTAAAAGAGTTCCAACCCCGCTTCAATCGGCCTTTTGCTGCAAGTGCGAATTTGCCTAATCTGCTGAAATCGTGCGGTGGTTCGCACCCAATCGCGTGTCGCAACTGTTGGATGCTGCGTCGCAAAAACACCAACGCATGGCGGATATGTCCCAGTGGCATGGTGCGGATCGTCAGACTATGTTAGACGACAGCAAATTGACCCAAAGTCAGGAAAGCCAGCCGTGCGTGATCTGAAGATCCCCGAACAACGTCACCCTGAAAAGGCCCATAAGCCCGATAATGCTCAGCCCAAGAAACCAAGCTGGATTCGGGTCAAAGCGCCGGGCGGCAAAGGTTATGCGGATACGCGGCGGATCATGCGGGACAACAACCTAGTCACCGTCTGCGAAGAGGCAGGTTGCCCCAATGTTGGTGAATGCTGGAGCCAAGGCCACGCCACCATGATGATCATGGGCGAAATTTGTACTCGAGGTTGTACCTTCTGCAACATCGCTACTGGCCGACCGGATGCGCTGGATGTGTTCGAACCGGGTCGTGTGGCCCATGCGGTTGAAAAGCTGGGGCTGAACCACGTGGTGATCACCTCGGTGGATCGCGACGATCTGGCCGACGGTGGGGCAGACCACTTTGCCCAGACCATTCGTGCGGTGCGGCACCGCTCGCCCAAGACGACGATCGAGATTCTGACCCCGGACTTTCTGAAATGCGAGCCATCGGTTCTGGAAGCTGTGGTCGAGGCGAAGCCGGATGTGTTCAACCACAATCTTGAAACCGTGCCGGGTCTCTACCCTGAGGTGCGCCCCGGTGCCCGCTATTTCCATTCTTTGCGCTTGTTGCAGCGGGTCAAGGAACTCGATCCGTCGATCTTTACCAAATCCGGCATCATGGTTGGGCTTGGTGAGCAGGAACAAGAAGTGCGGCAGGTGATGGATGATATGCGCGCTACCGATATCGATTTTCTGACCATTGGTCAGTACTTGCAACCGACGCCGAAACACCATGCGGTGGATCGGTTCGTGACGCCGGAGGAATTCGCGTCGTACGAAAAAGCGGCCTTTGGCAAAGGTTTCCTGATGGTTTCGGCCACGCCGCTGACCCGGTCGTCTTATCATGCGGGCGATGACTTTGCCCGCCTGCGCGCCGCACGGCAGAAAATGTTGGATCAGGGGTGAGTCCCGAGACGCTGGCGCGACTAACCGCTCTGCGCCATGACCTGCACCGGTTTCCCGAACTGTCAGGGCAAGAGAATAACACAGCTGCGCGTGTGGCCGGTCTGCTGACCGATTTGGGCGCTGACGAAGTCCTGACCGGTATCGGCGGTCATGGAGTGGCCGCAGTATTCGATGGCGCGGCACCTGGACCCACCGTCGCCATTCGGTGTGAGTTGGATGGTCTGCCGATTCAAGAACTGGGGGATTTGCCTTACAGTTCGCAGATCCCCGGCAAAGGGCATCTGTGCGGGCATGATGGCCATATGGTCATGGTGCTGGGCGTAGCTGATCATCTGGCCCAGGCCCCTCCGCAAAAGGGCCGTGTGGTGTTGATCTTTCAACCCGCCGAGGAGACCGGGCAGGGGGCAGTATCATATATAGCTGATCCTCAGTTTGCGCCAATCGCGCCGGACTTCGTATTTTCGCTGCACAACCTGCCGGGCCTTGCGCTAGGTGAGGTGCTGCTGTGTGAGGGCCCCGCCAACTGCGCGTCACGCGGGATGCGGGTGATGCTTGGTGGCAAGACCTCTCACGCGGCGGAACCGCAGGATGGAATTTCGCCGGCTGGAGCGCTCGCGTCTTTGATGCCGGAGCTTGCGGATCTAGGAACGGGCGGTGCATTGAATGCCGATTTCGCCCTGACGACCGTGACCCATGCGCGGCTGGGCGAACCCACATTCGGCGTCGCCCCCGGAGCGGCCGAACTGTGGGTGACGCTGCGCACCGTGTCTGACACCCGTATGAAATGCTTGATCGCCGAAGCCGAAGATCTTGTCACCCAAACAGCAGAAGCCCAGGGATTGGCGGTCAAGATCACTTATGAGGATGTGTTTGAGGCCTGCACAAACAATGCGCAAGCAGTGGCTGCGGTTGCCGAGGCTTGTGTCACGGAGGGCGTGCCTTGCACTCTCACGAATGAGCCTCAAAAGTTTTCCGAGGATTTCGGCCAGTTTGGCAAAAGCGCCGCGGCGGCGATGTTTTGGCTGGGTGCCGGACAAGCGCACCCGCAACTGCACAACCCGGACTATGATTTTCCGGACGCGCTGATCCCTGTAGGGGTAGATGTTTTCAGTGCAGTAATTCGATCTCTTGTAGGCCGAGCTCTCAGTTTACGAGATCACTGACTATTCCAACGGCATCAATAACTGTTTTTGTGTCATCGGATATCGACAGGATTTCGTCATCTACGCGGATATACCGCTGACCGGCGGGCAGGGGTTTCAACTTCCAGCCATCGAGGTCGTCAAGATAGTCAAAATCCAAGTCATTAGGGATTTTCTGACCTCGCGTGTAACGCTTGATCTGTCCTGGCGGTACACCGACGCCTTTATTTGTTTTTACCGACTTTTCAATTTTCGACTTGTCGGGGCCTTTACCTTTGCCCTTGTTGTCCTTTGCATCCGCAATTCCAACTGTTGCGGCTACCGCGCAAGCCGCCATAAGTCCAATAGACAGTGTTTTCATACGTAAAAAACCTCCCAAAGTACTCGAATGGTAGTCTCTTGCTGGGCGGAATGTCCAATAATATTCAAATAGGAGAATTTTTAGGAAGCTTAACCACTGCTACTTGCACAAACTGGATAGGTCAGAGGGCCGCTCAGTCTTTGACAAATCGCACCTTGCCAATAAAGGGCAGGTTGCGATTGCGTTGCGCGTAATCGATGCCGTAGCCCACGACAAACTCATCAGGGATTTCAAACCCGATCCAGTCCGAGCGGAAATCGACCTCGCGGCGGCTGGGTTTGTCCAGCAACGCAATGGATTTCAGCCGCGCAGGCTTGCGGCTTTGCAGCAGTTTGGTAACGTGGTTCAGCGTGTGGCCGGTATCGACAATATCTTCAACCACCAACACATCGCGTCCTTCAATTGCGCCGCGCAAGTCCTTGAGAATACGTACTTCACGGCTGCTCTCCATGGAATCCCCATAAGAGGACGCCTCGAGAAAATCCACTTCGATAGGCAGGTCCAACTCGCGCACCAGATCAGCGATAAAGACAAAACTGCCGCGTAAAAGACCGACGACAACCAGCTTGTCGGTTGCGCCAAACTCGGCTGTGATCTCGCGGCACAACTCCTCGATCCGGGCGGCGATGGCCTTGGCCGAGATCATCTCATCTATCACATATGCGCGGTCTGTCATCACTGCCCCCTTGATCTTTGGCGCGCAACATACGACATGACGCGCCATTGTCACCTGCAAATAGCGGACCGCCATGCCGACCCATTCCGAGACACGTCACCTGCCGTATACCGCTCAGCAGATGTATGACCTTGTCGCGGATGTGGCGAAGTATCCGCAGTTTTTGCCGTGGTGCGCGGCGGCCCGGATCAGGCGCACTTATGCGGCGGGCGAGGCACAGGTGCTAGAGGCCGATCTAGTGATTTCCTTCAAAGTGTTCCGCGAACGGTTCGGCAGCCGCGTGACACTACACGCCGAGGAGCGCCGGATCGACACCGAGTATCTGGACGGGCCGTTCAAATACATGAAATCCGATTGGCAGTTCGCGGACGCGCCTGAAGGGGGCTGCAACATCTCGTTTCATGTGGATTTCGAGTTCAAGAACGCCATCCTGCAGGGCATCATCGGGGTCGTCTTTAACGAAGCCATGCAACGTGTGGTCAAAGCCTTCGAGGCCCGCGCCGCAGATTTGTACGGCTAAGGCTTTACCCGACCCCGGCGCACGCTAGACTGCGCCGCATGAGTGATTTTACCAATACCTTGGCCAGGTTTGCTGCTGGCCCCGTTTCCACGTCGCGACAAGCCCGCATCGTGACGTCTTTGTCCGTTTTGGATTGGCTGGCGGTGGGGCGGGCTGGGGTAGACGAACCCGTTTCGCAGACCGTGCGCGCCTTGGTTCTTGATGAGGGCGGCACCATGCAGGCCCATCTATTCGGCGGTGGTGCCGCGCCCTTACGCGGGGCAGCTCTGGTTAACGGGACGGTGTCGCATGCGCTCGATTATGACGACACGCATTTCGCCCATATCGGCCATCCGTCGGTGGCCATTCTACCTGTGGCGCTTGCGCTTGGTGAATGGGACGACCGCATTCTTGTGGATGTTCTTGAGGCCGCTTTGGTGGGGATGGAGGTCTCGATCCGCGTGGGGCTGTGGTTGGGGCGCGACCACTATCAGGCCGGGTTTCATCAGACGGCTACAGCCGGCGCGTTCGGGGCGGCCGTGGCTGCGGGCCGTGTTCTGCGGTTCGATGTGGATCAGATGCGCAAAGTTTTGGGTCTGTCGGCGACCCGCGCGGCGGGGCTCAAAGCGCAGTTTGGAACTATGGGTAAGCCCTATAACGCGGGGCTTGCGGCCTCGGCTGGCGTCGAGGCGGCTTTGCTGATCGCCAAAGGTTTTGATCCAAATGTCGAGGCTATGGAAGGCCCTTATGGGTTCGGCGCAACCCATCAGGGGCAAAACGATACGCAAACCGCGCTGGACCGGTTGGGCGAGGATTGGTTGTTCGAATCCGTCAGCCACAAGTTCCACGCTTGTTGCCACGGGCTGCACGCAGCGCTGGAGGCCGCACGCACGTTGGATATCGCCGAACCCGAAGTGGCCGAGATCACGGTCAAGACCCATCCGCGATGGATGAGCGTGTGCAACCAGATTTCTCCGACAACTGGGCTGGGCGCAAAGTTCTCATATCGGACGGTGATTGCGATGCAGGCTCTGGGATATGACACCGCCTTGCCCGACAGCTATTCCGAGAAAACCTGCGCCGATCCGCGCCTGATCTCGCTGCGCGATCGCGTTACGGTCGAAGCGGATGAAACGCTGTCCGAGACGCAAGCCCACCTGATCCTGCTGCGCCGTGATGGTGCGCGCAAAGAGGCCAGCCATGATCTTCTGACCCCGATGCCTTTATCTGAGCGAGAAGATCGGGTGCGCGGCAAGGCTGCCAAACTGATCGGAGGTGACGAGGCGGACTCGATCTGGTCGATGCTGCGCACCGGAGGCCGCGCCCGCGATCTGGCGGCATTGCTTGCGGATTAGACCACGCGCCAATGCAGCGGGAATCCTGGGTCGAACACCGTGACAGGCCCGTCACCAGAGTCGATCTTTTCGGGATACACGACCGGTTCGCCCTTGGTCAGTGTGATCGTGTCCTCATTCACCGGCAGGCCATAGAAACCGGGGCCATTGAGCGAGGTAAACCCTTCCAGCTTGTCCAACGCCCCTTCACGGTCGAACATCTCTGCCACTAGTGACATCGTGTTCGTCGCGGTGAAGCACCCGGCACAGCCGCAGGCCATTTCCTTGTTCGCATCCGTATGCGGTGCACTGTCAGTACCAAGGAAGAACCGCGCATCGCCCGAGGTCGCGGCGGCCAACAGCGCCAGCCGGTGTTCCTCGCGCTTGGCGACGGGCAGGCAGTAGTAATGTGGCTTGATCCCGCCAACCAGAATATGGTTGCGGTTGATGATCAGGTGATGCGCCGTGATCGTCGCGCCCAGATCAGTACCATTGGCTTTGACATAGTCCACGCCGTTCGCGGTCGTGATATGCTCCATCACCACGCGCAGGCTGGGGGTCGATTTGCGGATCGGATCCAGAACGCGCTCGATAAACACGGCCTCACGGTCGAAAATGTCGATCTCCGCATCCGTAACCTCGCCATGCACACACATGGGCAGGCCGATCTCGGCCATCTTTTCCAGTACCGGGCGCACCTTGTCGAAATCCCGCACGCCCGAGGCCGAATTGGTCGTGGCCCCTGCCGGATACAGCTTGCACGCCTTGATCAGCCCGCTGGCATGGGCGGCGGCGACATCCTCTGCATCCGTGTTCTCGGTCAGATAGAGAGTCATCAGCGGCTCGAACGCCATCCCATCGGGCAGGGCGGCCAGAATGCGGTCACGATAGGCGGCGGCCTGATCGCCGCGCACCACGGGCGGTACAAGGTTTGGCATGATAATCGCGCGGGCGAAATGGCGCGCGGTTTCGGGCAGGACAGCTTCCAGCATCGCGCCATCGCGCAAATGCAGGTGCCAGTCGTCGGGGCGGCGGATCGTCAGGGTATCGGTCATGGCCCCCGGCTAGCACAGTGCGCGCAGCCGTGAAAGGCCCCGAATGCACGGCTGCCCCTTGTCAACATGCCCGAACGTCGTAACTCCTTGCGAAGCCCCGGTCTTGACGCGCGCGCGCCGTCGTGACCTCTTGTGCCCCGAGGGAGATCGCCATGACACAGCCAAATTCCATCGACGCCGTTCAGACCATGCTGGGCGATCAGGGCTATGTCTGCGGACGGGCCTTGGCCACGGTTGTCTTCCTGTCGCTGAAACTGGGCCGCCCGCTATTTTTGGAGGGAGAGGCCGGTGTCGGCAAGACAGAGATCGCCAAGGCGCTGGCCGCCGGGCTGAACCGCCGACTGATCCGACTACAATGTTATGAGGGGCTAGATGCGTCCTCCGCCGTTTACGAATGGAACTTCCCAGCGCAAATGGTAGCAATCCGCACAGCCGAAGCCTCAGGCGGCGCCGACCGGGGTGCCTTGCAATCCGAGTTGTTCTCGGACGACTACCTGATCGAGCGCCCGCTGCTGCAAGCTATGCGCCCGGACGAACACGGCGCGCCGGTCCTGCTGATTGATGAATTGGACCGTACGGACGAGCCTTTCGAGGCGTTCCTGCTCGAAGCGCTCAGCGACTTTCAGGTTACAATCCCCGAACTGGGCACCGTCAAAGCGCCGGAACCGCCCATCGTCATCGTTACCTCGAACCGGACGCGCGAGGTGCATGACGCCCTGAAGCGCCGCTGCCTCTATCATTGGGTCGACTACCCCGATTTCGAGCGCGAGATCGAAATCCTTCACGCCCGCGCACCCGAAGCGGCACAGGAGCTCAGTCGCGAGGTGGTGGCCTTCGTCCAGCACCTGCGCACCGAAGACCTGTTCAAGAAACCTGGCGTGGCCGAGACGATCGATTGGGCCAAATGCCTGCTGGCACTTGATGTGATCAACCTCAGCCCCGAAGTGATCGGCGACACGCTGGGCGCGATCCTGAAATACCAGGACGACATCCAGAAACTGCAGGGTTCTGAGGCAAAACGTATTCTGGACGAAGCCAAAGCCACGCTTGAACCGGTGTGATGGCTGAGCAGCTTCCCCTAGATATCCCAGATGACCCCAAACTGGCGCAGAACATCACCCATTTCGCGCGGGCCCTGCGCAAGGCGGGATTGCCCGTAGGTACGGGCCGGGTTGTCGATGCCATCCGCGCGGTGCAGGCTGCCGGGTTCTCGGAAAAGCAGGATTTCTACTGGACCCTGCACGCCTGTTTCGTGAACCGTCCCGAACATCGCACAGTGTTCGCGCAGGTCTTTCGCATGTATTGGCGAGACCCGCGGTATATGGAGCATATGATGGCCATGATGCTGCCTGCGATCCGTGGTGTTCAGGAAGACCGCAAGGCCGACGCGGGCGAAAAGCGCGCGGCCGAGGCGCTGTTGGACGGTGTCGAACGCGATCAGCCAGAGACGCAAGACACGGGCGAAGAAACTGAGCTTGAGATCGACGCTTCTCAAACCGCCTCGACCGAGGAACGCCTGCGCAGTCTTGACTTTGAACAGATGAGCACCGCAGAGATCGCTCAGGCCAAGCGCATATTGGCCCGTATGACGCTACCCGTAAAACCAATCGAATCCCGGCGCGGTCAAGCCAGCCATGTAGGGCAAAGGATCGACCGCGCCCGCACCTTGCGCGCCGCCATGCGCCAGGGCGGAGAGTTGCATGAAATCGCCCGTCAGAAACCCCGAACCCGCTGGCCCAATCTGGTGGTGCTGTGTGATATCTCGGGGTCGATGAGCCAATACAGCCGCATTATCCTGCATTTTCTGCACTCGGTCTCGAACGCGAAAGGCGCGGGATGGGCCAAGGTTCACGCGTTCACTTTCGGGACGCGGCTGACCAATATCACCCGCCACCTGCATCAGCGCGATGTGGACGCCGCTTTGGCCGCCGCTGGGGCGGAAGCGCAGGACTGGGAGGGCGGCACCCGCATCGGCGAATGCCTGCACGCGTTCAACCGCGACTGGTCGCGGCGCGTCATGGGGCAGGGAGCGGTGGTTCTGCTGATCTCGGACGGATTGGACCGGGGCGAACCGCAAGCGCTGGGAAAAGAGATGGAGCGTCTGCACCTTTCCGCCCGCCGTCTGATCTGGCTGAACCCACTGCTGCGCTGGGACGGGTTTGCACCTAAGGCGCAGGGCGTGGCCGCGATGTTGCCGCATGTAGACAGCTTTCGGGCCGGGCATTCGATTGCCTCGCTCGAAGATCTGGCCGAGGTCATCTCGAAACCCGATGACATGGGTGAGAAAGCGCGGCTGATGACCGCGCTTTCGAGTTAGGGTTAACTCAGCTGTTCTTCATTGCACTTGCGGGCCATTTCCATGGCCTTGTAGGTGCCAGTCAGATCCACGGTGAAGGCAAATTCCTTCTCGGGGAAGACAAGCATCACCTTTTGCTTGGCAATGTCTTCAGCGAATTGGGGATCATTGGACAGAACGTAACCGCCCGAATACCCCTTGGTGATGTTACCCTTCATGCCGGTGGCTTCACCGATATAGAGATTGTCGCCCAGAAGAATTGCCACAGCCTCGGTATCGCCGCGCTTGATGTCGGTTTTTTCTTTGGTGAAGACGCCCACATAGCCAACGCCGCGATCTTCGGTTAGCCCCATCTGAACCACGTTCTCGGAGTCATCGATAGCCTCAATCAGGCAGGATTTCTTGTCCTGATCAATGAATACCTTCCAGCCCTCGACCTCGCCATAGCGCAGGAATGTATCTGCACTGACTGCCGTGGATGCCAAAAGTCCGATTGCTGTTCCGAGTGCAAAAATGCGTTTCAACTCTTTGTCTCCCTTGTGAAAATTAAATATGCGCATATTGGAATGCAGCAGATGTATGTGTAGGCTAGAATCTGCTCTGCAGACAATCAATGCTTTGCAGAAAATGGTAAAAACTCAGCCAATTCGCGCCGAAGCCTGACTGCCGCGTCTGACCTTAAAGTCGGGGTTCCTTTTCATCTGGCCAAACCTGCCTATGTTGGGTCAAAGCACTATGGGAGGGCGCAATGGACAGATTCGACAACAGCCCAGAAACTGCGCTGCGCTGGTTCAGCAATGGCAAAAAGGCCGCGCTCGCCACCGTGGTTGAGACTTGGGGAAGCGCCCCGCGCCGTGTGGGCGCGCAGTTGGTCATTGGCGGCGATGGTCGGATCGAAGGCTCGGTTTCGGGCGGTTGTGTCGAAGGCGCTGTGATCGTCGAAGCGCTTGAGGCCATAGATGAAGGCGAAGCACGTCTGTTGGAATTTGGTGTCAGCGACGAAGATGCGTTCGCTGTTGGTCTGGCCTGTGGAGGGACGATTCGGGTGTTGGTCGAGCCCATCGGAAGCGTTCTGCCCGAACCCATGCTTCGTGATCTGGTCGAGGCGCGTGCCGCGCGAGTACCACTCGCCTATGAGGTCAATGTCGAGACCGGCCACCGCGCGCTGCGTCGCAATGCTTATGCCGACCGGCTGCGTATGGATCGCTCGGGGTTCGAAGAGGACGGCAAGACCTTTGTGGCCGTTCACAACCCACCTTTGCGCCTGATTGTCGTGGGTGCGGTTCATATTGCGCAGGCGCTGGTGCCGATGGCACGGATTGCAGGGTATGACCCCGCGATTGTCGACCCACGGGATGCTTTTGCGTCCAGCGCCCGTTTTCCGGGTGAAAACATACTGACCGATTGGCCGGATGAGGCTGTTGCCAAGCTGGGTCTGGATTCGCGCACCGCTGTGGTGTTGTTGACCCACGACCCCAAGCTGGACGACCCGGCGCTGGAATCAGCGTTGGCCGCCGGGGTGTTTTACATCGGTGCTCTGGGCTCGACCCGGACCCATGCCAAACGCGTGGCTCGTATGACCGAGGCCGGGTTCACCGAAGATCAGATTGCCTGCATTCATGGTCCGGTTGGTCTGGATATCGGGGCTGCCGATCCGTCCGAAATTGCAGTCGCCATATTGGCACAGATGACCGCCGTGTTA
The DNA here is from genome assembly GCF_056531925.1 of Ruegeria sp. J8. Classification (NCBI taxonomy): domain Bacteria; kingdom Pseudomonadati; phylum Pseudomonadota; class Alphaproteobacteria; order Rhodobacterales; family Roseobacteraceae; genus Ruegeria; species Ruegeria sp. J8. The sequence continues at coordinate 76,298 of NZ_JBQFMR010000013.1, forward strand.
CGAGGCAAGGCGTGAAGTTCGGTCCTGTCCCCGTTGCCGAGGCCGTAGGCACGATCCTTGCCCATTCGATCAAGGTCGGTGACCGTAAGCTGCGTAAAGGCATCGCGCTGACGGCAGACCACATCGAAGACCTGACCGAGGCTGGCCTTGGCTCCGTCACTGTCGCGCAACTGGAACCCGGTGACTGTCACGAGGATGAGGCCGCCCGGATGCTGGCCGCCGCTCTAGCTCCGAACCCAACCGAGGCGGGTTTACGCGTGACCCAACCATTCACCGGTCGCGTGAACCTGCTGGCGGATGGACCGGGCGTCGCCGTGCTGGATGTCGAGGCGTTGGAAGCGTTCAATCGCGTCAACCCGATGATCACCGTCGCGACTGTTCCGCAATACCAGCAGATGGGCGAAGGCGGCATGGTGGCTACGATCAAGGTTATCTCTTATGCCGTGCCCGGAGGCGATGTGATGCACGCAGCACGTCTGGCACAGGCATCCATCCGTATGGTCTCACCGGTTCACAAAACGGCGGGTCTGGTGGTGACTGATATTCCCGGTGGCCCGTCGAACGAAAAGGGGATCGCAGCGATCCGCGGCCGTGTCGAAGCCCTGGGGATGGAACTGTCAGACGTTCGGATCGTCCCGCATCAGGCAGAACCTTTGTCCTCGGCTGTGTCCGACGCTGAGGGGGATATCGTCATGATCCTGACCGGCTCGGCCACGTCTGACGTGTACGACGTGGCGCCCGAGGCGGTACGCGCCGCCGGAGGGCAAGTGGACCGGTTCGGAATGCCGGTCGATCCGGGCAACCTTCTATTTCTCGGAGCGCTTGGCGAGCGGCCCGTGATTGGCTTGCCGGGCTGCGCACGTTCACCTGCACTGAACGGGGCCGATTGGGTTTTGTCCCGCGTGGCCTGCGGGATCGAAACAACGGGGCTCGACATCGCCAGAATGGGTGTTGGTGGGTTGCTGAAAGAGATCCCGACGCGCCCGCAGCCCCGTTCTTCTCGGAAACCGTGATGCGGTGAGCTTTCCCGACAATCCTCTGAACCGCCTCAGATTTTTGTTCTCAAATGAAAACCCGCGTGTTTAACTCGACCCGAGGAACAACACGAAACGGGAGGATTTCATGGCACAGGTCTCGATGACTGTGAACGGCGTAGCTGTGAGCGGTGAAGTTGAGGGACGGACGTTATTGTCTGGCTTTTTGCGTGATCATTTGGGGATGACGG
>NZ_JBQFMR010000014.1:0-76028 GCF_056531925.1 Ruegeria sp. J8
TCCCGCGCGCTTTCTCTTCCGGCGCACCGTCAATCTGGTCATACGCTTTGAAGTCACCGAAATACTTGGTGATCGCTGCGGTCAGCGTGGTTTTACCATGGTCAACGTGGCCGATCGTGCCGATGTTGACGTGCGGTTTTGTACGCTCAAACTTTTCCTTTGCCATTCCTCAGGCGCCCTTTTGCGATTTGGGGGACCCGTGGTCCCGTGGTTACATCTGCGCGCGCGAGATATTTGGTTCGCAGGGGAAAATCAAGCACATCCTGCGGGAAAAGCCGTTTACGACGCTGGATTTTGCGTGAGTTCACCGGAATCCAGCGGCTGGATCAGATCGGGGCGGCTTTTGAACCAACCGTTCTGCTGATGTTCCTCGGCCAGCCATTCTTCGACTCGGTCCGCTACCTTCAGGGACAGACCGCTCATCTGCTCTTCCTTGGTGCGCTCATGGCCTGAGCCTTTGAACGCGCTGCCGCCTGTGGTGTCTTCCAGAACCTGAAATTTTTTACCCTTGGCCAGAAACTCTTTCTTGTTCACGTCGTAGACATTCACAAGCACGATTGCAGTGCTGCGCGGGTTGTAGATCAATGGAATGCCCGGAGGCGCAAGCATGTATCCTTCCAGGCTGATGCCGATGTCGTAATCCTGCGCGCCCTCATAGCGGCCGAGACGGATATCCACCGCATTCTGAATCGCCGCGGTCCACTCATCGGGTGTGGCATCGCGTGAAACCGGGCCCTGCACCGCCTTTTCGGCAAAGGCATAGTTGACGCGCAGTTTAAATTCACCCAGCGACTCGGGCTCTTCATACACTTGTGTCTGCGTACAAGCGCCCATCAGGGCCAGTCCGGTGATCAAGGTCAGAATGCGCAACATGTCTCTCGTCTCGATATGCCTGTTTTCTTTGATCTAGCGCACCGATACGGACTGTGCCAAGCCGTATCGGCGGAATTCCCCGCAAGCGGGCGCGAGATCACGAGAATTTATAGTCCCTCGGGAAGCCGTAGGGCGGTTTTTTCCCCACACTGGCGCGTTTGGCCAGCCATTGAGACATATCCGCCTCGTGCCGGGTCTTGTCACCGCCCATGGACCATTTCAGGCCTTCTTCCCAGTTGAACGTCGTGATATCAGACAATCCACCATCCAGCTCCAGCGTTCCCTGCCGCCCTCGTGCCATATTGTATTTTTGCAGGCGCACGCCTTTGCCGCGGGTCATCTCGGGCAGGTCTTCGGTGGGGAAGACCAGGAACTTGCCGTTTTGCGAAACGACAGCCACGTGATCCCCATCGACCGGTTTACAGATCATTGCCGTCTCGTCGCCCTTGACGTTGAGGACCTGTTTGCCATTGCGGGTTTGCGCGAGCACATCATCCTCGGGCACCATGAACCCGTTGCCCGCATCCGAGGCCACCAGCAGCTTGCGCCCCGGCTTGTGGATCAGGATGTCGATGATCTGCGCCTCGTTCGGCAGATCGACCATCAGACGCAGCGGCTCGCCCATGCCCCGCCCGCCGGGCAGGTTGGCCGCGCTAACTGTGTAGAACCGACCATTTGAGGCAAATACCAGCAGGCGGTCGGTAGTCTCGGCATGGAAGATGAAACGCGGGCCGTCGCCATCCTTGAACTTCAACTCGCGCTTAAGGTCGATATGGCCGGTCATGGCGCGAATCCAGCCCATTTGAGAACAGACGACCGTGATCGGCTCCTTGTCGATCATCGCCTCAAGCGGGACTTCCTCGACCTGACCAGCCTCAGCGAACTGGGTACGGCGCGCGCCGCCTTCATAGTCTTTGCCGAAAGTCTTCTTGGTCTCTTTCAACTGCTCGGCGATCTTGGCCCATTGCAGGGCGGGATCAGCCAGCAGGTCTTCGAGATTGGCGCGCTCTTCCATCAACGCGTCACGCTCGCGGACCAGCTCCATCTCTTCCAGACGGCGCAGGCTGCGCAAGCGCATGTTGAGGATGGCGTCGACCTGAACCTCGGACAGTTCGCCCTCGCCTGGTTTGGGCGAGACATAGTCGGATTCGTCCGTCGCTCGAACGTGGTCGATGCCCCAATCTTCGCGCATCAAAGCAGCTTTGGGATCATCGTCATAACGGATGATGTCAATCACACGGTCGAGGTTCAGGAAGGCAACGATAAAGCCCTCCAACACTTCTAACCTGTGGTCGATCTTAGCCATGCGGTGACGCGAACGCCGCAACAAAACCTCTTGCCGGTGGTCAAGGAAGGCGCGCAGCACTTCCTTCATCGAGCAGACCTTGGGCGTCACCCCGTCGATCAGCACGTTCATATTCAGGCTGAAACGCACCTCAAGGTCCGAGTTGCGGTAGAGCATCCCCATCAGCACCTCGGGGTCCACGTTTTTAGAACGCGGCTCAAGGATCAGACGAATGTCATCCGCGGATTCATCGCGGACATCGCCGAGGATGGGGATTTTCTTGGTCTGGATCAGTTCCGCGATCTTTTCGATCAGCTTGGATTTCTGAACCTGATACGGGATCTCGGTGACAACGATCTGCCACTGGCCACGCCCCAGATCCTCGACCTCATACTTACAGCGCAGGCGGAACGATCCACGCCCGGTGCGATAAGCCTGCGCGATATTCTCAGGGGGCTCGACAATCACGCCACCAGTCGGAAAGTCCGGGCCGGGGACATAGTTCAGCAGCGTGTCATCCCGCGCGTCCGGCGTCTTGATCAGATGCAGACAGGCGTCACAAAGCTCCGAGATATTATGCGGCGGAATATTCGTCGCCATGCCCACCGCGATCCCGCTGGCGCCATTGGCCAAAAGGTTCGGGAACTGCGCAGGCAGCACGACCGGCTCGGTCAGCGTACCGTCATAGTTGTCGCGGAAATCGACAGCGTCTTCGTTTAGACCTTCCAGCAGCGCTTCGGCCACGATGGTCATCCGCGCCTCGGTGTATCGCGAGGCCGCCGGATTGTCGCCGTCAATGTTGCCGAAATTCCCCTGCCCGTCGACCAGCGGGTAGCGGACGTTAAAGTCCTGCGCCAGACGCGCCATCGCATCGTAGATCGCGGCATCACCGTGTGGGTGATAGTTGCCCATCACATCGCCCGAGATCTTCGCGGACTTACGGAATCCCCCTGTCGCGCTGAGTCGCAGCTCGCGCATCGCATAAAGGATTCGCCGGTGAACCGGCTTCAGACCATCACGGGCATCGGGCAGCGCTCGGTGCATGATGGTGGACAAAGCATAAGTAAGGTAGCGTTCGCCAATCGCGCGGCGCAGCGGTTCGGCTACCTCGCCCCCGCCTTCGGGGGCCTCCATGTTGGGGTCGTCGATCGTGTCGTTCATATATGATGTGATACGACGCAAGCGCGCCGCGGTAAAGCAACCGGCACTCATTTTGCTGGGGACAAGTGGCGCTTTTTGCAACAGGGGGAGGCAACTGCTGGATTTCCCCCGATCTTTCGACTCGGGGCCTAAGATATGGTACGCTCCGGATCATTAAGCTGCTGCCTATTTCATGTTTCACGATTACCTGGGGGATGCGCCATGACGCGCCTTATCGTTATTAGTTTCGCTGCACTCGGCTGGTGCTTCTATGTCATGAGCGGAGGGCCCGAGTTTGAACCGCGCGGCCTGCGGTCCGAACAACCCGTGCGCGTTGCTGCCCAGCCCAGTCCGACTCAGATCGCACCAGCACCCGCCGAGGCGCTTGTCACCAACGTGGCCGCGCGCACGCCGACCGAGCGCATCACACCGATCAAACAGCAACCCGAGATTGTCGAATTCGTAGCCGAACCCGCCAGCCTGGAGGGGTTCAATGGCTTGTCGGTGTTTGACACCCAAACCAGCGGCATCCAGCTTGCGTCGCTTGAGGACGGTGTGACGGGTCTGAAACAAGTCCCTGCCGAAACCCAACAGGCTGACCCGATAGCACCGGCAGAGCCGGAAAAGGACATCCGCGAAATCTCGGGCACGCGGGTCAATATGCGCGATGGGCCGGGCACGATCTATCCGATCATCGGCAAGGCCACGATTGGCCAGAAGGTCGAAATTCTCAGCGATTCGGGCACCGGCTGGCTGCGTCTGCGCGTGTTGCCACAGCAACAGGTCGGATGGATTTCTGCCTCGCTGGTCGGAAAATCGACGAACTAGCCAAAGCAGCAATTGTCCCGAGCTCAGCCTCACCCTAGCTATGGGCCAGGCTCAGGTTCGGGGACATGATGCAGAAATCAATTCTTATCACCGGCTGCTCGTCCGGTATCGGGCTGGACGCAGCACATGGAATGCGTGCACGGGGCTGGCGCGTCTTTGCTTCGTGCCGTCAGCAACGTGATTGCGACCGGCTGCGCGCCCAAGGGTTTGAAAGCCCCCGCATCGACTATACCGACACCGACAGCATCACCACAGGGCTCGCCGAAGTGCTTGAGGCAACCGGAGGCACTCTCGACGCGCTGTTCAACAATGGCGCGCACGGCCTGCCCGGAGCAGTCGAGGACCTTCCCACCGACGGGTTGCGCGCCATCTTCGAAACCAATTTCTTTGGCTGGCACGAACTAACCCGCCAGGTCATCCCGGTGATGCGTGCGCAGGGGCGTGGCCGAATCGTCCAGAATTCATCCGTACTGGGACTGGTCGCGTACCCTTGGCGCGGCGCATATGTGGCGACGAAATACGCGATCGAAGGCCTGACCGACACGCTGCGACTGGAACTGCGCGACACAGAGATAAAGGTCATCCTGATCGAACCCGGCCCCATCACCTCGCGGCTGAGAGAGAACGCCATCCCGATCTTCGAACGGTTTATCGATTGGGAAAACTCCGCCCTTCGCAGCCGGTACGAAGGATCGCTGCTGAAACGGCTTTACGAATCCTCGGGACCCGACCGGTTTGAACTGCCGGCCTCGGCCGTGTCCGACAAGCTGGTCCACGCGGTCGAGGCCAAGCGCCCCCGCCCCCGCTACTACGTCACGACGCCCACATATATCGCAGGCTGGCTGCGTCGGATTTTGCCGACGCGGGTCATCGACCGCATCCTGTCGGATGTCTGAGACGAAATTATCGGTTCGCATTTTGGTCTCGCGGGTCTAGATGATAGGCCAATGTAATAAACGCGGACGGTGGACCCATGGACCTTTTGATGGTCGTATTGTTGCTGGCCATGGCGGCGGTTGTCGTCGTGCTGGTGATCGGCATTTCAAACTTCGGCAAGGCCGGGAAAAGTGCCGCGCTGAAAAGCAACAAGATGATGCAGCTGCGCATCCTGTTTCAATTCATTGCCGTGGTGCTGATCGTGCTCTACGTCTGGCTGCGCGGACAGGGAGGTCAGTAAATGGTCGTGCTTAACAAAATCTACACGCGCACAGGCGATGACGGCAAAACAGCCTTGGGCAATGGGGAGCGCGTCGCCAAGTATTCGGGTCGTGTTGCCGCCTATGGCACAGTGGATGAGCTGAACTCATTCGTCGGTGTCGCCCGAACTGAAGCTGATGGTGAGGTCGAGGCCGCACTGTCGCGCATCCAGAATGACCTGTTCGATCTGGGTGCCGACTTCTGCCGCCCCGACATGGATAAGGATGCCGAGGCCGAATATACGCCGCTGCGCATCGTCCCCTCGCAGATCGACCGGTTGGAAGCCGAAATTGACGCCATGAACGAGGCGCTGCAACCGTTGCGCAGCTTCATCCTGCCCGGTGGGTCTCGACTGGCAGCGCATCTTCATGTGTGCCGTACCGTCTCGCGCCGGGCCGAGCGTCTAGCGGTTGAGCTGACCAATATGGAACCGGTGAATGAAACGGCGGTGAAATACCTTAACCGCCTGAGCGACTGGTTCTTCGTGGCCGCACGCTGTGCCAATGAAAATGGCGCGGCCGATGTGCTGTGGATTCCGGGCGCAAACCGCTGAGACGTTGACTCTACGGCACCTTTGTTGCGCGCCGTAGCGTCAAAAAACATGAAACGCGACGTCCCAAGCCCACGAGATGACGATTTTGCCCTGTTGTCGCGTGACTTGAGACGTTATTCAGACGTCCGAGAGCATTGGTGGAGTCGCGTCGCGGCTTACCGTTATTTGTGAGGAGCAAGCGCAAAATGAAGGTACTCGTGCCTGTCAAACGCGTGATTGACTATAACGTGAAAGTTCGCGTCAAAGCGGATGGCAGCGGTGTTGATCTCGCCAATGTCAAAATGTCGATGAACCCGTTCGACGAGATCGCCGTCGAAGAGGCGATCCGCTTGAAAGAAGCAGGTAAGGCTGACGAAGTCGTTGCCGTTTCCATCGGCGTCAAGCAGGCGCAGGAAACTCTGCGTACCGCGCTGGCCATGGGTGCAGACCGCGCCATCCTGGTGGTCGCAGCCGACGACGTGCACACCGATATCGAACCGCTGGCCGTTGCCAAAATCCTGGCCAAAGTGGTCGAGGAAGAGCAGCCGGGCATCGTTCTGGCGGGCAAACAGGCGATCGACAACGACATGAACGCCACCGGTCAGATGCTGTCGGCTCTGCTGGGCTGGAGCCAAGGCACCTTCGCCTCTGAGGTGGATATCGAAGGCGACAGCGCCAAGATCACGCGCGAGGTTGACGGCGGTCTGCAGACCATCAGCGTCAAGATGCCGACCATCGTGACCGTTGACCTGCGCCTGAACGAGCCGCGCTATGCGTCGCTGCCCAACATCATGAAGGCGAAGAAAAAGCCTCTGGATGAGAAAACCGCCGCCGATTACGGCGTCGACGTCACTCCTCGTCTGGAAATCGTCAAAACCGAAGAGCCGCCGGCACGTGCCGCTGGTATCGTCGTGGGCTCGGTTGACGAGCTGGTTGCGAAACTCAAAGAAGCGGGGGCTGTGTAATGGCTGTTCTTCTTCTCGCCGAAGTCAACAATGGTGAACTGGCGCTGGACGCCACCGCCAAAGCCGTCAACGCCGCAAAGGCGCTGGGTGACATCACCGTTCTGGCCGCAGGTGGTTCTGCCGCTGCTGCTGGTGAGGCCGCTGCAAAAATCGACGGTGTTGCCAAAGTTCTGGTCGCCGAAGACGAATCGCTGGGTCACCGTCTGGCGGAATCGACGGCAGCCCTGATCGTAGGCCTTGCCGATGGCTATGAGCACATCGTCGCACCGGCGACCACCGACGCTAAGAACGTGATGCCCCGCGTTGCGGCCCTGCTGGACGCGATGGTGATCTCGGATGCATCCGGCGTGGTTGACGGTTCGACCTTCGAGCGTCCGATTTACGCAGGCAACGCGATCCAGACCGTGAAATCGAACGACGCCAAGAAAGTCGTCACCTTCCGTACCGCATCCTTTGATGCAGCAGGCGAAGGCGGTTCGGCTGCCGTCGAGACCATCTCGGTCGGCGACAACCCCGGTCTGTCGTCCTGGGTTGAAGACAAGGTTGCCGAAAGCGACCGACCTGAGCTGACCTCGGCTGGCATTGTTGTTTCGGGTGGCCGTGGCGTCGGCTCGGAAGAGGACTTCAAGCTGATCGAGGGTCTGGCAGACAAACTGGGTGCTGCCGTTGGCGCATCGCGTGCCGCCGTTGACTCAGGCTATGCTCCGAACGACTGGCAGGTGGGTCAGACTGGTAAGGTTGTTGCCCCCGACCTGTACGTTGCCGTAGGCATCTCGGGCGCGATCCAGCACCTGGCTGGTATGAAGGACTCGAAGGTCATCGTTGCAATCAACAAAGACGAAGAAGCACCGATCTTCCAGGTTGCCGATTTCGGTTTGGTTGCCGACCTGTTCCAGGCTGTACCGGAACTGACTGAGAAACTCGGCTGATCTTTAGACCAAGATTTTTCGACGAAAAATCTGATGGGCCCGCCGGATTGGCGGGCCTTTTCTTTAGCGCAAATTCTGGATTGGTCCGACCAACGCATCGGCAATCGACCGATGCCCTGCGGGTCCGATCATAAACTCGGCCATCGGTTGTTGCAGCGTACCGAACAACATATCCTCCAACTCATCCGACTGGCCCGAAACACACACCGTTTCCCGCACAATCCGCGCGCAATAGGGTCTGACGGCGTTCAGCATCTCACGCGTCAACGGCACTTCTGTTTCCTGAACTGGTCGAGAGTCTTCCGATTGCCGTATGACGCGAAGGCACAAAAGGATCACCGGTGATTGCAGGCTTTGCAGCAGGCCGCCGACCTCCCGGACCCAGTTTCGGCGCAATTCTTCCGCCACAGCTTCGAACCTCGCATCCTGATGACCCTGCAGCAGTTTCATCAGATGATGCACGAAATTGACATCAGCGAAATCAATCTCGGGATAGAGCGAGATCAGGTCATCGGTCGCGGCAAGAAACCGGTCGTTCCGCCTTGGGTGCACACGATAGAAGCGATTCGATTGCCCCAAAAGGTCCGGAGCCTGTAAGACGCATAGCTCTGCAGCGTCTAAAATGGACTGCAGGCCTTTTTCCTGACAAAGCGCGTCGACTCCGCAAAACAGACTGCCGAGATTGAGACAACGCCGGTCCAACCGGTCCTCAAGCACTGCTGCAAAGGGACGATCGACAAAACGACCGAAGGTTTCTGTCCCTCCTGCACAAGCCATATATGGTGTATCCAAGGACCGCTTGGGCCCCCGAAACCAAAGCCGCGCACTAGAATATTGGCAAACGGCATCCTCGGGTATCCCCGAGCCTGTTTGATGATAGCTCATAACACTCACCCATTTTTCACCCGGGTGCCATCTTGCAGCCGTAAGTCTTGAGAATTCTCTAATGTGCGCATTTGAAGCAAATTGGATGCACCCGATGCTCTTGCCGCCCGCCCCAATCTACCGATACTGTCGCCCTGACCCGTGAGACAAAGGCACCAAAAAATGGATGTAAAATCAGTCGGAGTGATAGGCGCAGGACAGATGGGCAACGGTATTGCTCATGTCCTTGCCCTGGCGGATTACGATGTTCTTTTGAATGATGTCAGTCAGGATGCGCTCAATAGTGCTTTGGCAACAATCGAAGGCAATTTGGCCCGCCAGGCGTCGCGCGGCAAGATCTCGGATGAGGCAATGCAGAACGCGCTGAAGCGCATCACAACAACGCTGGAATTGCCCCGGCTTGGGCAAACCGATTTGGTGATCGAGGCTGCGACCGAGCGCGAGGCCGTCAAACAAGCCATTTTCGAAGACCTGCAACCCCATTTGCTACCGCATACGATTCTAACGTCGAACACTTCGTCGATTTCGATCACGCGGCTCGCCAGCCGCACGGACCGGCCAGAACGGTTTATGGGGTTTCATTTCATGAACCCGGTCCCTGTCATGCAACTGGTGGAATTGATCCGCGGGATTGCCACGGATGAGGACACTTTCAGTGCCTGCAAGGCGGTGGTCGACAAGCTAGGCAAAACCGCTGCCAGCGCCGAGGATTTTCCCGCCTTTATCGTAAATCGCATCCTGATGCCGATGATCAACGAGGCCGTCTATACCCTTTATGAAGGAGTCGGGAATGTTCAGTCCATCGATCAATCGATGAAACTAGGTGCAAACCACCCGATGGGGCCGCTGGAACTGGCGGATTTCATTGGCCTGGATACCTGTCTGGCGATCATGAATGTACTGCATGACGGGTTGGCCGATACCAAGTATCGTCCGTGCCCCCTGTTGACGAAATATGTCGAGGCCGGGTGGTTGGGTCGCAAGACGCAACGTGGGTTTTATGATTATAGGGGTGATGCCCCAGTACCGACGCGGTAAGGGGGCCAGCCCCCTCGCCCGGAAATTATCCGGGCTCACCCCCGGGATATTTCTAGCCAGATGAAGAGGCGGATCAGTGTTTGGGCGCCTGGCGCAGGGACAATGTGTGTTTTCTGAGCCAGGCCATGAAACCGCGCGGGTCGGTTTCGAGCAGCTGCATATCTTCGTCCGAGATCGGTTCGCCGATAACGGGGGACTGCGGTTTGTTGCAGGAGCGAACAATTTCATGCAGTAACAGACCCTGACGCAGGATCGCTGATAGTTTGTTGGCGATCTGGTAGGCGCGCGAATTGCTGCCTGGGAAGAAGATTGGCACGACCTGAGCGCCGGAGCGGCGGATCATTTTGGCAGTGAAGACATTCCATTCCCGCTCAATCGCGGGACCGAACCAGTCATCGGAGGACATCACTACGCCAGAGGGAAACAGTGCGACGACGCCACCGTTTTTGAGATGCTCCATGGCTTTGCCGCGCATTTCCAGCATTTTGGCTTGTGCTTCGGGGTCATGCGGGAAGGGCACCGGGATCATGAACGACGTCGCCGCCTCGTCAAGCCCGGTTAGAACCGAGCGAGTCAAGATGCGGTAGTCGCTGCGCACACGCCCGATCAGTTCGGCGAAGATCATCCCATCGACCATGCCGTGCGGATGGTTGGCAACCACAACGACCGGCCCTTCCTTTGGAATATTTGCGATTTGCTCTGGCGGGGTGGTCAGGTCAATTCCCATAACCTCGAGCGCACCGCCCCAGAACCGTTGCCCTCGATAATACTCGTTCTTCTTTTCGAACTTGTTGACCATGCGCAAAATGGTCAGTTTGCCGGTGCACCATTCGATCGCGCGGATGGCTGTCGACGTCCACGCATCGTCAAAGGAATTTGCATAGGTCAGAGTTCTACGATCGTAGATTTCCCCCTGATCCTCGACCCCGTTTACAACCGGGCCTGTCTTGGTCTCGTGCGTTGTTTCCGCCAATTCCTGGTCTTCCCGTTCTTGGTCCTGCGGCAGGTGCGGTCAGAACCCCTCGCCGAACTTGTCGTTCACCAGAGTTTCCAACGCATCGGCCAACGCCTCAGCATCCGGTCCGGACGTCTCGACGTCAATAGTCGTTCCACGCGACGCTGCCAACATCAAAAGGCCCATAATGCTGTCACCAGAGGCCGAAAGCCCATCTTTCGACACTTCTGCCTGAGCATCAAACCCTTCCACCACCTCAACCAGTTTGGCCGAGGCACGGGCGTGAAGGCCCTTTTCGTTCACGATCTTCAAGCTTCGGGTGGTCATGTATGGTCAATCCGGTCTTCGTCCAATGTCACATTTTGCGCATTGATATATTTTCGTCCAGCCTCCATCGCCAATCGCACGGCGTCGCCAATCGGCAAATGGCGAGATTTGGCCAGTTTGATCAGCATAGGAAGATTTGCGCCATACAGGATGCGCCGATCCTGTGGCGCACAGGCCCGCAGGCTGAGATTCGATGGGCTGCCGCCGAACAGGTCGGTCACGACAACGACGCCGTCGCCAGCATCCACGCTGTCGGCAGCGGCGCAAATTTCGGCCTGCTTTGCGTTCCGGTCATGATCGGCCTCGATCGAGATTGCGACCAGGCCGGGTTGTTGTCCGACGACATGCTGCATGGCCGCCAGGTATTCCTGGGCCAATCCACCATGTGCAACAAGTACGATCCCGATCAATCCGGCCTCACATTCAACAAGCGACGTTCCATTTCGCGGTGCCTAATTGCCACTTGCTGCCCCTCCTCCGCAAGGGCTTTTGCAACCGCCTCGGCGGTGGCGACCGATCTGTGTTGGCCCCCGGTACAACCAAAGGCAACCGACAGATGGGCCTTTCCTTCGGCGCGATAGGCCGGAAGCAGCAGTTTGAGCAAATCGACCACGCGTTCGAAGAACGGTGCATAGTTCGCGTCTGACTGAACATAGTGCGCCACATCCGGGTTTCGACCATCCTCTGCCCGCAATTCCGGCCGCCAATATGGGTTGGCCAAAAACCGGCAGTCAAACACCATATCCAGCCCGCGCGGTAGGCCGCGTTTATAGGAAAAGGACTCTATTGAAACCGCCAGATGCCTCCCGCCTTGAGGGGCAAACCAACGTTCAACCTCTTCACGCAACTGGTGTACGTTCAAGGGGCTGGTGTCGATCAGGGTGTCAGCAATCTCGCGGATGGGGGCAAGCAGTTCCTTTTCCTGCACAACACCGGTTTCAGGGCTGGCGTTTGCAGCGACAGGGTGGCGGCGGCGAGTTTCCGAAAAGCGCCGCAAAAGGATATCATCCGTACAATCCAGATAGAGCGTGGTCAGATCTACCTGCTCCATCCGGCGCAATTTCGCGGCCAGTTCGATAAAGCCAATGGTCGAGAAATCGCGATTGCGTGCATCAATTCCCAGCGCCATCGGCCGGTCGTCTTGCGAGCCATCCAGCAAGCGCAGAAGTAAACCCATCGGCAGGTTGTCGATGGCTTCGAATCCCAGATCTTCAAGCACACGAATCGCGGTCGAACGCCCGGCCCCCGAAGGACCGGTCACCAGAACGATGCGCCGTTGCGGTGTCATGTGTTGGGCCATTCCGGGTTCACCCGTCCCATTTTCAACATCTGAAAGAGTGCTGCGGCCAAATTGGGCACGCCGCCGCCCCGTAGCAAGGGAACAGTTTGCCTCAGGGCTCGAATTTCTAGCGGATCGGGTAGTCGGGCCTGTTCTGCTTGATCCATATCCACGATACAGGCGACGGGAACAGGCCCAACGTTTGTGGCGCACAGCAGGCCTACGCCTCGCGCCTCGATCAATCCGCTGATATTGGGAGCGGCCTCTGCGACGATGTTCTGGCCGTCCATGCGCAACACTACACGGTCGTCGCCCACCAGCCCGGCGCCCAAAGCCATCATTTGCAATGCAAGGCCGGATTTGCCGGACCCCGATGCGCCGATGATCACAACGCCCAGGCTATCTACGGCAACGCAACTGGCGTGGATGATGGCCTTGTCCTGATTTTCAGTATCAGAGAGGGGCGAGCCACTCATGGGTTAAACCGGCAGCCCAACCACAAATCGCGCACCCAGCGGGTCCGACGTGATGTCGGCTTCGGTCGGGCGAATATTTTCAGCCCAAATCACACCGCCATGCGCCTCGATGATCTGTTTCGAAATCGCCAGACCAAGGCCTGAATTGTTGCCGAAATGCTCGGCCGGGCGTTGCGAATAGAAGCGTTTGAAGACCTTGGTCAGCGCCTGTTCGGGAATGCCAGGGCCGGTATCTTCGACCACGATCAACACGCGGTTTTCGCGCCGCCGCACCCAAACGCGGATTGCATCGTTTTCTTCACAGAACGAAATCGCGTTGGTGATCAGGTTGACGAAAACCTGCGCCAGACGCGCCTCAAGCCCGTTGATGACAATGGGTTGGCTGGGCAGATCGGTGATATAGTCAATCCCTTTCGAGCGCGCATCCTCACCCAGATATTGCCCGATATTGCCAAGCAGCTTGAGCAGGTCGAAGGGCTGCTCCTCTTCTTTCACCAGTTCGGCATCCAGACGCGACGCGTTCGAGATATCGCTGACCAATCGGTCGAGGCGGCGCACATCGTGTTCGATCACATCCAGTAGCTTGTCGCGCTGATCCTCGCGCTTGACCATACGCAGGGTGCCAACAGCCGATTGCAGACTGGCCAGCGGGTTTTTGATTTCATGCGAGACATCGGCTGCGAACTGTTCGTTGGCATCAATGCGGTTGTAAAGCGCCGTCACCATCCCCCGCAGCGCGCGGCTGAGGCGTCCGATTTCATCTGGTCGCGCCGACAAGTCGGGGATACGAATACGTCCGGGATTAACCCCTGTTCCGCGGTCTTTTCCGGTTTCTGCCGCCGCAGCAAGATCGGCAAGTGGGTTTGCAATGGTCGAGGCCAGAACAAGGCTGAGCCCAATGGAAACCAACAGCGCCACGACGAACATTTGCAGGATTCGCTCCTGCTCGCGCCGGGCCAAAGCGTCAATCTCGCCCGCAGGTCCTGCCATGGCGACGGCACCGACCGGCACGCCTTCCAGCTGGATTGCCGAGGCCGCGACGATCACCGTCTCACCTGCGTCATCTTTGACCGCCTGAACCTGCGTCTGCCCCTCGAGGGCACCGGGAATAATGGCCTGAACCCGTTGCGCCAGGGTCGGAGCGACCCCTTGATCGTCACTGGTGAAAACCCGTGACAAGCCCGTCCAGACAGCATTGAGCGCGTCGCTGATCAACGTACTGCCTGACTGAATATCCGCATCAACGCTCAGCAGACCCGGCATTTGTGTCTCACCGCCGCGTGTCCAGCCGATCAGAGTGCCTGAGCCATCGTAAACAAAGACTTCACCGCCTTCGGGCAGGCTCAACTCGGCCAGAGTATCCTTGACGTCCAGCTCTCCGGCATATTCAGACAGGCCAAATTCGCTTTGTCGCAACTGCGCTTCGAACACGTTACTGACAAGCTGGGCGTCCCCCATCAGGTTCTGCGCGGTTTGCGCCACCTGCTCTTCCCGCGAGTCATCCAGATACAGCAATCCGGTGACCAATGTAACTAGAGCGATCAAATTGAAGGTGATGATCTTGCGTGCCAGCGGCGAGCCGCGCAGGGCAAACAGGTTGCGACGGCTGCGCGTCGCGTTCAGTTCGGCCGCGTCGGCATCCTGCGGGATGACCCAGTCATCCCCCAATACGACATCCCCGTCGCGAAGCTCATTGGCGTGTTCCGTATCGCGCACCAGACC
Source organism: Ruegeria sp. J8 (assembly GCF_056531925.1). NCBI lineage: Bacteria > Pseudomonadati > Pseudomonadota > Alphaproteobacteria > Rhodobacterales > Roseobacteraceae > Ruegeria > Ruegeria sp. J8. Next base: position 14,432 of record NZ_JBQFMR010000014.1, read on the forward strand.
CGACTACCTTTGCTTATTCAGTCAAAGTTATTCTTCGTTGTACCGATAACCGATGCCGTACAGCGTCTCGATTGCCGAAAACTCAGGGTCGGCGGCGCGCATCTTTTTGCGCAGACGCTTGATATGGCTGTCGATGGTGCGGTCATCCACATAGACCTGATCATCATAGGCCACATCCATCAACTGATCGCGGCTTTTGACGAAACCGGGACGTTGCGCAAGCGCTTGAAGCAGCAAGAACTCGGTCACCGTCAGCGACACATCCGATCCTTTCCAGCTAACAGCATGACGCAGCGGGTCCATCCGCAGTTCTCCCCGCTCCATGACTTTAGCATCGCCAGTGGTTGCAGCGGTGGCATCTCCCGAGGTCGCCTCCTGCCGGCGCAGCAGCGCGCGGATACGTTCGACCAGAAGACGCTGCGAGAACGGCTTTTTGACATAGTCATCCGCGCCCATCCGCAGACCCAGAACCTCGTCGATCTCGTCGTCTTTCGAGGTCAGAAAGATCACCGGCATCTGGGTTTTCTGCCGCAGACGCTGCAACAGGTCCATGCCATCCATGCGCGGCATCTTGATATCCAGAACTGCCATATCCGGCAGTTTCTTGTTAAATGCGTCCAACGCGGCCTGTCCGTCATTGTACGTCTCGACCTCAAAGCCTTCGGCCTCAAGCGTCATGGACACGGACGTCAGAATGTTTCTGTCGTCGTCCACCAATGCAATCTTCGACATCGGGTTAGCCCCTATTCCTGCTCACTCATGCAATATATCGTTATTAGTAAGGTATTTCTGGCGTTTTTAAGGCCGCGAATCAATCCGTATCTGCGAATCGTGCGATTGTTGTCACACAGATGCGGCAAAAAAGCCGTTAATGTTGCCGGAAAAGCGCCCTTATTTCGGTCGTGAAAAAAGTGATGGCGCTAAACTTGGACTTGGTTGCGCTAACTGCGTCAAACCCGCCTGTTCATGTCCTGAATGACCATGGTAAGACGCGCCCACCCGCCGGTTTTTCCCGGCTAATTGCCCAAATGGCGCATCCGGCCCAATCGCCCTGCGCCGCCACACGGAGAAGACACACATGACATCTGGACGGGTTAACCCGCAATTCCGCCTCGAAGATCAGGGCATCGAGGGTCTGGGCAATGTCTATTACAACTTCATGGAACCGGCGCTGATCGAAGAAGCGCTGAAGCGCGGCGAGGGTACTCTGGGCAATGGCGGGGCCTTTCTGGTCACCACCGGCAAGTTCACCGGCCGCTCGCCCAAAGACAAACACGTCGTGCGCACCGACAGCGTCGCTGACCACATCTGGTGGGAAAACAACGCCGAGATGAGCCCCGAAGGCTTTGATGCGCTTTACGAAGACATGCTGGCCCATATGAAGGGTCGTGACTATTTCGTGCAGGATCTCGTCGGGGGCGCCGACCCGACCTATTCGATCAACGTGCGCATGGTCACTGAACTGGCTTGGCACAACCTGTTCATCCGCCACCTGCTGCGCCGTCCGGATCGTGAGGACCTGGATGAGTTCACCGCAGATTTCACCGTCATCAACTGCCCAAGCTTTCAAGCCGACCCGGCAAAGCATGGCTGCCGGTCCGAGACCGTGATCGCGATGAACTTTGACCGAAAGCTGATCCTGATCGGCGGCACCGAATATGCGGGTGAGAACAAGAAATCCGTCTTCACCTTGTTGAACTACATGCTGCCGGAAAAGGGCGTGATGCCGATGCATTGCTCGGCCAACCATGCCGTTGGCAACCCGGTTGATACGGCCGTGTTCTTTGGCCTGTCGGGCACGGGCAAAACCACCCTGTCCGCTGACCCGGCCCGCACCCTGATCGGTGATGACGAGCACGGCTGGTCAGATCGCGGCACTTTCAACTTCGAAGGCGGTTGCTATGCCAAGACGATCAACCTGAACGCTGAGGCCGAGCCCGAAATCTATGCAACCACCAGCAAGTTCGGCACCGTGATCGAAAACATGGTGTTTGATCCCGAGACCAAAGAATTGGATTTCGAAGACGACTCGCTGACCGCTAACATGCGCTGCGCTTACCCGCTGGAATACATCTCGAACGCGTCCAGCAGCGCCCTGGGTGGTCACCCCAAGAACATTATCATGCTGACTTGTGATGCGTTCGGCGTGCTGCCTCCGATCGCGCGGCTAACGCCTGCGCAGGCCATGTATCACTTCTTGTCGGGCTTCACGTCCAAAGTGGCTGGGACCGAGCGTGGTATTACCGAACCGCAACCCACCTTCTCGACCTGCTTCGGTGCGCCTTTCATGCCGCGTCGTCCGGAAGAATATGGCAACCTGCTGCGGGACAAGATTGCTCAGCATGGCGCAACCTGCTGGCTGGTCAACACCGGCTGGACCGGTGGGGCCTATGGTGTGGGCAGCCGGATGCCGATCCGCGCAACCCGCGCACTGCTCACGGCCGCTCTGGACGGGTCCCTGCGTGATGCCGAGTTCCGCAAGGATGCCAATTTCGGCTTTGACGTACCCGTTTCGGTGCCCGGCGTCGCCGAGGTTCTGCTGGACCCGCGCCGTACTTGGGATGATCAGGCGGCCTTCGACAAACAGGCCGAGAAATTGGTGCAGATGTTTGCCGCGAACTTTGAACAATATCTTCCATTCATAGACGAAGATATCAAAGCCGTCGCAATCGGGTGAGAAGACAGAGGGGCACTTTCGCCCCTCTTTTCGTTTGAGGAGTCTCACCGCATCGTGATCACGCATAAGTTGTAATATGCACGTTGTATTTACAATGCCGTTGCCCGAAGTGTCGGATTGAGGTATCTCACCATGTCATTAGCATGACAAAGCCCGGCGCTTGACGCGCCGGGCAAAAACCAAAAAACCTAAGGGTTGCCTGATCGCACACTCACATTTGCGAATTTGGCCACCTAATCAAGTACTAAAGAACCAAAAAAGGGGATGAGTGTCAATATGAGACGTGCTGGAAAATTCTGAGACCGGTATGTTTCTTCCGCTTCATAAACTCGGCGGGCGACACAGGAGATAACATGACTGAGATTTCGAAACTGACAGAACTTCGCAAGCTGATGCAAAGCATGGAGCGCACATTGGGGCTGGAGCAACTCTCTCCGGTTGAGCGCGACATCTACTACGCAGCGGAAGAACTGTCGAAGAATGATCAAGAAGTCCGCACATTCGGTCTGATCGAACACACGCTGGTACAAAGCGTCTCTCGCCCAACGTTTTTCCGGGCGCTGAAATCGCTGGTACAAAAGGGATACCTGTCGCAAAGCGGCAACTCAAATCGGGGCCGATATATCGTTCATGCCCCAAGATGATGCCCCCAATGCGCGCGGCGATGGCTGACCATCGTGCGCAAATGGGCCTCTGAAACCTTCTTCGCCTCGTTGGCTTATGTCGTGGCATCATTCCTCACGTTCGAGGTTTTGATGCCGCTGCAAAACCTGTTCTTCCCAGAATATCCAAGCCGGGCCAGTCTTCTGTTTCTTCCGCATGGCGTGCGGGTTCTTTCTGCATGGTTGTTGGGATGGCGAGCCATCTTCGCGCTGCTGCCAGGTGTTTTCATTGTATTCGCCGTCATCGGCGGAGCCGACGTATTTTTACCCAGCCGACTTGCTGCAATAACTATTGCCGTTACGACGGTTCCAGCAGTGTTCTATTTGCTGAAGTGGGCCGGTTGGGACCTATTCCCACGCAGCGACCGCAAACCCTGCTGGGCTTGTATCATGGGTGTAGGAGTCATCACGTCCTTCCTTGTCTCAGGCCTGACCAATATGGCTTTTGGCAGCGCCCGCGTTGAATACGTCGCCTATTTGATCGGCGATATCTCGGGTTTGTTCTTCCTTATGCTCGGGCTCTACTTTGCGTTTCGGTTTGCAGATAGGCGTGCCTAGCCAAAGACGGCACGCCGCAACAGATTTAGCCCCCCAAACAGCAACACCAGCAATGTAATCTTGCGAAAACGCGCCTGATCAATACGGGCTTGCAACCGCAGCCCAATCCACATTCCGGCAAGCGCAGGGACAACCAAGATCGCTGAAAAAGGCACCGTCTCGGCGCGCAGAATTCCTGAACCCAGATGCGCCACGACCAGCGCCACGGCGCCCAACCCATAAATAACGCCTTGCACCCGCATTTGAATGTCTTTTGGCGTGTTCATCGCCGTCAGGTAAAGCACCGTCGGCGGCCCCCAAATCCCCGAAATCCCTCCGACAAACCCAGCAACGGCACCAATCGTGGCTTCAATCCATCGAGACGGCTCCGAAAGCGTCAACTTCAGCCCAGCAACCTGAATCAGCGCAAAAAATGTCACCGGAATGCCGATCAAAAACAGAAACGTGGTCTCGGGGACAAGACTGACCAGCATCGCGCCAGCCAGGAGAAACAGAAGTCCGGTTAGCAAGAAAACGCGAAACTGGCGCACTGCATCGACAGCAGCCGGAAGCCCGCCGCGAAGAGCCTGAACGACGTTTGTTACCAATGCAGGCAGGATCAATCCGGCCAACGCCAGTTGCGGTGGTAAAAAAATGCTCATCCCCGACATCAGAACCATCGGCATGGCAAAACCGACCATACCCTTGATCCATCCCGCTGCAAAAGCCACGAGCAGCGCGAACAGAAAATCCTGTGGAGATAAAAGCGAAAACAGTGTCATCCACCCGTGATATCACTCCAGTCGGTTTCTGCATCGCAAAATCTCTTGAGTAATTATTGAACTTTTTTTTGCCTTTGCACGTATTTTTGTTGCGCTGCATGTGCAGCATGGTATGACCAATCGACCCAGAAAAGGACGTGATTCATGGCCCATGACGGACAGGATATGACCCAGATGACAGCATCCGCGATTTTGCCCGACCTACTGACACTGACACGCGCCGCCGTTCCGGCTGTGGAGGCGGTGTTTGACCGCGCGCGCAAATCAGTGCGCGAAATGGTAAGCGCCGAGGGCCGGGTATCCGGAGCGTTGATCGAAGCCAACCAGACCGCCGCCCATGGCCTTGCATGGCTGGCCACCTACAACCAGTCTCTGCAACAGATGCAACGCTGGGCCGAAGCGCTGGAGGCCGACGGCAAGTTCGGCGAGATCGAACAGTTGGTGCACCAGATCGCCTTTGGCGAATACCTACATCAGGTCGCTGGCGGCATCCCCATGAATCAGGGCGAAGTTATCCGCCTGCAAGACATGGGTCTGGGATGGGACGCGCTGTCTGGTTTCCAAATTCCTGAAGTCCAGAGCCTGATGGCGCAGGCAAACTCGCAAGCCGCTCGTAGTCGCCTTGTCGAATTGATGGAGGATCAGGCTGGTGCCACAATGTTTGGCGCCTCAGGCCTGGATGAAGAACTGGAAATGATCCGCGACCAGTTTCGACGCTACGCCGTCGAAAAGGTCGAGCCGCACGCCCATGAATGGCACTTGAAAGACGAACTGATCCCGATGGAAATCATCGAGGAATTGGCCGAGATGGGCGTCTTTGGGCTGACCATCCCCGAGGAATTCGGCGGGTTCGGCCTGTCCAAAGCCTCGATGTGCGTGGTGTCCGAGGAACTGTCTCGTGGATATATCGGCGTGGGTTCTCTAGGCACGCGGTCCGAGATCGCGGCCGAGCTGATCATCGCTGGCGGCACGGATGAGCAGAAAGCCAACTGGCTGCCGAAACTGGCCAGCGCTGAAATCCTACCTACCGCCGTCTTCACCGAGCCCAACACCGGGTCCGACCTTGGCAGCCTGCGCACCCGCGCGGTCAAGAACGCCGATGGCGATTATGAAATCACCGGCAACAAAACCTGGATCACCCATGCGGCCCGGACCCATGTTATGACCCTGCTGGCCCGCACCAACCCCGACAGCACCGACCACCGTGGTCTGTCGATGTTCCTGGCCGAGAAAACGCCCGGAACAGATGAAGACCCTTTCCCAACCCCCGGCATGACCGGCGGCGAGATCGAGGTTCTGGGCTATCGCGGCATGAAGGAATACGAACTGGGCTTTGACGGCTTCAAGGTCAAGGGCGAAAACCTGCTGGGTGGCGAAGAAGGCAAAGGCTTTAAACAGCTGATGGAGACCTTCGAATCCGCCCGTATCCAGACCGCCGCCCGTGCCATTGGCGTGGCTCAGTCAGCGCTGGATATCGCCATGCAATACGCACAAGATCGTAAGCAGTTCGGCAAATCCCTGATCAACTTCCCGCGCGTCTCTGGCAAGCTTGCGATGATGGCGGTTGAGATCATGATCGCGCGCCAGCTGACCTATTTCAGCGCGTGGGAGAAAGACCACGGCCAGCGCTGTGATCTTGAGGCGGGCATGGCCAAGCTGCTGGGCGCGCGAGTCGCTTGGGCTGCTGCGGATAACGGGCTGCAAATCCACGGCGGCAACGGCTTTGCGCTGGAATACAAGATCAGCCGCGTCCTATGTGACGCGCGGATTCTAAACATTTTTGAAGGAGCTGCCGAAATTCAGGCGCAGGTTATTGCAAGACGTCTGCTGAGCTGAAACGGCATTCCTGTTTCCCCAACTTGACCCGGCGCACGCGCCGGGTCTTTTTTCTGCCATCGGTCCTCGGCCGCCGACCGAAAATAGCCCCCTGTACCTGCCCCCGGAATGCCGTTAATCAACGACGACACTCAGCAGGGTTTTCATCGTTATGATCCGACATTTTCTGGCCCTTTTCCTGACCTTCGCGGCGGTGGCACTGGCAGCGTGCGCAACGCAGCCTCCGACCGCTAGCCAGAACGAAATAGACGAGCTAGCCAGCGCGATCCGCAGCCTGAGCCCCACCGTGGACCCAACCGAAGCTCAAACAGCTGCAACCATCTCCTATACGTATTCTCAATACCTGGCGCGCGAATGGAATGTCACTGACTCGGCGATCATCCATAACGCCAAAGTCATAAACGGCCTGCGAGAAAAGGGGTTGTGTAACGATTGGGCAGAAGCCATGACAGCTCGTCTGCGGCAGGAAAACTTCGAAACGTTGGACTTGCACTGGGCGACGTCTCCTCCAACTGCGTTTCGCATCATCCACCATTCTGCCCTGATCAGCGCCAAGGGGGCGTCCATGTACGAGGGGCTGATCCTTGATCCATGGCGCAATAGCGGTGCGCTAACCTGGGCCCCCACGCGCGAGGATACCCGGTACAACTGGCGCCCCCGCAGCGAGGTCAGGGCCGAGTTGATCAGTGGCGAGAACCCCTATTGAACCCAGCTTCCCACGGCGGCAACAGCGAGGTAGAAACCTCTCATGGTACGATTGATCCTGACATTTCCTCTGCTGGCTCTGTTTCAATGCGGCACGGATGAAACTGTCGCCAGCTATGGTGCAGCGGATCAAATCTGGACCTTAAAGGAAATCGACAGCCAACCCTTTGCCGCGAGCGCGCAGTTGCAGTTCCATGGGGATGGCAAGATCAGCGGTCACGCGCCCTGCAACAGCTATAGCGGCACCTTGAACGCCCCCTACCCGTGGTTCGAAATCCAGGACCTGAGCGCAACACGTGCGGCTTGCGCGGGACTCGAAGCTGAAGGGATGTATTTTGCCGCTCTGCTGGCGATGACCCAATCTGAGGTCTCCGGCAATGTGCTGATCCTGCGCAACGAAGACGGGCATGAGATGGTGTTCACAGCCGCCGAGTGAAGCGCTCGACAAACCGGGTTCGCGCTTCGGGCACTGGCTTATGCCCTAGCGCCGGGGCCAAATGGTTCTCAAGGAAATAGCCTGTCGTGAGCAGCCCCTGCGCGATCTCCTCATCCGGCGCGGATCCCTCGCCCCGTAAACAAGGTGGAAGCGGCAATAGCCGATCCGCCCATTCGCCTGCACCTTGGGCACTGACCGCGCGCCCGGTTTTGGGCGAGACATAGACCAGCCCCTCGGTCGATCCGGTCACAGCGCAACTAGACAAATCCAGCCCAAATCCAAGCTCTTCTAGCAACGCCAATTCCCAGAGCAGATAAGCCAAAGGCCAGACCTCATCCTGCCCCAGCAAATCCATCAACTGTTCCGAATGTTTGTAAATCGCCGGATGCGGCTCACGTTCAGGCAGGCAAAAGGACAGCAAGGCGACAACCGAATTCAACCCGGCCAGCGCCAGACGCCCTGAAAACGCCGCGGCCGCGCGAGATCGGAGCGGCTCGACCTGAAACGTCCCGATATGTTCTTCAAGCCGCGCCCGCCACAACACATCCAATTGCGCGCCTGGTTGCAGGATTGGCGCGATCTTGCGACTGGTCCCACCTCGCACAACGCCCGCATGCCGACCATGGGCTTGGGTAAATACCTCAATGATCGCCGCCGTCTCACCATGTCGGCGAGTGGTCAAGAGTATGCCGTGATCGCGCCAGTCCACTGTTTTGCTACCAGGCAGCAACGCAGATTGAGAAAAATCGAAAAAGGCTGAGCCCGTCGTACATTTATTATCCAAAACGTTTGTTAAAGATACTCACCATTATTCTAGTTTCGACGCGCCACCAACGATCTTGGATCAAGCTGTTTTCCCACGGTACAGACACGGTTCCGCCGCTTGCTAGAGCAATTGTACTCCACCGCTGCAATCGGCTCGACTCGCAGTCTGTCTGACTGCTTACCGTATCGAGAAGCTAAAATAGCTCGGGCTGAATCTACAGCCTGTACCATTGTCTGCGTTCTGGCGGGAATGACATACACCACCCCCCGCTTCGCCACAAACGCGTATGTCCCCCCGTTCGGCAGCACTTTGGAGTTACCTCCTCTTTGACCTTCAAACAACGCGAATTGACCACCAGAATGAACAGGAACACTATCCAACATAGCGCCAGGAACACCGCTTTTCTTTTTCCGCGATATCCACTCTGCATTTATGTTGAAGCCAAATGGGCCCATGACGTAACCGCCGTTATCCCCCCTGCACTTTTTTGTAGTCCCCTTCTTAACAGGACAAAACACGCCACCGGCAAATGGCATTTGACCCGTTCCGAAGTGCAATATCATCAGATGCACGTCGTTTGCGCTCAACTGCTTCTGAGGCCTACTGTCACTTGCGCCCCCCAAGGGTTGTTGAGCAATCGCTATCGAAGGTAATTGCAATGCGACAATCAAATAAAGGCCTAAACCCAAAAAGCAGGTCTTCAGGAAGTTCAAATCGATCTCCTTTTTTTAGAGAAACTGCGTCAATACCAATAGATTTTTTTATCGCAGCGGCATCGCACACACCTAAGAAAATAGGATGCCGAGCCTGAGTGAAGAAGAAATCACTCATTCGGGGTCAGCACCAATCAACCAAGAAATTGTTGCTTTCCAAACACAAAAACGGCTTGGCTCCGTGGGCCTATAGCAACCCCTCTTCCCCCAGCAGATGACGCCCTTGCCGATCCTCGACCTCGATTACCCAAAGGTCAGGATCAAAACTACGTTGTTTCGCGATGGCAGCATCGACATCCCTTTCGGACCCCGAGGTTAGCTCGACCCATTTCCGCTCACCGCTCAACAGATCGAAGCTGCGGTGAAAAGCTGTGGCCTGCCCGTCCAGCGTGTTCAGCTTGATCAGGACGGCCCCTGCGGTATCATCGCCATGTGCGACGACAAAAGCGGGTATTTCCTGAAACCGCAATCGGGCCAGATAGGCGTGAACCCAAAACTCTGCGGTCAGACGGGCCATGTGCGCCATCCATCGACAAGCGCCGAGAATTTTCGTCGAACATTCTTAGCCCGTGTCATGCGTTGCCGTCTTTGAAATCCAGACCCATTTCCGAATACCGCTCGGATTCCTCCAGCCAGTTAGGCCGGACTTTCACTTGCAGAAACAGATGGATTTTGCGGTCGAGAAACTCTTCCAGTTCAGCGCGGGCAGCCTGACTGACGGCTTTAATCGTCTCGCCCCGCTTGCCCAGCACTATGCCCTTGTGACCGTCGCGCATGACGTAGATGACCTGATCAATCTTGGCCGAGCCGTCTTTGCGCTCTTCCCAATTCTCAGTCTCGACGGTCAGTTGGTATGGCAGTTCCTGATGCAGGCGCAGGGTTAGCTTTTCACGCGTCATCTCGGCTGCGATCATGCGCAGCGGCAGATCAGCAATCTGGTCTTCGGGGTAGAGCCATGGGCCTTCGGGCAGTTCGCGTGCCAGCCATTGGCGCAGGTCGTCGACACCGTGACCTTTTTCTGCGGAAATCATAAAAGTCTCGGAAAAAGAATAGCGTGCGTTCAGGTCGCTCGTCAGCGCCAGCAGTTTTTCCGAAGGCACTTTGTCTATCTTGTTGATCGCAAGCGCGACGGTACGGCTTTGACCAATTTCCTCGAGCCCTTCGAGGATACGTTCAACGCCTTCTGTGATACCGCGATGGGCCTCGATCATCAGAACGACGACATCCGCATCAGCTGCCCCGCCCCAGGCTGCGGCGACCATGGCGCGGTCAAGACGGCGGCGGGGTTTGAACAGGCCAGGCGTATCGACAAAAACCAACTGTGCGTCGCCTTCCATCGCCACGCCCCGGATGCGGGCGCGGGTTGTTTGTACCTTATGCGTCACGATCGAGACCTTGGCCCCGACCATGCGGTTCAGAAGGGTGGATTTGCCCGCGTTGGGCTCTCCGATCAGGGCGATAAATCCGGCACGTGTGGTCATGTGTATTGCGATCCTGTTTGCAAGTGCGCACCCCTATAGCAGAAAGCACCGGCGGGCCAGAGGGTTTTGTCAGGGTGAGCGTGTGTGGATCATCGCGCCTGTGTGCTTCGAATTGGCTGCGCCAATCCGACCGGGAGGGGGCCAGCCCCCTCGCCCGGATTTTATCCGGGCTCACCCCCGGGATATTTTTGGCCAGATGAAGGGGATCCGGGCAGAAACGAGTGGGACTATTTAGGTAGGCTGTCCAGCAAGGCCTTGGCCGCTGCTTGTTCCGCTTGGCGTTTGGAACCTGCGGTTGCCTGCGCTTCGGCACCGTCTTGCAGACGGGCCGCGATGGTGAAGATCGGGGCGTGATCGGGGCCGCTGCGTTTGATTTCAACGTAAGAGGGCGGCTTTTGGCCGCGTGCTTGCGCCCATTCCTGAAGTGATGTTTTTGCGTCGCGCGCGTCGGCCTCGACCTTGTGGATCCGGTCGCCCCAGAGGCGCAGGATCACGTCGCGGGCGGCCTCGAACCCGGCATCGCGGTATATGGCGGCGATCACCGCCTCCATCGCGTCGCCCAATAGGGCTTGTTTGCGGCGGCCACCGGACAGCATTTCTGACCGACCCAGTTTCAGCACCGCACCCAAATCGATCTGGCGAGCGACATCGGCGCAGGCCTCTTTTCGCACAAGCGCGTTGAAACGGGGGGCTAATTGCCCCTCTGACGCCTTCTTGTCGGCTTCCAGCAGGGCTGTTGCCATAACCAAACCCAACACGCGGTCGCCCAGAAATTCGAGCCTCTGGTTATCGGGGCGCGTCGGCGAGGACACCGAGCCATGGGTCAAAGCGCGCAGCAGCAATTCAGGGTCGGAAAATTGGTACCCCAAACGTTGCTGAAACGCTTTTATCTCGGCCGAAAGTTTCAATTCACCGCCTTGAAGAACCGATCCCCGCGCCAGGTCCAGAAGAAGAGCATCGACCGGCCAGCGGACGAGAACATGATCCGGTCGGCCCGACCGATCAAGTCCTGATAAGGGACAAATCCCACTCCGCCCGCGGATTGCGGCAGGCGGCTGTCGCTGGAGTTGTCACGGTTGTCGCCCATGAAGAAATAGTGGCCTTCAGGCACAGTGTAGATTCCGGTATTGTCCGACCCTTGGTTGCCGATATTCAGCACGTCATACGAGACTCCATTGGGCAGAGTTTCGATCATCCGCGATTTTTCGCAGCGACCGCCAAACCCGACTGGGCCATTTTCACAGCGCGGGCGCAACCCTTGCGAACCCTGAGGCTCGGCCAGTTCGGTGAACACACCATCGGGTTGTTGCGGAACCGGCGTTCCGTTTAGAATGATCTGACCCCCGCGGATCTGAATTCGGTCACCCGGCAAGCCGATCAGACGTTTGATGTAGTCGCGACCATTGACCGGGTGACGGAACACAATCACATCGCCGCGCTCGGGTTCACCGCCCCAGATACGCGTGTCTTCATCTCCCGGTAGCCAGCCGCAGATATCCTCTGCATCGATGTTGAGGCCAAAGCGGGGAATGATCAGGCTGGGACAGGAGGCGTAGGAATAGCCATACGCCATCTTGTTGACGAACAGAAAATCCCCGATCAGCAGGGTCTGTTTCATCGACCCCGATGGGATCCAGAAAGGTTGAAAGAACAGTGTGCGGAATACGCCTGCGATCAGCAAAGCGTAGACGATGGTTTTGATCGTCTCCCATACGGGATTTCCGGTTTTGACGTCCTCGGCCATACTGCTCTCCGGTCCTTGGTTTGTTGGGGTGCTACATGCGGGGCGCAGAGAGGTTAGTCAAGGCTGGCCGCTGCGTTCGTGATGGCGCGCGCTTCAATCACTACGAAAGCCTGCGCCCAAGGATGGTCGTCGGTCAGGGTGACATGGATGATCGCCTCATGGCCTTCGGGGGTCATCTCGCGCAGGCGCTCGGCGGCCCAGCCGGTGACATGCATGACCGGCTGGCCAGTGTTCAGGTTGGTGACGGCCATGTCCTTCCACGCGATGCCCATGCGCAGACCGGTGCCCAGCGCCTTGGAGCATGCCTCTTTCGCCGCCCAGCGCTTGGCATAAGTCCCAGCCGTGTCATGGCGACGTTCGGCCTTGCGCTGTTCGGTGTCGGTGAAAACGCGGTTGCGGAACCGGTCGCCGAACCGGTCGAGCGTGCCCTGAATACGCTCGATATTCGCGAGGTCTGTACCGATTCCTAGGATCATCCGTTTCGCTCCATGTTCTTTAAAAACATCGAGTAGCCTCTTTTGACACCCAGAATGAATGCATATCGGCACAAAATAATGGAGACAGTACCAACGATAGCCACTTGAACAACAAAACCCGTCAGATCGCCTTCATTCCCCGAGATTTCCGGAAAACCGAGATCTAGAACAGCGACAAGAACAATTCCGGCTATGGTTAACAGCCCGGTAAAGACCATGTTTCCAGCAAGCACCCAACTCTTCCAAGACGGCCCACATCGGTTGCCGCGTAAGCCTTTACGCGCCACATAGAAAAGTGATGCCAGAACAAGTGCCAATCCCATGGAAAAAGGGAACGAAGGTTCGGTCAAATCGAAAGTGCGTTTGATCAGATAGAGTGCGGACAACACCGAAAATACGAGCGCAGAATAGGTAATGTAATCAAGTTTCACCCTACCTTTTGCTACGGTTTTCGCCCGACACTGTTTCAAGCCCGCGCCTCATCCATCAGGCGGCGCATCTCGGCAATGGCGGGGGTGAGGCCGCGGAAGATGGCCTCTCCGATCAGGAAGTGGCCGATATTCAGCTCGCGCACCTCGGGGAAGGCGGCGATGGGTTGCACCGTGTCATAGGTCAGGCCGTGGCCCGCATGGACCTCTAGGCCCAGGGAATGCGCAAAGGTGGACATTTGGCGCAGGCTGTCCAGCTCGCGGGTGGCTATGTCTGTGTGGCCCTCGGAGACGGCGTCGCAATAAGCACCGGTGTGCAGCTCGATCACCTCAGCACCGATACGGTGCGCGGCTTCGATCTGGCGCTGGTCGGCGGCGATGAAAATGGACACACGGCAGCCCACGTCGCGCAGGGGAGCGATGAAATGGGCCAGCTTGTTTTCCTCGCGCGCGACTTCCAAACCGCCCTCGGTCGTCCGTTCCTCGCGCTTTTCGGGAACGATGCACACCGCATGCGGTTTGTGCCGCAGGGCGATCTGCTGCATCTCGGGCGTCGCAGCCATTTCAAAGTTCAGGGGCACCGACAGAACCTCCATCAGCCCGTCGATATCGGCGTCCGAGATATGGCGGCGATCTTCGCGCAGATGGGCCGTGATGCCATCAGCCCCGGCCTCTTCCGCCAGCTTGGCGGCGCGCAGAGGGTCAGGGTACGCCCCACCGCGCGCGTTGCGCACGGTTGCTACGTGGTCGATATTCACGCCCAGACGCAGGATATTGTCAGACATCGTTTGATTCCTTTGCCGAATTCTGGCCCGAGCCTAGTGGTTTTGGAACCGAAACGGCAGGCTTGGATTCAGCCAACCGCCGGATTTCGTCGAACTTGGCTTTGATCTTGGCCCGGCGGCGCTGCTGATAGGTTCGGATCAACGGCAGGCTCAGGTAGTGACACACAGCCCCGGCGACAAGACCGGGCAGAATCCCCCCAACCAGATAGGGAAAAAACACCTCATCATAAAAGATCCTTAGCCCGTACCAGTCGGCCATGCGGTCGGTGAAGATCGCCAGAAAATTGTTCTTCAGATCGCCGAGCGCACCAGCGAATTTGCCCATCAGACCGTGGGTGTCGCCTTCTTCGAATTTGGTACCCAGAATGAAGTGGCCGGTTTGCAGGCTGACAACGCCGATCGGGACATATGTCAACGGATTACCAAAGAATGTCCCACTCAGCGCAGCCAGAATATTGCCGTTGATCAACCGCGCCAGAAGCGCAGCAACCACAAAGTGCAGGCTATAAAAGGGCGTGAAGGCAGCAAACACCCCTGCCCCGATCCCACGTGCGATACGTTCCGGGGAATCGGGCAACCGGCGTACACGGTGTTTGACATAGTGAAAGGCTCGGGTCCATCCGCCACGGGGGTAGACGAATTCAGATGCGATCTGGACAGGCGAGCGTCGATCTCGGCGCTTGAATACCACTCCTGATCACCCCTTCTCAGCCAGCCGCCACGGCGGTCTTGGACCTGTCCCTGAACCGTTCCACCGCCGCTACGTCGCTTTCGGCTTCAAGCATCAGCATCAGCGAATGCAGCTGTTCGAGATCACGCAGTTCGACACTGATCAACAATCGGTAAAAATCCGGTTTGCGATCAACGAATTCCAAGTTTGAGATATTGGCCTTTTTCTCGCCAATCAATGTGCAAATACGCCCCAGTACGCCCGCATCATTCCCGATCGTCAACTCCAGCGTTGCACCGTAGACCGCCGGATGGGTTCCGGTATGCCAATGCAGGTCAACCCACCGCTCGGGCTCGCCCTCGAACTCGGTCAGACGATTACAGTCGATGGCGTGAACCACCACGCCTTTGCCGCGATAGGTAATGCCGACGATGCGTTCACCAGGTAGAGGCTGACAGCACGGCGCGCGGTCAAATTTCTGCCCCGGCTCAAGCCCGATTACGGCACGGCGCAACGGGATGGCGTCGCCTTCATCCTGCGTCAGTTCCGGGTAAACGGCGCTGACCACATCATGGGCGGTCAGTTCGGCACTGCCTAGCCGGGCCAACAGTTCGTCTCGATCCTTCAGGCGCAAGTGTTTAGCGGCCGTCTCCAGCGCCTTGTCTGTGGCCTTGCGCCCCACATGTTCGAAGCCCGAGCGCGCCAGTTCTTTGCCCAGTTTGATAAAGCGCTCGCGATCCACCTCTCGCAGAGCGCGCCGGATGGCGGTGCGGGCCTTGCCGGTGACAGCAATCTCAAGCCAAGTGACCTGCGGGGTCTGACCGTCCGCGGTGATGACATCAACCGATTGGCCGTTCTTGATCCGGGTCCATAGCGGAACCCTGATACCATCTACCTTGGCGCCAACGCAGGCATGACCGATCCGTGTGTGGATCGCATAAGCGAAATCTATTGGTGTCGCCCCACGCGGCAGTTTCACCACATCGCCCTTGGGTGTGAAGCAGAACACCTGGTCCGAATACATCTCAAGCTTAACTGCTTCGAGGAAATCCTCGTGGTCATCCTCACTATCAAACTGCTCGGTCAGGTTCGCGATCCACTTGGCTGGATCGACTGCAAACGGGTTTTCCGACCGCACCCCATCCCGATAAGACCAATGCGCCGCCACACCCGTCTCAGCCACGTCGTGCATCTGACGGGTACGGATTTGCACCTCGACGCGCTTACCGTCGCGCCCCGACACTGTGGTGTGAATCGAGCGGTAGCCGTTGGATTTTGGCTGGCTGATATAGTCCTTGAACCGCCCCGGCACCGCACGCCAGCGTTGGTGGATTGCGCCCAACGTCCGGTAACAATCTTCTTCCGTCTGGGTGATGATGCGGAACCCGTATATGTCGGACAGGCGCGAGAACCCCTGATCCTTTTCCTGCATCTTGCGCCAGATCGAATAGGGTTTCTTTGCGCGGCCAAAGACCTCGGCTTCGATCCCGGCTTTTTCCAGCTCGAACCGCATGTCGCCCGTGATCCGGTGGATCACATCGCCGGTTTCACGTTGCAGAGTGATGAACCGCCGGATGATCGACTGGCGGCCTTCGGGATTCAGCACGCGGAAGGCCAGGTCCTCCAGCTCTTCGCGCATCCATTGCATCCCCATCCGGCCGGCAAGCGGCGCGTAGATGTCCATTGTCTCGCGCGCCTTGACGATCTGCTTTTCCGGGCGCATCGCCTTGATCGTGCGCATATTGTGCAGACGGTCGGCCAGCTTGACCAGAATGACCCGCAAATCCTTGGACATGGCCATGAACAGTTTACGGAAATTCTCGGCCTGTTTGGTTTCGCGGCTGGACAGCTGCAGGTTGGTCAGCTTGGTGACCCCATCGACCAGCTTGGCCACTTCATCGCCAAACAGCTCGGACACCTTGCTGTAATTGGCTTTTGTGTCCTCGATCGTGTCATGCAGCAGCGCGGTAATGATCGTGGCATCATCCAGACGCTGTTCGGTCAGGATGGCGGCAACGGCAACGGGATGAGTGAAATAGGGCTCGCCCGAGTGGCGAAACTGACCTTCGTGCATCAGTTTCCCAAACTCATAAGCTCGGGTTATGCGGTCAGCATTTGTCTTGGGGTTGTAGTTGCGGACCAGCGCAATCAGGTCTTCAGCAGAAATCATCCGGTCCGCACCTTCGTCTTTGGGGATTACCCCTGGCCTTGAGCCTCCATCAGAGCGCGCAGCAGCTTCTCTTCGGACATGTCGTCATCGGCGGGCTTGTCGGATTCCGCTCCCATCAGCAGAGCCATCTGATCCTCTTCAGGCTCGTCAACCTCGATCTGGGTCTGGTTGGCCTCGATCAGGCGCTCGCGCAGCTCATCAGCGCTTTGGGTTTCATCGGCGATTTCGCGCAGCGACACGACCGGGTTCTTGTCGTTGTCGCGGTCCACGGTGATCGCGGCACCGGCCGAAATCTCACGCGCACGATGGGCGGCAAGCATCACCAGCTCAAACCGGTTTTGTACCTTGTCTACGCAATCTTCTACCGTCACGCGGGCCATGGGGCGCTCTCCGTTTCTGAATCCATGTCAGGAAGAGGTTTATCTAAGGGCGAATCCCCGCCTTGACAAGCAAGAAATGCTGCAAATGCACCCTTCACAAAGGGGTGACAGAGGCAATTTCATTGGCAGGTAGCTGCGCCAGCATTTCCCGAACGCTCTGACCCAAGACTGGATGCTCCCAATCCGGGGCGATATCGGCCATCGGAACCAGCACAAATGCGCGATCCTGAAGCCGCGGATGCGGCAGAATCAACTGGTCCGGTGCGCGTTGCATCTGGTCATCTTGCGGCAGTGTCCTCCAGCGTTCGTACTCCGTCCGGTCGGGCAATACGCCGTCACCAAAACACACCAGATCCAAATCCAGCGTCCGCATCCCCCAGCGCTGAATCCGCTCGCGCCCGTATTCCTTCTCCACCTCATGCAGCAGATGCAGCAATTCGGACGGCGTCTTTTCTGTCTCAATCAAAGCTGCGGCATTAACATAGTCTGGCCCCGCGCCGGCTGGGAAACACGGTGTCTCAAAAAAGCGGCTGACCGCGCGAATCACCACCCCCTGACGCTTTAGTGCGTCAAGAGCCTTCTCAAGTGTCACCTTGGGCCCATCACCTCTCAAATTGAGATTTGCACCCAGTGCGATCACCGATTCTGACGTAATCTTGCGCATTCTACTCCCTATATTCGGTGAATTGCATACTTGCGATACACATTAAAAACACTAATTATAGGCGTATCAGCGCGCCGCCTATTTCCTAAGCTCACTCACGTAACACCCGGCGTTCTGGTAGATACCGGAAGGACCTATTTATGTTTTATAAAGACGAACGGCTAGCGCTGTTCATCGACGGCTCCAATCTTTATGCGGCCGCAAAAGCACTGGGGTTTGACATCGACTACAAATTGCTGCGCCAAGAATTCATGCGTCGCGGCAAGATGCTTCGTGCTTTCTACTACACAGCGCTACTGGAAAATGACGAGTATTCCCCGATCCGACCCCTGGTGGACTGGCTGCATTACAACGGCTTCACCATGGTGACGAAACCCGCCAAGGAATACACCGACAGCATGGGGCGTCGGAAAGTCAAAGGGAACATGGATATCGAACTGACCGTCGATGCCATGGAACTGGCACCGCGCGTTGATCATATCGTGCTGTTTTCGGGCGATGGGGATTTCCGCCCGCTGATTGCCAGCCTGCAACGTCAGGGCGTGCGCGTTTCGGTCGTCTCGACCATCCGCAGCCAGCCGCCGATGATCTCGGACGAGCTCCGCCGCCAAGCCGACAACTTCATCGAGCTGGAGGATTTGCGCGACGTAATCGGCCGCCCTCCGCGTGACGTCCCGATGGAGCCGCGCAGCGTCGCGGCAAGTGGGCAGTAACACCGCCCCCGTCAGTTCGGCTTAAAAATCGACGCGGTCGGGGCAAATGCCCTGACCGCGTTGCTTAAACTAGGAACAGGTGCTGAAACATCTGATTGCTAACACTGATTCATGTCAGTTGAATGACACAGTCCTGTCTGGACCATGGCGAGGAAAAGACCTACCTGTGGCCGTAAGGAGTATGTGACATGAACAAGCCCCCACTGACCTTGTATCTTGCCGCCCCGCGCGGGTTTTGCGCCGGCGTGGACCGGGCGATCAAAATCGTTGAGTTGGCCCTGCAAAAATGGGGCGCGCCGGTTTATGTGCGCCACGAGATCGTGCACAACAAGTTCGTGGTCGACGGTTTACGCGAAAAAGGCGCGGTGTTTGTCGAGGAACTGGACGAATGCCCCGATGATCGCCCGGTGATTTTCTCGGCCCATGGCGTGCCAAAATCCGTCCCGGCCACAGCCGCACAGCGCGAAATGATCTATGTCGACGCCACCTGCCCGCTGGTATCCAAGGTCCATGTCGAGGCGCAGCGCCATGCTGAGGCCGGGTTGCAGATGATCATGATCGGCCACAAGGGCCATCCCGAAACCGTCGGCACGATGGGGCAACTGCCCGAGGGCGAAGTTCTGCTAGTCGAAACGGTCGAGGATGTCGCCACCGTTCAGGTGCGCCACCCCGAAAAGTTAGCCTTTGTCACTCAGACCACCCTGTCAGTCGATGACACCAAGGATATCATAGCCGCGCTTGAAGCCCGGTTTCCCGCCATCGTCGGCCCGCATAAAGAAGATATCTGCTACGCCACCACTAACCGGCAAGAGGCCGTCAAAGCCGTCGCCCCCAGATCCGACGCCCTGTTGGTTGTGGGCGCGCCGAACTCGTCAAACTCGCGTCGTTTGGTCGAGGTCGCCGCACGTGCTGGGTGCGACTATGCCCAACTGGTGCAACGGTCCACCGATATCGACTGGCGGGCGCTGAAAGGGATTTCCTCGGTTGCCATCACCGCCGGGGCTTCGGCCCCAGAAGTTCTGGTCAACGAGGTGATCGACGCATTTCGCGACCATTACGACGTGACGGTCGAGATGGTCGAAACCGCTGTTGAGAACGTCGAGTTCAAAGTCCCGCGCGTGCTGCGCGAACCGGCATGAGCGGCATACCAAGAGCCCCGTTATTTCTGGGGCTGGCCGGGCTGATCCCCTTTGTCTGGGGCGCACTGACCTACCTGAATGACGATCTGCACGCTTGGGGTACTCAGGCGCTTGGGGCTCGTTTTGTGGGACCTTATGTGCAGTTGTTCTACGGCTCTGTCATCCTCAGCTTTATGTCCGGCGTGCTGTGGGGTTTTTCGACCAAGACATCTGGTAGCAAGGCGGCGACCTGCTATCTGCTCTCGGTTCTGCCCGCACTTTGGGCCTTTGCGAAAACGGGCGGCGGGCCGGTCGCTGCAGGCACCAACCTGATGTGGGGTTTTGCCGGGTTGCTTTTGCTGGACGCTGTGTTCTCATACTGGCGATTGACGCCGGTCTGGTGGATGCGTCTGCGCATGATGCTGACGGCCGTTGTTCTGGCCTGCTTAGCCGTTGGAGTGTACCTGTGACCGACAAGAGAACGATTGACGCCTACACTGCCCGCGTGGCCGAATATCTGAGCATCCCCCTGCCCCCCGAACAAATCGAAGCCCGCATGGCCTTTGCCGAAGCGGTTGCGGAAGGCGGTTATGTGCTGGATCTCGGTTCCGGCCCCGGATCGGACAGCGCCTTTCTACAACGCGAAGGGCTGCGTGTCCGTGCCCTTGATGCCACGCCCGCCTTTGTCGAACATGCGCAGCAGAACGGGATTGACGCGCGTCTGGGCACGTTTGACGACGTGACGGAAGAGGCTGAATATGACGGCATCTATGCCAGCTTTTCCCTGCTGCACGCCCCGCGCGCGGATTTTGCGCGGCATCTGTCCGCCATCCACAAAGCGCTGAAACCCGAGGGTGTTTTTTTTCTGGGCCTGAAACTGGGCACGGGTGAACATCGCGACGATCTGGATCGCTACTACACCTATTTTTCACAAACTGAAATCGAGGAGGCTATGACAAAGTCCGGGTTCACGATCGACCGGATCACGACGGGCGTGGGTGCCGGCCTTGCGGGTTCATATGACGGTTTCATTCTGGTGCTGGCCCATGCCTGAGCTGTTCGCCTATACGGACGGCGCATGTTCCGGCAATCCGGGCCCCGGCGGCTGGGGGGTTCTGCTGCGCGCGATGGATGGCGACAATGTCCTGAAAGAACGGGAACTCAGCGGCGGCGAGGCCGAAACCACAAACAACCGGATGGAACTGCTGGCTGCGATCAGCGCGCTAGAAACATTGGAGCGGGCCTCGAAGATCACCGTTGTGACTGACAGCGCCTACGTGAAAAACGGCGTCACGGGGTGGATTTTCGGGTGGAAGCGGAACGGTTGGAAGACCTCGAACAAGAAGCCTGTTAAGAATGTAGATTTGTGGCAGCGGCTGGATGAGGCACAAACCCGCCATGACGTGACCTGGGAATGGGTCAAAGGTCACGCGGGCCATCCTGAAAACGAAAAAGCCGACGAGTTGGCCCGGACGGGCATGGCCCCGTTCAAGCCCAAGAAAGCAAGGGCCTAGACGGCGCGCCAAAAGGAATACACCTGCCATGAAACCACAGTTCTGCTTTGCAGTCAGTTTCGCCCTTATGGCCGGGTGTACCCCATCCTACGACGCCCTGCGGTTTGAGGCACAGAGCGACCGGATTGTCGCCTCGGGCACTATCGACCACACGTCCTTGCATGCCTTTCAGGAGGTCATCCGCAGCAATCCGCAGGCTAAAACCCTTGTCCTGCAATATATTGAAGGCTCCGTGGACGATGACGCAAATGTCGTCTTCTCGCGTGTCGTGCGGGAACTGGGGTTTGACACGATTGTTCCGTCAGACGGCATGGTGGCGTCGGGCGGCACGGACCTGTTTCTGGCAGGCAACCGCCGCGTTCTGGAACCTGATGCCTGCGTTGGCGTGCACAGCTGGGGCGGCTTGAACATCGTGGCCACCGAAATCCCCAAAGACGACTCAGAGCATGACCGGTACCTGGACTACTATGCCGATATCGGTGTTGACCCGGCCTTCTACTGGTACACGCTTAACGCGGCCTCGGCCGAGGACATGCACTGGATGAGCGCGACCGAAGTTGAACGGTTCGCCCTCACGACCCGTAATGTGCCGCAACTTGGATCATCCGCAACCTGCGACGCGCGATGACCTCAGCGTGACAGCAACCTGGCTCCGATCTCTTTGACGAATTTCGCAGCCACCATGGCCGTCATCCCATACGGGTCACGATGAGGATTCAATTCGACGATGTCAGCGCCGACCAACTGCCCCTTGAAACGGTGGATCAGGTTGATCACCTCGCGGGTGCTTAACCCACCGGGTTCATGATGCGACACGCCAGGCGCAAAGGCGGGGTCCAACGCATCCAGATCCAGCGAGAGGTAAACAGGGCCATCAAAGCTGATTTCAAGATCGGGGCGCCAGCTTTGCATGTCGATCACTTCGACTCCGAACTTGTCGGCCTGTTCCTGCTGGTGCTTGTTCATGGTACGGATGCCAACCTGCACCAGACGGTTAATTGCGCAGGTTTCCATTACCCGCGCGAAAGGGCAGCCATGGCCCAGCGGACCGACCTGCTGACTGTCATACAAGTCTGGATGCGAGTCGATATGAAGGATGTTCAACCCCTCATACCGTTCCGAATGCGCCTTGATCAGCGGATAGGCAACCGAATGGTCCCCTCCCAAAGATAACAGTCGCGCACCGCTTGAAATCCGCGCAGCAGCACCAGCTTCGATCCGGTCGATAGGTTCCTGTCCGATCATCTCGAACACATCCAGGTCGCCTGTATCCTTGAAGCGGTCGGTCGCGCCGAGATCTGTGCCATCCTCTGCGGTCAGGTTAGCGGCTCCGGAATGCAGAGCCTCGCGAATACGACCAGGGGCAAAGGCGGGCCCTTGCAGAAACGAGGAATGAAGATCCAGAGGCACCCCCATAAGTGCGACGTCACCTGGGTTCAGATCCTGTGGCATGGAACACCTTTCAGATAAATTCTGCGGCGATCTGGCCGAATTGATTCCGAAAGGTCAAGAGGTCAACGGCGCAGGTATGTCTGCCAGATCCAGATCACCAACAACGCACCCAAAACCGCACCGACAAAGCCCGACAGCCAGCCCGCTACGGCGATCAATGCACGTAGAAGGAACCCGCCGACCAGCGCGCCAACGATGCCGATCAACATGGTTGTGGGAATATCGGCCTCGATCCGCATCAGTCGTGTCGCCAGAAACCCGGCGGCGGCTCCGATGATGACAAGGGCGATGACGGGCACGTTATTTCCTCCAATGAGTGGGCACGATGATCAGCGCCCCGATGGATGACAGGACCGCGTCCAGTCCGGGCGGGCCGAAGCTGATGCCAAACATGATGCGCACAAAGTAGAACAGGAACGCGCCGCCCGCGCAAATGATGATCGAGGGCAGGTATCCATTGTGGGTAAATCCGGTTTTTTCAGCCAGATACCCCACGATCCCGGCAATCACGACGGTGCCCATCAATATCATGAACATCTGGTTTACTCCGAACTGAGCCGCGTTCCGGTCGAAACAGGCCACCCCCGTAAAAAGGTTTCAACATCCTGCGCCCCTTTCCCTGCCCGTTGCAGCCGCAAAAGGTCAACCGCGCCGTCGCCACAGGCCACGCGGAGTGTGTCATTCAGAACCTCTCCCGGAGCGCCCTGCCCAGCGGCCAGCCGAGAGGACAAAAGCTTGACCCGCTCGCCTTCGATCTCGGTCCAGGCGCCGGGGAACGGGGACAGGCCCCGGATTTGCCGATCAACCTCGGCGGCAGGACGCGCCCAGTCGACGCGCGCCTCGGATTTGTCGATCTTCGCAGCATAGGTCACGCCATCTTCAGGCTGAACCTCAGGGGTCAGGTTCGGCAGCTCCTCCAACGCTTCAACCACCATAGCAGCGCCCATTTCTGACAATCGATCATGAAGCTGCGCTGTGGTTTCCAGCGGCCCAATATCCGTAGCCCGACGCAACAGGACCGGGCCGGTATCCAGCCCGGCCTCCATCTGCATGATGCAGATACCCGTCTGAGCGTCGCCCGCCATGATCGCACGCTGAAGCGGAGCAGCCCCGCGCCAGCGCGGTAACAGGCTGGCGTGAATGTTCAAACAGCCATGTTTCGGCGCATCCAGGATGGCTTGCGGCAACAGCAAGCCATAGGCGACAACGACAGCGACATCTGCGTCCAAGGCCGCAAACGCCGCTTGTTCGTCGGGCGATTTGAGCGAGACCGGGTGGCGAACGTCGAACCCCAATACCTCGGCCCGTGCGTGAACCGGGGTAGGACGGTCCTTTTTGCCACGCCCTGCTGGGCGCGGTGGCTGGCAATAGACAGCGGCGATCTCATGTCCGGCGGCAACCAGAGCATCCAACACCGGTACCGAGAAGTCGGGCGTTCCCAAGAAGATGATACGCATGAGGGTCCTCCGGAGCTGGGGATGCAGGGCAGACGCCCCGGGCTACCCGAGTTTCTTGGCTTTGCGCAGCAGCATGTCACGTTTAATTTTACTGAGCCGGTCGAAATACATCCGACCGTTCAGATGGTCGATCTGATGCTGTACGCTGGTGGCTTCGATCCCCACAAAGTCACGACGGTCGATCATGCCTTGTTCATTCAGAAACTTCACCGTCACCGCGCGCGGACGTTTCACCTTGGCCGAAACGCCGGGCAAGTTGGGGCTGGCCTCATCATGTTCACGTAGCTCAATCGAACTGTGCAGGATTTCGGGGTTCGCCAGACGAACGGCCCGGCCCCGCTCGGTCGAGCCATCCACCACGGCCAGCCGCAACATCACCCCGATCTGAGGCGCGGCGAGGCCGACGCCGGGCATCGCCTCCATCGTGTCGATCATGTCGTTCCAGATGGCGCGAATTTCATCGGTGACCTCTGCCACGTCTTCCGCCTTGGTGCGCAGACGTTTGTCAGGCCACGGCAGACAAGCGCGGACCGTCATGCGCGGGCCATTTCACGTTTCAATTTTTGCATTTTGCGCGTGATCATCTGGCGTTTCAGCGGTTTGAGATAGTCGATGAACAGCTTACCGTTCAGATGGTCGAGCTCATGTTGCACACAGGTGGCCCAAAGGCCGTCGAAGGTTTCCTGCTGCGCGTTGCCGTCGCGGTCGATCCAGGCCACATCCACGACTTTGGGACGGGTGACCTCGGCATATTGCTCGGGGATCGACAGGCAACCTTCTTCGTACACATTGGTTTCGTCGGACGACGCGATGATCTCGGGGTTGAACATGATCAAGGGGCGCGGGGCCTCGCCCTCTTCCTTGACGCAATCCAACACTATCAACCGATCCAGCACACCGATCTGCGGCGCGGCCAACCCGACGCCGGGCGCGTCATACATCGTCTCCAGCATGTCGTCGGCCAGCTTGCGCAGCTCATCCGTCAGATCGGCCACAGGGGCACAGACCTTTTTCAGGCGGGGGTCGGGATGGATCAGAATAGTGCGTTTCATGAGGTTGATTTAGGCCATCGCGCGATCCGCCGCAACGCCCCCCTTGCACCTGCCGCGATTGTAACTAGCTTTCGTCGCGACAGATGGAGATGACATGACGTTCAACGACCTCACCGACCGCCGGGGCACCAACAGTTCAAAATGGGACAAGATGGAGCGCCTCTATGGCATTTCGCCAGATGACGGGCTGGCCATGTGGACTGCGGATTCTGATTATCGCACAGCGCCTTGCGTGATTGATGCCGTGCAACAGGCCGTCGATCACGGTGTGTTCGGCTATTCCTGGATGCATCCGGACTATCTGGCTTCGGTCCAGTGGTGGATGGTAAATCGCCACGGGTGGGAGATTGACACAGATTGGGTCCTGACGTCGCAGGGGTTGGGCAACGCGATCGCCCTGTGTCTGGATGTCTGGTCTCAGCCGGGCGACGGGATTGTGATCTTCTCCCCTGTTTACCATGAGTTCGCGCACAAAGTGAACAAATCCGGCCGCCGCGTGGTCGAATGCCCATTGGTGCGTGATGGTGAAAGCTATGCCGTTGACCTCGAGGATGCGCAATCGCGACTGGACGGGTCGGAAAAGATGCTGCTGTGGTGCTCACCGCAGAACCCCTCGGGCCGGGTCTGGACACCGGACGAGCTGCGCGCGGTCGCGGCATTTGCCGAACGGAACGGGCTGATCCTGGTGTCGGATGAGATCCATCATGATCTGGTCTATCCCGGCAGCATCTTTGTGCCGATGGATGTTGCAGCACCTGATGCGCGCCCTTGGACGGTGACCCTGACGGCGGCTTCCAAGACCTTCAACATCGCCGGTCAACGCACCGGGAATATGATAATTCCCGATACTAAGCTGCGCGCGGACATGCGCCACCGCATTCAGGCGCTGGACTATGACCCCAGCGCGCTAGGTGTGGCGATGATCACCGCCGCCTACACGCCCGAGGGCGCCGCATGGGCCGACCAGCAGGTCGCGCATCTGGACGGAAACCGCAAACTGTTCGACGCGACGATTGCTGAAATCCCCGGCCTTTGGTCAATGCCGTTGCAATCCACTTATCTGGCCTGGGTCGATTTTTCGGGCACAGGCATGGACCATGCCGAGTTCACCCGACGTCTGCGAGAAGATGCCAAAATCGCCACCTCACCCGGCCCCGGCTTCGGAGCAGGCGGAGAAACCTTCGAGCGTTTCAACCTTGCTACTCAGCGCAGCCGTGTCGAGGACGCATGCGCCCGGCTGAAGCGTGCTTTTGCAGATTTGCAGTGATCGGAAGGCCCGGCGGTCTGTCCGTCGGGCATCCCGTTAGTCCTTATGGCCTAGCAGCGCGATGGGCGCATCCGGCGCACGGTAGAAATCCAAAGGAGCCTTATCCGAGGCGGCAGTGCTACGCTTGAACTCATACCGCATCTCACCCGCCTCATCTTCGTCAGCGATGATCAGGCATTGGTACAGATGGTTCGCACCGTCATAGATATCGACCAACCCGCGCAATTTCGGCGTCGTTGCGGCCTCAACCGTGAAGCCGTCTTTCCACAATCTCAGAATTTTATACGTATTGTCGCCGATTTCGACACGAAGGCGGCTGGTCTTTTTCAACCCCGCGATTCGCGCCGCATCCAATTCGGCGCTTATTTCCTTAGAAACATAGGTCGTCATAACAATTTTCCCCCGCAGTACATACTATTGTGAGCAACTCTTCGTAAAAATCCAATGAAGCTGAGAACCTGAAACAAACCGATTTCAATCTGTTGCGCGGAAATCCCGGATCGACCTGTGCAATGACGCAGGCAAGATGCGCGCGCCCTCGCATGGAACCGACCCGAGCGACACCCTATGTTTGCCGAAATCGGATTTCGGAGGGACAAAGATGGGCCTGTTGGTCGATGGCAAATGGCACGACACTTGGTATGACACCAAATCCACCGGCGGCGCGTTCAAACGCAGCGCTGCGCAGTTCCGCAACTGGCTGACCGCCGATGGCAGCGCGGGCCCCTCGGGCAAGGGCGGGTTTAAGGCGGAAGCTGGACGCTATCACCTCTATGTCAGCCACGCCTGCCCCTGGGCACATCGCACCCTGATCTTCCGGGAACTCAAGGGGCTAAGCAATCTGATCTCTGTCTCGGTCGTGCATCCGGATATGCTGGACAAGGGCTGGAACTTTCAGCCAGACGACAAAGGCGCAACCGGGGATGATCTGTACGGGCTGGACTATGCCCATCAAATCTATACCAAGGCGGACCCGTCCTATTCCGGCCGTGTCACAGTGCCGATCCTTTGGGACAAGGAACAGGAAACGATCGTCTCGAACGAAAGTTCAGAGATCATCCGTATGTTCAATTCGGCCTTTGATGGCATCACGGGCAATAACGACGATTACTGGCCCGAGACGATGCGCGATGACATCGAAGCGGTCAACGCCCGGATCTATTCCGACGTGAACAATGGCGTCTACAAATCCGGCTTCGCCACCAGCCAGGCCGCCTATGACAGCGCTGTTGGGCCGCTATTCGATACGCTGGATTGGCTCGAAGATCGCCTGTCCCAAAACCGCTACCTGATGGGGGATCGCATCACCGAGGCCGATTGGCGCTTGTTCACGACCCTGATCCGGTTCGATCCGGTTTATCACCTGCATTTCAAATGCAACCGGCGGCGGCTGATCGACTATCCGAACCTGTGGGCCTATACGCGCGAGCTGTATCAATGGCCGGGCGTCGCGCCCACTGTGAACATGGAGCACATCGTGCGCCACTACCACTACAGCCATGAAAGCATCAATCCGCACCGCATCATCCCGACCAATCCAGTGCTGGATTACGCAGAACCGCATGGGCGCGGTCAGCGATCCGCCGCGTAGTGTTCGACCATCGCCGCCAGATCCTCTGGCGGCGTTCCGCTTTGCACATAGGCGCACGCATTGGGGCTGTGGGCAAAGATGGACCCGTCCGAGAAAAAGGTGGTGTTCGTGACGAAGATCACCCGCGCCTCAGGGCGGCGATAGCTGGCGAAATCAGCCACGGCCAGCGCGCTGCCTGCCTCCAGCACCAAATCCAGCACGATAATGTCAAACGCGACCCCGTAAAGCGCGAGGATCGCGGCCTCTTGCCCGGCGACAAGCGTGACCTCAGCGCCTTGACGTTCAAGGTGCCGCTTCCAGACCCGACCTAGGTCGGGATTACTCTCAACAATCAAAACATTCATAAGTAACAACCTCGGCACATGAAGTGGTGAACGGTGCCGACCCCTGAGTTTGTGATCACGCCAATTCCTTAACAAAGGGTTAACGCTGTTTTCCGGTTGCCGCCGAGGCACGGATTCGCTTGTGCAAATGGCAAAAATCCGCTTGAAACGGGCCGAAACGCGCGATTCCGGCGAGAACCTAATGACAAGCTCTGACAAAAACTTGAACCCGCGCGCCCGTCGCGACCATGGCGGAGGACTGGATGATGCTATCCAAGCCTATGGCGGATCGCGGCAAGACTGGCTGGACCTGTCGACCGGAATCAACCCGCAGCCCTACCCGATGTCTGACCTGAGTGCCGAGGATTGGACCGCCCTGCCCGACCACGGCGCGTTCGAGCAACTGACCAACGCGGCCCGCCAATTCTGGTCCGTGCCTGATAACGCCGCGATTTTGCCTGGGCCCGGCGCCTCGGCTTTGATCGCCCGCATTCCGGCCTTGGCGCCGCAGGGGCGGGTTCAGATCACAACCCCCACCTATAACGAGCACGCCGCCGCCTTTTCCGCGCAAGGCTGGAGCGTTCAGCCCGAAGGTCCAGCCGACGCGCGTGTGATCGTTCACCCCAACAATCCCGATGGTCGCTATTGGACCGAGGCCGACGCCAACGCGCTGCTGACCATCATTGACGAGAGTTTCTGCGATGTCGCCCCCGAAGCATCGCTGATCCATCTGGCCGAGCGGCCCGGCGTGATCGTGCTGAAAAGCTTTGGCAAGTTCTGGGGGTTGGCCGGGCTGCGCCTTGGCTTTGCCATCGGCGAACCAAAGCTGATCGCACGGCTGAACGATCTGACTGGCCCATGGGCGGTCTCGGGTCCTGCTTTGCGAATTGGCGCGCGGGCTTTGCAGGACACGGGCTGGGCCGCAGCCACCCGACGGTATCTTCAGCAAGGCGCGGACCGGCTGGATACCCTCGTGACGGGTCAGGGTGCCTGTTTGGTCGGGGGTACACCGCTCTTTCGCCTTTACTCCGTCGAAGACGCCGCCGAGTGGCAGGACCGTCTGGCCCACGCTCATATCTGGAGCCGCATCTTCCCCTATTCGACAACTTACCTGCGTCTGGGCTTGCCACCAGCAGACGGCTGGGCCCGGCTTGAGGCGGCATTGTGAGCACCGCCTTCCTTCTGGTCTGCGCCCTCTGTCTGGATGCGGCCCTGGGCGAGCCCGACTGGCTGTGGTCGCGGGTGAAACACCCCACCGTCGTGATCGGCAACCTTATTGGCTGGCTTGACAAACGCCTCAACCACGGTGCGCAACGGCGTCTGAAAGGTGTCGCGGTTGTCGCCTTGTTGGTGTGCGGCGCATTGATTATTGGGCGCGCGCTGACCCTTCTGGGACCAGTAGTCGAAATAATCGCCTGCGCCATTCTGCTGGCTCAGAAGTCACTGGTCAGCCATGTGCGCGATGTTGGCACCGGTTTGGCCATCTCGCTGGAAGACGGGCGGGCAAAAGTGGCGATGATCGTCTCGCGCGATACACGCGACATGACGCAGGCGCAGGTCGCGCGGTCAGCGATCGAAAGCGCGGCCGAAAACCTCAGCGACGGGGTCATCGCGCCCGCTTTCTGGTTTCTTCTCGGCGGCCTGCCCGGTCTGTTGGTTTACAAGGCCGTAAACACCGCCGACAGCATGATCGGCTACCGCAGCGAAAAATACCGCGACTTCGGCTGGGCCTCGGCCCGGTTGGACGATGTACTTAACCTGATCCCCGCCCGCCTGACCTGCGTGATGATCGTGGCGCTGTCGGGCCAATGGGCGCGCTGGCCTCAGATGGTCGCGGATGCCCGCCGCCATATCTCGCCCAACGCTGGCTGGCCTGAGGCCGCCATGGCCCGCGCCTTGAACGTCGCCCTGGCTGGACCGCGCAGCTATGACGGGCAGCTGCGCGATCTGGCCTGGGTCAATGGCGACGCCCCCCGCGAGATTGGCGCGTCAGAGGTTTTCCGCGCATGCGACATGCTCTGGCGGGTCTGGGGGCTTGCGCTTGGCATCGTGTCGGTGTCGGTTGGGGTCAGTTTCATTTTCTGACGGACCCGTTTCATGCGTTTGCTCTCTGGCCTTATGGTCGCCGCCCTCTTTGTGTCACCCGCCTTTGCCCAATGCGGCGGCGGGTTCAATAGTTTCGTAAAAGGCCTGAAATCCGAGGCCGTGCAACAGGGCTTTGACCGCGCCACCGTCGACGCCTTCTTCAACGGCGTGCAGCAGGACAGCGCGGTGCTGAAAGCCGACCGCGCGCAAGGCGTGTTCCAGAAGCCGTTCATCGAGTTTTCGCGCCGTCTGATCTCGCAAAACCGCATTGATCGCGGGCAGGCTATGTCGCGCAAATATGACGCCGTGTTTGACCGGATCGCACGCGATTACGGCATCTCACGCGGCGTACTGCTGGCCTTCTGGGCGTTCGAGACCGATTACGGTGCCTTTCAAGGCGATTTCAACACCCGCAATGCGCTCGTGACGCTGGCCCATGACTGCCGTCGGCCCGAGCTGTTCCGTCCGCAAATCTTCGCTGCCATCGAATTGTACGAGCAGGGCAATTTCGACCCCGCCCGCACCACCGGGGCTTGGGCCGGAGAAATCGGCATGGTCCAGATGCTGCCCCGCGATATTCTTGAGAACGGTGTGGACGGGGATGGGGACGGCAAGGTGTCGCTGAAAACCTCGGCCCCGGATGCGCTGATGTCGGGGGCCAAGATGCTGTCGGGCCTGGGATGGCAACCGGGTCAGCCTTGGCTGCAAGAGGTCAGTGTGCCCAGCGAAATGGATTGGTCGCTGTCCGGCCCCGGCAAACCGCGCCCAGTGTCCGAGTGGCAGGCCATGGGCGTTCAGGCCCGCAGCGGGTCGCTGTCCAACCTGCCCGCCTCGCTGATCCTGCCGCAGGGCCATAAGGGGCCCGCCTTTCTGGCCTATCCGAATTTCGACGTCTATTTCGAATGGAATCAGAGCTTTACCTACGTCCTGACCGCCGCCTATTTCGGCACCCGACTGGAGGGTGCGCAGATTTACGACGCGGGCAACCCGGCGCAAGGTTTGTCAGGGGCGCAGATGAAGCAGCTACAGACCAAACTGCAGGCGCGTGGGTATGACGTGGGCAAGATCGACGGTATTCTGGGGGCTGGTACGCGGGCGGCGGTGCAGGCAGAGCAAAAGCGATTGGGGCTGCCTGCGGATGCGTGGCCAACGGTGGAATTGTTGAACAGCCTATAGCTGATCAAACGGCTCTACTCGTCTTCGAACACCGGTCGCGGGGCACCGTTGCTATCCAAAGCAACGAAAACGAAATCCGCATCCGTTACCTTTTGTCCATTGTCCGATTGCCTGGGACGCGCCCAGACATCCACATGAACCCTTATAGACGTGCGCCCAACATTCACCAGCGTTGCATAGAGCGTCACCTCATCCCCAACTTTTACTGGCTGAAGAAACTGCATCGCCTGTACGGAAACTGTGGCCGTTCGACCCTGCGCAACACGCGCGGCCATGTTTCCCGCCGCCAAATCCATTTGGGACATCAACCAGCCGCCAAATATGTCCCCTGCCGGGTTTGTGTCGGCTGGCATTGCTATGGTCCGAATGACAAGAACGCCTTCATCCTGCTGGCGACCATGTGATCCAAGCTTCTTACCACGCGCCAACCGGCTGTCCGTGTCTTCCGTCACTGATTATGTCCTTTCAAGAGGTTGTGTCTGGCGTAATTTTACTCAATCTACCAGGTCTGCCCAGCGAGCAGTTACACCCACCCGTTTCGCGGTGCCATATGGGAAAGTTCTAAATAGCCGCAAGGCCCGGATGACTACTCCGGCCGTACCGGATACCGATCCCCTTTTTCGTCAATCAGCACCAACCTTTCACCGCTGCGCACATACAGATCGCACCTGCTGAACCCATTACGATAGGCGATGCAGACGCTGCCGTCCTCGGCGATGGAATAGGTGCCAAAGGCGGCGTCTCCGCTGGCGTAGGTGTAGGAATAGGCCCCTCCGGCCGAGAATTTTGCCTGACCGTCGTCAAAAAATGTCAGCGTGCGTCCGGCCAAAGCGTCCAGTTCTTCGGGCGACAGGGGGACGTCTCCGGGTTTCGTGGGCCATTCGGCGGCAAGGGCGGGGCCAGCGGTCAGCAAGGTGAGGATCAATAGTCGCGTCATGGGAACAGTCTAAACCGAACTGCTCTGCAACAGGCATAACGTTGCAGTGAAAGGTTAGGCGACCATCTGTTCGGCTTTCTTCAGGTCGACTGAAACCAACTGGCTGACGCCCTGTTCTTGCATGGTCACGCCGAACAGCCGGTCCATCCGCGCCATCGTCACCGCATGGTGGGTGATGATCAGGAACCGCGTGTCGGTCTGGCGGCACATCTCGTCCAGCAGGTCGCAGAACCGCGTCACGTTGGCGTCGTCCAGAGGCGCGTCGACCTCATCCAGCACACAAATCGGCGCGGGGTTGGCAAGGAACACACCAAAGATCAGCGCGGTTGCAGTCAGGGTCTGTTCGCCGCCCGAGAGCAGGCTGAGCGTCGAGAGTTTCTTGCCCGGCGGTTGACACATGATCTCGAGACCCGCGTCCAACGGATCGTCGCTTTCAACCATGACCAGATTGGCCTCTCCACCACCAAACAGATGCTTGAACAGCATGGCAAAGTTCGAGTTCACCTGTTCAAACGCCGTCAACAGACGTTCCCGCCCTTCGCGGTTGAGGCTGGCGATACCGCTGCGCAGGGCCTTGATCGCCTCTTCCAGATCAGCCTTTTCGCTGTTCAACGTGTCGAATTCTTCCTGAACTTCTTTGCTGTCCTCTTCGGCCCGCAGGTTCACCGCACCCATCGCATCGCGCTGACGTTTGTGGCGGTTGACCTCGGCCTCAAGCGCGTCGGCGGCGGGCATCTGGTCTGGGTTCACGTCCAGCTGGTTCAGCAACTGGTTCGGCGTCAGCTGCTGATCCTCGGCGATGCGTTCCGCAGCGGCGGTTACGCTTTCTTTGGCGGCGTCAGAGCGCGCTTCGGCGGCGGCCCGGCTTTCGCGCGCTTCCGAGGCCAGACGTTCCGCATCACGTTCGGCCATCACCCATTCGCGCTGCTGAGCCTCGGCTTGGGCCAGCTTGTCCGCAGCCTCGGCACGACGCGCGTCGGCGGCTTCAATCAATTCGTTCAGTTCTTCGCGCGCCTCGGCGATTTCACCGGGGGCGGCCATGGCATCGGCAAGCTCCTCCTCCGAGCTTTCCTTGCGTTCGACCAATTCCGAGATGCGCTTTTCCGCCGTCTCCAATCGGTGCTTCCAGCCACTGAGGTCTTTTGTCACCTCTTGGCTGCGGCGGGTCCGCGCCTCGCCCTCGCGGCGCAATTCGTCATGGGTCGAGCGGTGGGTCAGCATGGTGATCCGTGCAGCTTCGACCGTTTGTTTGATGTCCTCAACCTGCGCGCGGGCGCTGTCGAGGTCCCCCAGCCCGGTCAGTGCGCCCTCGGCCTCGCGCAGTTGGGCGCGGGCGGACATGGCGTCCTCCTTATGGCGGTCGACGGCCAGCGTCAGGGTTTCCAGCTTGCCCTGCGCGAGATTGCGATCCGCCTCGGCCCGACTGAGCGCGCGTGCAGTTTCGGCCATACGTTGATCGGCGGCCCGTCGGGCGTCGCGCGCACGGCGGTCAGCCTCGGTCACGTCGGCCAGTTGCTGCGACAGCGCCTCATGCGCCGCCCGCGCGCCATCTGCCTGCGCCTCGGTCCGGGTGAGTTCCTGTTTCAACGCTTCCAGCTTGTTCAGCTGTTCCAAGCGCAGGGCGGCGGCGCTTGGGGCATCCTCGGCCCAGGCGCGGAACCCGTCCCAGCGCCACAGGTCGCCCGAGCGCGAGACCAAGCGCTGACCGGGTTTCAGCGAGGCCTGCAGACGCGCGCCCTGATCCGAACCGACCAGACCGATCTGCGCAATGCGGCGGCTGAGGCGGTCGGGGCCGGAAACATGCAGCGCCAGCGGTTCGGCCCCCTCGGGCAGCGGCTGATCGGCGTCATAGCCTGCAACCTGCACCCAACCGGATGGCCCGTCGCCTTCAACCAGAGGCGCGCGCAGGTCATCGGCCAAAGCCGCGCCCAACGCCTTTTCGTATCCCGGTGCCACGCGCAGCAGATCCAGCACCTGTCCGCCTTCTGCGGTGTCGCGTTCGACCAGTTTGGCCAGCGCGGTGGTTTCGGCCCGGATCGCGCCTAATTCACCTTCAGCCTCGGAGCGTTTGGCCCGAGCCTCGGCCTCGCGCGCCTGAGTTTCGTTGCGCAGCTCATCGGCGGCGGCCAGTGCCTCTTCGGCGGCCTCGGCGGCCTCGCGTGCTTCTTCCTCGCCTTCTTGCGCGGCTTCGAATGCTTCGGCGGCGCGAGTCAGCGCCTCGTGCGCCTCATTCACAGCACCGCGCGCTTTTTCCTCTTCGCTCTCGGACCGGGCCAGCGTTTTGCGGCTGTCTTCGACCAAACGTTGCGCCGATTGGTGACGGGCGACCAGACGAGCCATATCCTCGGTCTGTTGTGACAGGTGATCTTCACGATCCTGCAAGACCGACGCCGCCTCGCGCGCGATTTCGGCCGCCTCGGCCACCTTGTCATCATGACCTTCCGCGGCCTTTGTCAGCTCGCGGGCTTCCCATTCCAGCCGTTCGATCATCTGGCCCGCATCGCGGTTCAGGCCGGTTTCACGCTCGATATCATTGCTCAACTGCTGAATACGGTTGGTGAGCGTTTCGATGGTCTGACGGGCGCGGGTTTCCTGATCAGAAAGCTGGTCACGCTGCACCTGCTGGCGCTGCAACACGGCGGCGGCGATGGCCTCTTCCTCACGCAGCGGCGGCAGGGTTTCTTCGATCTCGGCGCGCTTTGCGGCGGCGGCACGGGCCTCTGCCTCAGCACGCGAGGCTTCTGTGATCCGATCGCGCAGCTTCTCCTCGGCCTGTTGGCGGGCCATATCGGCCTCTTTCCAACGACGGTAGAGCAGCATTCCCTCGGCCTGCCGCAATTGTTCACCGATCTCGCGATAGCGCGCGGCCTGACGGGCCTGACGCGCAAGTTGCGCCAGCTGCGTGCCCAACTGTTCCAACACGTCATCAACGCGGGTCAGGTTGGATTCGGTGCCCTTGAGTTTCAGCTCGGCCTCATGCCGCCGCTGATAGAGGCCCGATATTCCAGCCGCCTCTTCCAGAATACGCCGCCGGGCACGGGGTTTGGCGTTGATCAGCTCGGCAATACGGTTCTGCCCCACCAGCGCTGGCGAATGCGCCCCGGTTGAGGCATCCGCGAACAGCATCTGCACATCGCGCGCGCGTACGTCCTTGCCGTTGGTCTTGTAGGCGCTGCCGACGTCGCGGGTGATGCGGCGGATGATTTCCAACTGGTCCGTGTCGTTGAACCCCGAAGGCGCTAACCGTTCCGAATTGTCCATAGTCAGGACCACTTCGGCAAAGTTGCGCGCGGGACGCGTGGCCGCCCCTGCGAATATCACATCTTCCATCGCCCCGCCGCGCATGGATTTGGGGCGGTTTTCGCCCATCACCCAGCGCAACGCTTCAAGCAGGTTGGACTTGCCGCAACCATTTGGCCCCACCACACCGGTCAGCCCATCCGCGATGATCAAATCGGTCGGATCGACAAAGCTTTTGAAGCCGGTGAGTTTGAGTTTGCTAAAGCGCAAAGGCAATGAGTCCCGTGATTCCTATATGCTTGAAGTCTGCGCAAGGGATTGGGGACCTGTCAACGCAGTTGCGCAGGATATGGGAATTCGACCCGAGTTATCCACAACATCTTGCTCAAATACGCAAGATTACGCGCAGGTCAGTAGGGCGTGCATTCAAACACCTGATAGCCGTAATCGCCGCCGATATCGTCGAAGACGCCCGTATCTACGCATTCATAGTTCGGGCGCGAAATTGCAGTCAGCAAAAGGCGCTCGGCCATTTCTCGATCACAGCCCAGTACACCAACGGTGACTGCGGCATCCCCCAGCACATCCAGAATCGGACACCCCGACACCTGTGCCATTGCCAATGCTGCGCGGTCGCGGATTGGACCAAGCCGCGGCGCGTATTGCATGTTGATCCGCACCGCCTCGGCCAGTTCACCACGCACGCGCACGTCAAAGACACTGCCATTCACCGCCACGCGCGTGGCTGGCACATCGCGAAAATGGGGCGTGCCGGCCGAACATGCGGCCAGCACCAGGAGAGACAGATACCGGATCATACGCCCAGTGTTGCGGGCAAACCGTTAATGAAACCTTACCCGATCTGGGTTTTCAGGACCTGCCCCAATCGTGCGATCCCTTCGCGGATCGTCGCCTCATCAGAGTTCGAGAAGCTAAGTCGCACGGTATTCGCCCCACTACCATCGGGGAAAAACGCCCGACCGGGTACAAAGGCCAGCTTGACTGTCTCCAGCGACCGCGCCAACAGCGCGGCGCCGTCGGCCCCTTCGGGCAAGGTCAGCCAGATGAACATCCCGCCTTCGGGCCGGGTCCATTCTACCCCGTCGGGCATATAGTCCTCCAACGCCTGCAACATCGCGTTTCGGCGCGCGCCATAGGTTCGGCGCAACATCGGGATGTGGCTATCGAAACAGGTGCGCGCCACCTGCTCGGTCGCCATCTGGTTGAGTGTTGGCGAATGCAGATCAGCCGCCTGCTTGATCAGAACAAGCTGCTGGATCACTGGCTGCGCGGCCACGATCCAACCCACACGCAAGCCCGGCGAAAGGGTTTTCGAGAAGCTGCCGCAATAGATCGTCCGGCACGCCTCGATCGAGCCCTTACGCTTTTGCTCCAGTGCCAGAATGGGCGGGATCGCATCACTCTCGTAACGCAACGCCTGATAGGCCCCATCCTCGATCACCGCGATATCCAGCGCATCAGCCAGATCCAGCAGGCCCTCTCGTGCGCGCAAATCAACGGTCTCACCTGTCGGGTTGGCGAAGTCCGGTGACAAATAGGCAAATTTTACCCGCCCTTCGCCCGCTGCCGCGGCGTACTCCGCCGCTCCTTGGTTGCCGTTCAGGTGCAGCCTGTCGAAGCGCGGCTCATAGGCGTCAAACGCGTTGATCGCCCCCAGATAGGTTGGCCAACCGACCAAGGCGGTATCCCCGGGCGATAGGTAGAGCTTGCCAAGATAGTCCAACGCCTGTTGTGACCCCGAGGTGATCAGGATGTTCTCAGCCCCACAATCAATGCCGTTGCCCCGCATATGATCGACCAGCCATTCACGCAGAGGACCATAGCCCTCACTGACCGAATATTGCAGCGCGCGGTCACTGTGATCTGCGGTCATTGCGGTCTGGAACGCCTGCGCAAATTCTTCTTTCGGGAACAAGGCCGGGTCGGGAATACCGCCAGCGAAGGAAATGATTCCGGGCTGATCGAGAAGTTTCAACAACTCGCGGATCTCGGACGCTTTCATTCGCGATGCACGCGTAGCGAACAGCGCTTGTGTCGACATGTGCCCCCTCCCTGTTCGGACATGGGCAGCGTATCGAGGATTTTTTTAAAGTCAATAATTCTGACCTATTCTCACCTCAAGGCCGCGACATTCTTGTACCCGCCTGCATTCCATGGTCATATGAATTGACCAATTTCAGCGACGACATCCCCATGCCCTTCCAAAAAGTTCAGACCGAGAAGCTCTCAATCGCAGTGGTACGGCAGATCGAGCTGCTGATCCTGCGCGGCATTCTACGCCCCGGCGAGCGCTTGCCCGCTGAACGCGAACTCGCCGAGCGGTTGGGCGTGTCGCGCCCATCCTTGCGCGAGGCGATTTCGGAGCTTCAGGAGCAAGGTCTTTTGGCCGCCAAGGCCGGATCCGGGATCTATGTGGCCGAGGTGTTGGGCTCTGCCTTTTCACCCGCCCTGATCCGCCTTTTTGGCAGTCATCCAGAAGCAGTTTTCGATTATCTCTCATTCCGTCGGGACATGGAGGGCTTGGCGGCTGAGCGCGCAGCGAGAATGGGATCAGAAAGCGACCTGAAAGTGGTCCAAACGATCTTTGAAAAGATGGAGGCCGCCCATGCCCGCAACGCTCCGAAAGATGAGGCCAATCTGGACGCGCAATTCCACATGGCCATTATCGAGGCGAGCCATAACGTCGTAATGCTGCATATGATGCGGTCGATGTTCGACCTGTTGCGCCAAGGCGTCTTTTACAACCGTCAAATGATGTTCAATCAACGCACAACCCGAGAAGCCATCTTGGATCAGCACCGTGCAATCAATACCGCGCTACAGGCGCGCGACCCGGAAGGCGCCCGCGAGGCTGTTCAGAAACACCTGAACTTCGTTCAACAATGCACACAAGATCACCAAAAGGCTTTACGGAACGAAGAAATCGCGCGGCAGCGACTGGATCATGAAACGCGTTGATCTGACATGATGGACCGCCTGAATGTCAGCGAGGTTCAAAGCTTCCGAATAGCTCGTTCACACCGGTGTCTCCAAAGGCTCAAGTGCTTCAACGGTTTAGGATCGTAGTCGATCAGTCCGGGAAAGGTGCTGTCAGCTTCCGACCGGCTCCGCAGTATGGTGGGCGCGGCCACAATGGATTTCGTAACTGCGTCCGCGCTGTCTGC
Source organism: Ruegeria sp. J8 (assembly GCF_056531925.1). Lineage (NCBI taxonomy): Bacteria > Pseudomonadati > Pseudomonadota > Alphaproteobacteria > Rhodobacterales > Roseobacteraceae > Ruegeria > Ruegeria sp. J8. The sequence goes on from NZ_JBQFMR010000014.1 coordinate 53,454, forward strand.
CTTCTGCTTTTCAGCGGCTATCACAGCTAGCATTTCTGCATGATAGGCGTCCATGGCCTCTGAGCGCTGGCCTTTGCGGAACCGAAACGCACCGATCTTGTCGTGAACTGCTATTAGTTCGGCGCAGCGCGAAAACCGCAGCCAAAGCTCACCATCGACAGCCAAGGACAGGCGCTCGTCAAGCTGTCCACCGGCTTTATCCCATAAGCTGCGTCGCCAAAATGTCGACTCCTGCTGCACCCACTGATAGTCGCCCGCAAGAAACCGTTGATACGAAATTGGTCTTGGACGTCGAGAGGCCAAGATACACCCTGCCTCGTCTATCGTCGTGAGCTTACCCGTCACCCAGTCCAACTTTGACTTTAGCGCAAAAAGAGACCCAACAAGTCCGAGCCCACCCGGCATTAGGACATCATCGGAATTGATCCACCCCATGACCTCGCCAGTGGCGAGAGCAAACCCCTTGTTGACCGCGTTGGCTTGCCCGGTATCCGGCTCGGATATGATATGTGCGAATGCCCCGCGATATCTTTCGACAATATCAAGCGACCCGTCTGTGCTGCCTCCATCCGACAAGATCAGCTCAAGATTAGGATAAGATTGGCTGACAATTGACGTAATGGTCTGCTCGAGAAAATCGGCGCAGTTCAGGTTTGGAATGACCAGACTTATCTTGGGCATTTTCGCCATGCATAATCCTTTTACCCAAGGCCGAGCTGCGTTGACGCAGCAACAGAGTTTCTGTCCGGTTGCATCAACACTGACAAGTTGATCATTGCAACAGCTTCTTTGGAATGCGCTTTCCGCTGCCGGGGCCCATATGCTCGGTTTGTGCCAAAGTCGTAAGACCGGGGTCAATGAAAAGACGCTTTCCCGCGTTGCGCAGCGAAAGATGCAGGGTTGTGTGCTCGCAGGTGACGTGGCCGGTCTCATCCCGTGGCCGGTACGTGGCACCATGCAAAGCTTCGGTCTTGTACAGGCCCAACCCACCAAAAGCACTGTCCACCTCAATCATTGGCGTATCAGGCGGCATCGAGTATTGGCGACTATAAATGATTTTGCGCTGCATCCGTCGCCACCAGACACTGCGAAACATCCTGGGCCGCTTTAGCGCCGCAAGCTCTCGCCACGGGTCTTGTTCGCACCAGCCTGCGCATCGCAGCGCGTATAGGTCATAGTAGGCGGGCAATGAGTTGGCAAACACAGCGTCCCACTGTGGCACCTGACGCACCGCCGCGTTCAACACCTGACTCGGATCCATCTGCGTGTTGGGTCCGTCCATATCAAGAACCAGGGTCAGTGGATGGATCGGACTGCTGGTTAGAAGGTGCTCAAGAACTGTATTTCTGGCTGCAGCAATACGCTCCACACGTTCTTCGAAGAGGCCGGCCATACTATCAAGAAAGAGTATATCAACACCCGCGCTCATAGCCGCGTAGTCTTGCAGGATATCATCGGTGTTGTCTGAATTATCGTTGGTCGCGATAATCACGCGACTGCTGTCTAGCTGCGCCCGTAGTTGTTCGATACGCAAGAGCGTTTCGGTCAGAGATTCTCCACCATTTCGAACGACGCCGAGAATGTTCATAAGAAGTCCAGCAATTCAGGCAAAAGGTCTTCTAAAACACTTTGACCCGAAAGCGAGCTTTCGGGTCAAAGTTCAAACTTTGTCCAGATTTCAGTGCAGCTTTTCGCCTACATCCGCGATGGCCGCGTCGATCAACTTGTTGGCCTGGGTAGCCGTCATCTGCTTGGCCAGAACCGCGTTTGCTGCAGAAACAGCAACAGTGATGGCTTGATCGCGCACTTCTTTCACGGCCGAAGCCTCAGCCGATGCGATCTGGTCCTGTGCTGCCGCCAAACGACGAGCAATGGACTTCTCCAGATCGACCTTGGCTTGTTCAGCCGCCAGCGCAGCATCATCCTTAGCCGCCGCCACGATGGCATCCGCCTGAGACTGAACTTCGCGTTGCTTGCGCTCATACGAGGCCAGCAGGCTGCGCGCTTCTTCATGCAGGGCGCGAGCTTCGTCCAGTTCCGACTGAATGCCCTCGGCCCGCTTGTCCAGTGCGCCGCCGATCATGCCGGGCACTTTGAAGTAAAACAGAACCGCGATGAAGACGATAAAGCCCAGCAGGACCACAAAGTCTGTGTTGCCAAGCGAGAAGAACGGGCCGCTTGCGGCCAGCGCGGGGCTGGCAGCACCGAGTGTCAGGATAAGGGCAAGAGTATTCCGCATGTCACTTATCCTTTCATCTGCGCGTCAACGGCACCGTCGATGGCTTTGGCATCCGCCTCGCCGCCCAGTGCTGTGACCAGTTCAGTTGCCGTATCCTTGGCAACCACTTGAATACTTTCCAGCGCACCGGCACGGATGTCGGCAATTGCCTTTTCCGATTCAGCTGCTTTTGCAGCGATTTCAGCATCTGCCTTTGCAATCGCGTCATCCAGACCAGACTGGATTTCGGCACGCGCCTCGGCAGCGATACGCTGCGCTTCGGCACGGGCATCGGCCAGCGCCTTGTTATAGGCCTCTTCAGCCTCGACCGCCTTGGCCTTCAGATCTTCGGCCGCAGCCAGGTCATTTGTAATGGTCCCCTGACGCTCGGCCAGGATTGCCGCGATGCGGGGCAGAGCCACGCGGGACAGGACCAGAAAGATGACGACCAGCGTGATGACCAGCCAGAAAATCTGGTTGGGGAACCAATCAAAGCAGAGCTGCGGCATCCCGATGGCCGACCCGTACGAGTCAACACAGGTGCCTGCTACTTCTTTGGCTAGGGGTTCAGTCGCCATGATGTCCTCCGTCGGAACGTTGTCTTTACAACAGGTGGGCCGCTATGGCTTGGACCCACCTGCGCGTAAGGATCAGGTTCCGCAGATTAGACGGCGAACATCAGCAGCAGCGAGACCAGGAATGCGAAGATCCCCAGGGCTTCTGCGAATGCGATACCGATGAACAGGGTTGCGGTCTGCGAAGCAGCCGCCGAAGGGTTGCGCAGGGCGCCGGCTAGGAAGTTGCCTGCAACGTTGCCCACCCCGATTGCGGCTGCGCCGGAACCGATTGCTGCCAGGCCTGCGCCGATGTGTGCGAGATCGCCTTCCATGATGTATCTCCTTACGAATTGGAAGTTTCGATGTTGGGTTATCGTTCCTGTGCTGGGTGCAAGACCCAATCAGTGATGCGGATGCAGAGCGTCCTTAAGGTAAACACAGGTCAGAATGGTGAATACGTAGGCCTGGATAAAGGCCACCAAGACCTCGAGACCGTACATTGCGGTGATCGCCAGAACCGACACGGGCGAGATCACAGCAATCGCGGCAAAACCTGCGAACACCTTGATCACCGCGTGGCCCGCCATGACGTTACCGGCCAGACGAATGGAGTGGCTGACCGGACGCACAAAGTACGAGATCAGCTCGATGATCGCCAGGATCGGGCGCAGCGCCATCGGGGCGCTGGAGACCCAGAACAGGCTCAGGAAGCCCGCGCCGTTCTTGACAAAGCCCAGGATGGTGACGGTCAGGAAGACAGCCAGCGCCAGCGGGATGGTCACGGCGAAATGCGATGTGGTTGTGAACGAGGTCGGGATCAGGCCCAGGAAGTTCGCGGTCACGATGAACATGAACAGGGTCATGACATAGGGGAAGAACTTGACGCCTTCCTTGCCGCAAATGTCTTCCAGCATCTTGTAGATGAAGCCATAGGCCAGTTCGGCCACCGACTGCATCCGGGTCGGAACAATCGCGCGCTTCGAGGTCGGCACGATTAGCAGCAGAACAATCGCAACGATCGCAAAGAACAGCCACAGCGTCACGTTGGTAATGGTGAACATGCCCACTGCGCCGTCGCCGAACAACGGTTTGACGATGAACTGGTCCATCGGGTGGAATACCAGGCTGCTGCCTTCTGCTGCGGTGGTCTCGGTTGCCACGTTCAGTCCCTCTCGTCCTTCTCGGCAGCCGTCGCCGCCGTTTGTTTCTCTTGGACCTCTTTCGCGCTGCGGAGCATAACCTTCACGCCCGCGACAAGGCCCAGCAATGTAAACAGCACCAGAAAGATCGGGATCGTCCCGAGCAGGCTGTCCAGCCCGTATCCGATGCCAAATCCGATCCCCAGACCGGAAACCATTTCGATGACCATCCTCCAGGCAAGCTCGCCGCCGGATATGTCATTGTCTGCGCGTTTGGGGGGCTGTTTGGCCTTTTTCGCCGCGTCGATCTTGGCCTCCAGCTGCGCCATACGCTGCTTTTGGTCATCATCGGTCACGGGCGTTTCCCTCGCACAGTCTTGGGTAGGGTGCTAAGGCGATGCGGGCACAGAGTCAACGGTGTATAGGTCGCACCCACAGATCATTTAAGTATTTGATTTTTATTATTAAAATCTTTTCACCGCCAGACCCAAAACGGAAGTGGATTAAAGGTCCGGCACGGATACGCCTGAATCCGCATATTTAACCAAATGGTTGACCAAGCCCTGACGCTGTGGTTCAGCGAAGACATGTCCAACGATCTCGACACAGTATTCGCAGCCCTCGCCGACCCGACCCGCCGCGCCATCCTTGCGATGTTGCTGGAGGACGATATGGCCGTGACCGACGTGGCCGAACCGTTCGAGATGTCGCTTGCGGCGATCTCGAAACACCTGGTGATCCTGACCAAGGCGGGATTGATCAGCCAGGAAAAACGGGGGCGGGTGAAATGGTGCAAACTGGAACCGGATGCCTTGCGGACGGCTTCGGTTTGGATGCAAGGTTTTGGGCAGTTCGAACCCGTCAATCTGGACGCGTTCGAACGATTTCTGGAAGTTGAACTTCCCTCGGGCGAGGATTGAACCGCCTAACGGACAACAAAGACCGAAATGGAGGCGTGCGTTGCCAGATAGCCGGCATGGCTGGAAAAGATGTAGTCCATGATCCGTGGCGCATGCGTGCCCACCACGATTAGGTCCGCGCCAATCTCATCCGCTGCGCGCGTCAGGTCGCCATCCAATTCAGCACCGACATCGACCGAGTGGATGTTGCGAAAGTCAACTTCGGCCCCGCTTTTTTCAGCGAGTTGATCGGCAAAGTTGCGCAGATCTTCGTTGACCATCGCGTCAGGCTGCACGGGGTCACCGGGTTGAATTCCGGTGACGCTGACAACAGTAATCTTGGCGCTTTGCCACTTGGCGACCGCTGCGGCGACCTCGGCAGCTTTCTGAACCGTGGGCGGCAAGTGCAGATCAACTGGGAACATGATGTGGTCATACATAGTGAATTCCTCCTCTGTTCAAAGCATAGGGAAATTCGAATGTAACAACTTTGATCTGCCTCAAAGGGCACCGGCAGGCCTAGGCGCCCGGCTCAACACCTGTCACCACACCCGTCACATCCGCAAGGCACAGCCAAGGCGCAGATACCCCCTGAACATCTACCAAGGTGATCGAACCTGTCGCGTCAAACTGAGTGGGACGCGCGGAAATACCGCTTGCTCGTATGCCGGATTCCGCCGCGACCAGCGCCTCGCAACTGGCTTGCAGGTCGGCTTCGCTGATGACGCCGCTGGGGGGCTGCGGCGGCGTGCACGCAGTCAGTATCGCCATTGCAGCGAACGGGAAAAACGCTTTCATCAAGGTGCCTCTGATCTGACCTTTATCCGCTCTACAGTCTCATATCTTGTTCAAAGCACAACAGTCATTTGGTAACGAGCGCAGCCTCCTGCGTTTCTTCGGATTTCAGCAACAGAACCAGCGCGACAACGGTCAGCACGGCCCCTACCCCGACCAGCAAGGCGGGGGCTTTCTGGCCCAAAGCAATCTCCCACAAGATGACCCAACTTGGTACGAGATAGGTGTAGGCCATTACCTTGGCCGAGGGCAGACGCAGCGCCGAATATTGCACCAGCACGAAACTGGCTGCCGTGGCAAAGACAGACAGATACAGAATGACCAACCAGATGAACAAAGACAGGCTTGCCCAATCCGTCGCCGCTATGTCCTTCCAGCCGTATAGCGACAGCAAGAGGCAACCCGCGACCATAGTGCCGAAGGAAAAGACCACAGCAGGCTCACCCCGGTTCAGCTTTCGCACCATCGGCGTATAGATTGCGTGAGCGACACAACCCCAAAAGTAGATGATCTCGCCCCGGTCGACCTGAAACGCCATCAAGGCCTGCCAGTCGGCTCGGAAAATCACCCACAACGCTCCTGTTGCACCGATAACCAGCGCCAGTGCCATACGTGGGGTCGTCACCTGCTGTAACAAGACCCAGCCCGCCAAGGCCGAAAGAACCGGGGTCAGCGTAAAGACCGCCGCAGCGCTAACCGGTGGTGCAGTTTTCAGACCGACGAACATCAATACGAAATAGGTGCCGAACAACCCGCCCAAAACAAGGTACCGCCACGGGGCCCGCGCAGCAGATCGGGGCACCCCGGTCGTGGCCAACGCAGCGGCACCAATCACCAGCGCTGCAATTGCGAACCGCGCCGCTGTAACCGCGACAGGCGAGATTTGGTTTGCGATCATTGCCCCAAGGGAAAAACTGCCAGCGACCAGTGCCGAGAATGTCAGCATGGCCAGATGGCCCCGTGCCTGTGGGCTCATGTTTGCCAATCCTTGGACTGCTCTTTCAGGTAGGACAGAAATGCCTGCACCTTGGTGGTGCGGTGCAAATCCACATGCGTTACCAGCCACAGATTGCCGAACCACTCGGGCAACGGTTCAATCACCTCGACAAGGTTTGGATCACGCGCAGCCTCCCACCTGGCCATAAAGCCGATCCCGGCACCGGACAGAACTGCCTCGCGTATGCAGAAATTATTCGTGCAGCGAAATGTGATCCGTTCGACGGGCACGGTTTCACGCAACCATTTTGAAAAAGGCGCCCGGCTGTTTTCATCATCCGTGCTGACGAAATAGTGGTTAGGGAAATCCTCAATCCCGGCGGGCCTTCCATGTTGCTCAAGATAGGAGGTGCTCGCGTACAGTCCGACCTCCTGCCGCATGAAGGGCTGCACCACGTTGTCCGGTTGATCCGGGGCCGAGCCCGCGCGGATAGCCACATGCGCCTCACCATATTCCAGTCGGAACAAGCGATCCCCGGTCAGGTAGCGGACAATCAGATCGGGATGCAGTCTCTGGAATGCGCTCAGCACCGGGACGATCAACGGCGCCAGCGACGACAGTGACGTAACCACCAACTCGCCCGAAACGTCGTCACCACGCCCCTTCATCCGCCCCACCAACTGATTGAACTGATCTTCGGTCGCCTGCGCAACCCGCAAAAGATCCTCACCCGCTTCGGTCGGCGTGTAGCCCCGCGCGTGACGCTGAAACAACTTAACCCCCAACCGCGCTTCGATCGCATCAATATGACGGATCACCGTCGCATGATGCACGCCCAGCACGTCCGCCGCACCGCTAACCGTACCCATTCGCGCCACCTGATAGGCGGTTTTCACTTCGTCCCAGTTTTCCATTGCATCTTGCCTATTGTGCAAATTTCAACACTCAAATTGGGTGTAGCAAAATTTTGCACGGTGGCGAAGGGGCATGGTTTAGTGTTTTCTGATCGCTGGGCGTTTTTCTGGTCGAGATATTGACTATGTCGAATCCCGGATGGGCCTTGCCCAAACCGCAAACCCGAACACTAGAGGTGGAAGCGGCGTTCTTCTTGACCAATGCATAAGGCCTGAAAGCTTAGTAAAAAAACTGCACTTGCAGAAGATCAGTGTAGATATCGTCTTTTTTGAAAGACCGAGTCAGCAACTGAATGTAAACCGCCCAGTCTTCACTAGCGTCAACCACGACCCACGGTTCTTCTGGTGGTGTTGGCGCGAACGTAAAAGGCCCCGGCGCTGTACGAGGCTAAACGTTAGATATTCGAACTGGAGTATTGGTAGTGGGTGCAGGATTTGGCCTTCATCAAACAGCTTTGCGTCAAGAAAGGCGAAGTCTTTGGCGCTGAGACAACCCAAGTGTCGAAAGTCTCCTAACGACCGATCGGCAACTGCTCTTCGCAATAAAGTAATCCAGCGCTCCAACAAATTCGAAACCGCACGTAAATTGCAAAAAACGTGTCGCTGCAGTCCGAGGGTTCTTTGGCTCAGCTGCCAATTCTTTCGATCTGATTTGGCTCACTAAGTATTGGGCCAGCCAATAAGGACGTCACGCCGCTGACTTTGGATCAACGAATTACATGAACCGAACACCTTGCGTGATGCACGACTCTGTTCGCAGTGGAACCCAAGAATATGTCCTCAAAACCAGGCTTGTGCGATGCCAAGACGATGCAATCTGCATCGCACTCGTTTGCAAAGTCGACAATGGCCCTACCCGCGTGCCCAGAGATGAGCCGAGCCTTCGCGCCTGGAATTTCAGAGGCAGTCTGATGCAGGTTTTCCAAGATTTCATGCCGTGTATTTTCGAGTACTTCGCTGGGAATCTGAGATCCCACATAAGGGGGAATTGGCTCTTGAACGTGTACCACGGTAAAAACGGCGTCTGTATCGGCCAATTGGCGCGCGGCTGCAAAGGACGCTTGTGTGTCGTGTTCTTGGTCCAGAGCAACCGGGATCAGGATGTTCTTGTACATTTGACCTCCTATCTACTGCTCCGATGATTTCAGTTTGGTTTTTCGGCAGCACGCACCCTAAACAGGTTCGGACTTTGAAGATTTCCCGGCGCTCTTTGTAGCGGCTGCAACGTCATCAACTGTTTTCTCAACAGCTGCAACTTCGGTTTCAGTGACATAAGATGCACAGCGGGACACGGTTTCGAACCATTCCTGCGCGTCGGCAACCAACCGCTCAGCCGAATGGCGCTGCCATTCCGTCATACTCTGAAGCGCTTTCGTTGGATCGGACGGGTTCGCGGAAGACACTTTGCGTGCAGCTTGTAGAGCCGTCCGAACCGCCTCGTGACGCCGTTCGAACCAATGCTGCGCAAAGGCCTCTGTTTCTTCGAGCAATTTTTCTTGCGCGTCCCAAAATTGTTCGATCTGGGCGCCGAAGGCCGGATTGTCAGACATGGGCGGCTGCATTTGCTTGAAAACATCCACAAGTGAGGTCGAGCTATTTGTGCTAGATTTCTTTGTCGGCATCGAAAATTCCTCCTCGTTTCCTGAATGAGCTATTGTGCCACCTGCTGCGCGCTTTCGCCTTAATACAGATCAATATCCCTATTTTTAGGATCTTCAGCTTAGGCTGCGACGGGACATTCGCATTCTCTCCGACACCGGTTCCTAGCGGGCAGTGTTGGAGTTAGAGTAGTCTAGACAAGAACTTAACGCTTGGTTTTCTATGCACATTGCCGGCTTTCTGATTACCCTTGGCATCCTCTTCCTTGCCGGATTGGCGGCTGACCAACTTGGCCGGGCCACGCATCTTCCTCGTGTTACAACCTTACTTTTCCTCGGCCTGATCGCAGGGAACGCCGGAATTGGTTTGATCCCACTAGAAGTTGCAATGTGGTTCGACGAGATTTCCATTGTGGCCTTGACGATGGTCGCGTTTCTTCTTGGAGGTTCTTTGACCCGCGAGAACCTGGTTAGGCATGGTCGAGCCATCCTTACGATTTCAATTTCAATCGTGGTTGCAACCCTTGCTATTGTGTCTGCTGGACTGACCGCAATTGGCGTGCCCTTCGGGTTGGCGTTGGTGCTGGCGGCAATTGCTACGGCTACAGCTCCGGCCGCCATGACAGACGTGATCAATCAATCTGGGGTGTCCAACAGCTTCACCAAGACATTAAAGGGCGTCGTCGCAATTGATGACGCTTGGGGTCTGATCGTTTTCAGCATCGCCTTAGTTCTGGCCGGTCATTCGGATGGTTGGGCCACAGTCACGACCACAGCGATGTGGGATTTCGGAGGGGCTATTTTGTTGGGTGCCGCACTAGGCGTGCCATCCGCTTACCTGACCGGCCGCTTGAAACCGGGAGAGCCAATGCAGGCAGAAGCAGTGGGCATAGTCTTTCTGACAGCGGGCCTCGCGCTTTGGCTGGAGGTCTCATTCTTGGTAGCAGGCATGGTTGCGGGCGCAGTGATCGGGAATCTTGCCCGCCATCACGACCGTGCTTTTCATGAGATCGAGCACATTCAGTGGCCATTCATGATCCTGTTCTTCCTGCTGGCTGGCGCCACGTTGGATATTGAAGCCTTTGGCTTAATGGGCTGGGCTGGTGCACTTTTCCTGATCTTGCGCGCCGTAGCCCGCCTTGTCGGAGGTTACTGCGGAGCGAGACTTGGCGGCCTGCCTCGCCGTCAGGCCGGTTGGTTTGGTCCCGCTTTGTTACCACAGGCCGGTGTCGCGGTCGGAATGGCCCTTGTCGCCGGAGAGCAATTTCCGAATTGGGCCGCGTCGATCATGGCCTTTACCCTGGCCAGTACAGTTGCCTTCGAGGTGTTGGGGCCGCCTTTGACACTTATGTCAATCAGACGAACGGCTGACACGGATGAACCGATTGGTCCGTGACTATTCAGACTGGATCGATTCAAGAAAGGCGAGCAAATTCGCCAACGGCAAACCTACCATCATTGGTTGCCCACTAGGCAAAGCCACCGCAATTTGTTGGTCTGTCTCAAACACCGCACCAAAGATTGGCATTTCGCCGCCATGAGCGAGCAATTGTGAACGGCCATCAATCTGTTCAGCTATGCGATCTATCGGAAACACACCGCCGTTCTCACCAGCCAATTTGGTAAGGTCAGGTGTTCGAATAGCCAGCATTTCGGCCATTGGCCCGTCTCCGGTTGCTTCGAAACCGTGACATTGCCAGCAATACGTTCGGTACAATTCACTTCCTTCGCTGACGCTGACCTCCTGCGCTTGTGCAGGTCCCGTGGCGAACAGTGCCAGTAAAATCCCTCGATACGACCGCATATTCTCCTCCAAATCGCTGCCACAAATGATGATCCTATTAGACAGCACAGTTACGGAACGTCTTTGACCTTGCTCATGTTGCACGCGCCGAGTCTAATCCAGGCCAGCCGCCATCTACGCCACTTCTTCGTTGACCTCACCACTATCGCGCCCTGACGGCACTCCTTCCAGTGCGTTCATGTGCCAGCGAATTCGCCAGAGGTGATAAGACACACGATGCAACCATCTGAGAGCATCCAGCCGAGCCCACACCACATCGTCCGGTAGACTGTCAGTTGCAGCGTCGGAGATGAGCAGGTCTCTGCGAAGTTTCCTCTGTCGTCGCAAAAAACGGCGAACGCGGTTCAGCGTGTTTTCGCACTGCACTGGATTGTCGATCTCCAAATAGCTACCAGTTGCTGCAATCAACACCGAAGCAAGCCGCTTCAAACGCTGGTCTTTTGGTAACTCGCTTATCCGATCATCTTGGCTACACCGGTAAAGCAGTCGGTCAAGATGGTCGAGGACATGGTACATACCCTTGATGCTGGATATCTCTGCGTCGGACCTGCTGGGCAGTTCAATCTTGTCTAGGTACGAGCGCGCTTCCGATACAGCAGTCTGAATGCTGTCCCGTCCATAATCGGGTCCGCTTGGCTGAGATGCCCCGATACATGACCGAAGGTGCGCCACTTCGGCCCTTACAATTTGTTCGACTGCAACTTTTGCTGCGCCCACAGCTATTTCTGGCATCCCGAGGACGAGAGGATCCAAAGATCTCGTCAACTCAGCCCCTTTGTCGGGTACGAGGGCCTCGACAAATCTGGCGAAGGGTTTCGCGAACGGCAGGATCAGCGCCACGCCTATGGCGTTGAAGAAGCTATGGAAAGCGACAAGCGCAGTCAGAGAGCTTCCAGCCCCCGACCCGCTTACAAAGACTGCAGTAAACGGCCCCAGCAGGAAAAATGCCAGTGCCCCTGTCATCACATTGTAGATCACATGAGCAAAACCGGTGCGGCGCGCCATCGTCCCACCGCCAAGGGTTGCCAAAACAGCGGTGAAAGTTGTCCCCACGTCCATTCCAATGACCAGAGCCGCCGCTTGGGGGAAGTTCACAGCACCGGCGCTCAACGCAGCTAACGCCGTTGCAACGCCAGCACTCGAAGACTGCGTCACCATCGTGATGAGGACGCCGATCAGTACAAGCTTCAACCTGCCCAGCAGTGTGTCTGGTGGAAAATCGGCAGGAGTAACTACGCCCTGAAATGCGTCCAACCCGGATTTGAGTTGTTCGATCCCAATGAAAATCAGACTGAACCCGGCCAATGCCAACCCAAGGCCGGAAACCGCTTTTCTTCCTGAAAGCGCCAGCAAAGCCCCAAAAAAAACAACGGGCAACATCACTTGCCCCAGGTCCAGCTTGAACCCCAAGAGCGCGACGAGCCAACCTGTCATGGTCGTTCCGATATTGGCCCCAAAGATGATCCCAAGCGCTTGGGGAAACGCGAGCAGACCAGACGCGACAAATCCAACGGCCGCAACGGTGGTCGCACTGGAAGACTGGATTGCAGCTGTCGTGACTGCACCTGTTACAGCCCCGGTAAACGGTGTCGACGTGAACCGGCCCAGAATATCTCGCAATTTCGCCCCTGCCAAAGTCTTCAAACCGTCGGTCATCAACAGCATGCCGACAAGGAACAGGCCGATGCCGCCTAAGGCCGGTAACAGGTTCCAGAACATCACGAATTGCTTTCCACCCTAAATCTCAAACCGCCTAACGTGTTTGCTTTGCCTTTAAGTCCGACGGCAAACGACAGGTGGTTTGCACTCAGCCTCGCAGACCCGCCCCCCCGAGTTGGTTGACATAGATCAAAGCATCATAATGAATCACATAGTGAAATACGAATGTTTTAACGTGTCTACGTTCACCGACCTGTCCCCAAGCAAACACAAAGGTGAACGGAATTTTGTCGGAGCGGAAGCTCCACCCAAGGGGGCTCGGCAGGAGTGGTGGCGAGCCCCCAGTTAATCGATCGGTGCCCAACGCGCCCAGACATTGAAACACAAGGCCTTCGATGCAGCATTGACCATCGGATTAATCCGTTCCGCTAATCGCGGACGAAAACGAGAAGGACGCCACTGGCGATGTTCTGAATCGGCAGTTGTTGGAATCACTTATGAACTCTGTTGATCCAAACGAACAGAAACTCAGACGGGCTCTTACTACCCCGTTGCTCACGCTTTATGGACTTGGCGTAACGGTCGGAGCGGGTATTTACGTTTTAGTCGGTGCAACAGCAGACATTGCCGGACCGTTTGCGGCCTTGTCGTTCGTCGTAGCCGCGCTCGTCGTATCACTCACCGCGCTTTCCTATGCAGAACTCGCAACTCGATTTCCTGTGAGCGCAGGTGAAGCGGCCTATGTTGAAGCGGGATTTCAGAAAAGATGGATGGCAGTATTCGTTGGGCTTGCGGTGGCAGCCTCGGGCGTTATCTCCGCCTCTGCCGTTGCAATTGGCGCAGCATCATACCTTCATGCTTTGACCGGTTTTACGATCCCTGTTTTGACCGTCAGCGTCGTTTTGATCATGGGTCTAATCGCGCTTTGGGGGATCACTGAGTCGGTCTTTGTTGCGGCTGTCATCACGATCATTGAAATCGCAGGTCTTCTCTTTGTGATCGGCTGGGGCATGTCGATTCAGGATCCGCAGGGATACGGGGTAAGTTCGATGCTTCCGCCGCTGGAACTCGACGCGTGGAGAGGTATTTTCGCGGCATCGCTTCTCGCCTTCTTTGCGTTTGTTGGCTTCGAGGACATGGCCAATGTCGCGGAAGAGGTGAAAGACCCAGTGCACACCATCCCAAAAGCGATTTTGCTAACGCTCGTTCTGGCAACCGTGTTGTATCTGGGAACTTCAATGACGGTTCTACTTGTTGTTCCGATCGATGTTCTTTCGACATCCGCAGCACCTCTCGCGCTTGTGTTCTCAAACGCCCCTGAGATGATTAAACAGGGCTTTTCCGCAGTCGCGATTGTAGCGACGGTCAACGGAGTACTGATCCAGATGATTATGGCCTCGCGGGTGATCTATGGACTCGCTGACCGTGACCAACTGCCGAAGGTTCTGGCGATTGTCCCGAAAGCAACGCAGACACCAGTTGTTGCTACTTTGCTGGTCGTCGCGATCATCGTACTGCTGACCCAAACTATGCCGATTGGTACTCTGGCAGAGCGCACATCCCAGATCGTTCTGGGCGTCTTTGTGCTCGTCAACATTTCTCTGATCCTGCTGAAGATGCGGCCGGACGAGGCTGTCAAACACTTCCGCGTTCCTCTTGTGGTACCGATCCTTGGCGTGATCACCAGTGCATTGCTTTTCGGATCTGGATTTCTCTAACTAAATACATCGACCCAAAGGCTTCCAAGAGCTACCACGGCATATGACGACCGACCAAACTTCCATAAGATCAAAACTCTCGGGCTGGTGGCATAGAACCTTTGTGAATCTGGTTCAGCAGCTGCAATGGTCCTATTTGCCGCCATTAATGGTCTATTTCGCGGCCGGCGTGTCCGGCCTGACCTCGGTCGTCGGCGCTTTTTTCCTAAAAGACTATCTCGATTTATCCGCCTCTTTCGTTGCAGGACTGGCATTTTGGGCCGGCATCCCTTGGATCCTCAAAATGCCGCTTGGTCATGTCGTGGACCTGTTTTGGCGCTGGAAGTCCCTGCTGATCCTGTTTGGCGCATCCCTGATCACGTTGTCTTTGCTCACAATGTACGGTCTCGTGACCGCGCCTGCCGTGATGTCCAATTTCATGCCACTGGAAGACTGGTATGTCCTAGCCCTGCTGCTGGCGCCTTCAGGCTATGCCATTCAAGACGTAGTTGCGGATGCCATGACGGTCGAAGCGGTCCCCAAGGTTAACCAGCACGGCCTCCCGTTTACGCCTGAAGAAACCCGTGCACAGCACACGACAATGCAAACCTTGGGCAGAGTTTCGATCATTTCCGGGTTTGCGGCGGTTGCGGCTGTGAACATCTGGATTTTCTCTGGAACTGATGGTCTGCAAATATCCGAGCGCCTTGCGCTTTATGGCCAAGTGTACCTGATAGCTCTGGCCATCCCGGTGTTGTCGGTCAGCGGGGTCGTTCTTCACAGCTTGATCCAGCGTCAACTTGCCAGGCGGGGTCATCCGCCCCACACACCGGATGAAGTCACAGAAGTCAAATGGTCCATTTTGCTGGGTGGCTTTGCATTCGTTTTGCTTAGCATCGTGCTGGGAACCGCAGATTTTGAATTTGCGCAAGAGACTGTTTTTGCAGTTTCTTTGACGGTAATTCTGTACCTGATGTCGCGTCTGCTGAAGGAGCTGGAACCAGCCCAAGCCAAGGCCCTGATCGGGACGGCAACAATCATTTTTGTTTTCCGTGCCGTGCCGCTACCAGGACCAGGCCTGACTTGGTTTGAAATCGATGAACTTGGGTTCGATGAACAGTTCCTGGCAATCCTGGCACTATTAACTTCGCTGCTGGCATTATTGGGGTTGATCGTTCTCCGGCCATTTATGGCCAATCGCTCCATTGCGCATGTGGTGGTATTGTTGACGATCGCCGCATGCATACTCGCCCTGCCCAACCTCGCCCTATATTACGGCGTGCATGAATGGACGGCAGCGCGTACCGGCGGAGTTGTCGATGCAAGGTTCATTGCCATTCTTGACACCGCTGTTGAGTCCCCGCTTGGGCAGATCGCCATGGTCCCAATGTTGGCCTGGATCGCCCGCAATGCACCCGTTCAGTTGAAAGCTACTTTTTTTGCAGTGATGGCATCGTTTACCAACATGGCATTGTCGGCCAGCAGCCTCAGCACCAAGTACCTCAACCAGACATTTGTCGTCACACGCGCTGTCACCAACCCTGAGACTGGTGAGATCACATCAACCGCGGACTACAGTCAACTTGGATACCTGCTGATCTGCGTGGCACTGATCTCAGTGATCGTTCCACTCGCTACAGTGTTTTTTGTTCAAATCTCGCGTTTTCGAACGAGCGAATGATCACTGACTTTCCACCTCTTCCAGCAGAGCTCTGAGGTGTGAGACCGGGACGCCGATGTTGGAACCACCGAACTCGGGCAGGATCGCAGCATTGATGGCAACGACCTCACCACGCCGGTTCAATACCGGTCCTCCGCTCCCACCGGTCGTGGTCTCAGCGTCATAAACGATTGCGCTCTCACTTGTCCGCGCAACGATCCCACGGCTTGCTAGCGGATGAATCTTGCCTTGTGTGGAAAGCCGGGACGCGATCGACCAAAAGTTCAACGTCCCGTCTGCCTCCAATCCCTCTAAAAAGCCGGGACCAGCCTGCGCGATCAATGCTTTCAAACCCGTTGGGTATCCCAACAGATAAAGCTCTTCACCTACGCGCGACGTGGCATCCGCTAACGGAATTCCGAGGTCCTGAACGCGGCTTGGCTCAACTTCCAAAATCGCCAAGTCTGCCGCTTCGCTGAACCGAAGCAGCCGCGCCTCTATTGGTTCCGTCTGATCAGGCAAATAGGCCAGCAGCCTCAACATCTCTGGCTCAAGACCCGCGTCTCTCAGCGCCTTCTCTCGGTCTCCTGATGTCCACGGCAACGCAACATGACGGTTGGTGGCCATCAACGGTACCTCAGCAATCAAAAATCCTGTTCCGGTGAACTGAAATTCTGCAGGTTCGCCGGTCCCATCCGGTTCGATCCAAGGCTGGCCAAACGGGGTTTTAAGGTTTTCGCCGTCTGGCCCCACAACGTGCCGTAGAATCTTCCCGCTTTCAACGTGGCGCAGACCGTAAGCCCCCTGAAGGAAAGCGACAGATCGGGTAGAGGCAGCTATCACCCGCGTGGGCGCTCCTGCCTGTTGTTCCAAGGTTCCAAGACGTTGTTCGGTCGTCACAAGCTGGTTCTTGAAAGCGTCACGCAACGAAGACAAGTCATCAGGTGTCAGCGCATCTTCCCGCGTCTGAGCGAGCATAACCGCGACCGCTTCGATCTTGCGGGATTCCTGTTCGATACTCTCCGCCAAGCGCCGGTCGTTTTGGTAAAGCAGGTACCCAAACCCCGCGATCACAAGAAGCGTTGCAAGAACCGTGATCCTGAACAGTACCGTGGTTTGAGACGCAAGCCGCCACCCACCGTCGCGCAGGGCACCAGACATCTTTTTGGCGAAGGGTCGACGGCTCGTTCGGGTATAAGCATATGCGTCGCTGAGGATATCCTCGACTGTATGGTGCGCGGGAAATGAGTGATCGCACAACCTGTACCGAGACATGGGGCCCTTTTCTCCGAACTCAATCATGTCACCATGATTAAGAGACGTCGAAGAAGTTTTTTGCCCGTTCACCCACAGATTGCGTCCCGCTGTAGCGGTTATCGTGTAACGATCGTCAGCCCACTGAAGGGTAGCTATATCGTTGTCATGAGGAGGCAGGTCCTCTTTAAGACGCAGGCTTAGCACCCTGCCTTCACTAACAGAGACAGTCAGGGCATTGTCGACAAGCCAGTTCACGTTTCCGCGCGATGGACCTGTAAGGCTCTCCAGAAAGGCCCGCACCTCGCCTTCACCACCATTCACTGGGGGTATCATGTCGCTCACTTTTGTTTTGCGCATTGTGGCCCCCTATCCAAACGCGTGAGGGCATTCTACCACGCCGCAACACCAAGCCCATGGTTTGACGCGAATGTAGAAAAAAGCTCATTTAAACAAGCACCTGCGATGTCTGCCCGGATTCAACCAAAAACAACTATCAGACCACAGTTCCAAGAAGGCCGATCCATGATCGGCCCTCTGCTTTGGCATTTTCAAGCACCGTATCGCGCCAACAGTCTGTCTATTTCGACGATACCTTGATCTTACGGCTTGGATCCTGAGGCTCACTCTTCGGCATTTGAATACGCAGAACACCCTTGTCGAATGTTGCTGAAACCTTGTCGACTTCCACAGTATCTGGCAGCGACATGGCTCTGGAAAAGCTGCCGTAGCTTCTTTCGCTGACACGCAGATCGCCCGTTTCGTCATGCGCAATCTTCTTCTGACCGCGCAGGATTAGCCTGCGATCCTTGATTTCAATTTCCACATCATCCTCTTCGAGCCCCGGCAATTCAGCCGTAAGGACTATCGCAGAATCCGTCTCTTGGACATCGATTGCCGGAGATATCGCGCCTGTCATATCAAGAGACGGAAAACCCGTGCGTTGCGCAGCCGTTTCCATGGGTAGGAAAGGCGATCCTCCCCCAAAAAACCGCGACATCAGAGTTTCCATTTCACGTCGAAAATTGTCGGAGAGCGGATGCGTTCCAGTGAAAAGTTGCGGGGACTTTTTGTCTTCTAGCATTTTTTGAGCCTCCTCCTTTGGTCGGATTTCGCGCGCGCAATATTATGACAGGAAAAGCGGTCAATGACCTTGATCTTGCGCAAGCATGCAGCCTCAGCTTTAGCCAGATCGCACGTACCGACCGGACGAACAGAAACGGGAACAGTCGGCAAACATACTTGCCCTGTCTTGCTGCAATTCAGACCAATCTCAGTAGTCTTGATCGGAGCCCCATGTCAGCTTAGCGTTTATTCTGAATGAGCCCGGGTTGCTTACCTTTAGAAATTTGGAGCAAAGCCGTATGAAATGGCCTTATCTGGCGCTGATCTACGTTTTGCTGATCTTGGCCCCCTTGGGGTTTTCCTGGTCTCTGGGATGGCAACCGCGATCATTTCATCAAGAGCTCGCGTCCGGGCTTGGAATGCTTGCTTTTTCAATAATACTAGTTGAGTTCTTGCTGTCTGGGCGGTTCAGGTTCATCTCTTCCGGTCTGGGTATGGATGTGACCATGCGGGTGCATCAGATGATGGCGCGTACAGCGCTTGGCTTCGCGCTAATACACCCGCTGCTGTACCAGGGTACGCCATCTGGCGGACGCCGCCCGTGGGATGAAACAAGTCAACTTACTATTTCGACCGACTTTTCTGCCCTGGCGTCGGGCATCGGCGCATATTTTTTACTGTTCATTCTGGTCGCCTCGGCAATTGCCCGAAAATCCCTTGATTACAAGTACGAGACATGGCGCCTCTTGCACGGGCTGGGAGCCTTGGTGATTGCCTGCCTGCTGTTGCACCACTCGGTCTATGCTGGGCGCTACGGTGGACATCCGCTAATGACGTTTCTCTGGCTTGCCCTGACCACTATTGCTGTAGGGACCTTGCTGTTTGTCTATCTCGTTCACCCTTTGCGTCAGAGGAAAAGGCCGTGGCGCGTTACTTCTGTGTCTCGACTAACACCGAGGCAATGGGAGTTGCGCCTCAAGCCCGATGGTCACACCGGACTAACTTTCGAAGCAGGGCAGTTTGCTTGGCTAAATGTCGGCCACAGTGCTTTCTCGCTGCACGAAAACCCATTCTCGATTAGTTCAGCACCAGCTGAAGGCCCCGAAGTGTCCTTTGTGATTAAGGAACTTGGGGATTTCACATGCGGTCTCGGACAAATTGCTCCGTGCACCCCGGTCTATCTGGATGCCCCACACGGAAATTTGTCGATCAGCCACCGTCCTGAGAAAGGCATCGTTCTGATCGCAGGTGGTGTGGGTATCGCGCCGATGTTGAGCATCACGCGACAGGTACGGTTGAGTGATACACAGCGGGATCTCAAGCTTATCTATGGCAACCGCGTGGAGGAGCAGATTGTTTATCCTCAGGAGTTGTCCAAGGAAGAAACAGTATTTGTTCTATCCGAACCGCCAAAGGATTGGTCAGGAGAAACAGGTTTAATCGACGGTCCTCTGTTGGACCGCAATTTGTCTTCTGAACAATTTGAAAGCTGGCTTTTTGTTCTCTGCGGCCCGCCTGCCATGATGGACGCCGTCGAAGATCATCTAATCACGCGGGGCACCGCGCCCCATCGGATTTTGTCTGAAAGGTTCGACTATGATTAGATTGCTTAGAAACCTGCCCGCACGCCAACAGGTGAAATTCGCAGTGTGGTTTATCAACTTTGCAATCTTTGTCGCTGTCTTGGCCTTTTCCTTAAGGTAGCCATACGGACCATTGGGCCTTGGCTAGCCTTGTAATTGCCAGCCGAAAAAAGGCAGATTTTCTTGCAGATGCATGCCGTTACGAATTTCCTTAAAAACAAGCTTTGCTTGGACAGACAGGACGCACCACAACTCTCCCAAGTAACGCCTTTGATGGAGATCAAGGGCAACACACACCACTTATTCATAATTGGAAATCTATTCAGACCGATTTATGGGAGGATCGGAATGACCGTACTCATCGCCTTCGCTACAGTCGAAGGTCAGACGGCAAAGATTGCGCGTTTCATCGGCGATATCGTGAAGGAAGCCGGCTTCAACACACGGCTGATCAATACTGACGAAATGCACGACCACGTGTCGCTTGACGATGTGGCCAAGGTCATTCTCTTGGCTCCGGTCCACGAGCGTAGGCACCCCGAGTCCTTTGAGGCTTATGTCGCGTCAAATAGAGATGCCTTAATGAAACGAAAATCTCTCGTGCTTTCCGTCGGTCTAAAGGCAGCTTTTGCTTCAGGTCGAGAGGAAGCGCGCGACTATCTCAAAGAAATGCTTATGCGAACAGGAATGGAACCAAATGCGACGGCATTGATCGCAGGCGCGGTGAGGCCCGAAGGCTACGGATATTTTGAGAGGGAAATCCTAAAACACGTCGTCTTGCTGGGTCGAAAAATCGATCCACGAGATGGAGCGCGGGAGTTTACTGATTGGGACGAATTAACGTCTATTGTGATAGATTTCCTTGGTGGAAACGGCCGGGCCAATCAGCATCAATCTCAAGCGATATCCTAGTAACAGCAGGCTACTCTCGTACTTACCAGAAAATCACAGTCGCCGGTTCACTTCATCAGTGTCCGAAAAGCACTGGCAACCCTGTCTGCTCCAACATTGCTTGCGTCGTTCCACCAAAGAGTGACTCACGCAGATGGGAATGCCCATAAGCGCCCATAACAACGAGATCGGCCCCCAATTCTGTTGCGCGATCCTGAATGCAGTGTTCGATCGAGTCCCCACCACATGGAAACTGCGACACGGTCACTTTGCAACCGTGATGACGGAGCCATCCAGCAACCTCAGTTCCAGGCTCTTCGCCTTCGACGTCATCAGACGACCGCAAATCAAAACACCCAACCACAACTTCCTTGGCCGCCAGAAAAAAGGGTAAAGCTAAATGCGCAGCCCTGGACGCAGGCAGGCTATCATTCCATGCCAAAACAATGCGTTCACGTTGGGCAAACGGGTCTCCATTGATCATCAGGGCGACCGGTGAATGGAACAATACTCCGTACGCGACCTTATGAAACAAATCGGGATCTTTTCGCAACTCAGCGTCAAGAAAGGCGATATCACAGCATTTGGCTTGGCCTGCCACAAGATGCTGTAACTCTGTTCCAGATCCAATAAAGGCGTTTACATTTGCCGATACACCCCGCGCGGCCAGAAGCGCTTCAACTTCGGTGGCGCGGGACTTCAAGGCAGCATTTCTTGCGTTAAGGACATCCAACCAGTTTGAAGGAAGACCCGCCTCAACGAACCTGTTTGATCCATACTTTAGGTAAGGCAGTTTAGGTAAAGCTGCGATCACTACGCAATTCAAGTGGCCGTTCTGGGTACGGGCAGTTTCCGCGCATTCCAATATCGACGCATCGTCAGCATCGACTCCTACATAATATACCACTGTTCTGTGTTGCATTCCCGACCTCCGTCCGGGATTTTACTTCGTCCAAGACTCGTGTGCACTGACTAGGTCAACAAAGAAACAATGTTGTCGGTCGCGATTCTTACTTCGGCAGCATGAAGAACTCTTCCAGCACAATCTTGCCTTCTGCCACTGAATACACAGCGATCTCGCGCAGGGTCATACGCTCTCCGGTAGCCTTCTGAATCACTTCAGCCCTGAAGCGCACTCCAAAACGGTTGGGCGGGTGGACATAAGGGCCATCCACGTCGAGTTCCTGGATTTCGTGCGAGGCCAACCAATCTTCTCTCTTCCCCTTGATGGCTTCTCGCCCCTTAGAAACGCGGAACTGTCTGACCGGAGGCACAACTGCCTCAATCGATTGAGCGTTTTCGGCATACATTTCATCAACACTTCCAAGGCCTCTGCGCTCACGCATGGACTGGACGAACGATCTTCCGATTTCAACTAACTCTTCCATGAATCTCCCCCTAGATTACCATTGACTGTACCACGTCTTCCCCGCGCTTATCTTGACAAGGATCAATGAGCGTATCTCCCTAACAGCCGGGCGCCGCTCGCAAACTCGGCACTTGTTCGCATAGGCAATCTATTCGCTGCAATGCCCTGGAAGACGCCGTTCTGGATTTGCTTCGTCAGAGTCTGATGCAGCCCGACGCAGTGGCAGCTTTTATCAAGTCCTTCAGCGAAGCCGCCAACGCGGAAGCAGGCACAGCGGAGGTAGCCCGGACCCGTCTACAGTCCGAGCGGGACAAAGCGGCGCGTAAACTGAATGGGTTTTAAGAGACAATCGCAGGGGGCATTCGCACCCCCGGAGATGCAAGCCAGGCTTGAAGAGCTCTTCCCGCGGGGGTGATGTGAACGCGCCGCTCTCCGAGCCTGCGTTTTCACCGGTGCGACTACACCCGAACCTGTCCGAGCTCTATCGCTCCAATGTTGCTAGTCTTGCACATGCGTTATCGGACCCGTCGATCCTC
>NZ_JBQFMR010000015.1:0-75223 GCF_056531925.1 Ruegeria sp. J8
CACCTGCATCACGCAGCATGACGAGCGTACCAGCTTCCGAGAACTGAGAGCTTTCAATCGTTCCGGATTGACCGTCTGGTCCACCAACCTGTCGCAAATGATCGATACACGCGTCGTCTGCTTCAGACATTGCAAAAGAAGCCGTGCCTGCGATTGCGAACATCGGTGCGAGGAATTTGAGTACAGGGAATTTCATCAGATGGTCCCTTGCTGGCTGATCCTTAGAGTTTTGTTCCGTACAAAGCGGAACCTCACTTCGCGTCTCGTAACTTTGACAGAAATTCATCGCATGCCTGCGCGCTGCCGACGATCTCGTCCGTCGTTTCAATTCCTTGCAGTGACGCCATTTCGGAATTTACGCGGTTGAGGATCTGATCCGCTTGCTCGGCGGTGATAAGGTTCTCAGCTTGTGCTCCTTTCAATGTGGTGCAGACACCGGCGGACAAGCCTGTCGCAACGCCGACACCCACCGCGGCCCCGCCACCCAAGGTCATCGCCCCAACCACGCCGAGGACGAGCCCGATCACAATTCCCAAGATTACTTTTCCCATGTTTTCCTCCCTTTTGGTGAGAAAGAGTTCAGCCACCACTACTGGCGCAATCTGCGTGCCCATCTGCAAATCAAAACCAGCGCTAACAGGTTGAGCGCCGGAGCAATCGCCGCGAACCACGGCTTGGCGGACTCCGAAAATAAGTCCGCCACAAGTATCCAAGGTAGTCCCAACGGCAGCAGGAACACTCCGGACAAAGGGTCTCGTTCCTGTCCCAACCAGCCAAATGTGCCCGTCAAGAATGCAACCAACGCCAACAGGTACATGACCGCGAATACGATGATGGTGGTTCTACAAACCAAGTCGAGCCTCAGCAGATCAAGCCAGTGCTGCGCAGCCGTTTTCAGCTACGCAGCAGACAGGTCACAATGCGCCTTCGTCACCCAGGAACTCGATACCAGCTGTCGTGCCATCACTGTAAGCAATGCAGTTCCAAGGAGCGCGATCCTCGCCAACGCCGACTGTGACCTGTGTTCCCGCCTCGCTAAACGCGGATGAGAGCACCACGACTTGTGAATTGTTCGTTGTGCTGGCTACATCTCGCAAACACGCTTGCTGAGCCGGCGTGAGTTCGGCGGACGCGCTTGATGTACTCGTATCGTCGCAGGCCGCAAGCAGTGCGAAACATGTCGTGCCTGCAATCATCACCATCTTGTTAGACATTTTCTTCTCCCTCTGGTTCCCTTAAAATTTGTGAAATTGGATGCACTAGTTTGAAGCTCTCGCGTCTGGGCAGCCAATAGAACATACCTCGATCCTGTGACTGCCTTTCCTAAAACTTGCCGCGGGGGCTTGGTCGGTGGAACGATATTTCGTTGACTATCTGGGTCGCCAATAACGCGTGATGGCCGAATGACGTCGCTGGCAAGAGCTAGAGCGAGCTTCGGAGAGAGGGCGAGTTCGTTAAGTCTGGGCATCGCGTCCTCCCAAGGCTCAATCATTGTAAAGTGCCTTCCGACCGCCAGCACTCACTCTAGCAGTCGGAAGGGCCCGAGACATCGGGCAACAACGACAACAACGGAGGTAAAATGAAAGTTGTGTCGAATTCGCATGTTTGAATCTAATTTTTAATAAATCAACATTTTTTCCGCGCGTAAACTTCTTTACGCTCTCGTACGATAGGCCTTCGTCTTCAAATAAAAAAGGTTCGTGGGCGCATCCTTAGGGGCGCGTGAGTAATTCTGAGCGGCGAAGCGTTTTCGACGCAATGAAAGTCAAAAAGGGAGTGAAAAATGGGATTTGGTGAATCCGTTAAAACGTGTTTTTCGAAATACTTCCAGTTTTCCGGTCGGGCTTTACGCTCAGAATACTGGTGGTTCTTCTTGTTTGCGGTTCTCGTGAGTGCCGCTTTAGCAATGTTGGATTCGATCCTTTTTGGAACCAACCCCGCAACGGGCCAAGGCTCTCAGGTTCTGTCCTCCGTTTTTCAACTGGCCGTCATTATACCCATGCTCGCCGTCGGTTGGAGAAGGCTGCACGATACAGGGCGACCTGGCTGGTACTTGCTGTTGCCGATGGCGCTCAGCATTACAACGCTTTTTGTTTTGCTGGGTGGGGTGGCGTTCTTTTCGGTATTGGAGCAAGGGACCGAAAATCCCGATGCATTGCGAGGACCTGCGGCAGTTTTGGGTGTGACCGGTATCGTTGTTGTCTCAATCCTTCAGTTCGTTCTGTCCATTCTGATGATCTGGTGGCTGACACGACCTTCCCAAGAAGGCGCAAACGAATACGGCGAATCTGTTTCCTGACCTTGTTTTCCGGGAAACAAGCCGGGAACCCTGCTGGGTGAAAGTCCGAACCGCAACACCATGGAGAGTGAAAATGAGTTTCAAAACGATTTCTATTGGAGCGTTGATGATGGCAATGGCGACCACTGCATCGGCGGAGTGGTCGTTCAGTTCCGGGCCTAATCCCAATGCATTTATTCAAACCGGAAACATGACGCTGGAACTTCAGTGTGACCGTATCCGCTTTGCTCCGGCTGGATACGAGGACAGCCAGGACATTGTGCAGAAGCAAGGGCTTTCCATTCGGTTTTTTAAGAGCGGCACCACCGAAGTTGGGGCTTTTCAGGTTGGCGCAGAAAACGCTGCTTTGCAGATCGTCGACAACTATCCCGTCGAGGCCAGTTTCAACAGTCAGCAGGATTATGATTTTGTACAGGACCAGCTTGCAGCAAATGCATCGGTTAATCTGTCCATGATTGATCAAGACGTCAGCTATGGAATCTTTGACTTGAAGGGTTCCAGCGCGGCAATTCGATCCCTTCGTTCTGCGTGCAACTCGAATGTTAGCCAGGAGGCCTCCTACGAAGCACCCGAAGGCATCGTCTATTGTGGTGGCGGAGCGATAAAACGCGTGATCGAACCCGTAATTTTGGACAACCCGGACGGAGAGTGGGACGCGCGAGTAACGGTTAACGGCGAGACGATCAGAGCCATGACGGCCTACAGTTACTTCGGAAACTCTGAGCCGCCGGCCGGATTTGTCGTTGCCCTGCTTGGGGAAGACAGGTCCGAGTTTTTGATTTTTAGCGAAGGCTCGGCAAACTGGCTGGAGTACGGGGACTATAGGTATGATCAGTGCAATTGATACCGCCTTCCAACCGGCTTCCCAATTGGCAAGCTACTTGAAACGTTTGGTATCTGCGATCCTGCTTGGTTCGGGCCTGGTTTGGACCTCACCAGTTGTCGCGGCTGACGTTTCGCAACTTCCAACCGGTTTACGAGCAAAGGTTGATCTGGCGGCACAGGCTTGCGCGGAGTTCAACGACGGTCAGTTTGATTTAGATTGGGGTGCGGTCGAGAGAGTGGATCTCGACGGGGATCTACAACGCGACTGGGTTCTGAACGAATCTGGTTTTGCGTGTTCGAGCGCCGCATCTCTTTACTGCGGAACTGGCGGATGCATGTCACACTTCTTGATTGAAGAGGAGGTTCAATCCTTGCTCAACCAGGGCTGGACGGTTGTTGATTTTGGGCGTCAACGCGTTGTTGTTGCGGATATTCATGGATCCAATTGCGACGGAATAAACCCGACGCCTTGCGTCACCGCCAGTGTTTGGGATGCGGAAGCTAAGACGTGGCGTTCATCGGCTGGCGATTGGGAATAAGTTGCATTTGCGAATTGCAGATAAGCCCTCGGTTTTAGGTAGTTCAGACTTTCTTTGAGGATCAGCTTGTCCAGTTCCAGTTCGGCCACGATCTTCTTCAGCCGGGCATTTTCTTTCTCCAGGCTGCGCAAATCCGACGGTTGCGACTTGCCCATGCCACCGAACCGACGCCGCCAATTGTAGTAGGTCGCATCGCTGACACCGACACCACGACAGGCTGTTCGAACATCGTCGCCATCTGCCAGCTTAAGTTTAATCTCACGCAGCAGCCTCAGAATGTCTTCGTCTGAGTATCGCTTCCGAGCCATCCCTTGTTCCCCCTTCTCGGCCAAAGTAGTGGCCCAATTTTAGGGGGCAAAGACAGTTTCTACTGTCAGCGGATGTTCGACATAATCGGGGCGACGACTTAGTTGCGGGCAAAGTGGTCGTTAGACTCCGGCGATCCATGGCCTTTTCTTGCAAAGAGAATTCGCATCAATCCTCAATTTTTACGTTAGCAAATTGTGTGCTCAACCAGCGAGGCGAAGTGAGGTTGTCGCCATAGCGCTCCTCAATTCGGCTTTCAATCTCTTAGATATCTCGCGATCTTTGAAGTATTCAGTTTGAATAAATGTAGAAGGTCTAAAGTTCGGATCGTGAAGCAACAAATCGCGAACTGCTCGTTCAAGCTTATGGTCATTATTCAGGTGAGTTGCGGCCGCAGTCCGATAAGCTGCCGCCCGCCGGGTGAGCCTCGCAAATTCATCCACGGTGTTAAAACAGGCCTCAAAATCATGCATGACGTAGTAGGCAATTGCCTCTAGTTCGCGGCAATATTCGGGCAAAAAGGGATCAAGCATCTTTGCACGCTTTTGATACTCAAGAGCAGCCTTTCCATCTCCGAGAAAGTTATGGAGTTCACCGGTTCGTCCAACAATGAACGCGTGATTTGGGTTTAACTCCAGAGCGCGATTGAAGTGGAACTTAGCCCGTTCAAAGTCACGAACATAGAGCGCCAAAGAACCGGCAATTCGATGGCTTTCAGCGTCCGTTTCATCCAGCTCGACAGCTAGGTTCCCTGCTTCGACCAACTCATCCCATACATCTTCACCGGTCCATTCTGCTACTGTAGCGACAGCGCACGCCCTCCACGCATGAACTCGACCATATCCTGGATCTCGTTTCAGCGCTTCGTCAAACCAATGAACCGCTTCCTCTGCATTCTCCTTTGTGACTCCACCAATCCGGTGATAATACAAACCGCGGATTAAACATTCATAGGCTTCCAGGTCACCCGGACGTTTTCGCTGTGCCGTGGCTTCCAATTGCCGTTCGATCTGGCCAGCCACACTCGCGACGATTTTGGCAACAAGGTCATCCTGAAAATCGAAAAGATCCTCTAGATTGCAATCCGCCCGCTCTGTCCAAAGCTGTTCGCCTGACACTGCATCCGTCAGATACGCGTTGATCCGAATGCGATTTCCCAGCTTGCGAACCCCGCCTTCAAGACAGAAACGCACGCCGAGTTTTTGTCCAAGTTCACGAGCGTCCGCCGCAACCCCTTTTAACCCAAAACTAGTATTCCTGGAGATCGTGAGAATGTCAGGGAACCGGGACAGTTCTGTGATGATGTCTTCCGTCAGGCCATCGGAAAAATACTCCTGCTCGGGATCATTGCTCATGTTCTTGAAGGGAAGCACAACAATTGAGTTGGTGGACTTTTGCAGTTCCGCCACGTAGGGAAGGCTACTGTCCTCGATAAGCGCAGTTCCGCAGCTGTGCGTGCCAAGCTCGCCTGCAACAGCGTAGACCGTAACTGGTTCGGAAATGTTCTTGAGCTTTCGGGTGCCCTTGTTCTCAAACTTGAGCTGGGCCGACCGCTTGGCGTGATCAAACACAGCATTACTTACGAGGACCATACCCGGCTCAGCTTCAGACTCAATACGACTTGCTACATTCACCCCATCGCCAAGCAAATCGTCGCCATCTACTACGACATCGGCAAGATGGACCCCAATCCTGATTTCTAGTCCTATCTCTCGCTTGGTTACTGGAGCAGCGAGTTGAAGTTGTAAGTTATAAGCACAGCGAACTGCCGCCACCGGGCTAGAAAACTCCAAAAGAAAACCATCGCCCGCGCGGTTAAAGACCCGCCCATTGTGCGTGGACGCAACAGTTCCGATTAACTCGCTTAACAGACTAACACGATTTATCGTGTCGATTTCATCTTCACGCATCCGAGTGGAATAACCGACAACATCAGCGGCCAAGATCGTAGACAATCTCCTATTCATATTGGAGGTTCCTTTTGCGCATAAATTTTAAGCCCAAATGCACGATTGACCCATAGTAAGCCATTTGACTTCAAGAGTCTGCAAGTCGGACAAGCAAGCTTTGATTTAAAGATTTGAATATTGCCGACTCTACCCGGTTGTGGCGAAATTCAGATACCTACAACTTGGTCCTTGAGGCTATATAGAATGTACAAAACCTCTTCTTGCTCCCTTTGGTCGACGTCGTTGGCCTTTAGGGCGTTCATGGCGTCGTCCAGAACTGCGACAAACTCATCTCCGCTGATGTTCATGTGCCGATGCGCAGCAACCATATCCTTGCCCGTATAGATCTCAGGCCCGCCAGAACCAGTTACGAAGAAGTCTGCTGCCATTTGCTTGAGGTGCTCCATATCAGTTCCCGCAAATCGAGCAGAGACAACTGGGTTTTTGGAGTGATTGTCCACCAGCGTGTTGACTATTCGCCGAATACCATCCGTTCCTCCCAGACGTTCATATAGCGTCTTTGACATGGTGCCCCCCGTGTCTGGCTCACCTCAAACCTAGA
Source organism: Ruegeria sp. J8 (assembly GCF_056531925.1). Taxonomy (NCBI): domain Bacteria; kingdom Pseudomonadati; phylum Pseudomonadota; class Alphaproteobacteria; order Rhodobacterales; family Roseobacteraceae; genus Ruegeria; species Ruegeria sp. J8. The sequence continues at coordinate 6,481 of NZ_JBQFMR010000015.1, forward strand.
TCTCTTGTGAATGCTAGCATGCCGCACTGATTGGCACCAAATCTATAGCATTCAGGCGATGTCTATGATCGTAAACCATCACAAAGTGTGATGTCTGCTTAGGGCTCGAGGCAGACGTTCGCAAATTCGCGATGCATGTCCGCTTTGCGGACACTACGTCATTTCGCTGCTTGCGCCCCAATGGTCGCCTGTCTAGGACTAGCTCAAGACAACGCATTGTGTTGACCCGGATTCAGAGAAGTAATCTCGGCAAGCTTGAGCGAATTCTTGAACGATTCGTCTTGGACGCGCACTGTCGTAGCCGAGGGCCAGCGTTAGTGGCGGCAAAGTATCTGAAATCGGGCGCGCGACGACAGGCGCACCAACATACGTCTCGGACGTTAAAGGCAGCATATTTAGGATTGCGCATCCCCTCCCCGCTGCCACAAGACTGCGTACCATTTCGGTCGAGTTCGCGTAGGCCGCGATTGGCACTTGCCTTGTGCGGGATTGAAACAGACCTTTGTAATAGGAAGCGGCCAAGGGGCGGTTCAGCACAACCAAAGGTTCCTTTGAAATCTGAGCCATCGTGACTGCATCTTGGTCTGCCAATGGATGGGACTGTGGCAGCAAGCAGTACGGCGGTGCTGTGATGACGGGGGTAAATTCGATGGAGGGCCTTACACCCTCTGCGACAAACAAAATGGCATCGTATGTCCCATAGAGCAGCCCGTCCTGTACTTCATCATTGTTACATTCTTGCAATTCGAGCGTGACACCTGTGCGGTGAGACAAGAACGTATCAAAAATCTGCGGTAGAAACGCTGGGGCGATGGGAGCATAGTAGCCTACCCTAAGCGTTCCACTATGCGATTGCTTCAACTCCGCGCCCTCAATCAGAAGTGACCGGTAGTCTTCCAACAAATGCTCGCATTTCCGCGCCACGTCGCGTCCCGCTGCGTTCGGCTGAATACCACGCGCGCGTTGGCGGATCACAAGTGTCAGATCAAATTCTGCCTCGACCTGATCAATCGCGCTGGATACTGCAGAGGCAGCAATGTTCAGTTCCGCCGCCGCTTTGGCAATGTTGCCATGACGCAGCGCGGTTGTGAAATATTCCATGGCCTTAAGGGTTAGCGGCATCTTTATCTCTGAATTTATGATGATGTTTGTCTTTTAATACTATTTTTCCGGTGAAACAAATCATGCCAACGTAAATGCGCTGCTTTTCTAGGAGACCATTGATGTCTGGCGCACCACTCAAAGGCTGGAACCACACGCCAAATGTCCCGCTGCAAGTGTCGCCATTCTTTAGCTGGCCCCCGCGCCCAATGGCGATGGTCGCATGGTTCTGGAACTCTTGGTTCTTCCTCACCGAACGATTAATCGTCGTCGCGATTGCCTGCATTTCGTTCTATTGGTTCCACCCCCCCTTAGCCGAAACGCAAACGCTGGCGTTCGGTTGGATTGCCGAGATGTTCATCCGTAACGTCGCATTGATGACACTCGTCGCCGGAGGGCTTCACCTCTATTTCTATACCTTCACCAAACAGGGCCAGGAGTTGAAATACGACCCGCGTCCCCTGATGAAAAACGGGCGACAGTTCACGCTGGGCGGGCAAATCCGCGACAACATGTTCTGGACCATCGCCAGTGGCGTCACAGTTTGGACGTTCTATGAGGTGCTGATGTTCTGGGCGATGGCCAACGGTTATGCACCGATGCTGACATGGGCAGCGAACCCCATCTGGTTCATCGCTCTATTTCTGCTGATCCCCGTTTGGGAAAGTTTCTATTTCTATTGGATTCACCGCTTCCTGCACATCCCGTTCTTCTACAAACACGTGCATGCACTGCACCATCGCAACATCAACGTAGGGCCTTGGTCGGGCATGGCGATGCATCCGGTAGAACATTTGATCTTTCTTGGGTCGGTGCTGATCCATTTTATTGTTACGGCACACCCGCTGCACATTCTGTTCCACCTGCAATATTACGCGCTGACGGCTGCGACGACGCATACGGGCTTTGAAGGCATGATGATCAAGGACAAGAACCGCTTGAAGTTGGGAACATTCCATCACCAGATGCACCATCGTTATTTTGAGTGTAACTATGGCTCGCTCGAATTGCCTTGGGACAAGTGGTTCGGTTCATTCCATGATGGCACCGTAGAATCTGACGCGAAAATCCGCGAGCGGCGCAAGAAATTTACCAACGGGGCCAAATGAATTGGGTGGCATGACAGTCAAGGACTTGCTGGAGGCCAAAGGCAAACGCACAATCAACTACGTGCAGGTCGCCCGCGAAAAAGAAGCGATTGCGGCGCGCGAAGCGGGTATAGACATGATCGGCTCAGCCTTTGTACCAGAGCAGGGCCATTCTGCTAAAGCTGTGCCCGACACGCATTTCCAGTTTGGCCTACCATGGGGCATACCCGCAGACGTAACAGAGGCGTTGCGCGATGCCATGGCCGCAATGATGGCAGGCGCTCAATCTGTCTATTGCGGCTACAACCCATGGGTCGTGGAGGCGCTTGCCCATCACGGTGTTCCTGCCATTTGCAACGTGGGTCTTGCCCGCCCAAGGCAGCTTGGACGGGCGGGTTCAAGGCGGTGGGCAAGACGCTGGAACAAGCCAAGATGATCCGGACGCAAGTTCAGGAGTTCGAGAACGCCGGTGCGTTCGCCGTAGAGATGGAGGTCGTGGCCGCAGGTCTTGCAATCGAGATCACCAAACGCACATCTATGCCGACGGTCTCGCTGCGGTCAGGCGGTGGATGCGACGCGCAATATCTGTTCTCGGCTAATTTGTTGGGCGAAAACCGCGGCTATATCCCGCGCCATGCCAAAACCTACCGTAGCTTCGCCGGAGAGCGGGACAGGCTACAAGATGAACGTGTCGCCGCCTACCGTGAAAAATTCGCGGACGTCACGAACGGAGGGTTTCCTAATGCAAACCAAATCGTGAACATCGACGAAGATACACTCGCGAAAGTCTGGGAGACGTAAACTCGAATCTTTAAAAGTGGCCAATCATTTGCCGCGCGACATTTTTTTGGTTTGGGCTCGGAGCAGTCGTTCGCTAAGCAGCGCATCAATGACCGCCGTGCGGACAAAGCAGAAGTATGAACTCAGCCGCGAAAAAACCTCCGCACACATCTGGCAAACAGGCTCAATGCCGCGATTAGAACCTGACCCTAAACGCCAGCCCAACCAACGGCGCAGTGTCATAGCTTTGCCGACTGATTTCTACTCCATTCGCATCATCTAACGTTAGGCGGCCATCAAATTCTGCTCCCGCAAATACGCTCAATGAAACTCCAGGATTCGGATTGTACCCAAGAGAAAGAACCACAGGAATACTCTTATCTTCACCCACCCCATCCGGGGCGGGGCCATCCCCATCCAGCCTGAAACGGATCCTCTCTGAGCGTGCGGTCAACGAAAGGTCGATAGCCTCATTTAGAGCATAGCTCAGCGACAAACCGGGACCTTGCGTTGCTCCGACACCAGAGCCGGTGTTCAATTTCCAGCGGTCATTTATGTCCCAGTCGATAAGCAGAGCCGGAAAAAAATCAGTACCGCTTTCGTCAAATTCAGAAAACGCACCAAAGGCTGGGCCTATCGTTAGGCGCTCGTTCAGTTGCCATGCAATACCTGCAAAAACACCGTAGGTTCTACCGTCAGATGAGGAGGCCCCGCTTTGGTAGTCCCACCTGATCTGTGGCGATACAAAAACCGTTGTTGTATCCCCCACACGAAACCGAACAGGAACAGCTACGCGAAGGTCACGTATGTTTTCCCATGGCTGGTTGTTCGATTGGCTGAATTTATAGTCCAGCTTGCCAAAACTGGTGGAAAGCCCAACGGAGCTTCCGCCTTCTAGATTGTAAAGTGCGGTGGCACGTAGAAACGCTCGACTTGCAGAGAACTTGCCGCCGTCACTCAAATCCGCATCCCTTTGAAACGCGGCAAGCCCATCAACCTGATACGCCCAGCCTAACCGAGGCTGGGCAGCCGACGGAAGCGAGGTGAACCCAAGAAAAACAAATCCAAAGCAGCACGTTAGAAGAAGATTTTTCATCTGACATTTTCCACGTGAGACTGGTTACGTATTGAATTGTCATTCCTGGTCGAACAGATCAAGTCCTTTAGAGTCTGCTAAGTGGACGAAGCCGCCGTTAACACCGTCATCAGCAGGTGTTGCCTAACAAGCGATATCCAAGCCACCTCGCAAACCTTCAGCGCGTTGTTCAGCAGTGTAATTTCGCGTTCGTCTAGTTCGGTTCTACTGGCGGTCTGAATGAAGGGGCGCAGGACTTCTTTGCCATTTCACTCTCGTAAAATTAAAAATGAATAATGAAGTACTTGCTCCAAACCCCAACTGCCAGGGCAATCCTCATAGCACTCTTTGTAATTATTGTTGTGAGGGTGTGCAGCTATGACAGCTATCAAGGGGCTGGATATCAAAGGCCTGATCAAGAGTATTGGGATGGCGAGGGCAGGCCTTAGCCCGAGTTCCCTTCTGTACTGCAGCGTCCAATGCAAACAGTCGCGCAGGTTGACCAAGTGATCCATCCGGCAGTCTGTGGTCGCATTGTGTAAGCAGAACTCCAGGGAGTCTGAGCTAGTCTTTCGAAGAAGCTAAAACGAGATGAGTTCTAGTCTGCATTGGAGATGATGCTGCGCTTCCGCAAAACTCGGTGTACCAAGTATCTGCGGGACGAACCTGCACCTCCCTGCCGAGCTGCTCAACCATTGCCAAGGGCCCATGAGCATATACTCAGGGCCCAAAAAGCAATCAATATTACAAGCCGTTACGGAGTAAGGTCCATTGCGGCTACGACCTTTTCGTAAGGAAGCCCAGCGGTATCGTTCAATCGACGAACTTGATCGGCGCTTTCACCATCAAACAAGCACATGCAGCGCCCGTCTTCGGGAGCAAATGTTGAACGAACGTAGCTGATCTTGTCTCCATCTGCCGTCATTTTTTGCGCAGTTGCTATCGCGGCTTTTTGAGCAGCGCCCAAGTCATCTATGCTGATACCCTTAAGGTTTCTTTCGACCATAAAAACAGACATTTCGCTCCCTTTCCGAATAGTCAAAACTAGTGCGTCTATTGCATCACGGAGCGGTGGCTCGGGGAACTATCAATACCTTATGACTTAATAACTCCAGGTTTGGATAAAACGGTGTATCCTGCGTCATGATTGTTATTAGCTTTCAGTGACGAGGTGCCCCAACATGGAGATGTCTCAGATTAGATATGTCTTATCTGCCGCAAAGCATCTGAATTTCACCAAAGCTGCTGCAGAATGCAATGTGAGCCAACCAGCGCTTACCAAGGGCGTCAAGTCACTAGAAACCGAACTGGGCGCACAGGTTTTCCATCGGGAAGGTAGGAAAATACTGGTTAGCGACTTTGGGAAGTCTATGCTGCCGCATCTACAGCACATCGTCGACGAAGCAGCAGCTACACAAGCGCTGGCTCAGAATTTTCGTTTGCTGGAAAAAGTACCGCTGCGCTTGGGTGTCCTATCAACAATTGGGCACGTTCGCCTTGCTCGCTTTTTAGCTCAATTCGAGAAAAACCACAGCGGATTGGAGTTGTCTGTCAACGAAGCAAGCGTGTCGGACCTAAAGAAAAAACTTGCCGATGGCGATATCGATGTTGCTTTAATGACCCTGACTGAAGAGCTTGAAGAGGAGTTCAGGACTAGACCACTCTACGACGAAAGATATGTGGTTGTTTTCCCGCCGGAACACCGCCTTGGACAACTCAACTCAGTTTCGCTCCAAGACTTATCACAAGAAAACTACGTTGACCGCTTGGCCTGTGAGTTGCGCGAGATGGTAATGTCGGTTTGTCAGTCAAAAGGCGTTGAGCTGTACGCTCGCTTCAGGTCTGAGCGAGAAGATTGGGTACAAGCAATGGTTGCTGCGGGCATTGGTTTTGCCTTTATGCCTGAGTACTCGGTTACTCTACCGGGCTTGATGCAGCGCCCGCTTGTTGAGCCAGAAGTTTCAAGAACTATCGCGGCCTTTACAGTTCCCGGCCGAAAACATTCGCCTGCACTTGATGCACTTATGAGGTCATCGCAGACTTTTGCATGGCCGGGATAAGTAACGTCAGCTTTGGGCTCGGTGCACACACTATGTCACTTCCGTTCAATCTCTGCTCTGCGGTCTGGCACAACTACAAATCAAGAGATATCGAGGCCGTTCTCCCGTCCGAAATCAGTGTAGAAGGTTTCGCTGCGGCATCGTTCCAAAGTGGCCTCATCGGCTTGTCTTGGATCGTTGCCAGGGCTTTGGACACCTGTTCCTTCTATAAATCGGTTCACCAGATTGAACACGCCGCAAACTTGGATGGCATCAAACAATGCACTCTCCGACCAGCCTGCGTCATACACCGCTTTTGCGTCTGATTCAGTCATTTGCGATGGCGAGACAGTGAGCTTTTCGACATATGCCAATAAAGGTTTAAGCTGATCCTCGACTGGTGCCGTATCGCGGTCCTCCATCAGCGACTCAATTGTCTCGACCTCAATACCGTATGCCTTGGCAAAAACGATGTGCGCCCCATGGCAATACGCGCAAGCATTCAAGCCCGAGACATAGGCTGCGATTAATTCACGTTCGGCGACCGACAGATCGCTCTTTCCCCTCATAACCAGGCTTTCGTACGCACAAAGTGGAGAAAGCTTATCGGGAAAAGCTTGATAGACACTACCAAGTGTTGCGTTGTCCGGCAAAGACGGGAACAGGCGTTTCATTGAATTCTCTCCCAATATTTTTGGGTAAACCTGGTCTCAATGTGACGATGCCAAGTTGCTTACGCAAACTCAAAGCGATTTTTGGATCCCACGTGATAGTTTTCTGCACACACTGCAAACGGCGGGTTCGCTTGGCTGCAACGCAGCATTTTCGACACTTGTTGAAAGGCAGCTTTGGGCTCAGCGCTGCCATTTTCTGCGATGAGCATGATCGACCGCTCGCAGCCCAAAGCGGACATCGAAATTGCTCAAACTAACGGTCTCTCACCAGTGAACAGCCTGGTCCAATATAGATCACCGAATTCCACATCTCTTCTGTAACTTTGTAGTTGCCGGTTCCTCTTTCTTGGTCGTCTGTTGGGCTGAGTCCTGCTGAGGCGGATCTGGCTCACCCGAATGCCTTCTTTCATACAGTACTTCTGCCCGGCGCAGCGACATTCCTACTCCTCTTTGACCAGTACGTCGTTCCGGATTCACGTGTATTCTAGACCGTTGAGACAATAACCTCTGCTTCGATTTCAATTGGGAAGTTGATTGGTAGACCTGCCACCCCGACCGCCGTACGTGAATGGCGGCCAATCTCTTCTCCAAAGACGTCAATGATCAAATCCGTGAAACCGTTGAGAACCGCAGGCGTATCGCTGAAGCCAGATTTGCAATTGATCATCCCATGAACTCGGCACCACCCCGTTATTCGGTTTAGACTGCCAAGTTCGCGCTTTAGACTGCCGAGAATAGAAAGCCCGACTTTGCGTGCTGAGGCGTAGCCCTCTTCCACAGACACATTTTCTCCGACTGCTCCAAATGGCCCGGCTGGAGTGCCGTCTGTTTCTTGTGGTCCATGACCAGATACGAACGCCCGGTCGCCCCGAACGTTAATCCACGGAAATGGCAACACCATACCAACAGGCAATTTTAGCGGCGCAGGTAAAATGATGTTGTGGTCTACCAATCGCTGTTCAGCGTCGATCATGGTACTCTCCCTCGCAGGACTTGCATGGATCTTACCATAAACCATGCCCAAAGCTGGCCTCGACCACCAAACTTTGCAAAGTCCGCTTTGTCCGCATCTGAGACATCGGACGAAACCGCGGCGAATGGCCGTTGTTGGTATGCGCAAATGCTGTGCAATATTATAGGCGAAGACACCCAAATTTTCTGAATAAAATCAATGATAGTAATGCAGCCTTTTGCGCGTCCCTACAGGATGTGTAGATGACAGCATCGGGCAATGCGAAATCATCGTAACCGGGTCGGAGATCGAAGGCGCCATGGTGTCATATACCGATGCGGATGAGACCAGTACTGCGACCTTCTCTTCGGGCTCGCTTGTCAACGTGATGACCAAGGACTGCTGAAAGCTATCCTACAATGTCGAATTGCTTGATCCGCATAGCATTCCTGCCGTACTTGGCATGGGTCTCATTTGCCACGGCGCTGAACCTTTCCATTGCGATACTGAACTGAGCGGGAACAATATGCGTGCCAACTTAATTGGGCTTGTTTCAGGTTTTGTTATCATCGGATCCACGTTGGCTCAGGCTGATGCAAAACTGACTGAAGACTTCTCCAAGTCTCCGGAGATGCGTTGGGACTACGTTGCCGACACCGTCATGGGAGGAGTTTCTTCAGGGCAGGAGCGGTTTCGTTCGGAAGGTAATATTGCATTCGCGTAGTTGACCGGAACCGTCAGTACTGAAAACAACGGCGGCTTTATTCAGTTCCGACGCAAGTTGCCTGTTCGGCCAGATACAGGTGTATCAGGTGTCAGTCTATTGTTCCGGTGCAACGGCGAACAATACTTCGTCTACCTCAGGACAAGTGGCACCGTGCTTCCATGGCAATACTGTCAGGCCGAGTTCGCAACTTTTGATGAATGGACCGAAGTTTGTTTTCCTCTGTCAGGCTTCAAGGCTTCAGGCGCCAAGTTACGCGCTATTCCCGTTGCGGATGCAATCACCCCAGTTGGAGTTGTTGCCTTCGGGCGCGATTACGTGGCCCGCGTAGATGTCAGCGAGATTGGTTTCTACTGAAGGACTGGTTCCTAATTTTACCTCTGTTGCCAGCCAATGTGAAACTGGAGGTCGCCTTGTCTGAGGGTGATGATTTCGCAAAAAACCTCGACCGCCAATTAGGGGCTGGCGGTTTTGACGTAACAACATTTCAAACGTACTCTGGCAGTAGCCAATCGCAAACGAGGACCATGTCTGATCCCGAGAACAGGAGTGACTCCGCCGCGGAACATTCGTCGCGTGCTGTAACCGATGGTATCGGCACGGCAACGGAGGAATTCAGAATTTCGATGCCAATAGGGATCGGAGCAGTTTTGGCTGCACTTGCCTCTTTGGCCACATGCTATTCTGGGATTCTGTTGACTTATTTGGTTGGCTATGAAGCGCTTTCTATAAACCCTCATGCGCAAGCCGTGCTCATGTGGGTGTTTGCTGTGTTGGCGGTTAGTTTCTTGTGGAGAGACCGGAAGCGGCATGCCAAAGAGCTTCCACTTGTCCTCGGTGGAATTGCCGCCGCTATCCTGATTATCACGCTGTATTTCGGCTATGACGAACGCGTAGAAGCGCTCGCCTATGTGCTTTTGGTGATTGCGGCTTTGCTAAACCAGAACTTCATTCTCGATGCGTTAAACCACACGGTTCGCAACCAGACGCATGAAATAGAGGCTTTGAACGAAAGGCTGACAGAGAAGGTGAAGCGCCAGGAAGGCGAGATTGACAGGCTAGGGCGACTCAAACAATTCCTTGCTCCGCAGGTGGCGGAGCTTGTCGTAGAAGAAAACTCTGACGAGCTTCTTAAGACCCATCGTCAATACATCTCCTGCTTATTCTGCGACATCCGGAATTTCACCGCCATTTCCGAGGCGATTGAACCGGAAGAAGCCATTACTCTTCTCCAGCAATTCCACGACGAGGTTGGTCAACTAGTTGCCCAACACAAGGGAACAATTGGATACCGAGCTGGAGACGGACTAATGGTCTTTTTCAATGATCCGGTTCCATGCGATCAACCCGTCCTGCAAGCCGTACGGTTGGCTAAAGCAATAAGCGAAGCCTTTGAAGGAATTCGAGCACCTTGGCAAAAACTGGGGCATGCAATGGGTCTGGGTATCGGAATCAGCAGCGGATACGCGACCCTAGGGCTTGTCGGGTTTCATGGTCGTGCCGACTACACCGCTATCGGCGGCGTGGTGATCACCGCATCGAGGCTTTGCGATTTTGCCATCGACGGGCAGATCCTTTTGAACCAACGCGCGTATTTGGACATAGAAGAGTATGTAGAGACAGAAGAACTGGGAGAAAGAAAGATGAAGGGCATCGGCAAAGCCGTGCAGGTTTTTCGTGTCCTGAGTCTATCTGATCAGCGTAAGTGATGCGGTTTGCTTTTAGGAGTTCATGCGTTTGTTGGATTTACTCTTCGCGACACCGATCCACCTTTCTGATGCAGTTTTAGGAGCATTCTGAGTGTTTGCAAGGACCATCGCCTTGTTGCTTTGCGCCGCTTCGAATCCCGTCGTGGCATTGCAGCTGCGCGAAACAGGTCATTACGAGCTCAACCAACCCGCAAGTCTTGACTACGATCCGACGTTTTGTGGCTTGTGGATCGCGAACGAGGGGCCCGAAGCAGTTCTTGTCACACTGCAAGGTGATGAGTTGCGCCGCATATCCAGCGATCTCTTCCGTATTAAAGCAATTGCTATCGAAGGGGATCACTTGTTGCTAGGCGACGGTCTAGGCAGCCTCCAACGTGTAACTAAGGAAGGTGTCACTTTAGCAGCACCCTTTGAACTTGAAGGTGGATTTGCGGATACCGAAGGGATCGCGATCAATGCAAAGGGGCAGATCGTGACCGTAGAAGATGATCCGGAACGGTTGTCCTGGTTCACTTCAGAAGGCGTCCTTACGGCAAGGTTGGATACCATGAAGCTCTCTCCCCCCTTAAGCGAGGCACAGGGCATCGCAATTGACCCACGAACCGGTCACATGTTGATCGTTGATGACTGGGAAGGGTCAAACAGCCTGTATGAGTTCACGGCAGATGGCCAACTGCTCGCCCAGCAAAGCCTGTTGGAATTCGGAACTGACCCGGAAGGCATCGCCATTAGGCCGGGATCTAACCAACTGTTCGTGGCGTTCGACGGTGGCGCGAAGATTGTGACATTTGACTACACACCCACCTTGCCTGAAGGATCGCCGCCTCTGCCGCCGGGCGCGGATTGCATGATGTTCTGAGAGCTTTTCTGTTTGCTTGGGTCGACGCAAGTTTCCGCTAGTCGCGCTCGCTGTCCAAAGTTTCGCGTATAAGCGTCAGATTAGGCAACGTTTCACGAAACGGCTCAGGCCCGAGTTCGGCCAACACCGGACCGAGGGCTACTGACATCCGGTCCATACACGTTTCCAAAAACTCAGCGCCTTGCGGCGTCGACCGGGCAATTTTCGAACGCTTGTCCTTTGGGTTGGCCTCAAGAGTGATCAAGGTATGATTTTCAAGGCTGGCGAGCATATGCGTCATCGAAGTTTTGGGCACCTGAAACGCGTTTGAGAGTTGCAGTGGGGTTTCACCTTCGGGACGCCGTACTAGATGGCCCAAAATTCCAAATTGAGTCGCTGTCATTCGACCAGGTAAGAACGCTTCGAGCTTGGTCGAGATCAGCTGGTTGATGATCCCGACCTCGGTGAAGAACCGGTAGACTTCGTTGGTCTCATCTTCAGGCTTCATTCAGAATTCGTGTCTCCAGAGGCCAGCGGGGTGTGGCAATTGGCTCGGGTCCATACCCCAAACGTAGCAACATTTGCACCGTGTGGTCCGGTGACGCAAGAAGCTCATGCGCAAGATCGTATTCATCGGCCATCTCGGGATATTCCTGAAGGGCCTGACTGACCGGATGCACGCCCAGACCCATTTCGGTTGTCTTCAGGTAGAAACGCATCAATTGACGTCCGGCTTCGAGTTGATCGCTTCGCGTGTTTGTAGCTGTCGTGAGGACTGCGTATTGCGGCGTCGCGTCTAGCATAGCGAAGTAGCCTCGCATGTGAGACTGAGTGCCTGGGTGGTCAACATTCATAAGGGTCTCATTGTCCAATAGGCCAGTAAGTCGTAGCGTTTCCAGCATGGGATCGCGTAACTCAATCCCGTCCGGGTTGGCGTTGATTTCTGCTTTCCCGATCCGCATGAGGTCGACGGATTCTTTCAGGGTCTGCGGCGTTCGCATTTCGATTTCGAAAGCGCGTTTCGTAAGGTCTCGAATACGGGTCACCAAATCTTCATCGGTAATCAGGGTGGCGTAGTTTTCAAGGACCGACACTTCCGTCTCGGACAGCCGCTGTTCAGTATACGGTTCTTTGTTTGAATGTCGGTTGAGGATTTGATTTGAAAGTGGATCGGGTGCCCCTCCAGGTACAAACACTGCTTCTGCAATAGGCCCGTCATCCCCATCTGGCAGCAACTTGACCTCGGTATCAAACCCGAGAGCACCTGCCGCCAGGACCATCGTCTCAACAAATGCGCCGAGGCCAATATAGAGCTGGCGGTGGTAAGGATCGGTTTCCGGAAGCTCGCGATCTGTATCGCGGTGGATACGAACCTTGTTTTGCCCAACTAACTCGACGAGCCAAGGTTGCAAGTTGTGCGGGTTAGGGGCGAGAATCGCGTAGGACAAAGCGGCTTTGCGGTGGTCGTCATATGGTTGTGGCGTCCACGGAGCCAGCGCGTCATGCGGCGTGCGTGTAGCGAGAAACGCAACCGCGCCCGTTGCCGCCAGTATTGTGCCTCCGCCTAGAATCTTGAGAAAACGTCTTCGATTTGGCATCTTGACTCTCCAATAGTACGATATCGAACTAAAATAATGCGAAATCGTACTATTGCAACCCCAATCGATGCAATGGTTGGTTGAGCGACTAGAAAGAAGAAATCAGAGCAGCCGGAGGCAACTGCGGGTTGCCGTGGTAGACAAGCACTCGGAGCGCCTTCAATGCCAAAAACAGGCAGTTACTTTAGCTGACTAAAGACCGGATACGAGTCGGTCAGAGGCTGTTGAGCCGATGTTTTTCGAGTATCCCGCAAAGCATAGCCTGTGCTTGCAGCCTGTGTTCACGGTGACGTTCACGGGCGGTATCTGGACGACCTTCACTGATCGCTTGAAAAACAACCCGGTGGTCTTCATTGGATTTGACGGGCAGGGGCCTGATGAACAACGTCGTTGCGCGCGCGCGACGCACCTGATCGCTCATCATGGCGACAATCGCTTCGACACGTTTGTTGCCGCCCAACCGAACAAGCTCCTGATGAAACAACTCGTCGGCCTCGGCCCAGGCTTCAAGGTCTTCGGCTTCGATGGCTTGGTCCATCTTTGCAATTGATCCGGCAAGTACCGCCAGTTCATCTTCCGAATAACCCGCTTCGGCAGCGCGCTGCGCTGCGAGACTCTCGAGTTCCGTTAGGATGTCGTAAATTTCACGCATGTCATCTAATGAAACAGGCAATATCCGCACGCCCTTGCGGGGCCGCATCTCAAGCAAGCCCTTACTTTCCAACATCAGCGCAGCTTCCCGTATCGGGGTGCGGGACATGCCAAGTGTCTCTGCGAGTTCCGATTCCAGATGGTCAGTTCCGGCAGCTAGTTCGCCAGACAGGATCATCTGTCGCAAATCCCTAACAGCGCGTTGGGTGTTGGAAAGAGTTTTTGCGTCCTGATCCTTCACGGCGTCTCCAGATTGATCTTTCGTCCCTCCGCAGCTGAAAGGTAGATGCTTTCTTCGATGCGGATCACGTCCAAATAGTCTCGGGCCGTATTTTCCAGCGGCGTGCCCATTACAAGGCCTGAAACGACGTGACTTTGCAAGGCGTGTACGCAGTCTCCTCCAAACCCATCATGATCGCTGGGGGGGAGAATCTGCTGTTTCTCCCGTTTCCCAAAGGCGCGAAGGTCAACTGAACCGTCACCGTTAAGAAACAGTGATCCTTCGCTTCCTTCGATGAGAGCCTCACCCATGGTTTGACGCAGGTTTTTGGCACTGTGGTCAAGGCACCTGTTCCCATCGAACAGGGCTTTCAAGCCGTTAGGGTGATCAAACAAGATGAAACCTGCATCCTCGCCTGAGATAATGGGATTAACTCGGCGCAAGTCCGCATAAACTGCACTGGGCGCATCGAACAAAAATCGGAATGTATCTACCCAGTGAACCGCTGTTTCATGCACCAGAAAACGTGGCATGTCCTGAAAGTACGGCTGCCGGTCAAGGTATGCATGCGGTCCCTGTCCGTCGCCAGGCCGAAGCCGGAAAGTCGCTTGTAGAGGTGTTCCAATTCGACCCTCGGTCATCGCTACCTTGATCGCACGATACCAGGGCTGGAAGCGAAAATTCTCATGCACGACAATGGTTGCGCCTACTGCTTCAGCCTCGGAGACGATCTTCTTAGCTTCTTCTAATGACATGCAGAAAGGTTTTTGGCAGATCAGCCACTTTATTCCAGAGCGCAGTGCCCTTCGGATGGCATCGGCCTGCGCCACAGGTGGAAGGATGATGTCCAAGAGATCTGGTTTTTCCACTTCCAGCATTTTTGACAGATCATCGTAAGCGGCCAGTCCTGTTTCCTTCGCCTTGTTGATATCACGGTTGCAGGATGCAATCGGAACCGCTCTGGGCATTCGGGACCAACTTTCGTAGTGGAACCTACTGAAATATCCCGCACCCACACACGCGACCCTGATGGCTTGTTGAGTATTCATGCCCGCAATGCTTCCAATACCGATGAGGCTGCGTCCTGCGTTCCGGCGGTGCCACCTAGGTCACGCGTTAGGTTCTGTCCGTTCGCGGTCACCTTTTCCACGGCTTCACGCAATCGTTCGCCGTCGTTGGACAGGCCTGGGTGATCATGGGTCAAACCCAACCATTCAAGCATCATTGCTGCGGACAGAATCATCGCAAAGGGGTTGGCAATACCCTGTCCTGCAATGTCTGGAGCGGAACCATGGCAGGGTTGGAATACAGCGTGATTCAACCCGATATCCGCTGACGGAGCCAGTCCAAGACCGCCCATAAGACCTGCACCAAGGTCGGAGAGGATGTCTCCGAACATGTTCTCAGTGACCAAAACATCGAATTCCCAAGGTTTTTGAACCATCCACAGAGCCGTTGCATCAACATAAGCGTGGTCTGCCTGCAATTCGGGATAATGGTCGGCTTCCGCATCAAACATCGATCTGAAGAACGCAAAGGCGCGGAATACATTGGCTTTGTCGACACATGTAACTCGACCCCGGCCGCGCCCGGTTCTTTTGCGGTTCTTGGCGAGTTCAAACGCGAAACGGAACAGTTTTTCGGACACCTCACGCGTGATCAGCAGAGTTTCACGTGCTTCGTGTTCAGTAACTTCGCCAGCGCCTTGGGTGAAGAACAGTCCTTCTGTGCTTTCGCGTATCAAGACAAAGTCGATCTCTTTTCCGAGAGGCAGCGCCAAGGGGGTCATTTGTCCGCTGCTTACCTTCACTGGCCGTACACCAGCGAAAAGTCCCAGTTGCTTTCGCAGATCGATTTGCGGTGAAATCTCGGTTCCGTCAGGGTATCGAACATCTGGCAAGCCCATTGCAGACAGCAGAATCGCGTCAGCATTGCGCGCGGTTTCGAGTGATCCAGCCGGAAACGAATCTCCAGTTTTGGCATAGTGGCCTGCGCCCGCCGAAGCATCTGTAAATACCAGCTCGTAGGTGGAACTGCTGCGTGAGAGCTCACGCAGGATTTCAAGCGTAGGGGCCATAATTTCCGGGCCGATCCCGTCCCCGTGGAACACCGCAACATCGTACGTTTTTTTCATCTTAGCCCGTATCCTTCCCGTTTCGCATTCATAGCGCGATAGCAGCATTTACTACAGCACGTTGACAATGCATTCTTTAATGTATACGCAAATAAATGCAATAATAAACGCAAAGCTGTTTGGGAGGACTTGGAAATGAAACTAAAGCTAGGGCGGTTCGCGGCCGCAGCCGTGATGGCGACCGGTGTTGCAGGCGCAGCTGTTGCGCAGGATTACCCCTATCGTGATATCACCACAGCTGTGGTCTGGGGGGCCGGTGGCGGGACCGATACGATCAACCGTATGATCATGGCCGAGATGGAAAAACACCTTCCGGTCTCGATCAATGTGATCAATCAAACAGGTGGTGTCGCAGGCTCCAACGGGATGGTCTATGTCATGAACCAACCAGACGATGGTTATACATTGGTTGGTCTGTCAGAGTCGAACGTCACCGCTGCTGTGCAAGGTGGTTGGGATAAGAAGTTTGATTTTTGGTATCCGTTCATTGTTGGCGGATCACCTGATCTGATCTCGGTTCCGGCGGACAGCCCTTACAATACTCTGGAAGAACTGGTCGACGCCGCGAAAGCTGCTCCTGGCACTATTCCAGCGGCGGCTTCCGGCGCAGGTTCGATCCACCACTTGAACCTTCTGGCCATCGAAAAAGGGTCCGGTGCAGAATTCAAGTTTGTTCCATACAAAGGCTCAGCGCCAGGGCAGGAAGCAGCGATAGCGGGGGAAGTTGCGTTGGTTGTGACTTCACTGGCTGAACAGGCTCCGTTGATCGAAGGCGGTCAACTTAAACCGCTTGCTATGTTGACGCCCGAGGACGCGCAGATCGCAGGAGCAACAGTGCCATCTGCCTTTGGCATTTATGACGGTCTCGATCGGTATTTGCCGCTCAAGCAGGCCATCGGGTTTGCTGTTCACAGTTCCGCCGGGGACGACGTAAAGGCCGCGCTTGGTGATGCCTTCGAGCAAGCGATTGCCTCCGACACCGTCGCTGAATGGGCCTCTGCCAACAATTATGATGTCGGTGGTCAACACGGCGAAGAAGCTCAAGAGCTGTTTGCCAACCTCGAAGCTACCTTTGCCTATACCTTGCAAGATCTGGGCGCTGCTACGGTCGATCCGGCCTCGCTAGGTATCGAGAAGCCATAATCCGATCACTTTTGAAAGGGCGCGCCTGATCGCGCCCTTTCCCTCGGGAGGCAGGCAATGGACAATCCTGGCGAAACACTGGTCATGCGGACGCGCGACTTTTGGGCAGCAATTGTCCTCATAACAGCGTCCGTCTTTTTCCTTTGGAAGACGTTGGACATTCCACTTTGGGGTGAAAACCGCGCAGGTGTAAGTGGATCGGATTGGTACAACTCGGCTGCAATTGTACCGCTGTTTATCTTCGGAGGGTTACTTGTGTTGTCCTTCGTCTTGCTAGCCATTTCGATCCGTTCAGGTGGAGCTCAAAACGCGCTTAGCGCTATGCGTATCGGATGGGATAAGTCGGAAGCCTATCGAGCTTCAACAATAGGCCTGATCCTTTTTGCATATGTCTTCGGGCTCGTTCCCAGAGTGGACTTCATTCTGTGTTCTGGGTTGCTGATTACAGCTTTGACCTACGGCTACTACGGAGGTCATGCGCGGCGTGCTTTGGTGGCGTGCTTTGCAGTAATTGCTGCAGGACTGTTTGCCTTCATCGGCTTTCCGGCACAGATGGATTGGAATGCGCACGGCGATGATTGGTTCACGCTGATCCTGTGGATCGTATTGACGCTGTTGGTGCTGGCCAAAGCGACTACCGAACGCGTTTTGCGCTACGTTCCATTGGTGGCAATACTTGCCCCGCTCATCCTCGTTTGCGCGATGGCCTTTGTTTTCCGGCAGAACGTGCCCGCGCGCGGAGGGCTGATCTTCAAGCAAATCGAATACCACTACTACGTGACGCTTCGTCCGCTATGGAAAGAATGACCGGATGGACTTTATCCTCTCGCAACTGGCTGGGTTTGGGACCGCATTCTTGGGCCTGGCAGTAGACCCGCTGACCTATCTGTATCTGATCGTTTCCGTGTTCCTGGGCATCACGTTCGGCGCATTGCCCGGCCTTACGGCAACCCTGGCTGTGACGATCCTGACGGGTTTCTTCGGCAACAAAATCCCGCTCGACTATTCGCTCATCGCTTTGCTCGGGGCCTATGTCGGCGCGATTTACGGCGGCTCATATCCGTCTATTTTGCTGAACATTCCGGGCACGGCAGCCAGCGCGGCGACGGCGATGGATGGCTACCCTCTGGCCAAAGCGGGTCGAGGGGGCGAAGCACTAGGGCTGACCACAACGGCCAGTTTCATTGGCACAGTTATCGGAACCATCACGCTTTTGATTTTTGTCTGGGCGCTGCTTTTGGTTTCAAAGAACATCGCAAGCCCAGAGAAAGCATTGCTGGCCCTGTTCGGCATTTTGCTTTCTGGCACTTTGATGAGCGAAGACCTGGTGATTAAGGGATGGATCGCCGGTCTGATTGGGCTTGCGATGTCCATGGTGGGCCTCGACCCTCTATTGTCTGAGCCGCGCTATACTTTCGGTTGGTCTTATCTGATGAGCGGGTTTCAGGTTGTGCCAGTTTTGATGGGGGCCTTTGCCATTCCCCAAATCATTGACGGTTTGAGGCACGTTGAGGCCGGGAAAGTTCTGGCCCTGAAAGGCCGCATTCTTCCGAACCTACGCTCCATCCGACGCTACCTGCCCACCATTGGCCGGTCAGGAGTGATTGGAACTGGGGTAGGAGCGCTTCCTGGCGTCGGCGAAGATGTCGCCGGTTGGGTCAGCTACGGTGTTGGCAAGACCGTTTCTGCCGAGGGCGACAAGTTTGGAAAAGGGTCATTGGAAGGTCTGCTGTGCTCTGAAACAGCAAATAACGCCTGCATTGGGGGCGCGCTGATCCCGCTTTTGGTTTTGGGCATTCCCGGTTCACCACCCGCCGCGGCTTTGATGGGGGCTTTCAAGATCAACAACGTGATCCCAGGTCCGACAATAGACCCCGAGATCATTCTGCGCGTGGTTGCAATTTTAGTGCTGGCCTCCCTGACAATGTTCTTAATGGGCCTGTTCACTGCTCGGGTCTTTATTAAAATACTCGCCATCCCGCAGACCATCTTCTTGCCCGTCGTTATGGTTCTGACAACCATTGGGTCTTTCAGCGTTGGTGGTGGCATCAATGATCTCTACCTGATGCTTGGAGTAGGCGCCGTTGCCTATTTCATGAACCTGATGAAATACCCAATCGCGCCGTTGGTGATAGGCGTTATTCTGGGCAGCCTGTTTGACGAAACCTTCCGTCGGTCGCTGTTCCTGTCGGATGGGGATCTTTCGGTCTTCTTTTCTCGGCCTGGTGCGGCCATTCTACTGGTGCTCAACATTGGTCTGGTCCTCAGCCAACTGCCCTTCGCAAAGCGCGCTTTCTCACGTTTGAAAGGACTTTCTGTCTGATGTTTGTAGTCACTGTCACTTTCACTCTCAAACCCGGTAAGAGAAGCGCTTTCTTGCCGCTGATGGTAGAAAACGCTTCAACTTCTTTGCGTAAAGAACCCGGATGCCGGCAATTTGACGTTTGCCTCGGCGATGATCCCGAGACGGTTTTTCTCTATGAGGTTTATGATGACAGCGCGGCGTTTTCTGCCCACCTAGAAAGCGCGCATTTTCAGTCCTTTGATACGGCAGTGGCTGATATGATCGCCACCAAAGTAGTTCACCAGTATTCCGAGGTCATCCGATGAACGATTGGGAAATCCATGCCGTGAAATACGCGGATCGCAACGCCCGGACGCGAGCTGATAGTTTCATCATCGATGATAATCATGACGCGCCTCATGCGATGGATTACTTCGTTTGGGTGCTCAAACGCGGCGACAAAGTCATTCTGGTCGATACTGGCTACGATTCCGATGAGGCCGCCGCCCGTGATCGTCCCATCGCGATGGATCCTCGCGAGGCGTTGCGGCCCTTAGGCATTGCGCCGGATGCGGTGACCGATGTCATCGTGACCCATCTTCACTATGACCACGCAGGGGGGCTGCATATGTTCCCAAACGCGAAGTTGCATATGCAGTCGGCGGAAATGGCCTTCGCCACCGGCCCTTGCATGTGCCATGACCACCTACGTGCGCCTTTCACGGCTGGCCATGTTTGCGAGGTCGTAAAGCGTCTCTATTCAGGCAAGGTCGTGTTCTACGATGGAGAGGCTGAGATTGCAGATGGGGTTACGGTGCACTGCATCGGTGGGCACTCGCGCGGGTTGCAATGCGTTCGCGTTAGAACGGCAGCCGGGTGGATGGTACTCGCCTCTGATGCCTCGCATTATTATGAGAATTTCATGGCGCGCAAAGCTTTTCCTATCGTCGTCGATTTGCAGGACATGATGGATGGCTTCAAGACACTCGAGAGGTTGGCCTCGCATCCTAGGCTTATCGTGCCCGGCCACGATCCACTTGTACGTGCGGTATATCCCGTAGGCGCGGCACCCCATATCCGTAGGCTGGATCCAGGGCCGACGCGGGACATTGAACTATGAAAATCGGTGTCATAGCGGACGACTTCACCGGTGCGAGCGACATTGCTAATACCTTGGCGAAGGGTGTTGAGCCGGAAGGTGGGTTACGAACAGCTCAATTTCCAGGTATTCCGACGACCCCAGCCAACGAAGAGATCGAAGCGGGCGTCATCTCGCTCAAGAGCCGCACTGCACCGGTCAAGGAAGCGGTTGCAGACAGTTTGAGTGCCTTGAGGTGGCTCGTGGACCAAGGATGCCAGCAGTTCATCTTCAAATATTGCTCGACATTCGATTCCACGATGGAAGGAAATATCGGCCCCGTTGCGGAAGCGTTGGCCAACGAACTGGGCGCGCAAAAAGTGATTTTCTGCCCGGCCTTTCCGACAACGGGACGCACGGTCTATCACGGTCATCTTTTTGTGCTTGGCAGGCTGTTGAACGAGTCCGGGATGGAAAATCACCCCCTTACTCCGATGACGGATGCGAACATCAGGCGTTGGTTGCAGCATCAGACCGAAGAAGCGGTTGGGTCGGTGCCAGTTGACACCGTGAAGCAAGGGCCAGAGGCGATTGCTGATTCATTGCGGAACGCGGAAGAACGATTTTTGATTGGCGATGCGATTTCGGACAAAGATCTGTTGGCTTGGGGCGAAGCTCTAAAGGATGCCGAACTCATCACCGGGGGATCGGGCATAGCATTGGGCTTAGCACGAAACTTCTTGGGAGAGACTTCATCCAAAAGTACTGGCAGCGAGTTCACCGGTTTCGCTGGGCCTGCCGCGATCCTTGCCGGGTCGTGCTCGGGTGCGACCCGAGAGCAGATCAATGTGCATGCGGAATCCAATCCGACGTTCGCCATCGATGTTCCGGGTGTTATGTCCGGGGATGTGACCACACAAACGCTTCTGGATTTCTTCGCAGCGCATTCGGAGCAGGCTCCGCTCGCGTACTCGTCGGGAAGTCCTGATGATGTGCGTGCGATCCAAAGTCAATTCGGTCAGGAAGCTGTAGCGGACAGGCTGGACAATCTCTTTGCAGATACCGCGCGAGAGCTTGTTCAGAAGAGCTACAAGCGATTGGTGGTGGCAGGAGGGGAAACCTCGGGAGCGGTTGCCAAGGCCATTTCTGAAGAACTCGGGTCACCTGCCATGTCAATTGGGCCAGAGATCGACCCGGGTGTGCCAGTCCTAAGCGTTGGAAAAACTGAACCTATTGCGCTGGCTTTAAAGTCTGGAAACTTTGGCGCTTCAGACTTCTTTGCAAAAGCGCTCAGAATGATGGAGGCAGGCAAATGAGTTCGGATGAAACGGCGCTGCGGCAGCAGATGTCAGAGCTGTGTGCCTCGCTGTTTGCGCGTGGCTTTTCCGTTGGCACAGCTGGCAATGTCTCGGCACGACTTGATGACGGAATCCTCATGACGCCAACAAATTCGACCTTGGGCGATATCAACCCCAAGCGCATCGCCAAGATTGATTTGGATGGGAACCATGTCTCCGGAGACAAGCCGACCAAGGAGGTATTTCTGCACCAAGCCTTCTATGAGACAAGACCAGAAGCGGGCGCCGTGGTTCATCTGCATTCGACCTGGGCCACCGCACTGTCGTGTCTGGAAGACACCGACCCCAATGACTGTATTCCACCGCTGACACCATACGTGGTGATGCGCGTCGGCACGGTCAAACTGGTTCCATACGTCAAGCCGGGTGACCCGAAATCCGGTGATTTGATCCGCGAACTGGGCGGCGAATGTAGCGCGGTTCTGTTGGCCAATCACGGTCCCGTCGTCTCGGGAAAGGATCTGTTCTCAGCCGTCTGTGCGGCGGAAGAGTTAGAAGAAACAGCCAAGCTGCTCGTGGCTTTGCGGGGCCTGCCAACCCGGATGTTGGATGCAGCACAAGTCGCAGAACTCAAAGAGACTTTCGGAAGGATGTAGTCGAACACCAAGAGGGAGTGTGCAATCTTTTGGTCAAATCGAGCAAACTAATGCGCAAATACCACGCAAGTTATGGGCGAGATGACCTAAATTTAATGACTAAAATCAATATTATGAGCGCAGTGTTATGCGCGCCTACAGAGAATGTGGGTTTGCGCACAACACTTCTCGCATCCAATATGTCTGCGTAGTTTGCCCAAGATTTTGCGCTGCGCGATTGTCTGCCTTGGCGATGAATGCAATCAATTTTTGGCGAAATCGTTGCGGCTATGGCCCTTTGCGTTGCTCAATCCCGCAACGGGGCTTCCTAGGGAAACTTAAACTATCACGCAGGGTCTGCGATGCGCACAACCCGGACTTTTCTAAGTATGACGAACGGCTCACGGCCGTCGTTCAGAAGTATCCTGATGAATGACGAATTTGGAGATTTGAGAGCTGCGCCTCTAGGATCGCCTCATCAGAATTGAACTTCTCAACACCGACAGTCCGCCCAAACTCCAGCCAACCCGCCGCATGCAGGATCAGGTCGGCCCTTCCCATAAAAGATGCTCCGAAGGCGCTGGCACCTTCATATCCAGCCTGAGCGTCATTGATCTTAGAAGAAGTGACCAATCCGTCGCCACGGCAGGGGACCCCAAGTCGACGCACCAGCTGGCAACCGGCCAATTGGGCGAGGTGAGATTCTGGTGTTCCAAAGATCGGGCCCATGAACTGCATCGAAAACGGGGTTGCGAAGATCCCGCCGACCACTGGCGCCCCAGGGCGATAGATTTGCGTCAAAGCCAGCCCTACCATGATTTCCGCAAGCCCCTGCGCCAGCGCCCCGGCAACGGTCACCGGCGCCGTGGCCCCCATCATCATGTAAGAGGCAACAAGGCTCGCCTGACCCAATTCGGCCGACGCACGCAGGCAGCGCAGCGGATTGGCCTGAAAGACCAACGGGGGCGTCAGGTTGATCAGGTGAAGCAACCGACAGTCTTCGTCCGTATCCTTGACGCCAGCCGCGCTGGCAACCTCGCGCAGCGCGTCTTCGGACAGGATGGTGCCCATCATCGGCTTGTTCGAAAGCGCCAGATGGGCGCGGGCGAGCTCCATGTAGGGCACGAGCGCGTTCCCGTCGTGGGCGATGCAAAGCTGAAAGCCGGTGCTGTCGATTGCCGACGAAGCATCGCACAAGCGCACGAGTTCGCGGTAGTCCTCGAGCGTGCCCTGGCGAATGGTGTCGTTCGCGTGCCGGACATTCGGAGGGCCATAGAAGGGGACAACCACCGGGCGGTCGCCTCCGACTGTGACCGAAGCCGCTTCGGTCTTTCCTTGCCAGATAAAGGAGGCGGGCGCACGCGCAATCAGACCGCGCAGACGGTCAGCGTCGATACGAACACGCTCGCCTTCGATCCGTGCCCCGACCGACGCCATGGCGTTGAGGCTGCCGGGATCCCCCTGCAACTCAACCCCGATTTCATCGAGAATTTGGGCTGCCTGTGCTTCGATAGAGGCCAGGGCTGGTTCGTCAAGCAACGCGCAGGGGAATTGCATTTCTGACCTCACGGGAGATTTCCTGGATGAGCGCCTTGACTGCATCATTCCGGTTCTTGGGGCGAGTTCGCGCGACATAGGCGATGGAAGGCGGCTCGGGGAACACATCTTCGACAACCTCCAGGTCAGACGACAGGTGCAGCCCGTTCATCAGCGCGACCCCCAACCCCGAGCGCACGGAGGACAGGATACCCGACGCACTGGGGCATTCGAAGACCGTTTCAAACCGTTGCCCACCTCGCGCCCCTTCGGCACTGGCCCAATGCTTGTAGAAACAGTTGCTATCAAAGGCGAGAAACGGCACCGGGACCGACAGGTCCAGCGGAAGGTCATGCGATTTGATCCAATGCAACTGGTCTTCATAGAGAACCAGATCGTCAGGGTGCACATCACGGCTGAAGACCTGCATGACCGCAACGTCGATTTCCCCGGCCTCCAGCCAATCTGCGAGGGTCAGGCTCTGGCTGATCCGAGTGCGCACCTGGGTTTCCGGGTGCAGCCGTGTGAAGCGGCCCAAAATGCGGGCCACGTCGCCGCCCGTTGTGTCTTCGGTCATGCCCAGTTGGATCGTGCCCTTGAGTGGTTTCTTGCCCAACGCCGCCAGCGCCTCGTCATGCAGATCCATCATGCGCTGTGCATATTCCAGCAACCGCTCACCCGCTTCAGTAAACAGCGGCCCGCCTGCACGGCGCGCCAGAAGATCGCAATCCAGCACCTTTTCCAACCGCTTGACCTTGTGGCTGACCGCCGGTTGCGACAGCGCAAGGTGTTCGGCCGCGCGGGTAACGCCCCCATGAGACGAGATTGCCAGAAGCGCCCTCAGGCCATCTATTTCCAGCCGTTCAGCCATGGCACAGCTCCATTCGCATTTCTTATTGATTCATGACAATCATTCATTTGATAGATTGATTGCTCTGAAACTACAATCGGGGAAAGTCAGAAAACGGATTGAAACATGACAACCGATGCAAACAAATCGCTTGAGTGGGGTGGAGCCATTTTGTCCATCGCCTATTCCCTGCTCATCGCCTCCAACACTGGATACGAGGTGCTGTCCTTCGTGTTTTTCCTGTTGGTGGCGCTGCTGCTTTTCACCCGTGCGGTGCGAAAGCAGATGTGGGGCTGGACGACGATGCAGGGCTTCTACATTGCCACCGACACCTACGGCATCTTTGCCTGGAGCGTCTGACCGTTCCTGCGCTCACTTTCCTTGAAATCATCCCCGAATGACTGCCCGACCAGCCCACCAAAGCAGGAGAAAAACCATGACCCAACTTGTTGACCGACACTGTGTGATAAAAGGAAACCGCATCGCCCACGGCGTGCATGGTGAAGGCGAACCTGTGGTCCTCATCCACGGCACTCCGTCCTCGTCCTGGATCTGGCGCAACATCCTGCCTTCGTTGGTCGAGGCCGGATACAAGGTGCATGTATTCGACCTGCTCGGGTATGGTCTGTCGGAACGTCCACGCGACCCTAACATCGACACCTCGGTCACTGGGCAGGTTCCGATCCTTGAAGGGCTGCTCGACATCTGGGGGCTGGATAACCTGCATGTCATCGCACATGATATCGGTGGTGGTATCGCCCAGCGTTTCGGCATCCAATCCCCTGAGCGTGTCCGCACGCTGACCATGATCGACGTGGTGAGCTATGACAGCTGGCCCTCGAAGCGCACCCATGAACAGATGCAAGCGGGTCTTGAGAAGCTTATCAAGGCGCCGGATGCAGAACACCGTGAGCATTTCCGGGAATGGCTCTATTCGACAGTGCAGAACAAGAAACGTCTCGCCGAGACATCGATGGAAACCTACCTCGATTTCTTCTGTGGTCCCGTAGGCCAGAGCAGTTTCTTTCAGCATCAGGTTATGCACTACGACCCCAAGCATACCGACGAGGTCGCACCGCGCTACGCCGAGCTTGGGGAGCGTCCGGTCCAATTGATCTGGGGCGCGGATGACGCCTGGCAGGTGGTTGCGTGGGCTCATAAGCTGAACAACGCCATCCCCGGCTCGGAACTGCATGTGCTCGAGAACTGCGGCCACTTTTCGATGGAAGACCAGCCCGAGAAGATCTCGGCCCTGCTGGTCGACTTCCTCGAACGCAACAGCTGATCAGACTGGGGTGGGTCGACTGTATGTTGGCCCGCCCAAATGCCCTGACACGAAAAGGCCTAACTAAGTGTTTTAAGCACCCCGTGACCCCGGCATCAAAGATATCCGCGTGCGTCAGAACCATGTGGGTTATGGGATGGGCCTTGGCGTCATGCTTCTGGACGATGCCTATCCGGGCTTCCCCGGTGACGTACGAAACCCAAGCGCGTTTCCCTTTCCGATCCAATACGACATCGCCACAGACGTTAGCAACAAGACCTTGGTTTGGGACCAGGACAAAACACCAGTTCGCGCGCCCATCATTGCATCCGCAAAGCGGTTGGAAAGATACGGGTGCCGCGCCATTGCCGCGGAGTGTGGGTACTTTGCCTATTTCCAGCAGGAGGTCGCCAACGCCGTTAGCGTGCCGGTGTTCATGTCCAGCCTGCTACAGGTGCCATTTGCCCAGACACTGATCGGCAGCCGCAAGAAGGTGGCAATCCTGTGTGCTCAACGCCGCTTCCTGACAGATCGCCACCTCGAAGCCGTCGGTATTGATCCGAATTCCAACCTGATCATTGGGGGCGCCCAGGACGAGCTGGGAGTGACCGAGTTCGACAAACTTTGGGATCCGGAAAAACGTCCAGACGCTCCTATCGCAAACTTTGAGACCGCAGAACGCCAGATGGTCGAGGCAACCAAAGCACTCGTGGCACGCGATCCGAACGTTGGCGCCATCGTCTATGAATGCACAGGGATGCAACCGTTTTCTCGTGCGGCACAGCGCGAGGTGGGCCTGCCGATCTTCGATTGGGGAACCTTACTGCATTATGCCTACTCGGTAGTCGCTGCCCGAGACTACTATGGGCATGTTTAATCGGGTTTGCACGAAAACATGGCTGCCCAATTCCATAGCTGACAAACTTTAGTGCTCAGCCTGTTGCTCCGACCTAAACTCTTGAAAAACTATCTGTCGATAGGCCAATCTCAGTTTCAAGAACAATCCGAAGTGCCACCTATGGAACCCTGAATGCGGCTGATCAGAACATGTTTGATTTTGGTAGCGGTGATCGCAGTGACCATAATGGGGTTACGATTGACGTTTCCGCTTCCTGAAGAAAACTTTTTTGAGCCAACGCTTAAGGAAGATGCCGATTGGGTCGGACCACTGGGTGCAACAATAAAAAATGCACTTGAACGCAATCCCGGGCTCGACGGTGTAAGGCCGTTAGGAAATGGACGTGCAGCCTTTGCGGCCCGGGCGATCCTTGCAAGAGAAGCGACATCCTCAATCGATGCTCAGTACTACATCTGGCAAGATGACGTGACCGGCCTGATGCTTTTGGAAGAGCTCAGAGCTGCAGCAGAGCGCGGCGTGCGCGTCAGATTGTTGGTCGACGATAACGGTATCTCTGGATTGGATGGTTTGCTCGCCGAACTGGACGCCCTGCCACATGCAAATGTACGCATTTTCAATCCGTTCACTTTGAGGAACCCAAAACTTCTGTCTTATGCATTTGACTTTGGTCGCCTGAACCGGCGGATGCACAATAAATCAATGACTGTGGACGGAGTCGCCACGATTGTTGGCGGGCGCAACATAGGTGACATCTATTTCGACTACGGGGCGGGAACGCACTACCTGGATGTAGACGCGATAGCTATTGGCCCGATTGTAGATGAGGTATCGCAATCCTTCGACGCATATTGGAACAGTGCTTCCGCGTACGACGCGGAGTTATTTTTGGAGCCTTCGTCGGAAAAAACTCTGAAAACGAAGGCAGACGCCGCGCGCCAGACTGCGGTTGGCGCAGGTTATCAAAGGGCTATTCAGGAAAATGAACTGGCCGACCGGATATCGGCGCGCGATCTGAAATTCGAATGGAGCGAAGTCACTCTTTTCGTCGACGATCCGTCAAAAGGGCTGGGCGAAGTCGAGAGTGGAGATCTGATTGTCGAGCAACTTATCGAATTCGCCAAAACCTCTGAGACCTCGCTAGACCTTGTCTCAGCGTATTTCATTCCGGGCGAAAGAGGCGCGGAGGTTTTGGAGGGGTTGGCAGAGTCCGGAGTGAAGGTCCGCATTCTGACCAACTCATTGGATGCCACGGATGTGATGCCGGTTCACGCAGCGTATATGCGATACAGAGAAGGCTTGCTGAACAGCGGTGTAGAGTTGCTAGAGCTTCGAGCCTTGCGGCGTGAACATCGCGAGCGCAGCCTGCCCGAGATGCTGGCCGGGTCGGCCTCCGGTTTACACGCAAAAGTCTTCGGATCGGATGGAGAACGGATCTTCATAGGCTCTTACAACCTCGATCCAAGGTCTGCGCGGCTGAATACAGAAATGGGCCTTATGATCGAAAGCCCAACTATAACTCAGGCACTTGCAGAACAATTGAACCGGCCTGAGTTTTCTTATCGCGTCGAACTCAACGACAGCGGCGAGATGATATGGCTGCAAGAAGAGCAGGATGGGACTGTCACCATTCACTCCGTGGACCCTGAAACCAATGGTTTACAGCGTGCCCTGACGGCCGTGGTCAGGTGGCTGCCGGTCGAATGGATGCTCTAGTCACCAAACGACCAACAATACATTGGGTCACAGCCAAAGACACCAGTGCGTGATCCGACTTACAGAGAATTCACAATGGCCCGGGCGTAAGCTTCCATGTCGATACTCGCGCCTCCGGTTGCGTACCAAACGACGACTGCGTCTTTTCCTGGCGAGACATAGATGCCTTGGCCATTCATCCCACTTTTGTAGAAATCGCCATCGGCAAAAACGGCATCCCATTGGTATGCGTTTGCCATCGGTTGTTCACGGAATGCTTCAGAAAGGTGCGGGCCAAGTGTTCCCTTCATGTAGTTTTCGGCGATACCCGCTGTTTGGATCGTGTTGATCATCTTTTCAGA
Source organism: Ruegeria sp. J8 (assembly GCF_056531925.1). Taxonomy (NCBI): domain Bacteria; kingdom Pseudomonadati; phylum Pseudomonadota; class Alphaproteobacteria; order Rhodobacterales; family Roseobacteraceae; genus Ruegeria; species Ruegeria sp. J8. Next base: position 35,065 of record NZ_JBQFMR010000015.1, read on the forward strand.
TACAACGCGATCTGACGCTGTCTTGTCCCAGCTTGGCGTGTAGAGCAGACCAATCTTTGCCATGTCGATCAAGCGGCTGCTGATCAGACCGTGTATGATACCGTTTCCTTGAGGTGACAGCGCAAGGGTGGCGTCGCCAGTCATTCCAGCTTTGCTCCAAACCCGTTCCGTGATCGCTTCGCCAAGTCGCTGGTTCGTAACGGCTTCAATGACAAGACCAAGCATTTGCGTGTTTGCAGAAGAGTATTCGAAGGCTTCAGCCGGTTCCCGCAGCTTGGGTATAGCAAACAGGGCTTCGTTATGCGTTTCCAGGACGCCTGCTTCGTTCGGAACACCAACCTCAGCCCTGACAAAACGCCCATACGGTGTGTCGCCCTTGCGTGAAAGGGGGTTCTCTTCCAGATCCAAACCAGACTGCATGTTCAGGACGTCGATGACTTTTATGCTCTCCCAAGCTGTTCCCTTGGTGCCCTCGACATAGTCGCCAACCGTTTTCTGAACGTCGATCTTACCCTCATCTTCCAATTGACCGATCAGCAAGCTTGAGAGGATCTTTGCATTGGACATCCAGACGTGGTTGTCCGTCCGTCGCATTCCTGGGTATACCTCGTAAGCGATTTCGCCGTTGTGAAGAACCATAACGCCCTGCACCGTGGAATCATCGGCATTAATCATCTCGTCAAGCGAGACAGCCTTTTCATCAGCGCCTGGGACACTCGTGGCACCTATGGCATCGTTAAGGTTTGCCGCAAGCATCGCGACGGCCCCGTCGCGGCGAATAACCGAACTTGGCAGGAACTCGGCGAGGTTCATGTACGAAAACGCCCCGGCTTCGGTAATGTCGAGGAACTTCTGCAAATTCCATTCAGAGCTCAGGTCGTAGGCTTGCTTGGCTGTGTAACCATTCCTCAGGTCGCGGATGGAAAAGTCTTCTCGCGGCGTTGCGTATGGGTCCTCTTCAGCATGTACAGGAGAAGTTCCAAGGCTTTGCATAATCAAACCTCCAATAAGCGCAAAAACTGGAAAATTGGACTTTGAAAGTAACGAAGTGTTTGGCATCGCAGTACCGCTCCAAATGAGTTGCAGCTAAAGTACGGCCGCAGTCGGCTTGTCAAAATCTGGTTTTCAAAGAACTGAACATCTTAGTTTTACGAGGCAAAGCATAGTCCGTTTTCTCGGGAATTCGAGATTTACTGCCGTTCTATGCTGCCTGGTGAAAGTCCAACGTTGTTTCCAATGCAGGCATTCTGCGAATTTGGGCGAATGACTGCTGTGAGCCCACAGCGGTCAACGAAAGTGGCTTTCAAGTTTGGGTTGCTCAGTCAGTATTGAGTGACTGAGGGCTTAGGTTGACACATCGCAGATCAGCCTGCTCTGATCGAAGCAATTTATTTATGTCCGTAATCCCATTCGGAGGCATCAATGAAGTTCTTTAAGTCTCTCACAGTATTCGCTTTTGCGCTGATGCCGCTTCACGGCGCTGCACAGTCCCCCTCGTTGCAAGACGCCTTCGAGCGTTTCCCTGAGTTTCCCGGCACAACTGTCTACGTCGGTGGAGAAGTTCTCACCATGAATCCGGACGCCCCGGTGGTTGAGGCGGTGGCGGTCAGGAATGGTCGAATTACTGACGTTGGAACCCTGGAGGAAATCGAGGGTCGCCTACCCGAAGGTAGCTATGCAATTGACCGCAGTTTTGAAGACAAGGTCATGGTGCCCGGGTTTATTGAACAGCATTTGCACCCGCTTCTGGGCGCGCTTGCGATGATGTCGGATGCCATCATTTCCATCGAGGACTGGCAATCGCCAGCGGGATTTGCGCCTCTTGCCAATAGCGAGGAGGAGTTTCGCCAACGTCTGTCCGAGGTCATCAACACATATGATCGAAGCAGCGGGCGACCGCTGATGGTCTGGGGGTATCACGCGTCATGGCACGGCGACATGAGCCGTGTGATTTTGGACGAACTGGCCCCCGATATCCCGCTGGCTGTATGGCAACGCTCCACCCACGAGATGTACTTCAACTCGGTTGCCCTCGAACAACTTGAAATCACCGAAGAATACATTGCCGGCTGGTCAAGCGAACTGGCCCGGTCTCAAGCCAACCTTGAGAAAGGCCTCTTCCTTGAAGCTGCATTCTGGGAGCATGTGTTCTTTGAGAAGTTTGCTCCGGTCTATGCATCTATCGACAGGGTCATGGAGGCGCTGGAGTTCACAGAGGACTATTATCACCGCAGCGGGATCACGACCCTTGCAGAGCCTGCTGGCCCTGTGGATCAGAACGCCCAAGCTCTGGTGGCAGAAGCGTTCGGGCCAGACGACACGCCGTTTAACTTTTACTTTATTCCGGACGGTCGAACGCTTGGGAGTATGTTTCTGAACACAGAGGGCCCCGAAAAAGTACTGGCCGAGACCGAAGCTATGCTGGCGTGGAGCGAAGGCCGAACCCAGTTCCTACCTAAGCAAGTCAAGCTGCTTCTGGATGGTGCGATCTTCAGTGAATTAATGATCATGCGCGACGGCTATCTGGACGGGCATGAAGGTCAATGGATTATGACGCCTGATTTCTTTAAGCAGGTGTTCGACCTTTATTGGGACGCAGGTTTTCAGGTCCATGTTCACAATCTAGGAGACGGCGGTCTGGACATCCTTCTTGATGCTCTTGAAGACGCCATGCAGCGCAATCCGCGATATGACCATCGCACCGTCGTGGTGCACTTTGGCTACGCTCAACCAGATCAGATCGCACGTATTAAACGTCTTGGCGCGATTGTCAGTGGCAATTCCGTTTATACGCCGACGCTCGCAGATCGGTATTCCGCAGGCAGCGTGGGTAGCGAGCGCACAGAGCGCATGGTGCCACTAGGTGACGCCGTTCGGGCAGGTATCCCCTTTTCGATGCACTCGGACATGCCGATGGCTCCTGCAGAGCCGCTGAAGTACATGTGGGCAGCTGTTAATCGGATTTCCACGAGTGGTCGTGTCGTTGGTCCGGACCAGCGCATCAGTGCAGAAGACGCGCTGCAAGGTATCACTATCGGTGCAGCCTATTCCCTGCAATTGGAGGATGAGATCGGTTCCATCGAGCCTGGCAAACTGGCCAACTTCACAATCCTTGAAGAAAATCCGCTAACTGTGGATCCTTTGACGCTGGCCGATATCAATGTGTGGGGAACTGTACTTGAAGGCCGTCTACAGCCCGCTCCTCCTGCAGCGGGAGAAGACAATGACGAAGCCGATGCAGGCCAGTTGATCGATAATCCGGAACGAGTGTTGATGGCGTCACTACGCCACGCACGCAGTAAGGCCCACTATCACGATCACTCGCAATCAACGCAGTCTAACGTCTATGATCCGCTCGGGATTTCGACCTTTGACTCTCGTTGATCGTCACTTGAACAAGCCGGAAGATTGCTCCAACTCGCTCCGATAGGCGCGGTGGCCAATCTTGCATTTTGCGCAGGTGCCGAACCGTCCCACCCGCTGCGTTCTTGAGTGCCAGTTTTGTTCGCCCGCTGCCGGATTTTGGATGCCGATCTGATTGAGCCAAAAAGGGGCAGTGAAATGCGAAGAATAAAACTCTGATAATTGTGACTTCTGACCAAAGGTCATTCAATTGCGGTTTGAAATGTTGCGGTAAGCCTTTTGTTCAAACCGTGATGAGGCTCGGCTGAGGAACCGTAGTGCAATTCTGCCAAGGCAGCGATGTCATTGAAAATGACTACGGAGCCGCCTTCTTCGTTCGCGTAAACCAATAGTTTTTGGCAAAAGGCATCCAATCCAATTGCCGGAAAACCCGCCATTGCCACACCACCGGGTGCTGGTCCGCCGAATAACAAGAGAACAGCATCCGGTAGCTGCGCCCCCAGTTGGGACGCTTCGGCCGCAAAATCCATCTCCCCAAACCAGACTGTATCGTCCTGTCCCATCACAGCTGTCCTGAGACGTTCTACTGCCTCTGACACGCTGAGCTCAGATCGCAATTCGATGATGCCATAGTTTGCAAGTAATCCTTTGGTCGGTGCTGGTGCCGCATCCAAGTCGTTCAGGACTTCGAGCAACTTGTTCTCAAATGCATTCAACGCTTGGCTATTATTCAGCCCATGACGCACTTTGAGAAACTGAGAGTCTGTGTATGCGATCTGCGGGTGATCATCCTGATCGAAGGAAAGAACGCGAAAAGGAAGATCCAGACCTGCTCGTACGTTCTTTTCCAGAATTGGCGTGTTTATCTCTGGATCAGAGAACACGAGTACACGAGACGCTGGCATTTCGACACCTTCGGCCGCGGCCAGGCGCGCATGATCTATCGATGCGATTGGAGTAGCTCCCGCATCGGCAACTGCAGTCTCAAGTTCTAAGAAGTTTTCGTCCACCGCAATCTGGACAGATGAAGATTGTGCAAAAGCGAATGTCGAAACTGATAGTGTTGCAATCATCGAGATAACAAAGCCAAACCTTACCATTTTACCACTTCCTATTTCATCATACGTTTTTTGGGGAAACCGCTGCCAGAGCTGCAATTGTAGTCGCGGCTGCAAGATAAAAGAGAAGTATCCCTTTCGGGACGCAGTCAAAAAATATGCTAAGTATGCATCCTGCGGCCAATCCCGAGATAGACAAAAATAGAACCCATAGCGCAGTGCGCTGTAAGTCCGGTTTCGCCACGGTCGCTGACCAAAACAAAGCGTTTGCTACGTAAAGACCCATAATCGCACGGAAGACATGCGTCTGGTCCGTTCCTTCCACCGGAAGTCCCAGCAAAACTGGGATCGAACTACCGAATATCAGCCCGTACGATAATGCAATTGGCACGTGGCCAGTAGTAGTCACCAGAAGGTCTAACCTAGCATCCATGCAGGCCTCTTTCTCGTAGAGGTTTCGCTTTGCTTGCAAAACTCCTAATCGGTCAATTGGTGCATCCGATGATCCGTAACGGATGCCTACGCCATAGCCTGAAAGGCGTACCCGGCAGGCCAAGTCGAGCTTTCCAAAGAGCGAGCCAGTACTGCGCAGCCGTGCTCCGCCGCGCACCAAACTGGTCACAATGCGCCTTCGTCGCCCAGGAACTCGATACCAGCTGTCGTGCCATCACTGTAAGCAATGCAATTCCAAGGAGCACGATCCTCGCCAACGCCTACAGTGACCTGTGTTCCTGCCTCGCTAAACGCGGATGAGAGCACCACGACTTGCGAATTGTTCGTTGTGCTGGCTACGTCTCGCAAACACGCCTGCTGAGCCGGCGTGAGTTCGGCGGACGCGTTTGATGTACTCGTCTCGTCGCAGGCTGCAAGCAATGCGAAACAAGTTGCGCCTGCAATCATCACCATCTTGTTGGACATTTTCTTCTCCCTCTTGTTCCCATGAAATTATTGAAATTGGATGCGCTTGTTAGAATCTATGGCGACTGGACAGCCAATAAAACATGCCTTGATCCTGTGACTACCTTGCCCAAAACCCGCAGCTTGCTGGCTTGGTCAGCGGATCGATACTTTGTTGATTGCCAAGACGGCCAACAACGCATGATGGCCAAATGACGTCACAGGCAAAAGCTAGAGCGAGCTTTGGAGAGAGTGATCTCTTGTTGAAATTGAGCATCGCGTCCTCCTAAGCACGATCACTTTAGAAAGTCTTCCAACCGCCAGCACTCACTCTAGCAGTCGGAAGGGCCCGAGACATCGGGCAACAACGACAACAACGGAGGTAAAATGAAAGTTGTGTCGAATTCGCATGTTTGAATCTAATTTTTAATAAATCAACATTTTTTCCGCGCGTAAACTTCTTTACGCTCTCGTACGATAGGCCTTCGTCTTCAAATAAAAAAGGTTCGTGGGCGCATCCTTAGGGGCGCGTGAGTAATTCTGAGCGGCGAAGCGTTTTCGACGCAATGAAAGTCAAAAAGGGAGTGAAAAATGGGATTTGGTGAATCCGTTAAAACGTGTTTTTCGAAATACTTCCAGTTTTCCGGTCGGGCTTTACGCTCAGAATACTGGTGGTTCTTCTTGTTTGCGGTTCTCGTGAGTGCCGCTTTAGCAATGTTGGATTCGATCCTTTTTGGAACCAACCCCGCAACGGGCCAAGGCTCTCAGGTTCTGTCCTCCGTTTTTCAACTGGCCGTCATTATACCCATGCTCGCCGTCGGTTGGAGAAGGCTGCACGATACAGGGCGACCTGGCTGGTACTTGCTGTTGCCGATGGCGCTCAGCATTACAACGCTTTTTGTTTTGCTGGGTGGGGTGGCGTTCTTTTCGGTATTGGAGCAAGGGACCGAAAATCCCGATGCATTGCGAGGACCTGCGGCAGTTTTGGGTGTGACCGGTATCGTTGTTGTCTCAATCCTTCAGTTCGTTCTGTCCATTCTGATGATCTGGTGGCTGACACGACCTTCCCAAGAAGGCGCAAACGAATACGGCGAATCTGTTTCCTGACCTTGTTTTCCGGGAAACAAGCCGGGAACCCTGCTGGGTGAAAGTCCGAACCGCAACACCATGGAGAGTGAAAATGAGTTTCAAAACGATTTCTATTGGAGCGTTGATGATGGCAATGGCGACCACTGCATCGGCGGAGTGGTCGTTCAGTTCCGGGCCTAATCCCAATGCATTTATTCAAACCGGAAACATGACGCTGGAACTTCAGTGTGACCGTATCCGCTTTGCTCCGGCTGGATACGAGGACAGCCAGGACATTGTGCAGAAGCAAGGGCTTTCCATTCGGTTTTTTAAGAGCGGCACCACCGAAGTTGGGGCTTTTCAGGTTGGCGCAGAAAACGCTGCTTTGCAGATCGTCGACAACTATCCCGTCGAGGCCAGTTTCAACAGTCAGCAGGATTATGATTTTGTACAGGACCAGCTTGCAGCAAATGCATCGGTTAATCTGTCCATGATTGATCAAGACGTCAGCTATGGAATCTTTGACTTGAAGGGTTCCAGCGCGGCAATTCGATCCCTTCGTTCTGCGTGCAACTCGAATGTTAGCCAGGAGGCCTCCTACGAAGCACCCGAAGGCATCGTCTATTGTGGTGGCGGAGCGATAAAACGCGTGATCGAACCCGTAATTTTGGACAACCCGGACGGAGAGTGGGACGCGCGAGTAACGGTTAACGGCGAGACGATCAGAGCCATGACGGCCTACAGTTACTTCGGAAACTCTGAGCCGCCGGCCGGATTTGTCGTTGCCCTGCTTGGGGAAGACAGGTCCGAGTTTTTGATTTTTAGCGAAGGCTCGGCAAACTGGCTGGAGTACGGGGACTATAGGTATGATCAGTGCAATTGATACCGCCTTCCAACCGGCTTCCCAATTGGCAAGCTACTTGAAACGTTTGGTATCTGCGATCCTGCTTGGTTCGGGCCTGGTTTGGACCTCACCAGTTGTCGCGGCTGACGTTTCGCAACTTCCAACCGGTTTACGAGCAAAGGTTGATCTGGCGGCACAGGCTTGCGCGGAGTTCAACGACGGTCAGTTTGATTTAGATTGGGGTGCGGTCGAGAGAGTGGATCTCGACGGGGATCTACAACGCGACTGGGTTCTGAACGAATCTGGTTTTGCGTGCTCGAGCGCCGCATCTCTTTTTTGCGGAACTGGCGGATGCATGTCGCACTTCTTGATTGAAGAGGAGGTTCACTCCTTGCTTAACCGAGGCTGGACGGTCGTTGACTTCGGGCGTCAACGCATTGTCCTTGCGGATGTCCACGGAAGCAATTGTGACGGAATAAACCCGACGCCTTGCGCATCAGCCAGTGTTTGGGATGCGGAAGCTAAGACGTGGCGTTCATCGGCTGGTGATTGGCAGTAAACTGCAATTAGGCACTGCAGATAAGCCTGAGAGCCTGTTTGTTCGATGAGTTCTCTGCAGCATGCAAACTTATGGGCAAATCGTACAAAGCTATGCGCAAATACCGCGTAAAGGTTTACGCAAAGTTCCAAGATTTTCTTTAGTCAAACCAACGTCGGCAATGCAGCGTTATGCGCAGACCTACAGGAAATCGCCGGAGGCATTTTCGCCATCAGCATTCCCGCTTCCGTCAGTCGAACCCGCCCGGTTTATGCCCGAAGAAGACCTTGATGACATCCTCGATGATGTTCCACGTCACGCGGCTGCCATCCCGGACGAAATAGCTATCTCCTACATCCAGATCGGTGGTGTGCCCTGTACTGTGGTCGATTATTTGGCAACGGCCAGACAGGATAGTCATCAGCTCATCCCCCTGTTCGGTGCATTCAAACGCGCCTTTGGTGCAGCGCCAGATGCCGGTGCGTGTTGCATGTCCGGGGCCGCCGTCGTCCATCCGGCCAGAGGCTTTGGGCTGACCTTCCAATATCTTGTAGTCGCTGCTGGGGTTGTCGAAAGGCCAGACCTCCAAGGGGCCGATTTCATCCAGCGTCGTGTATTTCCGCATAGTCGCTCTTTCATCTCTGTTTTGCGGGGCAGGTTAGCCGCCATGCTGCCGCAGGAAAGGGCCAATCTCCTGAAAAAACTCGTCAAAGCCCGCGTGCCCTCGGATCATGCAGTGATTGGCGCCCGGAAGTTCGACGAATTCGGCGGTTGGAACTTCACGCGCGGTTTCGCGGCCTTCGCTGATCGGGGCAGCCATGTCATCTCTGACATGCAACACCAATGTCGGCATGTTTAGCCGTTGTGCATCCGCGCGGGCATCCACATAAGCGTTCATCTCCATGATCCGCAGCGCCGTTTCGGGGCTGGCCGAGATACGCTGCATCTCATCAAAGCTTGCACCTTCTTCCGGAGTTGCGTCTGGCATATAAGATGAGGTGAAGAAATGGCGATAGACCGGATTGGGTGAGCCCCACCCGGCGGATACCATCGCGCGGGAGGCCTGATAGAATTGTTCGGCTTCGGCGTCGCCCCGCATCATGCGACCCCGGACATAGCCGCCCAGTAGGATCAGAAACTTGACGCGATCGGGGTATGTGGCTGCAAACCGGATCGAAAAGGCCGAGCCCTGGCTGATCCCGAACAGGCCGAATTGATCCAGCCCCGCTGCATCGGCGACGGCGATCATGTCGTCAATCATCCTATCCTCTGAAATATCACCCACATCCCAGTCCGAAAGCCCATTGCCGCGCTGATCGAACCGCACCAGATGGCAAAGCTTGGACATCTCGGACAGGAAATCGCCCCAGACGGGGCTGGTCCATTCATACTCGATATGGTTCAGCCAGTTCGGCGCTTTGAGCACGGGCGTCCCTTGTCCGGTCGAGGCCCAGGCCAGATTGACCCCGTCTGCCGATTTGCAGAACCTTACCCGCTGTTGCAGCGAGATATCGGGTGCCACACGCCGGGGGGCGGCCTGCGGTGACCAGTGCCAGACCCGGATCGGTCGGCTGATATTCTTGACGCGCTGCCCGCCCATATCCCGAAACGGCGTATCGACACGATCCTGCACGGCCTGATGCACAATGTCTGAGACGCAAACTCCGCCAGGCTCTGCCAGCCCCTCCAGTCTTGCGGCGACGTTGACACCGTCGCCAAAGATGTCGCCCTCATCGAAAATGACATCACCCAGATTGATGCCGACGCGGAAGCGGATCCTCTGATCATCTTCAAGATCTGTTTCATTCAGGTTCATCGCTTTTTGGATGTTCACGGCGCAGCGCACTGCGTCCTGAACGGATTCGAAGGTGGCCAACATGCCATCGCCAGTGGTTTTCACAATGCTGCCGCGGCTGCGCTCGATTTCGGGGTCGATCAATTCGCGTCGGTATTTCTTTTGCCGGGACAAAACGCCCAGTTCGTCCAGTTCCATCAGCCGGGAATACCCGACCATGTCAGCCGCCAGAATAGCCGAGAGCCGCTGTTCCATTCCCCCCTCCGTCTGCTGCACCTGTCTGGCGCTTAGGGGTCAGTATACGGGAAAGTGGCGGTCTTGTCGCAATAGCAAAGACATATCCTTGAATTTGCGGTTTCGCGGCGATGCGGAATGCGTAATCTTCGGGGCAAACCGAATGATTGCAGCCCATCGGATCAACGTCAGGATACGCACGGATCATGAAACTGGAATTCCACCACATCAACTATGTCTCGCAGGACGTGGAGCGCCTGCATCATTTCTACACGCACGTCCTCGGGCTGGACGACATCCCGATCGAGAACTTCCCCCGACCTGATGAGACCGAAGACAGCGGCTATAGCGGCAAGATCCGTTTTGCCACAGATGGTCATATGCAGATGCATCTGGCCGAGAAAGATCTTGGTGTGGCATTCAAACACAGTGAGTCCATCAATCCGGTTGAACGCGGGCATATTGCCTTCAGAACCGATGATATTGCGGCTTTCAAGAAATTGTTGGACGACAACGGCATCTCCTATTCCGACTATGGGACAGCCTTCGCCAAGGAATGGCACCAGGTGTTCTTTCAAGACCCAGAGGGCAACATCATCGAGGTTCATCAGGCGGTTTAGCAGTCGCTTGGGCAAAGCGGCGGCGGGTGGTGTCCAGATGCGCGGCCATCGCGGCCCGGGCCTTGCGCTTGTCCCGTCTTTCGATGCTGTCGATGATGGCAAGGTGATCGGCGGTGGCTGTCAGGTGATGGTCGAGCTGGTTTTCTAGCGGCCACAGGTAGTGGTGGTTAAAGATCATCGCAATCGCGTCCTGAAAGCCGACGATCAACCGGTTTCCCGCGTGATCATTCAGGAAGCGGTGAAACTTGGTGTCCAATGCCGGGAAATCCAACGTGGAAAGATCGGCGCTGGCGGTCACAGCCTGATGCTCTTGCCGCAACCGTGCCAGACCACCCCAGAACGGATGCTGCTCCGGCAGGCAGCACAGGTTTTCCACCGCGCGGCTTTCGAACATGACGCGAACCTCGTGCAGCTCCAACGCATATTGGCGGGTGACGCCCTCCAGCACCCAGCGCCTGTGGTGATCCTTGCGCACAAATCCAAACCGGCTGAGGCCGATCAGAAACTCGCGGATAGTTTGAACCGAGACATCCAACTGCCGCGCCAGTTGCCCTTCGTTCAGCCGCGTTCCGGGGCCCAGATCTTGATTGCGGATCATCTGCATGAACGCGGCTTCAAGCGCGTCGCGTGTGTCCATCGTTTGGGCGGCTGAAAAGTAATCGGCCTGTTCTGGCAGGCGCTGCACGTCATAGCTCCGTCCTTGTCGGGCAAGCAAACCCCTTTTTTCCAGATAGGACAGAACGGCCCGCACTGTAGTGCGGCTGACCCCCAAATGACGCGCCAATTGCGAGATATTGGTGACCTCTGCCCCGGCCATCAGCCTGTCCAGCATGGCATTGCAGGCGCTTTTGAAAACTCGGTCCGGGCGCGGCAAACTTGTGGTCCTTGATGTTCATTACGCTGTATTAAATGGGGTTAAAGACATTTGAGGGCAAGGGGCCGGACCCATATCATAGCGCCAACTCCGATCTGCTATATCGTCAGGATTTTCCCCAATGCCATATGTCCCCAGTGCCACCCGCTACGATAAAATGATTTATAACTCTTGCGGAAGCAGCGGGCTGAAACTGCCTGCTATCTCGTTGGGGTTGTGGCATAATTTCGGGCATGATCGCCCCCATCAGTTGAAGCAGGAGCTGTGCCGCACGGCCTTTGATCTGGGGATCACGCATTTCGATCTGGCAAACAATTATGGCCCGCCGCCAGGCAGCGCCGAAGAGGCGTTTGGCGAGATTTTGAAAACCGATTTCGCCGCATACCGTGATGAATTGGTCATCTCATCCAAGGCCGGGTATGGGATGTGGCCCGGCCCCTACGGCGAATGGGGCAGCCGAAAATACCTGATCGCCTCTTGTGACCAAAGCTTGAAACGGATGGGGCTCGACTATGTCGATATCTTTTATTCCCACCGGTTCGACCCGAACACACCGCTCGAGGAAACGATGGGCGCGTTGGATCAGATCGTGCGCTCTGGCAAGGCACTGTATGTCGGCATTTCGTCCTATAACTCGCAACGCACGCGCGAGGCTGCGGCTATTCTAAAGGATCTGGGTACGCCCTGTATCATCCATCAGCCCAGCTACAATATGATCAACCGTTGGGTGGAAACGGATGGGTTGAAAGCCACGCTGAAAGAGCTGGGGATCGGGTCCATCGCCTTCACGCCGCTGGCGCAAGGAATGCTGACCGGAAAATACCTGAATGGCCTGCCGGAAGGCAGTCGCGCCACCGAGGACAAGTCCCTCAACCCCGACCTGCTGACCGAAGCCACCATGCAGAATTTGCGCAACCTTGATGCCATCGCCAATCGGCGCGGTCAGACGCTGGCGCAGATGGCAATTGCCTGGGTGCTGCGCGAGGGCGGGATCACAACTGCTTTGATTGGGGCATCGCGGACGGAACAGATCGTTGACTGTGTCGGCGCGCTGAAGAACATTGAATTCACGTCCGAAGAACTGGCCGAGATCGACCTCTATTCCTCCAATGGCGAGGTCAATCTGTGGACCCAGTCCTCGGACGCCTGAGCCGCGACAGCAACAAAGGAAATCCCATGAACAAACCCGTAATCGGTTTTATCGGCGTTGGCCTGATGGGCCATGGCATGGCCAAGAACATCGTGGAAAACGGCTATCCGCTGGTGGTGATGGCGCATCGTAATCGCCAACCGGTCGAAGACCTGTTGCAGCGCGGCGCGACCGAGGTTCATTCGGCTCGTGAGATGGCCGAGGCCTGCGACATCATCCACCTCTGTGTCTCAGGCAGTCCACAAGTGGAACAGCTGGTGCGGGCCCCCGACGGGATCATCGCCGCAGGAAAAAAGGGTTTGATCGTTGTGGATTGTTCCACCTCGGACCCGGTTTCGACCCTGCAGCTGGCCGAGGAACTCCGTGGCGCAGGCATGGACCTGGCCGACGCTCCGCTGGGGCGCACCCCGAAAGAGGCCGAGGCCGGAACGCTGGATGCCATGGTTGGCGCGTCGCCCGAGACTTTTGCGCGCATCAAGCCGGTGATTGACTGCTGGGCCGGGCTGGTTGTCCACATGGGTGAGGTCGGATTGGGCCACAAAATGAAGCTGATCAACAACTTCGTCGCCATGGGCTATGCGGTCCTGTATTCCGAGGCGCTGGCCGTGGCCCGAAAGTCGGGTCTGAGCGCGGAACAGGTGGATTCCGTTCTGCGCCCCGGTCGTTTGTCGAACGGGTTCTACGAGACCTTTATGAAATGGACGCTGGAGCGAGACGAAAACGCTCATCGTTTTGCCATCACCAACGCGCATAAGGACATGCGGTACCTTTCGAACCTGGCCAACAGCATCGGTGCGGTCACGCCGGTTCAGGCGACTCTGCGCAATGCCTTCGCGGCCATGGAGGCTGCGGGCCGGGGTGAGGACTACGTTCCCATGATGGCCGATTTCATTGCGGAAACAAACGGTTTGGGCGACGACGTCCCCAAAGCGTAGATATGCCGCGCCCGCAGCCATAGCCTGCGCGTATAAAACGTGACACACCTTTTCCTGTTGATCCAATTGGGAAGGGTGCAGGCATGAGCGACAGTCCCGACGTGATAAGCGGGTCTCTGAAGCGACCCTTGGCGGTGGCCTTTGCGATTGGCCTTGCGCTCGTGATCATCCTGTCTGTGTTTCTTTACATGTCACGCGAGACCGGTGCGCGCATTGGTGAAATGCGGGTGGCATGGCAGGAATACTCAGCCGAGACCACGCCGCGTGGTTATTGGATTTCAGATATCCGCGAGGATTTCGGCTATGGCGGCCTGATTCACAATTTCAAGAACTACGTCTTGCGACATGACCCGGACTTGGGGCCGCGTCTGCGGCGGCAATCGCAAAGTTTGCTCGGGACGATTGCGGCCTATCGCGCCTCGAACCCGTCTCCGACGGAACTGGAGGCCCTTCAACAGATTGAGGCCGTGGCGCTGGAATATACTGGCAATATTCCCCTGATTGAGGATGGCATTGCCGCCGGTCTAAGCGCCGAACAAATCGACGCCTTGGTCCGTGTCGATGACAATGATGCTTTGGCAGCGCTGGCAACGCTTGAAACCCTGTGGGTGCAGGAGCGTGACAGAAGCTTGTCCGGTATGGTGCGTGCCTTTTCGGATGGCGAACGTCTGGTGCGCAACTTCTCGGTCCTGTTGATCGGGCTGATCGTTCTGGTCGGGTTCATTGCCATCCTCACGACGTTTCTGATCACCAACATCCTGCGCGCCAACCGTCGTCTGAAGGCCGAACTGGCGCTGCGTGAACAGGTTGAGCTGGCCGAGCGCAAGCTGGCGCGTGCGGTCGAACAAAGCCCGGCCTCGATCATCATCACGGATACTGATCTGAAGATCGAATATGCCAACCGCAAGTTCTTTGAACTCAGCGGCTATGGTCCGTCAGAGGTTTATGGCCATTCGCCCAAAATGCTGCAATCGGGACATTCGGGGCAGGGGGTTTACGGCGACCTGAAGGCCAAGCTGAGAAACGGTCAAAGCTGGTATGGTGTGTTTCGCAACCTGCGCAAAGATGGGACGCATTACTGGGTCTCGACCGCGATTTTCCCGCTGGTCGATCAGAATGGCAGCATCACCCACTATATCGGTATCGGCGAGGACATGACCGAATCCCGCCGCACCCGCGAGCAATTCGCACAGGTGCAGAAGATGGAGGCCGTGGGCATTTTGGCAGGCTCGGTCGCGCATGATTTCAATAACGTGTTGATGAGCGTCATCGGCAATGCCGAGCTGATCGAACTGGACGCCGAAGACAACGAGGACATCCAGACCTCGGTCGATCATATTCGTATCGCGGCACGTCGGGCGCAGGCGCTGGTACGCAAGATGCTAACCTTTGCCCGCCAACGGCCCCGCAACCCTCAGCGCGGCGATATGGTCAAAGCCACGCAAGAGGCGCTGGACCTGATCAAGGTCGCCGCCCCACCTAGTATCGAGACCCGCTTTGACGTCGACATAGATCAGGCCTTTGCGGAGTTTGACGGCACACTGTTTTTCCAGACCCTGCTGAACCTGTGCCACAACGCGTTCGAGGCGATCGGCGATCACCCGGGCGAGGTTGTGTTGCGCATCAGCCAAGCCGAAGACACTGCGTTGGACGACCTGCCGGACGATGCGATTGGCGTAATCCGGTTGGACGTAACCGATGACGGGCCGGGAATGACGCCCGAAGTACAGGACAAGCTATTCGAGCCCTTCTTCTCGACCAAACCTGTGGGCAAGGGCACTGGTCTGGGCATGGCCATCGTCCGCAACAGTGTCGAGGAATGCCGCGGTCGGGTCGAATTGCATTCGGAACCCGACAAGGGAACTCGGTTCAGCCTCTTCTATCCGATGATGCCGGTTCTAAGCGCGCAACAGCAGGAAGAGGCGCGCGCCGTCACGGGGGATGAGCACATCCTGCTGGTCGATGACGACGAAAACATCCTCTATGTCACGCGCCGGTTGCTGACGCGCTATGGCTACCGGGTCGAGGCCTATTCCGAGCCGATGCGCGCGCTGGATGCCTTTAGGGCGGCCCCGGACAGCTATGACGTAATTGTGTCGGATTTGATGATGCCGGGGCTGATGGGGACCGATCTTATCGCGTCTGCACGGGCTATCCGACCGAATGTTCCGACGATTCTGGTCAGCAGTTATTTTGATGATGCAGAAAGCCCGGCTGAAGGCGATACGACGGTACGAGTACAGAAACCCTTTGATGTTCAGAGTCTTGCGCGGATTGTACGATCTCTTGTTCCCTGACGCCTGTTACATTTCTTAACATCTTTTCACGTCTTTTCATCGCGTCCAAATCAGTACGACACAACTGCCCCCTAAGGTTCGCCGTGCCGGTTCTCGGCCAAACCGAGTGATCGGAATAGCGATAAAGGGGCTTTTAGATGACAACCAAAGCCAGAACATGGTTCTCGGCGCTGTCGACAGTTTCGCTGCTGACGATGAGTGCTGCGTTCCCGGTTCACCAGGCCCTGGCAGACCAGCCGGGCCCGGTAGAAGCCATAGAGTTCGATCCAGCCAAGGCGGCCCTTGGCAAACGACTTTTCTTTGATCCGCGCCTGTCCGGCGACGCTGCGCTGTCCTGTTCCAGTTGCCACCAGCCGGAAAACGGTTTTACCGACGGGCAGGCCCTGTCGGATGCCTATACGGGCAACCTGCATTTCCGCAACGTGCCAACGCTGATCAACAGCGCCAAGCGCGAGGCATGGTTCCATGACGGGCGGATAGGCACCAACCTGAATGACGTGACCCGCGAAAGCATCACCGAGACCTATTCCATGAACATGGACATGCGTCTTATGCAGGAACGCATCAAGCAGGACCCGGTCTATGTCGAGATGTTCGAAGCCGCCGGATTTGGTGAGCCTTCGAACGGTGGCGTGCGTAACGCGATCCCGGAATATCTGAAAACGCTGATCTCGCGCGGTGCGCCCTACGACACCGGCGAGATGTCGGACGAGGCCAAGGCAGGCTATGAGCTGTTCAACGCCAGCGGCTGTAACTCGTGCCACTCGGGCGAGCGGTTCACCGACGATCTGCCGCACAATATCGGCGTCGGCGACAACCCTGACATCTGGGCGGACCCGACACGGCACATCACCTTTGTGACCATGATGAAGTTCCTCGGCGTCGAGAACTACATGAACCTGCGTGCTGACCCCGGAGCATATATCCGCACACACACCGCTGACACGTTCGGCACCTTCATGACCCCCACGCTGCGCGAGCTGACCTATACCGCGCCGTATATGCACAACGGCACGATGGAAACGCTCGAAGATGTGGTGGCCTTCTACAACGCCGGTGGCGGTGACGATGAAAACAAGGATCCGCGCATCAAGCCGTTGAACCTTTCCGAGACCGAACAAGCGCAGCTGGTGGCCTTCCTGAAGGCACTGTCCGGCGAGCCGCTGACCGGGCCCGAATTCGTCGCCGAAGAGATCGATACGGATTATGCGCCGATCGAAAACTGGCGTGAAACAACAAACTGAGGAGTGGACCCATGAAAGACCTTAAGTCTTACCTTTCAGGCACAATCGCCACCGCTGCCTTGTTTGCTGCCATCGGTTCGCAAGCGTTTGCTGCGGACAGTATCGCGATCGAGGCCGGTATCGGCGGCGCAGACCCCGACCCCGATGCGCCGCTGGTGGCGCTGGGCGAGCCGCCCATCCCGCTGGACAACCCGCAGACCGAGGCCAAGATCGAACTGGGCAAGATGCTGTTCTTCGATCCGCGGCTGGGCGGGAACGAGACAACGCCATGTTCGGCCTGTCACCTGCCGGATGTGGGCTGGGACGTCGAAGCGCCGATCTCGTTCGGTTATCCCGGCACGACTCACTGGCGCAACAGCCAGACCATCGTGAACTCGGCTTACTACGGCAAGCTGTTCTGGGCGGGATCAAGTAAGAGCCTTGAAAGCCAGGCCAAATCCGCTGCAGGCGGTGCAGTCGCCGGCAACGGCGAGGCCGACATGATGGAGGCCCGTCTGGCTTTTGTGCCCGAGTACGTTGAACGCTTTAATGACGTCTTCGGCGATCAGTGGCCGCGTATCAGCAACGCATGGCGCGCAATCGCTGCGTTTGAACGCACCATCGTTCAGACCGACACACCCTTCGACAACTATCTGCGCGGGGATGATGCGGCGCTGAGTGACGAACAGAAACGCGGGTTGGAGCTGTTCACCGGCAAGGCGCAATGTTCCGAATGCCACAACGGCGCTCTGCTGTCGGATGAGAAATACTACAACACCGGCGTTCCACCTTATAGCGGCTGGGAAGATGACGGTCTGGCGCAAGTGACCTTCCGGTATGAGCTTTACTCCAAAGGCTCGACCGAGGATTTCTATCGCCACACCAAGGACGACCCCGGCTTTTATTTCCGCACCAAGGAAAAGGCCGATCTGGGCAAGTTCCGCACACCGAGCCTGCGCTACACCCTCTACACCGAACCCTACATGCATAACGGCATGTTGGAGACGCTTGAGGACGTAGTCGAGTTCTACAACCAGGGCGGCGGCGAGAATGAATTCGCAGCAACCAAATCCGATCTGATCCAGCCGCTTGGCCTGAACGATCAGGAGAAAGCGGATCTGGTCGCCTTCCTGAAATCCCTGTCCGGTGACGAGATTCTGGTCGAAGAACCCGATCTGCCGGATTACCAGCCGCTTCCCGCGGCAGCAGAGGAGTAAGCGTCATGAAAGATCATAACGCAACCGGATGCAGCTGTTCGGGTGAGGCCAAGAAGGCCTGCACCGTGAACCGCCGCCAGTTCCTGTTCGCCTCGGGCGCAACAACCTTTGCCGTGATGGTGGCCATGCCCACTCGCCACGGTCAGGCAGAACAGGTGCCCGCATTGGTATCCACCTATCCGCGCAAGTTGATCGGCAAACTGTCCGAGCTGGAACAGGATGTCCCGGTCGAGTTCTATTACCCCGACGAGGGCGACTACTCGGACTCGATTCTGGTCAAGACCGGCGTGGAAAGTGGCGGTGGCATCGGTCCGCAAAAGGACGTTGTGGCCTTCAACCTCACCTGCACCCACCAGGGCGGGTCGATGTATGACAGCTACAAGCCTGAACATAAGGTGCTGGGCCCGTGCCCGCTGCACCTGTCCACCTATGACGTGACACGGCACGGCATCCTCGTTTCGGGGCAAGCCTATCAGTCGCTGCCGCAGGTCCTTTTGGAACTGGACGGTGATGACATCTACGCCGTCGGCATGTTCGGCCTGATCTACGGCCGCTACGACAACCTGATTGCATAAGGGAAGGGGATACTCACATGGCAACCCCGTATTACGTACCCGAAACCAACGTCCCACTGCCGCCCAAAGGCGCCGAGGTCATCTCGACCGCCTGCGACTACTGCATCGTGGCCTGTGGCTACAAAGTCTACCGCTGGCCTGTGACGGCCAAGCCGGGTGGGCCTACAGCGGACGAAAACGCCTTTGGCGAGGATTTCCCTGTTGCACCCTTGGGTGCATGGGTCGCGCCGAACCAGCACAATATCGTTCTGCACAAAGGTCAGCCGCACCACGTGGTGATCATCCCTGACAAGGACACGCAATACGTCAACACCGACGGCGACAGTTCCTTGCGGGGCGGGTGTATTGCGCAGAAATGCTATAACCCGCAGACACCGACTCGTGACCGCCTGAAGACACCGCTGATGCGGATCTATGGCACGCTGATGCCGGTTCCGTGGGATCTGGCGCTGGATGTGGCGGCCGAGGTGGGCAACCACGTCATCGCCAAGCACGGCACCAATGCCTATGGCGTGAAAACCTTCAGCTATCAGTATATCGAGAACACCTATGCGATCTCGAAATACGCGCTGCGCCATATCAACACCGCGAACTTCACCTTCCACGACACGCCGTCCGACGTGACCTCGACCCCCGGTTTTCGGGATGCGGGGTTTGACAACTTCGGCCCGTCCTACGAGGACTGGCGCGATGCGGAAACCCTTCTGGTTTGCGGTACTGACCCGTATGAGACCAAGACCATCCTCTATACCCAGTGGATGATGAAGGGGATGCAGAACGGTCAGAAAGAGATCTATCTGATCCCGCGCAGCTCGGCCGGTGTGGCCCATGCGGTCAAGATGGGCGGCCTGCACATCGACGTTCTGCCCGGCACCGACCTACTGGTCGTCAACGCCATTGCCCGCGTCATCGTGGAAAATGGCTGGGAGGACAGCGACTGGATCAAGAAATGGGTCAACAACAAGTGGGAAAGCTCGTCCGGCTTCGGTCAGGGCACCCGCAACACGCCATGGCAGTGGCGTACGACCTGGGGCAAGTTCCAGACCAAAGGCTTTGAAGACTGGAAAGAGTGGCTGCTGTCGCAGGACGAGTTCTCGCCCGAGACCGCTGCCGCCATGGCCGAAATCGACGTGCAGAAAATCTATACTGCCGCCGAATGGCTGGCCAAACCCAAGGCGGATGGCACACGGCCCAAAACCTCGGTCATGATCGAGAAAGGGTTCTACTGGTCCAACAACACCGGCAACACACAGGCGATTTCCGCGCTGGGCATCATCTGTGGCTGCGGCGGTCGTCCGGGTCAGGTCATTGGCCGGGCCGGTGGTCACCAGCGGGGTGGCGTGAAGGGCGGGAAATACCCGCGCAACAAATCGCCCGAGAAACTGCCCGGTCGTCGTCGCCGCGCCATGGATACCGACCGGTATCTGATCGCAGGTCATACCCGTATGGCCCATGTGATCGGCACCACCTGGATCCAGTCCATGTGCGGCAGCCAGCAACTGGCCGACAAGTTCGAGGAGCTGACCGTCCGCAACCCGCACCAGATTGCCTCTTTCGACAAGCAAGAGATGATCGATACGCTGAAGGCCCGCGCCGACAGCGGCGGTATGGTGGTGATCAACCAGGACATCTATCTGCAGGACCCGATCGGCAATCGCTATGCCGACATCGTGTTCCCCGCAGCGACCTGGGGTGAAGAGGACTTTTTGCGCGCCAATGGCGAACGCCGTCTGCGTCTGTACCAGAAGTTCTATGATGCGCCCGGTGCGGCGAAACCCGACTGGTGGATCATTGCGCAACTGGCACAGCGGATGGGCTTTGACGGGTTCGACTGGCAGAACTCGAACGAGGTTGCCGAAGAGGCCGTGCGCTTTACCCGCGGGTCGCGCAAGGACTTCCACGCGGTGTTCCGTCTGGCCAAGGCCGAAGGTAAGGGCCTGCACCAGAAGGTCCGTGAATTCGGAACGGATGGGGTGCAATGCCCGGTCATGCTGGATACCGATGGGGTCACGCTGATTGAAACCAAGCGTCTGCACGACACAACCCGCGAACTGCCCGATACCGGTGCAGCTGGTGCGGATGTGTTCAACAAGAAGCTGACGCATTTCAACAGCCAGACCGGCAAGTGCAACATCCAGAAATCGCCTTGGGGCCTGTTCTCGGACTATTGGGAATGGCTTAAACCCAACAAGGAAGAAGGCGAGCTTTGGGCGACCTCCGGTCGGATCAACGAACGCTGGCAGTCTGGCTTTGATGACCGTCGCCGCCCGTATATCGTGCAGCGCTGGCCGGAAAACTGGGTCGAAATCCACCCCGACGATGCGGCTGAACGCGGCATCGAAAGCGGCGACTACGTGATGGTCTACTCGGAACGCGTTCCGGGCAACAAGACCACGCTGCTGGGTGTGGAAGGCGATGACTTCCAGTTCTCGAAACTGATGGAGAACGGGCATATCGAACTGACCAAAGCGGCGATCACCGCCGTGGCCATGGTCACGCCCGCCATCAAGAAAAGCGTGGTCTACATGGACTTCCTGCACATGCAGCAGCCCGCGAACGCGCTTGAGGGCCGGATCGTCGACTGGATCAGTGGCAACTACAACTACAAGATGGGCGTTGCCAAGCTGCGCAAACTGGGGCCGAGCCCCTACAAAACCTCGTTCCGTACGATGTCCTTCGCACCGCGCGACATCGCCTGACGTGTTTCCGGGGGGCGGTCGCCATGCTGCCCCTCGGGTCTGGTCCCACTGCAGAAGGGACCACCTGGAAGGCAGGTATCGGTTGGGAAACCTGCCTTCCACTTTCACCCAACCTCTCCCAACGCAAAACATGGCAGACCCGATATGAACATGCATTCCGATACCGCCCTGCGAGATGAGGCCACCAGCCTGTTCTCGGACTACGCAAAATCCGACTATGACGTGATCCGCCTGCGCGCAATTCAGGCCCTGAGTGCCATTGGCGCCGCCAACAGCCCGGCCTTGGTCGAGGCGCTTTTGGACGATGACGAAGACGTCCGCCAGGACGCAGCCCAGGCACTGGGCGCGCTGGGCGTTCAGGACGCAGCACCGCAACTGCTGGAAAACCTGATCCACGATCCCTGTGGCGAGGTCAAACTGGCCTGCGTCACCGCTCTGGCCGAGTTGAAATCCGTAGACGCCGCGCCTTACCTACGCACCCTTGTCGCCGGGCGCGGCGAGGAGATCACATGGGACGAGGCCGAGCTGCACCAGGACGAATGGGACGATTGGCTGGACACCCAGATCGCCTCGATCAAAGCGTTGGGCCGGATGGGCGATGTGGCGGCGATCGAACCAATCGTCATGGCCCTGATGGACGAAGACGGGCAGGAACTGGGCGATGTGGCCTGCGAGGCGCTGGGCCGGATTGGTGAGGCTTCCGTGCCGACGCTGGGCGTGTTCACCCAATCCTCGAACCGCCGCCTGCGCCACCGTGCCCTGCGCACTCTGGCCACCATCGGCGGGGCCGAAGCCGAAGCGATCCTACGCAAAGCCACCAACGACAAGGACGGGGCCGTGCGTCTGATCGCCTATGAGGCGCTGATGCCAAACGACCCGGAACTGGTCGAACAGGCCCTGACGGATGCGGTCGAAGATATCCGCATAGCAGCGCTGAACCAGTCTGGCTTTTCGGAACCCGAACTGCTGGATCGCATGATGCGTGATCCTGGTGCCAAGGTGCAGCTGGCGCTGCTCGACCGGCTGGATCGCACCTCGCCGATTCCCGATCAGGACGATCTGCGCTGGCAGGTGCTGGATTTCCTTGCCACCGGTCAACAGCCCGAAGTGTCCGCACAGGCACTGGGCCTGCTGGCGGCGCTGGCCCCGGAACTGGTGGCGGATCGGCTGAGCGCGCTGTTCTTGGTCGAGGCTGATGACCTCAAGGCCGAGCGCCTGCAATGGGCCATTGTCGATGCGCTGGCGACCTCGCCTCTGCGTGAGGCGGCGGAATGGCTGCAACGTGCGTGCCGGTCTCCGTTCCGGTCGGTGCGGCTCAAGGCGGTGGCATCGCTGGCGATGATCGTCACGGATGCCGATCGTCCACATGTGAACCAGCAGCAAGGGCGCGAGTTGCTGCTGTCCTTTGCTATGGCCCCGATGCCTGTGGCTGCAGACGAGGAACCCGCAGAGACCCCGCAAACCGACATCGCCGCGCTGGAAGAGGCCGGTCTGGACGTCTCCGAAGGCAGTGAGAACGGCCCGACCTCAAGCCTTGGAGCGATTCTGGGGCATGACGCGATTGCCGCCGAGATGACTCAGGAAGCGCAAGAGGATGAGGTCCAACCCCTCACCCCCCGCGAACAGGCGCTGCTGGCCAAGGCGACCCGCCACCCTAAACGCCGCCGCGTGGCGCTGGACGACGATGCGGTTGCGTTGCAGCGCGAAACCCGCATGTCCGCCATCCGCCTGCTGGGCGAGGTCAAAGGGATGCAGGTCATGCTGGCCCAGATCGCCCAAGACCCGGAAACCGAGATCGCGCAGCAGGCGTTTGCCGCGCTGGGCGTGGCCGTCGCTCGCCATGGTGCGGAATTGGATCAAGACCAGCTGGTCGATTTGATCACCAAGGGGTTGTCGCACACAGATTCCGCCCTGTCCCAGCATGCGCTGAAGCTGCTGCAACAGGCTGATCTGCCACCGCAGGATAGCTTGCGCGGCAAACTGCGTGCGATGGTGAAAACCGGCGATACTGCTTTCCGCATCGACGCGATGCATATCCTGACCCGATGGAATGGCACCCCAGACGTGGCGCGCAGCCTGCTGGATGATATCTCGGCCCCCGTGCGGCAGGCGGCTATGCGGCTCTTGTCGGAAACCGCGCCCGATCAGGCGGGGGCGGCCATCGTGCCCTTCCTGTTGGCCAACCCCGAGCAGCGGATTGTGACCTATGTCAAGGACAGCACCCCTGCGATCGTATCCATTGGCCGCGAACTGCTGGCCGAGCTGCGCGACGAAGACCGCCGCGCGCAATGGCCGGTGATGATCAGCGCGCTGGCTGACCTGCTGGGAGAACCCTCACAGGCGGCCTGAAAGGCCCGGAGGGACAGATGACATCATCGCTGAAACTAGGTGCAGCGATATTGGCAGGCGCACTGGCTGTTGCGCCTGCTTGGGCCGAGGATATCCCCGAAATCGCTGTGGTCCACCAGATCATCGACCCGAATGCCGATACCCCGGCCCGCGCGTTTAGGTTTGAACCCAAGCTGCTGCATGTCCCAGCGGGCGCGACGGTGCGGTTCAAAGGATCGACAGGGCGTCACACGGTCACGTCAATCCTTCGCATGATCCCTGTGGGTGCCCGCGCGTTCGAGATCCGGGGAAAACCCGAATTGGACCTGACCTTCGACAAAGAAGGCGTCTATGGCATCCGCTGCCGCGTGCATGGCCGTCACGGAATGGTCATGCTGCTGGTGGTCGGCGACCCCGACGCGAACCTTGAGGAGGCCAAGGCCCATCTGTCCGAGCTGGGCGAGGCCGAGCGGGCAGGTTTCGAAGAACTTTTTGCTGAAATGGAGGCTCATAATGGCTGATGGATGCGCCTGCGACCGCCACGCCCATATGTACCTGACTGTTGAGGATGCGCTGCGGCGTGGTCTGTCGGTGGCCGATCCACTGACGGATACCGAAACCCTGCCGCTGATCGACGCCATTGGGCGCGTTCTGGCGCAAGATTGTACCAGCAAGGTGGATATGCCCGCCTTCGACAATTCGGCCATGGATGGCTACGCAGTGCGGACATGTGATCTGGGCAACGGCCCGTTGTTCGAGCTGCCGCTTGCTGGGCGAATCGCGGCGGGAGACAGCGGCGCGCACGACGCGCCTGCGGGCAGCGCCCTGCGGATATTCACTGGTGCGCCGGTTCCGCCGGATTTCGACGCCGTGGTGATGCAGGAAGATTGCGACGCTCTGATCGACGGTATCCGCTTTTCCCGCCGACCCAAGCCGGGCCAGCATATCCGCCGCGCGGGTGAAGACCTGAAAGCGGACGCGCCTATCCTTCGCCGCGGCTGTGAGATCACCGCGCGCGAGGTCGCCGCGCTGGCCTCGGCCGGATACGGAGAGGTTACGGTTTATCGCAAGCTGAAAGTCGCAATCTTTTCCACCGGTAGCGAATTGAAACAACCCGGCGAGACGTTGGGACCGGGGCAGATTTACAATTCGAACCGCTATATGCTGCGGGCGCTGTTGAACAAACCTTGGATCGCATTGACTGACAAGGGCCCGGTCGAGGACAATCCTGCCAAGCTTGAACAAGTGCTGCGCGAGGCCTGCGACAGTGCCGATCTGATCATCACCACGGGTGGCGTCTCGGTCGGTGACGAAGATCACATGCCCCGTGTGTTCGGGGAAATCGGCGGTCAGGTCGATGTGATGAAAGTGGCGATGAAGCCGGGTAAACCGATCATGTTCGGGCGGCGTGGGAACGTGCTTTATGTGGGTCTGCCGGGTAATCCGGTTTCGGCTTATGTGACATGGCAGATCATCGGATCGCAAATGATGGCCCGCCGTGCCGGACTGCACCATGCCTCGCAAACACCCCAGCAGGCCGTTTTGGCCGAACCGCTGCACCGGCGTGCCGGACGTCAGGAATACCGCCCTGTCACCATCGAGGGCCGGACGCCCGACGGCACGCCACGCCTGCGGCTGATGGCGCCGTCCTACAGTGGCCGGGTGGCGCTGTTGGCGCAGGCGGATGGTCTGGCCGTGATCCCTGCCGAGACAGAGGAATTGTCGGAAGGGCATGGACTTACCTTCTTGAGGTTCTAGTTCCAATCGCCATATGCCGACGTTCTTCCACTGCTGGCTTGCATGTGGTGGAACGCTGTGACTAAAACATTGGCGCGCAAGCGCAACTCGCCTGCACCGGACTGGATATATGGTTCAAGAACATATCCTTGTGGTCGACGACGACCCGCAGATCAGGTCTTTCCTGCAACGCTACCTTGAGAAGCAGGGATGTCAGGTCACGTGCGCCGCGGATGGCGATGCGATGGATGCGGTTCTGACCAAGTCCAGCGTCGATCTGATCCTGCTGGATATCGGCCTGCCCGGACGCAACGGTTTTGACATCACGCGCGAGTTGCGGGTGAATTCCAACATCCCCATCATAGTCCTCTCGGGCCGGGATGAGATTTTCGACCGCGTGGTCGGACTGGAATTCGGGGCCGACGACTATATCACCAAACCCTTCGAGGCGCGCGAGGTTCTGGCCCGTATTCGCACCGTTCTGCGCCGGGCAAAGCCTGACGAAAAACCTGCCAATGGCGCAGATGCGCCCTTGATCACGTTCGGGGATTGGGTGCTGAACGTGAACGAACGGACGCTGACCGCAGGCGATGACGGCGCTGCGGCGGACCTGACCACGACCGAGTTCGACGTGCTGCACGCTTTTGTTTCGAACCCGCATATGGTGTTTTCCCGCGACCAGTTGCTGGACAAGGCGCGCGGACGTGAAACCGTTGTCGGCGACCGGACCATCGACGTCCACGTCATGCGTCTGCGCAAAAAGATCGAACCCGATCCCGCTGCGCCGACCTATATCAAGACCGTGCACGGGATCGGCTACTGCTTTGCGGCGAATGTCCGCAAGACCAACGCTTAGGACAGATCCTTGAACATGTAGGTCGTGGGCTCCAGCCGATCCTCGAACGGGTTGCGGCAATAGTTCGGAATTTCGCCCGCGATCTGAAAGCCGAGGCTTTGATACAACACGCGCGAGGGATCTGAGCTGCGCGTATCCAGAACCAGCATCGTCCGCCCGATCTGCGCGGCACGCTGCTCCAGCGCGATCATCAACGCCCGACCCAGCCCACGCCGACGGGCATCGGGATGTACAAGCAATTTGGCCACGTCTGCGCGATGAGGCTGGTTTGGCATCAAAGCAGGGGCCATTTGTACCGTTCCCAGGATGCGCCCGTCCTGCCGCGCGACGAACAAGTCCAGCGTATTTACCGCGACGCCGGGCCAGACGTGGTCATGCCAATAGGCTCGGGCCTGTTCGGGGGGGAAGGGTAAGACAAAGCCGACGCTGGCCCCGTCCTGCACACAGGCGTGCAGAATGTCCGTCAGGTCGCCGAGCGCGCTTTCAAGTTCCGGTTCTGTCAGTCGGGCGATCATATCAGCACCAGTAGGTATCGTGCACCGCGCGTGTTTGGCGTTGCAAACCGGGTGGGGCCGGACAAGTGATAGCGCAGGCAGTCCCCGCCCGTCAGGTCGTGTGCGACGTCATCGACGGTCAGGGTCAAGGCGCCGTCCAACATGATCAGGTGGTGCTCCTGCCCTGGTTTCGGCGGCGCGTCATAGCTGATCACCGTTGCGGGTGGCAGGTGGCCCTCAAGGACCTCACCGCTCAACCCGTTGGCGGGGGGTGAGACCGAACGGCGGGTAAATCCGGTCTCGGGGTCGTGCCATTCCGGTTGCCTTTCAAAAGGTACACGCGGGGCAAAACTGTCTTCGACCATCATCAACAGTCGGGACATCGGCAAGCTGTAAGCAGCGCATAGCCGACCAAGCGTTTCGGCTGTCGGGCTGACGTCCCCTTTCTCCATCCGGGACAGGGTGGCGCGGCTGATACCGCTGTGATCTGCCAACTGATCCAGTGACCAGCCCCGCGTGCGGCGCAGTTCGTTCAGACGGTTGGCTAGTCGGTTTGACAGGTCATCCAGCATGTTTCAAATACGAGAATTATTTCCGATTATGAGATATTCGGTTTAAAATGCGGCTATGTAAATAGAAAAGAGCGCGGAAAACCGCGCTCTTCCCTCACTCGCCGGATTGAAGGATTATTTCCAGCCGACTTCGTTGAAGATCTTCTGTGCCTCCGGGATGTTCTTGGCGACCTCGGACAGGTTCACTTCGTCCGCTTTGAACTCGCCCAGCGAAGCGACGTTGTCGGCCAGCGCCACGCCTTCGACGGCGGGGAATTCATCATTGCCGTTCGAGAAATAGACCTGCGCCTGTTCACTGGCGAGGTATTCCAGGAATTTCACCGCGTTCTCTTTGTTTGGGGCATGGGCAGCAACACCTGCGCCCGACAGATTCATATGAGCACCTTCCGCGTCTTGTGCGGGGAACTGAATGCCGATCATGTCGATATCTGCGCTCAGGCCCTTCACGTCCTTACGCAGCGCGCGAGCAAAGTAGTACGAGTTCGAAACGGCAATTTCGCACTCGCCCGAAACGATCCCGCGCAGCTGGTCAGTGTCTCCGCCCTGCGGGTCACGCGCCATGTTGGCGACAACGCCTTCGGCCCAAGTTTTGGCAGCCTCGGCACCGTGGTTGGTGATGATCGAGGCCAGCAGAGTCTGGTTATAGGTGTTGCTGGACGACCGGATGCAGATCAGACCTTTGTATTCGGGTTTGGCCAGATCCAGATAGCTGGCGGGCGGGGTTGCCACGTCGGCCTTATCAAAGAAAATGATCCGCGCGCGCTGCGAGAAACCGTACCACTGATTGTCTTCGTCTTGCAGGTTGGCCGGGATGCGATCTTCCAGAACCGCGCTGTCGATGGCTTGCAGGATGCCTGCATTCTTGGCGCGCGCTAGACGCGAAGTGTCAACGGTCAGCAGGATATCGGCGGGAGAGTTCGCGCCTTCTGCTTCCATACGTGCAATCAATTCGTCGGCCTTGCCTTCGATGCGGTTGATGGTGATGCCTGTGGCCTCTTCAAAATCGGAATAGAGGCGTTCGTCCGTGTCGTAGTGGCGCGAAGAATAAAGGTTCAGCTCTCCCTCGGCAGCAGCAGAGGTGGCAATCAGGGCCGTCAGCGCGACGGCGATACAGGTAGAGGATTTCAGCATCATATGTCCCAACTTTAAATGTCGTGGCGGGTGATAACCCGACTGATTTGGTCAATTAAACGATTCTGACTGGGATGCAAGGAATTCCGACAAAATTAGTTGGTCAAATGGTCGCTGGCAAAGTGCGGCCTGATTCTGATTATTGAGTGTAGTGTTTCGGGCGGGGGCCGGTTTCTATTTCCACAACCATTTAGATGGATCGCGAGCGCGGAAGGGTAGCTGCCAGAATGATTGCCCAACCGAGGATTCCCTGGCCATGCGCGCTGAGGTTGCTCTGATACGAGAAGAGCAGCATCTGCAGCGGTTTAACCGGGTCTCGTAGTGGCCAGATGACCCATTGAAGGGGCAAGTCCGGAATGATCATGCGGTAATACATGTAGTAGATTTGCGGCGAAACCCACACGAACAGCCAAAAGAGGATCATAGCCCCGGACATCCTTGCCCAAAAAGGAAATCGATACAAACCACGCCGGGTCAGATACACCATCAGGACAAACAGAATGAGGCTGAGCAACGCAAGCCCCACCTGTCCCCTTGTCGACAAATCAAAGAAGGAATCCTGACTATACACGTCTACCCTCGGTGACTTGGGCAAAAAGAAATCCGCCCACATGTGCAGGCGGATCTCGAAAAAAAGCGTGTACGTGGCTTAGCTGAGCGGTGCAACTGCCAGAATCACAGTGAACTTTTCGCAGTAGATGTAAAGTTCGTTGTATTTCGAAACGTCGATTCCAGCCGGGATCTTGAACGATGCTTCGCCCTTTTTCACGGTCAGTTTGTCGTGGATCTTCGAACCCTTTGCGTATTTCTCACCATTGCCGAAGCCGATCTTGATATCCGGCGGGTTCTTGTTGGGGTCGAACACATAATCGCTCTTGAGGGTGACGGTGTCGCCGGATACGGAAACTGTTCCCTTCACGTTATAGCCGCTGCGACCGGAGAGGCTGCCGGTGCGTTCCTTATCCCCGGCGAATGCAGACGGCGTTCCCAGTGCGACTGCGGTAGCCGAAGCCAGCCCCAGTTTCACGAATTGGCGGCGTTTGATTGTCATGGCGAATTTCCTATCTCGTTCAACGACTGCAAAATGCTGCGCAGACTAAGTGGGCGCTGCCAATTCACATCGCGTCGAGGGAATGTGAGCATCTGAAACAAAAACACCCCAATACATCAATAGAGCGGCCCGCGGGGTGTGAGAGAACCCGCGAAAAATAAAGCTGTATCAGAGGGATCGCAGAGATGCGGTGTCGCGGCGTTTGGTGTTTCAGCACGCGCGGACGGGAATTGAGCAAAATTACCAATTTCCGAGTTTTCACGCGCCAACAAAAAAACCGCACCCAAAGGCGCGGTTTTTTCAAATCGGTTCGTGCCGTTCTTAGCCCTGGCGAGCTTTGAACTTGCGCTGCGTCTTGTTGATCACGTAGACGCGGCCTTTGCGACGCACAACCCGGCAATCGCGGTGCCGGTTCTTGAGCGAGCGGAGCGAGTTCTTGACCTTCATGGGTCTGTCTCCAATCTGCGGCGCCTTCATCAAGGACGTGGCCAGCGCCTGGGTTAGCGGGTGTCCCGGAAAACCGGAACAGTGAAATCATGGTGGGCGGTACAAGGATCGAACTTGTGACCCCTTCGATGTCAACGAAGTGCTCTACCGCTGAGCTAACCGCCCACTTTCCCTTTGCGTGCCCTGCCCCATAACGAAATGGGGCGCGGATCCCCGCGCCGGTAGCGGGGTCTATAAAAGGAGTCGCAAAGGGGTTCAAGGGGTTTGGTTGAACTATTTTCCGGTCTATGTTCAGTCCGAACAAGGAGTCACCATGCAGAACGCCGCCTATGTACTGGATATGCCCGCCAAGCGCACGTCTTGTGTGGTGTTTTCGTCTCCGCATAGCGGGCGGAACTATCCCGAAAGCCTGCTGAAACGCACGGTTTTGAACCGCAATGCGATTCGGTCCTCGGAAGATGCGTTTGTCGATCAGCTGTTCTCGCCGGTGGCAGATTTCGGGGCACCGCTGATATCGGCCACGAAACCAAGGGCGTATCTGGACCTCAACCGCAGTTCAGAGGAACTGGATCCTGCGCTGATCCAAGGTGCGCGGCGGCAAGGGCACAATCCGCGTGTTGCCTCGGGCCTGGGCGTGATTCCCCGCGTAGTGGCAAATGGGCGCGCGATTTACCGTGGCAAGCTGACGATGGACGAGGCGCGGCTGCGGATCGACACGTGCTGGCGTCCCTATCACGCCCGCCTGAAATCACTTTTGGCCGAATCGCATGCCAAGTTCGGGCAGGCGGTTTTGATTGATTGCCACTCGATGCCGCACGAGGCGGTTGCCATAGCCAGTGGCCCCAAAGCCAAACGGCCGCAAGTTGTGCTCGGCGACCGGTTTGGTGCGTCAGCCTCAACTGAGGTGGTTGACCGGATCGAAGCGGCCTTTGTCGCCGCAGGCCTGATGGTCGTGCGCAACGCTCCGTTTGCGGGGGCCTATGTGACCCAAACCTATGGACGCCCCGCGCGCAACCAACATGCGGTTCAGATTGAGATCGACCGCGCGCTATATATGGATGAGGACCGGATCGAACCTAACGGCAATTTCGCCGAGTTCCGCACACTGTTGCGGCAGGTCATCCGCGATGTCGTCCAGATCGGCGAAGAGCCCCTGCGTCTAGCGGCCGAATAGGATTATCGCAGCGCCCGTCCTTTCACGATAGCGTCGGTCCCGAAGCGGCGGCGAATTTCGTCCGTGGCACGCTCGGCCTGTGATCTTTGGGCGGCACCAGGATCCAGCAGATCGCCCGAGATATCGGCTTGATGTTCCGGGCACAAATCCGACAGACCACAGCCCAGCAACCGGTATGGCCCCTGTTCCCCAACCTGATCGAACAGCGCGCGCGCCGTGCGATATATACGATCAGCAATCTGGGTTGGGTCCCGCAGGGATACCCGTCGCGTGATGATCTTGTGGTTGGCTCGTTTCAGTTTAAGGGTCACGACCCGCCCGGCTAGCCCTTTGGCCTTGGCCCTGTCGGCGACCTTTTCCGACATGCGCCAAAGATGTCCGTCCAGAATGTCGAGGCTAGCGGTGTCTTCGAAAAAGGTCGTCTCATTGCTGATGGATTTCATAGGTTCATGGGCCGAAACGCGGCGTTTGTCCTGACCGCGGGCCAGATGCCACAGCCGATAGCCCATCGCGCCAAATCTGGCCGTCAACGCCTCCTGATCCCAGCGCAACAGGTCCGAGAAACTGCGAATACCGGCACGGTCCAGCGATTCCTGCGCGGCGGGGCCGATACCCCAGATCAGGCGCACTGGTTTGTCATGCAGAAACTCTGCCGTCTCAGCCCGGCCAATCACTGAAAACCCGCGTGGCTTGTCCAGATCCGAGGCTACCTTGGCCAGAAACTTGTTGTGCGAAAGCCCGATTGACCCGGTCACGCCCAGCTCGTCTTTCATGCGCTTGACCAAACGCGCCAGCATCACCGCCGGTGGCGCTCCGTGCAGGCGTTCGGTGCCAGAGAGGTCCATGAAGGCCTCGTCCAGCGACAGGGGTTCAACTACCGGGGTCAGTTCATCCATCATCTTGCGGATATCGCGCGAAACCTCAGCGTAGACGGACATGCGTGGTTTGATCACCACCGCATCGGGGCAGAGTTGCAGCGCCTTGAACATGGGCATGGCCGAGCGCACGCCGCGAATACGGGCCACATAGCACGCCGTGGACACAACCCCGCGCTTACCGCCACCGATGATGACCGGCTTATCGGCCAGTTCTGGGTTGTCCCGTTTTTCGACCGAGGCATAGAAGGCGTCGCAATCCATATGCGCAATTGTCAGGTCGAACAGCTCTGGATGCGACTTGATCCGCGGGCTGCCACACGCGGGGCAGCGCCTGTCATCGGTGACTGTGGTCAGGCAATCTCGGCAAAGACCGGGCATGGATGTCTTCCCGCCTTCAAAGCGATCGGTTCATGAGCGCGACTATACCAACCCCACCGCCACGCAAAAGCCCAAGGCCGGAATCCAGGTGCGATCTGGTGGAAAAGAAGACCCCCCGCGCGTTGCGGGGGGAGGTGACGGACCTCAGGAAGAGACGGTCCGCGGGGAGTATCACGAGACCAGATTCGCTGAAAAACAGAGGTTTCGATAGGATCGAGTTCACACAAGG
Source organism: Ruegeria sp. J8 (assembly GCF_056531925.1). NCBI lineage: Bacteria > Pseudomonadati > Pseudomonadota > Alphaproteobacteria > Rhodobacterales > Roseobacteraceae > Ruegeria > Ruegeria sp. J8. The sequence goes on from NZ_JBQFMR010000015.1 coordinate 67,727, forward strand.
AAAACAGGCAGTTTTCATGTGTGTTTTCGGGCACAGGGACGATTTGGCGCGGTTTTCATTAAAAGTGACGTAAGGTCAACTGCTTGGCAGCCAGAAACCGGTGTTTTTGGCGGTTTCTAACGTCCGCGTTTAGTGCCGTGTCAAGGAATTTAACTCGGCAAGAACCGCTTGGGCGGCGGCTTTCGGGTCCTCTGCCTGATAGATCGGGCGGCCCACAACGATGTGGTCTGCGCCATCTGCAATAGCACTGGCTGGGGTGGCAACGCGTTTCTGATCGCCAAGCGCAGCCCCTGCCGGACGAACGCCGGGGGTGACGATCAATCGACCTTCGGCCTGAGGCAGGGCGCGGATCAGCGCAGCCTCTTGCGGACTGGCGATGACGCCATCAGCGCCGGCCTCAAGCGCCTTGGCTGCGCGTTCCACCACCAGCTCCCGCACATCGCCCGGCTTCAGCAAACTGGCGTCCAGATCGTCGCGGTTCAGCGAGGTCAGGATGGTTACAGCCAGGATCTTTAGATTCTTGCCCGAGGCGCCCTCTTTCGCGGCGCGCACCACGTGGGGATCGCCATGAACTGTGAGGAAATCCAGATCGAACTGCGCCAACCCACGCACCGCGTTTTCGACCGTGTTGCCGATGTCGAACAGCTTCATGTCCAAAAAGATGCGCTTGCCGTGATCCTGTTTCAGCTCATTGGCCAGCGCCAACCCGCCGCCCGTTAGCATGCCAAGCCCGATCTTATAGAAGGAAACGCTGTCTCCCAACCGCTCGGCCATGGCCAGACCTTGCAGGGCGTTCGGGACATCTAGGGCTACGATCAGGCGGTCGTCGGACATGGGGGTGCTCCGTTTTTTGGCAAACGTCTGCGTCCTAGCGGGTTTGGGGGTCTGTGTCCATGTGGGATGGGTAGGTGATTCAGATCACGGCAGCGCATTCAGGCTGTGCTATACTATTCGCACATTGAAGGAACGGATTTGCAAATGAAACAACTTGCGCCCACCGCGTTTGCTCTGGTGCTGGCAGGATGTCAGGACATGCCGCTGGAAACCGAGGCTGCCGATACAGTGGTCAGAACGCCCACCAACGAAAACCTGCGTCTGGTGCGAGGGTATCGTTCGACCGATGACGATTGTCAGATCACGGGTGAAACGGCCTTTACCGTCGACTTTCTGGACGATGCGGCGGACCTTGTGTCTTGCCCCGAAGGCGGCAGTGCGGCTCAGTCTCTGGTCGACATGTACGGCGCGCGACAGGTGGCGGAAACGGGGGGCTATGCGGTCTATTCCGTGCCGCGCAGATAGGGGTCGAATATACGCCTCCGCCTCTTGAACCGGGACAGATATTTCCCAGATTGAATGTGAGGCCCAAAACCGACGCGTGCCGCCAGGCGGGCGCATCAAAACAGGGCGCTTGGAAAAGGAGAATAAAATGGACTTGAACAAGTTCACCGAGCGGGCACGGGGTTTCGTGCAAGCGGCGCAGACTATTGCGATGCGGGAAGAGCATCAGCGTCTGACGCCCGAACATTTGCTGAAAGCATTGATGGATGACGATCAGGGGCTGGCCAGCAACCTGATCACGCGGGCCGGTGGTGCGCCCAGCCGTGTGGTGAACGCGCTGGACGCTTCGATGGCGCGCATTCCAAAGGTCAAAGGCGACACAGGTCAGGTCTATCTGGACGGCCAGACCGCAAAGGTTCTTGCCGAGGCCGAAAAGATTGCAACCAAGGCGGGCGACAGTTTTGTCCCTGTCGAACGCATTCTGATGGCGCTGTGCATGGTGAAATCCAAGGCTAAAGAGGCTTTGGAAGATGGTGCCGTGACCGCGCAGAAACTGAATGAGGCGATCAACGATATCCGCAAGGGGCGCACAGCCGATACCGCGTCGGCGGAAGAAGGCTATGACGCACTCAAGAAATATGCGCGCGATCTGACCGAGGCTGCGGCCGAAGGCAAGATCGATCCGATCATTGGGCGGGATGAGGAAATCCGCCGCTCGATGCAGGTTCTGTCGCGTCGAACCAAGAACAACCCGGTTCTGATCGGTGAGCCCGGCGTGGGTAAAACCGCGATCGCCGAGGGCATGGCCCTGCGCATCATTAACGGTGACGTGCCAGAATCGCTGAAGGACAAGAAGCTGCTTGCGCTCGACATGGGAGCGCTGATTGCCGGTGCGAAGTACCGTGGTGAGTTCGAAGAACGCCTCAAGGCCGTGCTGACCGAAGTGACCGAAGCGGCGGGTGAGATCATCTTGTTCATTGATGAGATGCACACGCTGGTCGGCGCTGGTAAATCCGACGGCGCGATGGATGCGGCAAACCTGATCAAACCTGCATTGGCACGTGGTGAGCTGCATTGCATCGGCGCGACAACGCTGGATGAATACCGCAAATACGTCGAAAAAGACGCGGCCCTTGCACGCCGGTTCCAGCCCGTGATGGTACAGGAGCCGACGGTCGAGGACACGATCAGCATCCTGCGCGGCATCAAGGAAAAGTACGAACTGCACCATGGTGTGCGCATATCGGACTCGGCACTGGTGTCGGCAGCGACGCTGTCGCATCGCTATATCACCGATCGGTTCCTGCCCGACAAAGCGATCGACCTTGTCGATGAAGCCGCGTCGCGTCTGCGTATGGAGGTCGATTCGAAGCCCGAAGAACTGGACCAGTTGGATCGCCAGATCCTGCAAATGCAGATCGAGGAAGAGGCGCTGAAACTGGAAGATGATGCGGCCTCGAAGGATCGTCTGGAAACCTTGCAAAAGGATCTGGCCGATTTGCAGGAGAAATCCGCCGAGATGACCGCCCAGTGGCAGGCCGAGCGTGATAAGCTCGCGGGTGCGCGTGATCTGAAAGAACAGCTCGACAAGGCCCGGGCTGATCTTGAGATTGCCAAGCGCGAAGGCAACCTCGCCAAGGCGGGTGAGTTGTCCTATGGCGTTATTCCCCAGCTTGAAAATCAGTTGGCCGACGCTGAGAACAGCGAAAGCAACGCGATGACGGCGGAAGAAACAGTGCGCCCCGAGCAAATCGCTTCGGTCGTTGAACGCTGGACCGGTATCCCGACAGCCAAGATGCTGGAAGGCGAGCGCGAGAAACTGCTGCGGATGGAAGACGACCTGCATTCCCGCGTGATCGGTCAGGATGCCGCCGTCACCGCCGTCGCCAACGCCGTGCGCCGTGCGCGGGCTGGCCTGAATGACGAGAACCGCCCCTTGGGTTCGTTCCTGTTCCTCGGCCCGACCGGTGTGGGTAAGACCGAGCTGACCAAGGCCGTGGCGAACTTTCTGTTCGACGACGACAACGCGATGGTGCGCATCGACATGTCCGAGTTCATGGAGAAGCATGCGGTCGCCCGTCTGATCGGTGCCCCTCCGGGCTATGTAGGGTATGACGAAGGTGGCGTGCTGACCGAGGCCGTGCGGCGCAGGCCCTATCAGGTCGTGCTGTTTGACGAGGTCGAAAAGGCGCACCCGGATGTGTTCAACGTGCTGTTGCAGGTTCTCGATGATGGTGTGCTGACCGATGGTCAGGGCCGCACCGTGGACTTTAAACAGACGCTGATCATCCTGACGTCGAACCTTGGGTCGCAGGCGCTTAGCCAGTTGCCCGAAGGAGCCGACAGTGCGCAGGCGCGGCGGGATGTGATGGATGCGGTCCGAGCCCATTTCCGGCCCGAATTCCTCAACCGTCTGGATGAGACCATCATCTTTGACCGGCTCAAGCGGGCCGATATGGATGGCATCGTCGATATCCAGATGGCACGTCTGCAGAAACGACTGGCCGCCCGCAAGATCGAGCTGGCGCTGGATGATGGTGCCAAGCAATGGTTGGCCGATGAAGGCTATGACCCGGTCTTTGGCGCGCGTCCGCTGAAACGCGTGATCCAACGCGCGCTTCAGAACCCGCTGGCCGAGGCGTTGCTGGCCGGTGAAATCAAGGATGGTGAAACCGTCCCTGTCTCGGCAGGTTCGGATGGCCTGATCATCGGCGACCGCCTGGGCACCTCGGACCGCCCAAGGCCAAATGACGCGGTCGTGCACTGAGGCAAAAGGAAGAACCCGCCTTCACGGCGGGTTTTTCTGTTTCGTAGAGCTCTTTCCACTGGCTATCGTTTGACAGAACTTGTCAAACCATCGCAAAAATGCGCGCGGGTCCGCCGGTTCCGCCCGCATGTGTCGGCGCGCCGACGACGAGCGTTGCGCCAGAGGCCGGAATGCGGTCCAGCCCGGCGATATTTTCGATCCCGAAACGACCGGTGGATAACCACGCATAGTGCGTATCAAAGGTTGCCGAGGGGCCGTGGTCCAGTGACAGCGTGTCCGAGGCGATTGAGCGTGCACCAGTTTCCTCGATCAACATCTGTGCCGCCTCGACGTGGAAACCGGGATAGTGCTGTGCCTGCCCGTCAAACCCGCGATAGGCGTCGCTGTCGACCTTGGCGGCCCAGCCAGAATACAGGGCCAAACAGGCCCCGTCCGGAATATCGCCGTGACTGGCCATCCATGCCTTTAGGTCATCGGGTGTCAGCAGCGTATCTGCGTCCTCAGCCGCGCGGGCGGCAATATCGACCACACATAGTGGGGCGATCAGGTCAGAGACCGGAATTTCATCCACCGACGCCCCATCCGCCGAGAAATGCAGTGGCGCATCGACATGGGTGCCGGTATGTTCGTTCACTGTGATCCGCTGAAGATTGAAGCCGTGTTCGCCGAAGTTGTAGATTTGTTCGGCGGAATAGCCCGGCTCTCCGAAATAGGTCGGGAAATCCGGGCTGATCGTGTGGGTCATATCCTCGACCTTGCCATGCCCTGAGGCCATAGCGGCGGGTGCGGTGACCCCTCCGGCGGCAACGGCCACACCCGACGCAGCGGCGGCCTTGAAGAAACTGCGCCGTGAAAGCATTCGGTCCTTGACCGCATTCATTACACAGATGTCACACATATTCGTCTTCTCCCTGTCCAGCGTTAGATCCGGGGCTGATCATTCGAATTTTCAGCGTACCCGGCAATCAGAGTGCAAGGCTGGGAAATGGCCTGTAAAGGCTTAATCTGTTATGTTTAAAATTCATATTATTGAATTAAAAGGATATTTTGGGAAAAACTGATGGGCTGAAAACGAATAACCCGCCGATGAATGGCGGGTTATTGTGCGAATATCGACGTGTTCGGTTTTTAGATCATGCGTGATCAGGTGCCCGACGGAAGGGCGTTCAGATCCTGAGCGTTGCTTTCGTCCAGGCCAGTGTCGTCGCCGATTTCCTCGCAGGTTACGGGGAATGTTTCATTCGAATCGCAGCCGCTGATGGGATATGTTTCATTCTCAGCGCAGGCAGCGATGAACAGCACCAGCGACAAGCCCGCAAGCATTTTCGTTTTCATGTCTCGTCCTTTCCGATCGTATTCTCGTCGTTTCCCTTGGCGCCAACTGCGATGCCAGCCATATACGGCAGCCTACTCTGTCCCTTCGCGCCCTTAGAAAACTTACGCTTCCGGATTGGGCATTGGCTAGCGGGAATATCAACCTTGACGCTAGGTCTTATTGGTCAAAACGCTCGAAATCGCGCGAATCTGTACCGTTATCTCTCAATATGAGTTTCCCGAGTGGCGGATACATTACAGCCTCTTCTCCCAATCGTGACGCATGTTGCCTTGGTCCTGTGCTATGAGCGCACTAATTGGACTCTAATACAGAACGATCACGGAGACGCAGATGGCGCATCGCTGGACCAATAATTTGACACGTGCAGACGTTACCCCTCGGGCGGCGTTTATGAACCGGCGGCAGGTGATGGCCGGGCTTGCAGGTGTCGGCTTGGCAGGGATGGCGCAGAAAGGTGCGGCCGAAGAGGCGGCCGAGGATCTGGTGCCCAACACCTGGGAAGAGATCACGTCTTACAACAACTATTATGAGTTCGGTACGCGCAAGGATGATCCTGCGAAATACGCCCACACGCTGGTAACGGAACCCTGGAGCGTGCAGATCGATGGATTGGTCGACCGTCCCGGCGAATATGATTTCAAGGATATCATGTCTGAGATGACGGTCGAAGAACGCATCTATCGTTTTCGCTGCGTCGAGGCCTGGTCAATGGTGGTGCCCTGGAACGGGTTTGAGCTGGCCGATCTGCTGAACATGGCCGGAGTGCAGGAAGGAGCCAAGTTTGTTGCCTTCGAAACCGCATACCGTCCTGATGAGATGCCCGGCGTGCAATACCCGGTGCTCGATTGGCCCTATCGCGAAGGATTGCGGTTGGATGAGGCGATCCACCCGCTTACGATCATGGCGACAGGCATCTATGATCGTCCAATTCCGAACCAAAACGGCGCACCTCTTCGACTCGTCGTGCCGTGGAAATATGGCTTCAAGTCGATCAAGTCGATTGTTCGGATTACCCTGACGGACGTTGAGCCTCCGACAAGCTGGAACATGGCCAATCCGCGCGAATATGGCTTCTATAGTAATGTGAACCCGAATGTGGATCACCCGCGCTGGTCTCAGGCGTCGGAACGTACCATCGGGGGCGGGCTGTTCTCGAAACGTATTCCGACACTGATGTTCAACGGCTACGAGGCCGAAGTCGCCGGTCTTTACGAAGGCATGGATCTGTCGGAATACTATTAGGCGCATGCAGACCGTGAACCAGATACTCCGCCGAGTGCCTGTTTGGGCTGTCTACCTGCTGGGCCTGATCCCGGCACCGTGGCTGTTCTATCAGGGTTTGACCGGAGGGCTGGGTATTGATCCGATTGAGGCGCTGGAACATCGCTATGGCGAGTTGGCGTTACAGCTGTTGATTGTCGTGCTTGCGGTGTCCCCGTTGCGGCGGTTTTCGGGACTGAACCTGACGAAGTTCCGTCGCGCTTTGGGGGTGCTGACCTTCGTCTATGTTAGTCTGCATCTGTTGGTATGGTTGGTTTTGGATGTGCAACTGCCGAGCCAGATCTGGGCCGACATCCTCAAACGTCCCTATATCACGGTGGGCATGGCCGGATTTCTTCTGCTGCTGCCCCTGGCTGTGACTTCAAATAATCTGTCGGTGCGCCGTTTGGGTCCACGCTGGCGCGTTCTACAACGTCTGGTCTATCCAGCTGCGATTTTGGGCGGGCTGCATTACGTGATGCTGGCGAAAGGGTTCCAGATCGAGCCACTGATCTATCTGAGCGTGATTCTGGGCCTTCTGGCCCTGCGTCTGCCGCTGTCGAACCCACTCAACCGATTCCGACAGGTCGATTCCGCCTGAGTCTGTGGGTAAGCCTGTGCAAAACCTGGGATGCACGTCGAAACGGTGGCCTGGGGTGTTCGTTTTGGGAAGGGAATTTTCGGTAAGTAACTGTAAATATGTTGAAAATTTTTCAAGCAGAGTTTTTTCCGATTTTTCCAGATTTTCTGCTTGCGGCTTTCCGGGGTAAACCTTAGAACCCCCTTCACCGGCGCTGCTGAGGCGGTGCTGGGGCGCTGGAGACGGTGCTGACGGACTGGAAAGACGGTTGAGACG
>NZ_JBQFMR010000016.1:0-54448 GCF_056531925.1 Ruegeria sp. J8
CCGATCGCGATGGAGCAGGGCCTGCGCTTCGCGATCCGCGAAGGCGGCCGCACCGTCGGCGCCGGCGTTGTGTCGAAAATCACTGAGTAATTCGCGCAAGCGAATGATCAGACAGAAAGGGCGTCCCTCGGGGCGTCCTTTTTGTTTGAAATAGCGGTGCGGAAACAACAGATACTTCTGCCGGCGACTTGTTGTGTCTAGTTGTTTGGGACTTCAACAAAATCGCGGATACTGGCGATCATTCTCGTGAAATCTGGTTCGGCCTCAAAGAGCAAATGGTTCGGGCTGTTCAATTGCACGAATAGCGCATTTGGAATTTTGGACGCCAGCAATTTTCCCTCGGAAAGTGGGGCAACTGCATCTCTATCACTGTGGATGACCAATGTTGGCACGGTGACCTGTGGCAAAAGATCGGACACATTAATATCGTCAAAAAGCGCCCGAAACTGCGCGATGTTTTCCGCAGGGCCACACAGCTTTTGAAACTCGTTGAACCATTGCGTTTCCTCTTTGGTCGCGTCCGGCATGAACATCGTAGTCAGAATCTGTCGTATCGCGGGATTGTCGTTTCCCCAACTGGTACGGATAAGTTGTACGAGGGCCTCGCTTTCTTCAAATTCCATCCTGTTGCCACGTTGTCTTCGCCCACGTGGATATCCACCGCTAAGGATCAGGTGTGAAATTCGCGAAGGGTGGCGGAGTGCGTATGCGACAGACACAGATGCGCCTTGCGACAATCCCAGTATTGCGACTGTTTCAAAGCCGTAAGCGTCGACCACCACTTCCATATCGTCGACCATTCGGTCGAAACTAATGTCAACATTGGCCCATTGCGACAGGCCGTTGCCACGCTGATCATACCGAATGACAGAAAAATTTTGCGACAGATGTCGAATATAGTCGCCATATGCTGGATTCTGCCAGCCTTGTTCCAGATGTGTCATCCAACTCCCGGAAATTAGCAATGGGTAACCCTCACCCGATGCCGTGTGTGCGATGGATGTGCCGTCATATGATTGGCAGAACTTTACGGTCGGCAATGTGTCCGGTTGAAGATTTCGGCGTCGGTGAAATGAAGATCTGTCTTCGCCAGACTGAACAGAGATCTGACCGATCAAACGGAAACCGCGCCGCCGCACCGTTTCTATGTATTGCGAGTCTTTAGCCTTGTCGCCAAGCGCTTTTCGAATTTCAAAAATATACTCTCGTACCAGATCCGGGTTCACGTGCAGGTCTTTCCAGACTGCGTGAAGTATCTCCTCGCGAGACAACACAACGCCGGGTTTGGCTACCAAAAGAGCTAAAATATCGGTCGCCTTCGGAGACAGCGACGCATTTCCCTGTTCCGATGACAGCTTGCCATCGTTCAGATTCAGCACCCATTGCCCCATGCACGCCTCCAATGCGATTTCTCAAACTCAACGATAAAACAACGATAAGTCAACGGCATCGGTTCTCTGCCAAGGGTAAACTGAATTGCGAGATCAATCAGGATAAAAACGATGCCACATATCTCGACGAACAATTCGAGCCGAAACCTGACAATTAGTGAGAGTACCACGAAAGCCGAGGCGGCAGTATTGGTGCAACAACTTGCAACCCAACTGGAAGAGGAAATTTGTCTGGCGTTGTTGGAAGGTAATGTTGCCTTGGCACAGCGTTTGGCCTTGCCACAAGCTCGATTGAAACAGCTGGGACAGGTTCTTCAATAGATGCTTCTGTTTCGAAATTTGCTTCCCGCTGGGAATCGCTGTTACTGATAGGCATACCTTATGGGCTTGGGTCAATTACCCCTTGCCAAACCACACCAACCCCACTAATACGCGCGAGTTCTCACTAAGAACATCAAGGCGGGGTGATTCCCGCCTTTTGGGTTCGAAGAGGGTTGGCGATGCGCGTCTGTCCTCCTCTCAACCTCAACGCCTGATAAAAGGCTGTATCTATGCAAAGCCAAAACATCCGTATTCGGCTGAAGGCATTTGACTATCGCGTTCTGGATGCCAGCACGCAAGAGATCGTCAACACTGCCAAGCGGACCGGCGCGAACGTGCGCGGCCCGATCCCGCTGCCGAACAAGATTGAGAAGTTCACGGTTCTCCGTGGCCCTCACGTTGACAAGAAATCCCGCGACCAGTTCGAGATCCGCACGCACAAGCGTCTGCTCGACATCGTTGATCCGACCCCCCAGACCGTTGACGCGCTGATGAAGCTCGACCTCGCTGCTGGTGTGGACGTCGAGATCAAGCTGCAGTCGTAAGATCGGAGGGTATAGATTATGCGCTCTGGTATTATCGCAAAAAAAGTCGGCATGACCCGCCTGTTCATGGAAGACGGCAAGCAGATCCCTGTGACCGTTCTTCACCTGGACAACTTGCAGGTTGTTGCACAGCGTACCGCTGACAAAGACGGCTACACCGCTGTTCAGCTGGGCGCCGGTGCTGCCAAGGCAAAACGCACCTCGAAAGCCATGCGCGGTCACTACGCCGCTGCCAAGGTTGAGCCCAAGCGTAAGCTGGCCGAGTTCCGTGTGTCGGAAGATGGCCTGATCGATGTGGGCGCCGAGATTTCGGCAGAACACTTCCTGGAAGGTCAGAAAGTTGACGTTTCGGGTACCTCGATCGGTAAAGGCTTTGCCGGTGCGATGAAGCGCTGGAACTTTGGTGGTCTGCGCGCCTCGCACGGTGTTTCGATCAGCCACCGTTCGCACGGTTCGACCGGTCAGTGTCAGGACCCGGGCAAGGTATTCAAAGGCAAGAAGATGGCCGGTCACATGGGTGCTGCCCGTGTTACCACCCAGAACCTGGAAGTCGTCAAAACCGACGCCGACCGGAACCTGGTCTTCATCAAAGGCGCCGTTCCCGGACCGAAATCGGGCTGGGTCACCGTCAAGGACGCCGTGAAGAAGAAAGCACCGGAAGGCCTGCCTTTCCCGGCTGCTGTGAAATCGGCTGCAACCGAAGCACCTGCGGAAGAAGCTCCCGCGGAAGGTGGTGAAGCATGAAACTTGATGTAATCAAACTGGACGGCGGCAAAGCCGGCGACATCGAGCTGAACGCCGATCTGTTCGGTCTCGAGCCGCGCGCGGACATCCTGCACCGTGTGGTCCGTTGGCAGCGCAACAACGCGCAGGCCGGCACCCACAAGGTAAAGACCCGTTCGGAAACCAGCTACTCGACCAAGAAGATCTATCGTCAAAAGGGCACCGGTGGCGCACGCCATGGTGACCGCAACGCGCCGATCTTCCGCAAGGGTGGTATCTACAAGGGCCCGACCCCGCGTTCGCACGGCCACGACCTGCCCAAGAAGTTCCGCAAGCTTGGCCTGCGCCACGCTTTGTCGGCCAAAGCCAAGGCAGGTGAACTGGTTGTGATCGAGAACGCCGAAACCGAAGGCAAGACCGCCGCTCTGGCCAAACAGGTTGCAAACCTGGGCTGGAAACGCGCTCTGGTCATCGACGGCGCGTCCGTGAACGAAGGGTTCCTGAAAGCGTCCAAGAACATCGAAGGTCTGGATATCCTGCCGTCGATGGGCGCAAACGTCTATGACATCCTCAAGCGTGACACTCTGGTGCTCACCAAAGCGGCTGTCGAAGCACTGGAGGCTCGTCTGAAATGAGCGCGAAGGCAGAACACTACGACGTGATCCGCAAGCCGATCATCACTGAGAAGTCGACCATGGCGTCTGAAAATGGCGCGGTTGTCTTTGAAGTGGCGATCGACAGCAACAAGCCGCAGATCAAAGAGGCCGTTGAGGCGCTGTTTGGTGTGAAGGTCAAAGCGGTGAACACCACCGTGACCAAAGGCAAGGTCAAGCGGTTCCGCGGCCAGCTGGGTCGTCGGAAAGACGTCAAAAAAGCATATGTGACCCTGGAAGAGGGCAACACAATCGACGTGAGCACCGGTCTTTGATCCGACGCTTACTGCGACTATTCACGGCCTCGGCGGTTCAACCCGCCGGGGCCGATTTCGTTTCAGACCCTGAAACTGTGCGTGCGCAGGTGCTGGAGCAGATGCGGGCGTTCAGTACCGAGCCCTATTTCCAGATTGCCGATGAGAAGCTAGGGCTGCTGTCGGTGTTCGATGATCTGAAATACGACCGGGCAGATGTGGACATGATCTCTCCGGCGATGCGTCACCATGTGGTCGGCAAGCTTGGCCCCTTGGGCTTCCGGCAGACCTCCGGCACCGTGCTGGAGCACGCCGAGGCCGATATGCGGGTGCATATCCCTAAGTTCCACGCACTCGGCGCGTCGCCTTTCGACATTGTGCGCTATACCGAGAAACGCCCGCAGGACTACTGTCTGCTGACGCCCACACAGGTGGCCTGTCAGTACGTGGATCACTATGAGTTGGACGACGCGGTGCAGCGGATCGAAGAGCTGATTGCGAAGCACCCGATCAACCTGCTCAAACTGGCGGATTATCTGGAAGGCAAACCCAAACACCGCGCCTTTCGCGAGGTGCTGGGGCATATCAAGCTCAAGCAGCGGATCGCGGTGGAGTCCGAGCCGCTGTGCCGCAGGCGGTCTTTGGGGTGAGCTGTTGTCGCAGGGAAAGATGAAAAGGGTTTCTGAACGGCGAGCCTTGTTGACCACTGTAACTCGCTGTTGATAGCTTTACTGAACAATTTGAATTTCAACACTTTAAGTAAGTTGCTTATGGAGTTTGGGCCGATGTCAAAAAATGAATTCGACGACTTAATTAAAGATCTCAACAAAGATCTGGAGAAGATCCGAAAAAAATATGATCAGACATTTGACAGGCTGGAGGCTCTTGAGAAGCTCTGCAAGCCGGTTTCAAAAGACCCCATGTGCAAGGATTTATTGAGGGTTGTTAAAGAGATAAAGAAATTTCGAGTAAAAGTTCCACGTACAGTCACTACTATTCAGCAGGCCATAGAAACCGGAAAAAAAATTGGGGAAGCTGCGCAGAGATTGGACAAAGACCTTTCTAAAAAGATGTTTGTGGTTACGAAGACGTGTGAACAAATTCGGGACGAGTTCAAACAAAACAAATGTCTCTACTTCGAGAGGGAGCGCGCGAAGAATTGGGAGAAACTTAGGGCGCCTGGCGCAATTTTTCTCCGAACTTTCGGAAAAGAGTTTCCGCAAGCGTGCAAAGCTTGGGATGCTTGTCGCAAAGAAGTCTTCGAATACGATAAAATCATACAGCGAAAAATTGACCGCATCAGGAAAAAATACAAAATCACGCCTAGAGATGAAAAAAACCCCAAGCTAATTCTTCACTAAGTTGTGTTTTCTTTGGTGTGTTCTTGAAGCCTTATTCTTTGAAACCTGTAGATAGTCAAATTTACCTCGACCTATAGACACCCACCCCCAACCCTGTTACACGCTCCCAATCTTGCGGCCTCGGATTCGTTCCGGGGCCTCTGATATTTGTAACCGGGGACCTTCGGGGCCCTATACCCTTGGCACCTACGGGGGCCTATCACATAGCGGGGAAACTCCCTGCACTTGCTAAACGGAAGACAGAAAGCATGGCACTCAAGTCGTACAAGCCGACGACGCCGGGCCAGCGCGGGCTGGTGCTGATCGACCGTTCGGAGCTTTGGAAAGGACGTCCGGTCAAGTCTCTCACTGAGGGTTTGACCAAATCGGGCGGCCGGAACAACACCGGACGGATCACTTCACGCCGCCGCGGCGGTGGCGCAAAGCGTCTCTACCGGATCGTTGACTTCAAACGGAACAAATTTGATGTCGCGGCAACCGTCGAGCGGATCGAATATGACCCGAACCGGACCGCATTCATCGCACTGGTAAAATACGAAGACGGTGAGCAGGCATATATCCTGGCTCCGCAGCGTCTGGCTGTTGGTGACAAAGTCATCGCGTCGGCAAAAGCCGACATCAAGCCGGGCAACGCAATGCCGTTCTCGGGCATGCCCATTGGTACCATCGTCCACAACATCGAGATGAAGCCTGGCAAAGGCGGTCAGATCGCACGTGCAGCCGGTACATACGCTCAGTTCGTTGGTCGCGATGGCGGCTACGCTCAGATCCGTCTGAGCTCGGGCGAGCTGCGCATGGTCCGTCAGGAATGCATGGCTACCGTTGGTGCCGTGTCCAACCCCGACAACTCGAACCAGAACCTCGGTAAAGCCGGTCGTATGCGCCACAAGGGCGTTCGTCCGTCGGTTCGTGGTGTTGCAATGAACCCGATCGATCACCCGCACGGTGGTGGTGAAGGTCGTACCTCGGGTGGCCGTACACCGGTTACGCCGTGGGGTAAGGACACCAAGGGTAAGCGTACCCGCAACAAGAACAAAGCGTCCCAGAAGCTGATCATCCGCTCGCGGCACGCCAAGAAGAAGGGACGTTAATCTATGTCTCGCTCTGTTTGGAAGGGTCCTTTCGTCGATGCTTACGTGCTGAAAAAAGCCGAAGCAGCGCGCGAGTCGGGCCGCAACGAAGTCATCAAAATCTGGTCGCGTCGTTCCACCATTCTGCCCCAGTTCGTGGGTCTGACATTTGGTGTGTACAACGGCCAGAAACATATCCCCGTCAACGTCTCGGAAGACATGATCGGTCAGAAGTTCGGTGAATACTCGCCGACCCGTACCTATTATGGCCACGCCGCAGACAAAAAAGCGAAGCGGAAGTAAGTCATGGGCAAGGAAAAGAACCCCCGCCGCGTGGCTGAAAACGAAGCAATGGCGAAAACCCGCATGCTTCGCACCAGCCCGCAGAAACTGAACCTGGTTGCGCAAATGATCCGCGGCAAGAAAGTTGAGAAGGCTCTGACCGACCTGACTTTCAGCAACAAGCGTGTCGCGCAGGACGTCAAGAAGTGCCTGCAGTCCGCAATCGCGAATGCCGAAAACAACCACAACCTGGACGTTGACGAGCTGATCGTCGCCGAAGCATGGGTTGGCAAGAACCTGGTCATGAAGCGCGGTCGTCCGCGTGCCCGTGGCCGTTTCGGCAAGATCATGAAGCCGTTCTCGGAGATCACCATCAAGGTGCGTCAAGTTGAGGAGCAAGCCTAATGGGTCATAAAGTAAATCCGATCGGCATGCGCCTGCAGGTCAACCGCACCTGGGACAGCCGCTGGTACGCCGACACCAAGGACTACGGTGATCTTCTGCTGGAAGACCTCAAGATCCGTGAGTTCATCAACAAAGAGTGCAAGCAGGCCGGTGTTGCCCGTGTGATCATCGAACGTCCGCACAAAAAGTGCCGCGTTACGATCCACACCGCACGTCCCGGTGTCATCATCGGCAAGAAAGGTGCAGACATCGAAGTTCTGCGCAAAAAGCTTGCGCGTATGACCGACAGCGAACTGCACCTGAACATCGTCGAAGTGCGCAAGCCCGAGCTTGACGCGCAGCTGGTTGCCGAGTCCATCGCTCAGCAGCTGGAACGTCGTGTTTCGTTCCGTCGTGCAATGAAGCGGTCGGTTCAGAATGCCATGCGCATGGGCGCCCTGGGTATCCGGGTGAACGTCGCTGGTCGTCTGGGCGGCGCTGAAATCGCACGGACCGAGTGGTACCGCGAAGGCCGCGTGCCTCTGCACACCCTGCGTGCCGACATCGATTACGCACATGCCGAAGCGATGACCCCCTATGGGATCATCGGGATCAAGGTCTGGATCTTCAAAGGTGAGATCATGGAGCACGATCCGCAGGCACGTGACCGTAAAGCACAGGAACTCCAGGACGGCCCTGCACCTCGTGGTGCTGGTGGCGGTCGTCGCTAAGGAGGGAAAGATATGCTTCAACCAAAGCGTACTAAATTCCGCAAGATGCACAAAGGCCGGATCAAGGGTCTCGCCAAGGGCGGCTCTGATCTGAACTTTGGCACCTACGGCCTCAAAGCTCTTGAGCCTGAGCGTGTAACTGCACGCCAGATCGAAGCTGCACGTCGTGCCATGACGCGTCACATGAAGCGTCAGGGTCGTGTCTGGATCCGCATCTTCCCCGACACTCCGGTCACGGCCAAGCCGATCGAAGTTCGTATGGGTAAAGGTAAAGGTTCGGTCGACCGCTGGGCCTGCAAGGTCAAGCCTGGCCGCGTGATGTTCGAGATCGACGGCGTTAATGACGACATCGCGCGTGAGGCCCTGCGCCTGGCCGCGATGAAGCTGCCGATCAAGACTCGCGTCGTGGTTCGCGAAGACTGGTAAGCGATCAGGGGGCAACCCCGTTCGTGACAAGATTGACCCCCGTCGGGAAGCCGGCGGGGGTTTTCTGTTGCGCTTGTGAAGTTAAGGGCCGCAAAAACCGTCGACCTCTTCCTATCGCGCCCCTAGGCTGCCCGGTAGAAATGGGAGGGCCCTATGGTTCAGCTGCGCAAAAAGATGTTCATCAAGGAAATCATAACCACCGATCAGTTGGGCCAGCCCAGTGATCCGATAAGCCGGGTTGCTGCTCTGGCGGTGTTCATGAACCCTCTGGCTGGACGGTTCTCGGATGACCTTTCAGAGTTGTTTGAGATTGGTGCGCTTCTTGGCCCGGACCTCGCATCCGAAGCGATATCCCAACTGGACGGTGCGCCGGTATCCTACGGTAAGGCAGCGATCATCGGCGTGAACGGCGATCTTGAACAGGGCGGGGCGGTGATCCACCCCAAACTCGGTGCTCCCATGCGCGCGGCGGCGGGCGGAGGAGAGGCGGTTATCCCCTCGAATGCCAAATTAGGCGCGCCGGGTTGCGCGATTGATCTGCCACTGGGGCATAAAGATAACCCGTGGTCGTTCGACCATTTCGACACTATGACGCTAAACATTCCAGACGCGCCGAAACCGGATGAGATCGTACTGTGCCTCGCCTATGCTGATGGCGGCCGCCCAATTCCCCGCTGTGGCAAAGGACCCGTCAAAAGCTAATCGACTGGCCTTGTAGAAAACACTGCGGTATGCCCGGCCCATGGCACAGATTGAATCACTCTTCGTAACCCGTCTCTACCGCGCGTCTCTTTCCGAGTTCGATCCGAAGATCGACGCTCAGGAATTGGAAAGCTCTTGCCTTGTTATCGCCGAGGATGATGAGGCGGGGCAGGAATGGTGCGAAGAGAACGGCTATCCCGGCTATACCAGTTATGCTTCGCTGACCGACCTGCCGTGGCGGTTCCCGATTTTCGCCGATCTGGTCGCTGCCTTGGATCAGCACGTCGCCGCTTTTGCCAAGGATTTGGAGTTCGATCTGGGTGAGGGCGCGTTGAAGCTGGAAGACCTGTGGATCAACATCCTGCCCGAGGGCGGAATGCATTCCAGCCACCTGCACCCGCACAGCGTAATCTCGGGCACGACCTATGTGGCGATGCCCGAGGGGGCGAGTGCGTTGAAGCTGGAGGATCCCCGCTCGGGTCGCATGATGGCTGCGCCGACGCGCGTTAAAGGCGGGCGGAGGGATTTGCAGCCGTTCATCTATATGAAGCCGCAGGTGGGGGACGTGCTGCTGTGGGAAAGCTGGCTGCGCCACGAGGTGCCGATGAACATGGCCGAGGATGAGCGGATCAGTGTCAGCTTTAACTACAAGTGGGAGTGATGACAGTTACCTCAGGCGCGAGCATTTTTCATTAAACATCCAGATTGTACGTGATCAAGATGAGTTCGAGCACAATACTTCACAAACTCAACAATCTGTATCTTTGGGCCAAGTTTTGGAATCATAGGAGAAAGGTTCGTAGGAATGAGCTTGCCAAGGCTAAAACTCAGAACTCCAACAAGAACCGCCTTTGCGTACTTGGAACAGCAAAAAACGAGGCCTTGAATTTGGCCGAGTGGGTCGAGCACTACGCACAGCAGGGTGCCGACAAAGTATTTCTTATCGATAACGGAAGTACAGACAACTCGATGGAAGTAATTTCGAGCTTCCTAAGTTCTGGTTTCGTAGAAGTTGTCAGTCTCCCCCAAAAACACAAGCAAGTGGCTCATTATTGGAAGGCATTCCAAAAATTTCAGGTTCCGCAGTTGTTTGAGTGGATGTTGGTTGCTGACGTTGATGAGTTTTGGTTCTGCAAAGATGGGGCCAAGCTGGTTGATGCGTTAGAGCAATTTGACGATGTGGACGTTGTTTATGCGAACTGGACGGTCTTTGGTACTTCAGGTCACAAAGAACATCCCAACAGCTTGAGAAAAAATCTGGTCAAACGAAAACCCGGTTTGAGCCCACACAAATGGCAAAAGTACCTTGTGAGGACGTCAGTCCCGAAAAAACTAGGGGATATCGGGGTACACTATGTACGTGGCGCGGATTCATGCCGCACGATCTCTGACAACGAGACCTTCCAGATTAACCACTATCAGTTTCAAAGCCTACATTACTGGCAAAACGTTAAGTTGACTCGGGGAGACGCTGATAAATTCCACCAAGATCACAGTCGAAAACTCCAACATCTCATCGACTTTGATAAACTGTGCACGGAGTTGGACACGCAATTTGCAGATAGACTCCGATCACTCGAATCGTAAAAGGGCTGGAAGATTGGAGTCTTTCAAACTTCCTCTTGCCACCCAACCCTCAAACCCTTATACGGCGGCATCTTGCGATCTCCCGGCGTTGTCGGGCGATTCGTATGTCTATCATTCATCCACCAGGTCAAAGGTGACCCGTGTACGGGGCCTTCTGGTGTTTTGAGCAAAGGAAAAAGGCGATGAACGCCCAAGAACTGCGTGACAAGACCCCGGACCAGCTCCGCGAGGAACTGGCCAACCTGAAGAAAGAAAGCTTTAACCTGCGCTTTCAACAGGCAACCGGTCAGCTGGAAAACACTGCTGGTATCAAAGCGGCCCGCCGCAACGCTGCCCGCGTCAAAACCATTCTGAACGAAAAGGCCGCTGCTGCGGCATCGGAGGAGTAATCCTATGCCCAAGCGTATCCTGTCCGGCGTGGTAACCAGCGACGCCAACGAGCAAACCGTAACCGTTTCGGTTGAGCGTCGTTTCAAGCACCCGCTGCTGCACAAAACCGTTCGTAAGTCCAAGAAATACCGGGCTCATGACGAAAAGAACGCCTTCAAGGTCGGTGACACAGTCCGCATCATCGAATGCGCGCCGAAATCGAAGACGAAACGTTGGGAAGTTCTGGAGGCGTAAGCCCCTAGGATTTTCCCATTTGTCGAAACCCTGGGGGATCTAATCAGACCAGCCCCCACAGGTCGGGAGAAACCACATGATCCAGATGCAGACCAATCTGGATGTCGCTGACAACTCCGGCGCACGCCGAGTTCAGTGCATCAAGGTCCTGGGTGGTTCCAAGCGTAAATACGCCTCCGTTGGCGACATCATTGTCGTCTCGGTGAAGGAAGCCATCCCGCGCGGCCGCGTAAAGAAAGGTGACGTCCGTAAGGCCGTCGTCGTACGCACCGCCAAGGAAGTCCGTCGCGAAGACGGCACCGCGATCCGTTTTGATCGCAACGCCGCCGTCATCCTAAACAACAACAACGAGCCAGTCGGTACCCGTATCTTTGGCCCCGTTGTTCGCGAACTGCGCGGCAAGAACTTCATGAAAATCATCTCGCTGGCTCCGGAGGTGCTGTAATCATGGCTGCTAAACTCCGCAAAGGCGACAAGGTCGTCGTGCTGGCCGGCAAGGACAAGGGCAAAGAGGGTACCATTTCCTCGGTTGACCCCAAAGCCGGTAAAGCTGTTGTCGAAGGCATCAACATTGCCATCCGTCACACCCGTCAGTCGCAAACTTCGCAAGGTGGTCGTCTGCCTCAGGCAAACCCGATCCAACTGTCGAACCTGGCGCTGCTGGACAAAAACGGCAAAGCAACCCGCGTTGGCTTCCGCATGGAAGGTGACAAGAAGGTGCGCTTCGCCAAGACCACAGGGGACGTGATCGATGCTTGATTCCGCAACCTACACCCCGCGTCTGAAAGCTCAGTACGTTGAAACCATCCGTGCCGCTCTGAAAGAAGAGTTCGGCTACAAGAACGACATGCAGCTGCCCAAGCTGGAGAAAATCGTTCTGAACATCGGTTGTGGTGCTGAGGCGGTCAAAGACTCGAAGAAAGCGAAAGCTGCTGTCGAAGATCTGACTGCGATTGCTGGTCAAAAGGCCGTTGCAACCAAGGCGAAGAAGTCGATCGCGGGTTTCCGAGTCCGTGAAGACATGCCGCTGGGCGCGAAAGTGACCCTGCGCGGTGACCGGATGTACGAATTCCTAGATCGTCTGATCACCATCGCGCTGCCGCGCGTTCGTGATTTCCGCGGTGTTAAGCCGTCTTTCGATGGTCAGGGCAACTTTGCCATGGGCATGAAAGAGCACATCGTGTTCCCGGAAATCGACTTCGACAAGGTCGACGAGGTCTGGGGCCTGGATATCGTAATTGCCACCACAGCGAAAACCGACGCTGAAGCGAAGAGCCTGTTGAAAGCATTCAACATGCCGTTCAACGCGTAAGCGCCGGGAGGATTGAGACATGGCTAAAAAAGCAATGATCGAACGCGAAAAGAAGCGCGAACGCCTGGTGGCCAAATATGCCGCAAAGCGTGCCGAGCTGAAAGAAATCGCGAATGACGAGAGCCGCCCGATGGAAGAGCGTTTCAAAGCGCGTCTGAAACTGGCGAAACTGCCGCGCAACAGCTCGGCTACCCGTCTGCACAACCGTTGTCAGCTGACCGGTCGTCCCCACGCTTACTACCGTAAGCTGAAGGTCAGCCGTATCGCGCTGCGCGAGCTGGGTTCTGCTGGTCAGATCCCCGGCATGGTGAAATCGAGCTGGTAAGGGAGACATAGATATGAATGATCCTATCGGCGATATGCTCACCCGTATCCGCAACGCGCAAATGCGCGGCAAGTCCACCGTTTCCACCCCCGCATCCAAGCTGCGTGGCTGGGTTCTGGACGTGCTGGCGGACGAAGGCTACATCCGTGGTTATGAAAAGACGACCGGTGAAAACGGTCATCCGGCCATCGAAATCAGCCTGAAATACTACGAAGGCACCCCTGTTATTCGCGAACTGAAGCGGGTTTCGAAACCCGGTCGTCGCGTCTACATGGGCGTCAATGACATCCCGCAGGTCCGTCAGGGTCTGGGCGTGTCGATTGTCAGCACTCCGAAAGGTGTGATGTCGGACGCAAACGCTCGCTCCAACAATGTTGGCGGCGAAGTGCTCTGCACCGTCTTCTAAGGAGGTCTGCAATGTCTCGTATTGGTAAAAAACCGGTCGAGCTGCCCAGCGGCGTTACCGCCTCTGTGTCTGGCCAGACCATCGAAGTGAAAGGTCCGAAAGGCACCCGCAGCTTCACCGCCACCGACGACGTTACGCTGTCGGTTGAAGACAACGTGGTCAAGATCGACCCCCGTGGCATGTCCAAGCGTGCCCGCCAGCAGTGGGGCATGAGCCGCACCATGGTTGCCAACCTGGTAACCGGTGTGACGACTGGCTTCAAAAAAGAGCTGGAGATCCAGGGTGTTGGTTACCGGGCTCAGATGCAGGGCAACACCCTGAAGCTGAACCTGGGCTACAGCCACGATGTTGATTTCACTGCCCCGGAAGGTGTCACCATCACCGCGCCGAAGCAGACCGAGATCGTTGTGGAAGGTATCGACCAGCAGCAGGTGGGCGAAGTCGCGGCCAAAATCCGCGAATGGCGTCGTCCCGAGCCGTATAAAGGCAAGGGTATCCGCTACAAGGGCGAGTTCATCTTCCGCAAGGAAGGCAAGAAGAAGTAAGGACGCAGACAATGGCAAACAGCAAAAGAACCCTGTTTCTGAAGCGCCGCCTGCGCGTTCGGAACAAACTTCGCAAAGTCAACGCCGGCCGCGTACGCCTGTCGGTTCACCGTTCGAACAAGAACATCAGCGTTCAGCTGATCGACGACGTTCGTGGCGTGACCCTGGCCGCAGCCTCGACCCTGGAAAAAGATCTGGGTGTTGTTGGCAAGAACAACGTCGAAGCGGCCACCAAAGTGGGCGCGGCCATCGCCGAGCGTGCCAAGAAGGCGGGCGTCGAAGAGGCCTATTTCGATCGTGGTGGCTTCCTGTTCCACGGCAAGGTGAAGGCAGTTGCCGACGCCGCGCGTGAAGGTGGTCTGAAGATCTAAGACCTGCGGGCAGCTTGACGGCTGCCCCGATGATCCGGGGGCCCTGACGTCAGTCGGGGCTCACTTGGATTGACGAAAACGGCGCCGAAAGCGCCACATGAGAAAAGGGATGCCAAATGGCAGAACGTGAAAACCGTCGGGGCCGTGGCCGCGACCGTGAAGAAGCACCGGAATTTGCAGACCGCCTGGTCGCAATCAACCGCGTGTCGAAAACCGTTAAAGGTGGTAAGCGCTTTGGCTTCGCCGCTCTGGTGGTTGTCGGCGATCAGAAAGGCCGCGTCGGCTTTGGCAAGGGTAAAGCGAAAGAAGTACCCGAGGCCATCCGCAAGGCGACTGAGCAAGCCAAGCGTCAGATGATCCGCGTGCAACTGCGCGAAGGTCGGACCCTGCACCACGACATCGAAGGCCGTCACGGCGCTGGTAAAGTGGTTATGCGCACCGCACCTGAAGGTACTGGTATCATCGCCGGTGGTCCGATGCGTGCCGTGTTCGAAATGCTGGGCGTTAAGGACGTTGTGTCCAAGTCGCTGGGCTCGCAGAACCCGTACAACATGATCCGCGCCACCATCAACGGCCTGCAGAAAGAGCAGAGCCCGCGTTCGGTCGCCGCACGTCGTGGCAAAAAAGTTGCTGACATCCTGCCCAAGCGGGACGAAGCACCGGCTGAAGCCGAAGCGTAAGGAGTAGCGTACCATGGCAAAAACCATCGTCGTCAAGCAGATCGGTTCCCCGATCCGCCGCCCCGCCGAACAGCGCGCAACCCTGATCGGTCTGGGCCTGAACAAGATGCACCGCACCCGTGAACTGGAGGATACACCTTCTGTCCGCGGCATGGTCAACAAGATCCCGCATCTGGTTGAGATCATTGAAGAGCGCGGCTAAGCGCGAGTTCTATCGAACAAAGAAACGCCTCCGATTTTTGGGGGCGTTTTTTTTGTAATATATGTCTGCTTTGAGCCCAATGCGGCAACAGAAGTTTAAAGAAAGCCCTACCTTAAACCCGCCGATTTCTTGAGGCCTTGCCAGACGTATTCAAAATCTGCGATCCTATTATGAGTCGGCTTCACACTATTGAAAATTCCCGGTCGTCCTAATCGGAGGCAATTGCAATGGCTTTTTCCGCTCAAAACAGAAACTGTATTTTGGCGTTAATATCTACGTTTTTTTGGGCTTCGGCGAATACTGTAGGCGCGCAAAGTAATGATCCAGCCGAATGGTCTAGGACGGAGCCGTTTCCTAACCAAACTGTTTATTATCCAGGAACCGAGGCTCTGGGTCCTGACGAAATGCGAGTTGTCGCCTGTGGCACCGGTATGCCACAGCCGCGTCTGAAACAAGCTGCGGCATGTTTCTTGGTTGAATTGGGAAATGGCGAAAAGTTTATCTTCGATATGGGAGAGGGATCCTATGAAAGGATCATGGCGCTTGGGATTCCACTGGATCAGCTGGATAAAGTCTTCTTGGGTCACCTGCACCTAGATCATGCTGGCGATTTTCCAGCCTTTTACTTCACCGGTCCCGTAAACAACCGTCTAACGCCTGTTCGCCTTTGGGGGCCCGAAGGTATCAAGCCTGAGTGGGGAACAAAGTCTTGGGCAGATCACATGAAGAAAATGTGGGCATGGGAAGAAGCGACTCGTGGGGCGGCGGTCGACCCCAGAGGGCTGCAACTTGAGGTTAACGAATTCGATTGGAAAATCGTGAATAACCTCATTTTTGACGAAAACGGTGTTCAGGTCAGAACCCTGCCGGCCATACATGGCGAACAATCAGTTAGTTTTCTACTTGAATGGAGCGGTCTGAAGTTTGCTTTTTCATCCGACACTCTTCCTACGCGATGGTGGAGAGAGCATGCAGCAGGTGCGGACCTTGCAATTCATGAGTGCTTCACCCCTCCAGATTTCATGATCGAGAAATATGGGTTTGCCCCTTCCGAAGCAATTTTTGTTGGTTCTCAAGGGCACACTTCCGCGCAAGCATTCGGCAAGATTATGTCCGAAACGGAACCAAGATTGGCGGTTTGCTACCACTTCCAAAACGATCATGACATTGCGCTGGCCGTCTATTCAGCAATTCGAGAGACATATGATGGGCCATTGGACTTGGCGGCTGATTTCATGACCTGGAATGTAACCAAAGATAGTATTCGTACTCGTCAAGGAGTGCCCAATGAAGAGTCTTTCCCGGCACCGGTACAAATGCCCAAGCAACCGCCTGACTCAGCTGCAGAGTTCCCGTTCTCCGAATTTGATCTCGAGAGCATGGACCTCGGGGCAGCAGAAGCTACAAACGAAATGATCAGGGCATTCAACGAACGCACAGGGAATGACGAGGTCGGAGCTTATACAAGCATTCCCTTCCAAGAGTGAATAAGGCGTCGGAGCACCCCAAAGAATTGCAAGTTGCAAGGTCAGCTTTGTCCGCAAAGCGGATCGTGTCTTAAGTAGTGCCAAGCACCCAATTACTGGGCCATTCCCTCAACGCATACCGGATAGACCGAAACATCCGTTGTTAGCGATACCCGGCCTCCTTATCTGAGCCCTGTCCCAAACAGGAACGCAAACAGTCACTCGGGGAATTCGCCTCGGGCTTAGAAAGGAAACGAACCATGGCACATACAGCAACATTTACTCGCGAAGGCTTTGGCCTGACCGCCCGCATCACAGCGCTCGTTGCGCGCATCAAAGAGGGTTTTGCCCTGCGCACCGAGTACAACCGCACCTATGCAGAGCTGCAAAGCCTGTCTGATCGGGAACTGAACGACATCGGTGTGCGTCGCTGCGATATCAAAGACATCGCGCGTGAGCACACTTACTGCTCGTAACGCTACCACCACTCACTGATGAAGGGGCGCCAAATCGGCGCCTCTTTTGGTTTCGGGGGTGTGATACAACAAACCTTGCATCCAGCGGGACAAAGCTGTAGAGCGCTCCGGTGGATTTATGTACACGAGAATCAAAACCAAGAAATGCCGTGTTTGGCCCATCACGCTTCGGGGGTCACATCCGGCTAAGGAGAAGCGAAATGAAACTGCACGAATTGCGCGATAATGCTGGCGCCGCCCCGAAACGCACCCGCGTTGGCCGTGGTCCGGGTTCCGGCAAAGGTAAAATGGGTGGCCGTGGTATCAAGGGCCAGAAATCCCGTTCGGGTGTGGCCATCAACGGCTACGAAGGTGGCCAGATGCCGCTGTACCAGCGCCTGCCCAAGCGTGGCTTCAACAAGCCGAACCGCAAGGAATTCGCCGTTATCAACCTGGGCCTGATCCAGAAATTCGTTGACGCGGGCAAGCTGGACGCATCGGCTGCGATCACCGAGGATGCGCTGGTCGCTTCCGGTCTGGTGCGCCGCAAACTGGACGGTATCCGCGTTCTGGCCAAAGGCGAAATCAGCGCCAAAGTGAACCTGGAAGTAACCGGTGCTTCGAAATCTGCTGTTGAGGCAGTTGAGAAAGCGGGCGGTTCACTGACGGTCACAAAAGCCGCTGCGGCAGAGTAAGCGCTTGTGAGCGGGCCAAGACCCGCTTACATAGACTTCAGAGTTTTCCAAGACGCCGCCCGAGCCGGAAAACGGTTCCGGGCGGTGTTTGCATAAGAGAGACCGATTTATGGTATCAGCAGCAGAACAAATGGCAGCCAACACAAGCTGGGCTGCTTTGGGCAAAGCCACCGATCTGCGCAACCGCATCCTGTTCACGCTTGCATTGCTGATCGTCTATCGTCTGGGCACCTTTATTCCGGTTCCGGGCATCGACGGCCAAGCACTGCGCGAGTTCATGGAGCAAGCGGGGCAGGGCATCGGCGGCATGGTTTCGATGTTTACCGGCGGGGCGCTGGGGCGGATGGGTATCTTTGCCCTCGGCATCATGCCCTACATTTCGGCCTCGATCATCGTGCAGCTGCTGACATCTATGGTTCCCGCGCTCGAACAGCTCAAGAAAGAGGGCGAGCAGGGCCGCAAGAAGATCAACCAATATACCCGTTTCGGCACCGTGGCCTTGGCCACCGTTCAGGCTTACGGTCTGGCGGTTTCGTTGGAATCGGGCGATCTGGCAACCGATCCGGGCCTGTTCTTCCGCCTGTCGACCATGATCACCTTGGTTGGTGGCACCATGTTCCTGATGTGGCTGGGTGAGCAGATCACAGCACGCGGAATCGGCAACGGTATCTCTCTGATCATCTTCGTGGGCATCATCGCCGAAGTTCCGGCCGCTTTGGCACAGTTCTTCGCTTCGGGCCGCTCGGGCGCGATCAGCCCTGCTGTGATCATCGGTGTGATCGTGATGGTGATTGCCGTGATTACATTCGTGGTCTTCATGGAACGCGCCTTGCGCAAGATCCATATTCAATACCCGCGTCGTCAGGCCGGTATGAAGATCTATGAGGGCGGCTCGAGCCACCTGCCGGTCAAAGTGAACCCAGCGGGCGTGATCCCGGCGATCTTTGCCAGCTCGCTGCTGCTGCTGCCGGTGACGATCTCGACCTTCTCTTCGGGGGCGACCAACGGGCCGGTCATGTCTTGGCTTCTGGCCAACTTTGGTCCCGGACAGCCTCTGTACCTGCTGTTCTTCGCTTCGATGATCGTTTTCTTTGCCTATTTCTACACGTTCAACGTGTCGTTCAAACCGGACGATGTGGCGGATAACCTGAAAAAGCAGAACGGTTTCGTGCCGGGCATCCGTCCGGGCAAAAAAACCGCCGAGTATCTAGAATACGTGGTCAACCGCGTACTTGTTCTGGGTTCGGCCTATCTGGCGGCGGTCTGTCTGTTGCCTGAAATTCTTCGGGGCCAGTTTGCCATCCCGTTCTATTTCGGCGGCACCTCGGTTCTGATTATCGTCTCTGTGACCATGGACACGATCCAACAGGTCCAGAGCCACCTGCTGGCGCACCAATACGAAGGGCTGATCGAAAAGTCCCAACTGCGCGGCAAAGGCAAGAAACGTGGCAGGAAGGGACCCGCTCGTCGATGAACATCATTCTTCTCGGCCCCCCGGGGGCAGGCAAAGGAACGCAAGCGCGTCACTTGGTTGAAACCCGCGGCATGGTCCAGCTGAGCACTGGCGACATGCTGCGTGAAGCCAAAGACAGCGGCACCGAAATGGGCAACCGCGTAGCCGAGGTGATGGCTAAGGGCCAGCTTGTGACGGATGAGATCGTGATCGGCCTGATCCGCGAAAAGTTGGAACAAGGCGCTGAAGGCGGGTTCATCTTTGACGGTTTCCCGCGCACTCTGGCCCAAGCCGATGCGTTGGGTGAGCTGCTGGACAGCACCGGCGAGACCTTGGACGCGGTTATCGCGATGGAAGTGAACGACTACGCTCTGGTCGCGCGTATCACGGCTCGGTCAACCTGCGGCGGTTGCGGTGAAGTCTACAACGACATCACTAAACCGATCCCGGCGGACGGCAAATGCTCGAACTGCGGCAAAGAAGGTGACTTCAAACGCCGTGCGGACGACAATGAGGAAAGCCTCAAGACCCGTCTGATGGAGTACTACAAAAAGACCTCAATGCTCATCGGCTATTATCACGCCAAGGGCAACCTGTCCTGGGTTGATGGTCTGGGCGAGATTGATGAGGTTCAGGACGCGATTGCTGGCGTGTTGGACGCCTGATCGATCCACATTTGAATATGGGCTTGACGGCACTGCCAAAAGCCCATATCGACCCCCATCCCTAAAGGGAATCAAGACTGCGTGAGGGATTCGTCCCAACCGCCCCGACCACCTCGAATAATGCTGGGCCCGCTGGCGACACTGCCAAGGTCAAGCGTTGTGAAAAAAGGTTCTGGAGTTACGGAACCGCAACGAAAAGGAAAGTGACACGTGGCACGTATTGCCGGCGTAAACATCCCGACTGCAAAGCGGGTACCTATCGCCCTCACATATATCACCGGTATCGGCAACACCTCGGCCAAAGCGATTTGCGAAGCCGTGGGCATTGAAGCGACCCGTCGCGTCAACGAACTGTCCGACGCTGAAGTTCTGAAAATCCGCGAGTACATCGACGAAAACTACACTGTCGAAGGTGACCTGCGTCGTGAAGTTCAGATGAACGTCAAACGCCTGATGGACCTGGGCTGCTACCGCGGTCTGCGTCACCGCCGCAACCTGCCGGTTCGCGGTCAGCGTACCCACACCAATGCTCGTACCCGCAAAGGCCCCGCGAAGGCCATTGCTGGTAAGAAGAAATAAGGGAGGGTCTGACCGATGGCACGCGATAAGACTCGCATCAAGCGCAAAGAGCGTAAGAACATCGCATCGGGCGTTGCCCATGTGAACTCGACCTTCAACAACACCAAAATCCTGATCTCGGACGTACAGGGCAACGCCATTTCGTGGTCGTCTGCCGGTACCATGGGCTTCAAAGGCTCGCGGAAATCGACACCTTACGCCGCTCAGATGGCTGCAGAAGATGCAGGCAAGAAGGCGCAGGAACATGGCGTCAAGACGCTGGAAGTCGAAGTTCAAGGCCCTGGTTCGGGTCGTGAATCGGCTCTGCGCGCTCTGGCTGCTGTGGGCTTCAACATCACGTCGATCCGCGACGTGACGCCGATTGCGCACAATGGTTGCCGCCCGCCGAAGCGTCGCCGCGTCTAAGCGATTTTGAATTAAGCTGGGGCTGTGTTTTTGCACGGCCCCAGCACGTCATTTTGAACCTCGGGCGTCTGCACCTTGTTGGTCATGGGGCGCGGACAGGAATGGAGGGATTACATGATCCATAAGAATTGGGCAGAATTGATCAAGCCGACTCAGCTGGACGGCAAGCCGGGCAACGACCCCGCGCGTCAGGCAACGCTGGTTGCTGAACCGCTGGAACGTGGCTTTGGTCTGACCCTGGGCAACGCGCTGCGCCGCGTTCTGATGAGCTCGCTGCAAGGGGCGGCCATCACCAGCGTTCAGATCGACAACGTCCTGCACGAGTTCTCGTCGGTTGCTGGTGTCCGCGAAGACGTCACCGACATCATCCTGAACCTCAAAGGCGTGTCGCTGCGTATGGAAGTCGAAGGTCCCAAGCGCCTGTCGATCAATGCCAAAGGCCCCGCCGTTGTCACCGCTGGTGACATCAGCGAAAGCGCCGGTATCGAGGTTCTGAACCGCGATCACGTCATCTGCCACCTGGATGATGGCGCCGACCTGTTCATGGAACTGACCGTCAACACCGGCAAGGGTTACGTCTCGGCTGAGAAGAACAAGCCCGAAGATGCACCCATCGGCCTGATCCCGATCGACGCGATCTATTCACCGGTCAAGAAGGTTGCCTATGACGTTCAGCCGACCCGTGAAGGTCAGGTTCTGGACTATGACAAACTGACCCTGAAGATCGAAACCGATGGTTCGATCACTCCCGAAGACGCGTTGGCATTTGCCGCACGCATCCTTCAGGATCAGCTGTCGATCTTTGTCAACTTCGACGAGCCGGAATCGGCCAGCCGCCAAGACGAAGACGATGGTCTGGAGTTCAACCCGCTGCTGCTGAAGAAAGTGGACGAGCTGGAACTGTCGGTCCGTTCGGCAAACTGCCTGAAGAACGACAACATCGTCTATATCGGCGACCTGATTCAGAAGACCGAAGCCGAGATGCTGCGCACCCCGAACTTCGGCCGCAAGTCGCTGAACGAGATCAAGGAAGTGCTGTCCGGCATGGGTCTGCACCTCGGCATGGATGTCGAGGATTGGCCGCCCGACAACATCGAAGATCTGGCGAAGAAATTCGAAGACGCGTTCTAAGCGCGTCTTCACAAATGCCCGGACTTCCGGGGATCATATGGGCACTTCCGCCCCAAGGAGAGCCGGTGACACGCATCGCCGGCCAGACAAAGCACAACGCGAAAGAAGGAACTAGAAAATGCGTCACGCACGTGGTTACCGCCGCCTGAACCGTACTCATGAGCACCGTAAGGCTCTGTTTGCAAACATGGCTGGCTCGCTCATCGAACATGAGCAAATCAAGACAACTCTGCCCAAGGCAAAAGAACTGCGCCCGATCATCGAAAAGCTGGTCACTCTGGGCAAGCGCGGCGACCTGCACGCCCGCCGTCAGGCCGCAGCACAGCTGAAAGAAGACAAAGACGTCGCCAAGCTGTTCGAAGTTCTGGGCCCCCGCTACGCCGAGCGTCAGGGCGGTTATGTCCGCATCCTGAAAGCAGGCTTCCGCTATGGCGACATGGCGCCGATGGCGATCATCGAATTCGTTGATCGTGACGTCGACGCCAAAGGCGCAGCCGACAAGGCCCGCGTTGCCGCCGAAGAAGCCGCTGACGAAGAATAAGATCGCGCCGTCTGGCTGATTAGAAACCTCCGCCCAACGTCGGGCGGAGGTTTTTCTTTTGCGGCATCGCTGACTTGCATTCGGCTGCGCGGGTCCGCATATCTGGGGCGATCCAAATCCCGGAGGTCTCATGATCCGCGTCTTTCTGACCCTGATGCTATTGAGTCTTGCATCCCACAGCCACGCTGAAACCAAAGTGCCGACCTCGCAGGCCGAAATCAGTCTCGGCTTTGCGCCGGTGGTGAAGCAAGCGGCACCGGCGGTGGTCAATATCTATGCCAAGATCGTGCGGGAAGGGCGGGGGAACACTCTGTTTTCGGACCCGTTTTTTCAGAACTTTTACGGCCGCGGTTTTGCCGAGCCGCGCCCAAGGGTTCAGAACTCGCTGGGGTCGGGGGTGATCCTGACTGCAGACGGGTATGTGGTGTCGAACTTCCACGTTGTCGGCAAGGCAACTGAGATCCGGGTGGTCACGACCGATCGTCGCGAGTATTCCGCGCAGGTGGTGCTGGGCGACAAGGAAAGCGATATCGCCATTCTGCGTTTGGATGAGGCCGAGGCGTTGCCTTATCTGCCTCTGCGCGATTCCGATCAGGTTGAGGTTGGTGAACTGGCGCTGGCAATTGGCAACCCGTTTGGCGTCGGACAAACGGTGTCGTCTGGGATTATCTCGGGGTTGGCGCGTACGGGCACGGCAACCGGTAATGCGCGGGGCTATTTCATCCAGACCGATGCAGCGATCAATCCGGGCAATTCCGGCGGGGCATTGATTGACGTGAACGGTGATCTGATCGGCATCAACACCGCGATCCTGACGCGTTCGGGCGGGTCGAACGGAATCGGCTTTGCGATACCGGCCAATTTGGTTGCGGAATTCCTGCGTCAGGCCCAGGCTGGAAATAACAGTTTCATAAGCCCATGGGCCGGGATGGCGGGCCAGCACATGAGTGCGGACATCGCCGAGTCTCTGGGTCTTGTAATTCCGCAGGGCGTCGTGGTGTCCGATCTGCATCCGCTCAGCCCTCTGGGCGAAGCCGGGCTACGGGTTGGCGACGTGGTGACGCATGTGGATGGGGACGAGGTGAACTCACCCGCTGAAATGAAGTTTCGCATGTCTGTCGCGGGTGTGGGCGGCAGTTCGGTCCTGACGCTGTTGCGGGGCGATGTTCGGGAAGAGATCGAGATCGCCCTGATCAGAGCGCCCGAGGTTCCGCCCTCGGACGATACGATACTGGACAACCAGACGGTTATGCCTGGGTTGAAAGTAGCGCGGATCAACCCGGCTGTCATTGCACGGATGGGGTTGATCTTGTCGCAGACCGGCGTGGTCGTCACCGATCCGGGGCGCTATGGCGGGCGCTCGGGTCTGCGTGTTGGTGACGTAGTCAACAGCATCAATGGGGTCTCAATTGAACACCCTGATGATGTGGTTCACGCGCTGACCGATCCGGGGCGCAGATTGCAGTTGGATGTGTCGCGCGGGGGGCGTTCGGTTTCGGTAAGGTTCCGCTTGTGAGTGATCTGTTCGATACCGGCGCGACCCAACCAGCCCCGTCAGCGCATCGTCCGTTGGCCGACCGTTTGCGTCCCCAAAGCTTGGCGGATGTGATCGGGCAAGAGCAGGTCCTGGGACCGGATGCTCCGTTGGGTGTCATGCTGGCCTCGGGCAGCCTGTCCAGCCTGATCCTTTGGGGGCCGCCGGGCGTGGGCAAAACGACCATTGCACGCCTCTTGGCGCAGGAAACCGACCTTCATTTCGTGCAGATCAGCGCGATTTTCTCTGGTGTTCCCGATTTGCGTAAGGTCTTCGAGGCCGCGAAAATCCGCCACCAGAACGGGCAGGGTACGCTGCTGTTCGTGGATGAGATCCATCGGTTCAACAAGGCCCAGCAGGACGGGTTTTTGCCTTATATGGAAGACGGCACGATCCTGCTGGTGGGGGCGACGACCGAGAACCCCTCGTTCGAGTTGAACGCCGCTGTGCTGAGCCGCGCGCAGGTGTTAGTGCTGGAACGCCTTGATCTGGCCGATCTGGAACGTCTGACCCAGCGTGCCGAAAAGGAACTGGGCACGGCGCTGCCCCTGACCGGCCCCGCACGCGAGGCACTACAGGAAATGGCCGATGGCGACGGGCGGGCGTTGTTGAATCTGATCGAACAAATCGCAGCGTGGAAAGTAGACGCGCCGCTGGACCCGGATGCGCTATCGACCCGTCTGATGCGGCGGGCGGCGAAATACGACAAGTCGGGGGATGAACACTACAACCTAATCTCGGCCCTGCATAAATCGGTGCGCGGGTCGGACCCAGACGCGGCGCTGTACTGGTTCGCGCGGATGCTGAACGGGGGTGAAGACCCGCGCTATTTGGCGCGACGCATCACGCGCATGGCGGTCGAGGATATCGGGCTGGCCGATCCGCAGGCACAGGCGATCTGTCTGCAATCTTGGCAGACCTATGAACGCCTTGGCAGCCCCGAGGGCGAACTGGCGCTGGCGCAGGCGCTGGTCTATCTAGCGCTCGCCCCCAAATCGAACGGGGCCTATGTGGGATATAAGGAGGCGATGCGGCTGGCCAAGCAATCCGGCAGTGAACCGCCGCCCAAGCATATCCTGAACGCGCCGACCTCGCTCATGAAGGATCAGGGCTATGGCGCGGGCTATGCCTATGACCATGATGCCGAGGATGGGTTTTCCGGCCAGAACTATTTTCCCGACGGATTGGACAGGCCTGAGCTGTATCAACCGGTCGAACGCGGGTTCGAGCGCGAGTTGAAAAAACGGTTGGACTATTTCGCCAAGCTGCGGGCGCAACGCAACGGTTGACTCTGCCGGTAAGGCACGCCACAGACGCGCATGTTTTCAATGGCACTGAATGGCATGCAATCCGCGCGGACCCGCCGCGTGAAGGGGATATCGGTATGAGTGGCGTACAAATGATCACCGTGGCAGAAGGCGATGGCGACCAGCGGATTGACCGTTGGCTGCGCCGTCTATTTCCGCATGTCAGCCAGGGCCGCATCGAAAAGATGTGCCGTAAGGGTGAATTGCGCGTGGATGGCGGACGGGTGAAAGCCGCGACCCGGCTTGAGGCCGGGCAGGTCGTGCGCGTGCCACCTCTGCCCGACGCAGATCACAAACCGGTTGAGGTCAAGCGGCGTATCTCGGATGCGGATGCCAAGATGATCCAGTCTTGTGTGATCTACCGCGACGATCACGTGCTGGCGCTGAATAAACCGCACGGCCTGCCGGTGCAGGGCGGCAGCGGTCAGACCCGCCACGTGGACAGCCTGTCCGAAGCGCTGCGCTTTGGCTATGACGAGAACCCGCGCCTTGTGCATCGTCTGGACAAGGACACATCCGGCGTTCTGCTGCTGGCCCGCACGCGCGAGGCCGCCAAGGGCCTGACCGCCGCTTTCCGTCACCGTGACACGCGCAAGATCTATTGGGCTTTGGTGGCCGGTGTGCCGACCCCTTATCTGGGTGAGATCAAGACCGGTTTGGTCAAGGCCGCAGGTCACGGCAAGCACGGCGAGGGTGAGAAAATGATCCCCGTTCATCTGAACGAGATCAACGAAACCCCCGGCGCGAAACGGGCGCATACGCACTATGCCACGCTTTACCGTGTGGCCGGGCGCGCGGCCTGGGTCGCGATGGAGCCGATCACCGGCCGCACGCATCAGCTTCGGGCGCATATGGCGGCGATTGGTCATCCGATCATCGGTGACGGCAAATATGGCGGCTCGGGTCAGGAAAACCTTGGCGATGGCTGGGGTGCGCAGTTGGGCGGGATCATCAGCAAAAAGCTGCATCTGCATGCGCGGCAGGCCTCGTTCGAACACCCGGTGACGCGCAAGACGATCACCGTGAAGGCCCCCTTGCCGGATCACATGAAACACAGTTGGGACACCTTCGGCTGGACCGAGGATTTGGCCGCCGACGACCCGTTCGAGGAACTGCAATGAGCGCACCCCTGCGTCTGGTGCTGTTCGACGTGGACGGCACTCTGGTCGACAGTCAGGGCAGTATCGTTGCTGCTATGACCGCCAGTTTCAACGCGCTGTCCTTGCCGGTGCCGGATCGCACGGCGATCCTGTCCATTGTTGGCCTGTCCTTGCCCAAGGCGATGGCGCAGCTTGCACCGCAGCATTCGGATGCAGATCAGGTGCGGCTGGTCGAGGGGTATAAACAGGCCTATCACGCACATCGGTTGGAACAGGGTATGGCGGGATCGCCGCTCTATCCCGGTGCCCGCGAGGTGATTGAGGCGTTGCACGCCATCCCC
The DNA here is from genome assembly GCF_056531925.1 of Ruegeria sp. J8. Lineage (NCBI taxonomy): Bacteria > Pseudomonadati > Pseudomonadota > Alphaproteobacteria > Rhodobacterales > Roseobacteraceae > Ruegeria > Ruegeria sp. J8. The sequence continues at coordinate 26,568 of NZ_JBQFMR010000016.1, forward strand.
GAGGTGCTGCTGGGCGTGGCGACCGGCAAATCTCAGCGCGGATTGGATGCGTTGATCGAAGGGCACGGGCTGCAGGGCTATTTCGTGACGCGGCAGGTGGCGGATCATCACCCTTCAAAACCGCACCCGTCGATGATTGACACCGCGCGGGCTGAGACGGGGGTTGAGGCTGCCGATACCGTGATGATCGGCGACACCCGGTTTGACATGGACATGGCCGCGGCTGCCGGTGTGCGCAGCGTCGGCGTCACATGGGGTTATCACGCGCGGCCCGCGTTAGAGGCAGCAACCTCTATCATCGAAACCTTCGACCAGTTGCCCGGCGCGCTGGATCAAATTTGGACCTGAAATGATGAGCGACTGGAAACCGAAACGATTCTGGACCCAAAGCGCAGTGGTTGAGATCGAAGGCGGCTTTACCGTCGAGCTGGACGGCCGACGTGTGAAAACCCCGGCCAAGGCGGGGTTGGTCGTGCCGACACAGGCCATGGCTCATGAAATCGCCACCGAGTGGGACGCGCAGGAAAAAGAGGTCGATCCGACCACCATGCCCTTCACCCGCTCGGCCAATGCAGCCATCGACAAGGTCCGGCATCAGCACGCCGAGGTTGCAGATATGCTGGCCGATTACGGCGATTCGGATCTGCTGTGCTACCGCGCCACGCACCCGCAAGAGTTGCAGCAGCGGCAGGCGGATCAGTGGGACCCTGCCCTTGAATGGGCGGCCGAGACGCTTGCCGCGCGCTTGCTGCCGGTTGCGGGAGTTTTACATCAACCCCAGGACCCGCAGGCCCTGCTGGGCCTACGCCAACGTGTCCATGATTACAGTGACTTCCAATTGGCCGCCTTCCACGATCTGGTCAGCCTGTCTGGTTCACTGGTGCTTGGATTTGCTGCCACCGCAGATTGGCGCCCTGCCGAGGAGATCTGGCAAGCCTCTCGATTGGACGAGTTGTGGCAAATCGAACAATGGGGTCACGACGACGAGGCCCACGCCGCGTCCGAGGTCAAAAGGGCCGCTTTCCTACACGCCAAGCGGTTCTTTGACCTCTCGGTTTGAGCCCTTATGCCGGAATTTTTGCCGTTACTGCGGACATCTGGAAGATGATCCATCGTTTTCACTGATCCGACCCTTGACGTTTGTTTATGAATGCGACCAAACTCGGGCGCACTAAAGGGGAGACACCTTTGGGGAAACCTTTCTGGTGCCAAAGGTGCCGGACAGAGCCGTCTCTGGACAGAGGCGGAAAATCAGGAAGAGGTAAAAATGAAAAAATCCGTAATCTTGGGCGTGGCAACCGTTGCCGGCCTGGCTGCAGGCGCAGCGGCAGCGGGGACTGTCGATGATGTCAAAGCGCGCGGTAAGCTGAACTGCGGTGTGACCACCGGTCTGGTTGGCTTTGCTGCACCCGACGCGAATGGCGAATGGCAAGGCTTTGACGTCTCGCTGTGCCGCGCGGTCGCTGCTGCTGTTCTGGGCGATGCAAGCGCCGTAGAATTCGTTCCGACCACTGGCAAGACGCGTTTCACCGCGCTGGCCTCGGGCGAGATCGACATGCTGGCCCGTAACACCACCTGGACCTTCAGCCGCGACGTCGACCTGAAGTTCGAATTCGTGGGCGTGAACTACTATGACGGTCAGGGCTTTATGGTTCCCAAGGCGCTGGGTGTTAGCTCGGCCAAGGAACTGGACGGCGCAACCGTCTGCATCCAGACCGGCACCACGACAGAGCTGAACCTGGCGGACTTCTTCCGCTCGAACAACATCAGCTACGAGCCGGTTCCGATCGAAACCAACGCCGAAGCGCAGCAGCAGTACCTGGCTGGCGCATGTGACGTCTACACCACCGACGCATCGGGCCTGGCCGCAACCCGCGCCACGTTCGAAGATCCGGCGGCGCATGTCCTTCTGCCCGAAATCATCTCGAAAGAGCCTCTGGGCCCGCTGGTCCGTCACGGCGATCACGAGTGGGGCGACGTTGTCCGCTGGACTCTGAACGCGCTGGTCTCGGCTGAAGAGCTGGGCGTGACCTCGGCAAACATCGACGAGATGGCCGCTGGCACCAACAACCCCGAAGTGAACCGTCTGCTGGGCAGCGAAGGCACTCTGGGTGAGATGCTGGGCCTCGACGCTCAGTGGGCGATGCGCGCGATCAAATCGGGCGGCAACTATGGTGAAGTCTTTGCCAAGAACATCGGCGAAGAAACTCCGATCGGTCTGGCACGCGGCCTGAACGCGCAGTGGACCGATGGCGGCCTGCTGTACTCGCCGCCGTTCCGCTAAATCCTAAGGAAAAGGGCGCGGGGGAACCTGCGCCCTTTTCTCATCAAATTGCTGCGGACAGCTCATGAGCGGGGAGAACCCTGCCGGAAAAGAAGAATCCGCAGACTACGGGGATCCAAAATATGTCGACTATGACCGACCCGCCGAAAGCTGACTTTCGGTTGTCTATGCTCATAAACGATACCCGCTATCGCTCGCTGACATTTCAAGTGATCGCGGCCATCGCTATTGCGCTTTCCATTTGGTATCTGGGCAATAACCTGATCCAGAACCTGCGGGCCGCAGGCCTGAACATTTCCTATACTTTTCTGGGCGATCCGTCCGGATACGACATCAACCAGCGTTTGATCGAATATGACAGCCAGTCCTCGCATGGACGTGCGGCTGTTGTGGGCATTCTGAACACTCTGCTGGTGGCGTTTCTTGCGTGTATCACCGCCACTGTCTTTGGAGTGATCGCTGGGGTCTTGCGTCTGTCGAACAACTGGCTCGTCTCAAAGCTAATGGCGGTCTACGTCGAGATCTTCCGGAATATTCCAGTGCTGATCTGGATCATCATCATCTTTACGATCATGACGGCTGTGCTGCCGGGTCCGCGCGCCTTCCGAGGTGACAACCCGACTTCAAGTATGCTGTTTGACTTGTTCGCCTTTACCAACCGCGGCGTTTATATCCCCGGGCCTCATTTCTCTAGCGGTTTTTTCAGTGCAGCTTTTCTGAATTGGTTGCTGGTGATTGCTGTATTGATTGGATCGTGGTTCGCCTCGCGAGAGGTTGAGAAGCGTGCAACCCTGCAACAGGAACAGACCGGCCAACGACCCAAAACCGGCCTTGTCAAACTGGGTGTCTGGCTAGTGCCCGTCGCGTTGCTGATGGTGCTGATGGGGCTGACTTGGGATGTGCCCGAGCTGAAGGGTTTTAACTTCTCCGGTGGCATCAAGATCGGTGGACCTCTGATCGCACTTTGGTTCGCCTTGTCGATCTATACTGGTGCCTTCATCGCGGAAAACGTGCGCGCGGGTATTCAGGCGATCAGCAAAGGCCAGACTGAGGCTGCTGCTGCGTTGGGCCTGCGCCCCGGTCGCATCATGAATCTTGTGATCCTGCCTCAAGCATTGCGTGTGATTATCCCGCCGTTGATTTCACAGTACTTGAACATCACCAAGAACTCGTCACTGGCGATTGCCGTGGGGTATGCGGATATCACCGCCACTTTGGGGGGTATCACGCTGAACCAGACTGGCCGCGCGATTGAGTGTGTTCTGCTGCTTATGCTGTTCTATCTGACGGCTTCGCTGCTGATCTCGATGGCGATGAACGTCTACAACGCATCCGTCAAGTTGAAGGAGCGCTGAGCCATGGCTGATCAAACAACAAATCCGATCGCTTTTGTGGCTGAAGGCACCATTCCTCCTTCTCCTCCACCAGCGAACCAGACGGGGATCGTCAAATGGCTGCGCGAGAACCTGTTCTCGGGCGTGACCAACACGATCCTGACGCTTCTGTCTTTGATTCTGATCTATGTTCTGCTCAAAAACACGTTGCCGTGGATTATGAACGGGGTATGGAATGCCAATTCTCTGGCGGAATGCCGTGAAATTCTGGCTGGTAAGACTGGGGCCTGTTTCGCGGTTCTTACAGAACGCTGGCCGCAACTGATCTACGGTTTCAAATACCCTGACGAGGCCTACTGGCGCCCGAATCTGGCATTCGTATTGATGTTGGTGGCTCTGGCACCGGTCCTATTCTTTGACCTGCCGCGCAAGCTGCTGGTGTTCACGGCGCTCTACCCCTTTATCGCTTTCTGGCTGATCTGGGGCGGCACTATTCTGGTTCCACTCGTGGCATTGGTTGGCTTTATAGCGGCAGGAGCAGTGTTTCAGAAGCTTGGCCGCAACAGCTTCGCTGCCGGGTTCTTCGGCGCGATTGTGGTGGCTCTAATTATCTGGAATATCGGCGGGGCGCTGATCCCGGAAGACGCCAACGAAGGGGCTATGCTCACGGCTGTTCCAAGTCGTGATCTGGGCGGCTTTATGCTGAACATGATGCTGGGCCTGACCTGCGTGTCACTGTCGGTTCCGCTTGGGATTGCACTCGCACTGGGCCGTCAATCTTCCATGCCGCTGATTAAGTGGGTCTGTGTCATCTTCATCGAATTCATCCGTGGTGTGCCTCTGATCACGCTGCTGTTCGTGGCTTCGGTGATGCTGGCCTATTTTTTCCCGCCTGACAGCACGGTCGACCTGTTCCTGCGCGTTGTGATCATGATCACCATGTTCTCGGCCGCTTATATCGCCGAGGTTATCCGTGGCGGTCTGGCAGCTCTACCACGCGGGCAGTACGAGGCAGCAGACAGCCTTGGTTTGGATTACCCGCAGGCGATGCGCCTGATCATCCTGCCGCAGGCACTGAAGATCTCGATCCCTGGTATCGTGAACGTGGCCGTTGGCCTGTTCAAAGACACCACACTGGTTTCGGTCATCTCGATGTTCGATCTGGTGGGCATGATCCGGGGGCCCATCCTGGCGTCAACCGAATGGAACGGCGTCTATTGGGAGCTTCTGGGCTTTGCCGCGCTTCTGTTCTTCGTCGTTTGTTACGGCATCTCTCAATATTCCCAGTGGCTCGAGCGTCGCCTTGCCACGGACCATCGTTAAGGAGTTCAACACATGTCTGAACTTGCAATTGAACGCGAAATCGATCGCTCGAAGATGCAGGTGAGCGACGAGGTCGCCATCGAAATCAACGGCATGAACAAGTGGTACGGGTCTTTCCACGTGCTGCGCGACATCAATCTGACCGTCAATCAGGGCGAGCGGATTGTGATCGCGGGGCCGTCGGGCTCGGGCAAATCCACTCTGATCCGCTGTCTGAATGCTCTGGAAGAACACCAGCAGGGCACGATCGTGGTGGACGGGACCGAGTTGTCGAATGACCTTAAGAACATCGACAAGATCCGGTCCGAGGTTGGCATGGTGTTCCAGCACTTCAACCTGTTCCCACACCTGACCATTCTGGAAAACTGCACGCTGGCGCCGATCTGGGTGCGCAAGACGCCCAAGAAAGAGGCCGAAGAGCGGGCAATGCATTTCCTGGAAAAGGTGAAAATTCCCGATCAGGCGCTGAAGTATCCCGGCCAATTGTCCGGTGGTCAGCAGCAGCGTGTGGCGATTGCGCGGTCCTTGTGCATGATGCCGCGGATCATGTTGTTCGATGAACCCACTTCGGCGCTGGACCCCGAGATGATCAAAGAGGTGCTCGACACCATGATCGAACTAGCCGAGGAAGGTATGACCATGCTGTGCGTCACGCACGAGATGGGCTTTGCCCGTCAGGTCGCCAACCGTGTGATCTTTATGGACGCAGGCCAGATCGTGGAACAGAACGAACCCGAAGAGTTCTTCAACAACCCGCAAAGCGAACGGACAAAGCTGTTCCTCAGCCAGATTCTGGGCCACTGATCCATTCGAAATTTGGGAAAGGGCGGGGCTTCGGCCTCGCCTTTTTCTATTCCAGCAGTTCGCGCGGAATGGCGAAGTCCTGAACGTCCCCGCTGTGCCAGTCTATGTCGGCCCAATCGGTGATGCCAAAGCGGATGATCATTGTGGCGCCTGTGGGATAGTCGTGAAACCGCGCATGATCCGGCGCGCTTCGTACGATACGGCTGGCAAATTCGGCAATACCGGGATTGTGGCCCAGCATCAGCACCGTGGGCTCGGTCGCCCCCGACAATTCGATCAACATCTCTTCGGGCTCCGCCAGATAGAGCGTGCGATGAAAGCAGATTTTTTCCGCTTGCAACCCCATCCGGTCCCAGGTCTCGCGCGTGCGGGCTGAGGTCGAGCTGAGAACCTCGTCCGGGACAAGGTTGTGCTGCTGCAACCATGCACCAACCGCTTGGGCGGACTTCCGGCCTCGTTTGTTCAAAGGACGGTCATGATCGTCAAGCGTTGGGTTGTCCCAACTGGATTTTGCGTGCCGGGTCAGGATCAGCGTCAGGCTCATGACGGGTGAAAGGCCCGCATATGGTGCGCGGATTGTTCCGGGTCGCGGCCTGCACCGGCGCTCAGAGGGCAGGCCAGCCGCGCCTGACAACCGCCGGTCATGCAGGTCTGGCCTTCGATGGTGGACAGGTGGTCATGGCATGCGGCCACGTTGTAGAATTCGCGGCTGTTTAGGGCCTCCACCGGACAGGAAGTCACACAAGGGGCTGGGCAGTTCGTACAGGGAGAGAGATCAGAGACCTCGGGTATGTAAAATTCCTGCTCAAAATGCAGGGCACCCCGATATGAGATCATCATGCCCACGGTATCATGTACCAGCGCGCCGACCGGACTGCTGAACGTGCGGCCCGATTTCAGTGCCCAATCGATGAACGGTGCATAGGGTGGGCCACCAAACGGGAAATGTGCGGTAGCGCCCAAATCCCGCGCCATCTGGCCAATAACACGGGTCGACCATTGGTCCACCGGGTCAGGTTCCTGCCATTCCGGTGCGGCTTTCAGAACGGGCCAGAAGGCTGAGCCTGCGCCCAGTAGAACCAAAGTGCCCCCGTCCAGTCCTTTGGCCTCGCTGATCCGGGGATGCGTTGCGCCCATCACGATCAGGCCTGCCTGATGCGCCACGCGCCCCACCCAGCCATAGCTGATCGCTGTGCGATAGGCTGAGGCTGGTGGAAGTGCAGTCATCTCTTTTTGGCTCTTTGGGTCAGTCAGGGCGGATCAATGACCCGGCGCCATGCTCGGTGAACAGCTCCAGTAGTACCGCGTTTGGCGCGCGCCCGTCCAGAATGACCACCGCCCGCACGCCGCTGTGTAGCGCGTCCAGCGCGGTTTCGGTCTTGGGGATCATGCCGCCCGCAATCGTGCCTTCCAGGGTCATTTCGCGGATCTGGCCGGCTTTCAACTCGGTCACGACCTCTCCGGCGGCATTCTTTACGCCCGAGACATCGGTCAGGAGCAGCAAGCGGTCCGCCTTCAGCGCCGAGGCGATCGCACCGGCGGCGGTGTCGCCATTGACGTTGAATGTCTCACCCCCGCGCCCGGCGCCCAACGGCGCGATCACTGGTATCACGTCATGGGCAAACAAATCATGTAGGATTTTCGGGTCCATCTGCGACGGAGAACCTACGAACCCCAATGAAGGGTCTGTCTGCTCGCAGATGATCAGGTTGGCATCCTTGCCCGACAGGCCCACGGCAGTGCCGCCCTGGCCGTTGATCGCCTGTACGATGCGCTTGTTCACGAGGCCGGACAAAACCATCTCGACCACTTCCACGGTCGGTTTGTCAGTGACACGCTTGCCGCCGACAAATTCGGACTGGATGTCCAGTTTATCCAGCATCGCGTTGATCATCGGACCACCGCCATGGACGATCACCGGGTTCACCCCAACCTGACGCATCAGCACCACGTCGCGGGCAAAGCTTTCCATCGCTTCATCACTGCCCATGGCGTGCCCGCCCAGCTTGATGACGACAATTGCCCCGTCATAGCGTTGCAGATACGGCAAGGCGCTGTTCAAAGTGGCAGCGGTGGCGATCCAGTCCCGGTTCATATCTCGTGTCTTCATGGCTTAGGTCCCTCTGACGTTCCGTGTTAGGGCCTTTGCACGGTGCTGCCAAGGGGCAAGCTATTCCAGATTGGCGATGATCGAACGCAAGGTCGGAATCCCGTCACCCTTTTCGGACGACGTCAGCACAATCTCAGGGAAGGCGGCAGGGTGTTTTGACAGCGCGCCGCGCACCTGATCTAGCACCTTTTCGCGGTCCTTGGCCTTGACCTTATCGGCCTTGGTCATCACGCATTGAAAGGTCACGGCGCTGGTGTCCAGCAGCTTCATGATCTCGGCATCGACCGGTTTCACGCCGTGGCGCGAGTCTATGAGGACAAAGGCCCGACGCAGGGTTTGACGCCCGCTCAGGTATTGTTTTAGCAGCCGCTGCCATTTCTCGACCACCTTGACCGGCGCGTTGGCATAGCCATAGCCGGGTAGGTCGACCAGATACAGCTCGGGGCCTTGGGTGAAAAAGTTGATCTCTTGCGTGCGGCCCGGCGTGTTCGAGGCACGCGCCAATCCTTTGGTGCCTGTCAAAGCGTTGATCAGGCTAGATTTGCCCACGTTCGAACGACCCGCGAAACACACCTCGAGCCGGTCGGGTGCGGGCAGGCCGTCCATGGCGACCACGCCTTTGACGAACTCGGATTCGCCCGCAAAAAGTTTGCGGCCACGTTCTTGCGCGAACTCATCCGGTGTTTCGGCTAGGGGAAAGGGCAGGGTGTTCATAGCGGTTGAACCTTGTCGCCCGGCTTGACCTCGCCGCCCTGGATCACTTCGGCGTAGACGCCAAAATCCTGATGATCCCATGCGTTCAGGGCCGCCAGCGTGTCAGCGTCGCGCTGCCCGGTATCCGGGTTCGCGGTTGTCGCAAGGCAACGGGTGATCCGTTCACGCACATTCAGAACGGCCTGACCGATCTGAATGTCGCGGCCCAGCCAGTCAAATTCTTCCCACAGGGGCAAGCCGTCGAACCAGATATTGCCGCGCCAGCGAATGGGGGACAGCTCCTGCCCCAGCTTTTGCTCGACCGCGCGATGTGAGGCCATGTTGCACAGGCTGATCGAGGGGAAATCGCTGTCGGTCATGCCGCGCCCGGGCACTCGGACAATCCGGGTCGAGGCCGCGCGGTCTACAGGCATCAACGGTTTGACCCAATCCAGAAAGACATCCTGCTGCGTGTCCGGCTGAAAGCGCAGCTCGGGGCGATCGGGATGGGTGAGGGTGACGATGTCACCGTCGGTCCGGGCCGAGATTGCCATCAGTGACGGTGCCTTGGCCCCGCGACTGAAATTTGGGCACGGCACCCATTCGGACCCATCGGCCTTGGACGCCTCATGCGCGACCGCCCAAACGCGATCCCCGGGCATGGTTTGCCCGGGGTTCAGAGTGACGGTCTGGACGGCCTCGCGGCCATGGCTTTTGATCGGATGCCGCCAGAGGCTGGTTACTTCACCGGTCATTTGTCATCCGCTTTTGGCGTGCGCTTGAAGCCTGATTTGATGTTGCCGAACACATCCGGTGTATAGCCCTGGCTGCGCATGATCAGGTATTGCTGCGTGAAAGTGATCGTGTTGTTTGCAATCCAGTAGACGACCAGACCGCTGGCAAACCCACCCAGCATGAACATGAAGACCCAAGGCATCCAGGCGAAGATCATCGCCTGCGTCGCGTCAGTTGGGGCCGGGTTCAGTTTCTGTTGCAGCCACATCGAGATACCCAGAAGCAATGGCAGGATACCGATGAAGATCAGCGCCATGAAGCTTTCAGGTTGCGGCGCCGCCCAGGGCAACAAGCCAAACAGGTTCATAATCGAGGTCGGGTCCGGCGCGCTCAGGTCTTGGAAAGGGCCGAACCATGGGGCCTGACGCAGTTCGATGGTGACGAAAATCACCTTATACAGCGAGAAGAAGATCGGGATCTGCAACAGGATTGGCAAACAGCCCGCGGCGGGGTTTACCTTTTCCTTCTTGTACAGCTCCATCATGCCTTGCTGCATCTTCTGGCGGTCGTCGCCTGCGGCCTCTTTCAGGGCCTCCATCTGCGGCTGCAGCTCCTTCATCTTCGCCATCGAGACGTAGGATTTGAACGCCAGCGGGAACAAGATGGCTTTAATGATCAACGTCAGGCCGATTATCGACCAGCCCATGTTGCCAATCAGCGCATTGATGTTGTGCAGCAGCCAGAAGATCGGCTTGGTCAGGAAATAGAACCAGCCCCAGTCGATGCTGTCGATGAACTTCTGAACGCCTTCAGCCTGGTATTCGCGAATGGTTTCCCATTCCTTGGCGCCCGCGAACAGACGGGTCGTAACCTCTTCAGTCGCGCCGGGGGCTACAGACAATGTCGGAAGAACGGTTTCGGTTTGGTAAATCTTGCGGCGCGCATCGTATTTGGCGGCGGCTTTGAAGGCCGATCCTTCTTCGGGGATCAGGGTGGTCATCCAGTAGTGATCGGTGAAGCCAACCCAGCCGCCTTCCTTGACCTGAAACACCTCGGCCTGCGCACGTTCATTCGGGTCGATGTCAAAGTCGCGGACATCGCCATAGTCGATCTCGTCCAGCACGCCATCGGCCATGACCATGACGCCCTCGTGCAGGATGAAGAAGTTCTTGAGACCGGGCAGATCGCCATCTTCGCCGATCCCGTGACGGGCTAGGATGCCATAGGGGGCCATGCCCACTTCGGCCTGCGTGTTGTTTTCCACCGATTGGGTAACGTCGAACATATAGTTCTCGTCCACCGAGATGGTCCGGCGGAAGGTCAGGCCGTTGCCATTATCCCATTTCAGAGTGACCGGCGTGTCGACGCCCAACGTCTCACCGCTTTCCAGCGTCCACAGCGTGTTCGGCCCCGGAACATCGGTGCCCGCAACACCTGCGCCAGGCGCCCAGCCATAGAGCGCGTAATAGGCCGATTCCGATCCCACCGGGGACAGTAGCTCCACAATCGGTGCGCCTTCTTCGATCGAGACTTTGTAGTCCTTCAGGAATAGCTCATCGATGCGGCCACCTGACAGGGATAGGCTGCCTTCCAGGCGCGGTGTGTCGATCGCAATGCGCGGTGCTTCGGCATCAGGCAGAGTTTCTTCCGCTGCGGCTGTTGCCTCGCCAGTCGTGCCTGCATCCGACGCGCTGGGCGTCTGAACCTCGGTCGCGTCGGTGGCGCTGATCTCGGCCTGATCGGGCAGCGTCGTTTGTTCCGGCGGCGGGAACAGCACGAACCAAACTAGGATCACGAGAAAGCTGAGCGCGGTTGCGAGGATGAGATTCTTGTTCTGATCGTCCATCTGGGACAGCCACCTTAAGCAGTGAAACACACCCGGTGGGTTCAACAGAGTGCAGCCCCAAAGGTCAAGCGGATTCGCCCGTCAAACCGCCGCTGAGTGCGTATTTGTGGTGCAATTTTGCGTTTATGGGCCGGCTTTGCGACCAATCTTGGGCACACCGTTCAGCTTGTTCTGATGGGTCATGATCCAGTCGAACGTGTTTTCGAAGGGCATGGGCTTGCCAATCCCGAAGCCCTGAACCTGGTTGCAGCCCAGCTGAGCCATCAGTGCGTGTTCGCCCGGCGTTTCGACCCCTTCGGCCAGAGTTTCGACGTTCAGCCGCTCGGCCATGGTCAGGATGGCGCTGACCAGCTGCTGCTGGCTGGCATCTCGATCTGCCTTGGCCACAAAAGAGCGGTCGATCTTGATCCGAGAAACATCAAAGCGCTTGATCGACGCGATTGAGGCATGTCCCGTCCCGAAATCATCCAAATCAATGCAGCACCCCAGTTTCGACAGGCTGGTCACGTTGCGGGTAATCACGTCATCGGGTCGGCGCGAGAAGACGGTTTCCAGCACTTCAACGGCCAACCGGTCAGGGGTCAGGTCGTTTTGGTCCAGCTCCCATTTCAGCCGGTCGATCAACGCTGGGTCGCGCAGCTCATCTGAGGAGAAATTCACGCCGATCCGGGGCACAACGATCCCGGCATTGTCCCATTGACGCATGGCGGCGAAGGCGTGGTGGCGCATGGTTTGGCCAAAACGCTCCATTAGACCCGCCTGTTCGGCAAAAGGCAGAAATACATGCGGGCTCAGCACGCCTTTTTGCGGATGCTCCCAACGTGCCAGCGCTTCGAACCCGGTGACGCGGCCGGTATCCGTCGAAATCTGAGGCTGAAACCAGGGTCGAATCTCGCCACTATCCAGTGCGGCATCAAACTCGCGCCGCAGGTTGGCCCGGATGCGTGAGCGGCGCCGCGTTTCGCTGGAATAGGCGCGGATGGTCGAGGGGCCATTTCTTTGCGCCTCATCCAAAGCGGCTGAGGCAGCATCAATCCACGCCTCAAACCCATCATTCCGGATGCTGGACAACAGGCTGAACCCGATCGAGCAAGACAGGTAAATGCCGGTGCCGTTCAGCACCACGGGTTCTTCATTAGTGGCTTGAATGCGCCCCGACATTTGGATGCAAGCTTCAAGATCAAGATGCTTGGACGGGTTAAGTCCGACGACGATTTTGTCCTCATCCAATCGGGCAGCGATATCATGAGCGCGGATCACCGACAGCACTCGGCTGCGGAACTGATCAACCACATGTGCCGTCGCTGCGGTGCCGTGCAAATCCTCGAATTCAATGTACCCGTCCAATGCCACAATTAGGCAGGCCGAGTCGTCACGCGTGGTGGCGGTGGACCTGAAAAATCCCTCCATCCCTGCGGCAAAGCTGTCGAGCGGGATCAACCCGCTGGGCACGGTTTGGTCGCCGGGTGTTGTGGCCAGCGCGGAAAATGCCGCCAGTAAAAGCGGCAGGGTCAAAGCCACAGTAACCAAAGCCCGCTCTCCCCCCATCCAGAACGCGGCCAGGCTGATCGCAGGGGCAAAGGCCAGCGCGGGCGGGCCGCTGAGGGCGGTGGTCAGAACATTGAGAGCTTTTTCAACCGGGATACGTTTCCACATTGGTGTTCCGGGCCTTTCCCTTGGGCATCGCACGCTTGGGAAAACCGTAGAAAACCATTCTGAGTCAGACGTTAACGCAGACGCGGAATTTCATCCGAATTTTCGTCATTTTTGCCTGGGCGCAACGCAAGGCCTTGAAAATCGAACAATTTCGGGTCCAGCAGATGCGAAGGCCGAGCGTTGGTCAGGGCGCGGAACATCACCTGTCGGCGACCGGGGCTGTTCTTTTCCCACTGATCCAGAATCTGTTTCACTTGTTGGCGCTGTAGCCCGTCCTGACTGCCGCAGAGATCGCAGGGGATAATGGGATAGTTCATCGCGTTGGCAAATTTCTCGCAATCGGCCTCGGCCACATGGGCCAGCGGGCGGTAGACGAACAAGTCGCCCTCTTCATTCACCAGTTTCGGCGGCATCGTGGCCAGACGCCCACCGTGGAAGAGGTTCATGAAAAATGTCTCGAGGATATCGTCGCGGTGATGTCCCAGCACCACGGCCGAGCATCCCTCTTCCCGTGCGATGCGGTACAAGTTGCCCCGGCGCAAGCGCGAGCACAGCGCGCAATAAGTCCGACCTAGCGGAACCTTGTCCATCACGACGGAATAGGTGTCTTGATATTCGATCCGGTGAGGTACGCCCATGCGGTTCAGAAACTCGGGCAGAACGGTGGCCGGAAAGCCGGGTTGACCCTGATCCAGATTGCAGGCCAGCAGATCGACGGGCAGCAAGCCGCGCCATTTCAACTCGTATAGAACTGCCAGCAGGGTATAGCTGTCCTTGCCGCCGGACAGGCAGACCAACCATCGCGGCGGTTTGCCGTCTTTGTCATGGGCAGACGGGTCCACCATCCCGTATTGCTCGATGGCTTCACGGGTTTGGCGCACAATGCGCTTGCGCAGCTTCTTGAACTCGGTGGTCGAGGGCGCACCGGAAAACAGCGGGTGGATATCGTCAGCTTCGTCAAACATGCGCAGCCCCTACAATAGTTGCTGCAACCGGGCAAGGGCGGCGCTTAGCCAAGGCGGGCCAACAGGGCTTCGGTGTCCAACCCTCGAACCGACCCGGGCACCCGACCGCTGTCGCCGGTCAAGCGCGTCGCGATGAACCCATCGGCCACGGCAGGCGGGGCGTGGCGCAACAGCAGTGAGGCCGTCAGCAGCAGAGCGGTGCGTTCCGCAAACCAGCGGGCCTCAGCCTCGGGAGGGAGGTCAGGCCAGCGTCCGATATGATCCCGCAGGGCCGCATCATATCCTCGATCCACGCCTTTTGCGGCGTCTACTTCGGCGCGCAGCACTTCGGCGGCCAAAGGTTCACGCGCCAATGTCCGCAGAATATCAAGGCAGATCACATTGCCGGACCCCTCCCAGATGCCATTCAGGGGTGCTTCGCGGTAGAGCAGGGGCAGGGGCGTATCCTCGACGTACCCCATGCCGCCCAGTATCTCCATCGCTTCGACCACGACCACGGGGCAGCGTTTGTTGTTGAGGAACTTGGCCAGCGCCACGCCGATTCGGGCAAAGGCGCGGTCTTCCGGGGTTTGTCCGTCAAAGGCCTGGGCCACGCGCATCCCAAGGGTCACTGCGCCCTGCCAATCCAGCGCTAGATCGGCCAGCACCACGCGCATCAGGGGTTGGTCGATCAGGCGGCGTTGAAAGGCGCTTCGGTGGCTCACCCAATGATGCGCCTCGGACAGGGCCGCGCGCATCAACCCGGCAGGGGCCATCGCGGTGTCCAGCCGCGTGTGATGCACCATCTCAAGGATCGTGCGAATGCCCGCGCCCTCGTCCCCTAACTGATAGGCCAGTGCGTCGTGATACTCGATCTCGGCCGAGGCGTTGGCGCGGTTGCCCAACTTGTCCTTCAGGCGCATGAGGTGGATGGCGTTGCGTTCCCCCTCTAACCAGCGTGGCACAAGGAAACAGGTCAGCCCGCCGGGGGCCTGCGCCAGGGTCAGGAATCCGTCAGACATCGGGGCCGAGCAGAACCATTTATGACCGCGCAACCGCCAATGATCGCCGTCCCGCGTGGCGGTGGTGGTATTGGCGCGGATATCCGATCCACCTTGTTTTTCAGTCATCGCCATACCCAACGTAGCGCTGTGTTTCTGCGCTATGGGCCGGATTGTAGGATCGTAAGTATGCGCGGTCAGTTTCGGCACCCAGAGCTGGGCGATACTGGCGTCGGTTTTCAATGCAGGTACCGCAGCATAGGTCATCGTCAGGGGGCAGCAATGACTGGGCTCGACCTGACTGGCCATATATACCATAGCGGCATGGGTCGAGTGGCCGCCGGGTTCGTCATTCCACGGTAGTGCGGCGTATCCGGCGCTTTGGCTTAGTTGCATCAACTGGTGATAGGCGAGGTGAAAGCGAACCTCGTCCAGCCGTCGCCCACCGCTATCGAACAGGCGCAGGTGCGGCGGGTGCGCATTGGCCGCGCGCGCCGTCTCGTGGATCTCGGGCATTCCCAAAGTTTTGCCATATCGGGCAAGCGGCTCGGAACACCCTTTGGCACGGGTCACACACTCTTGCAGCACAGGGTCCGCAGCCCATAGGTTGATTGGATCGCGATCGGTTGGTTGGTTGGTCACTTCATGGGTTGGCAGGGTATCGCGGGCGGGTGTGGTCATGGGCTGAGTGTTCCGCCCGCAACCCGTCTGGTCAAGCCTGACTTAGCGATGGTCGGACTCATCTGGCACTGGGTCATATCCGGTACCGCCCCACGGATGACATCGGCCAATACGGCGCGCGGTCAGCCAGGCGCCTTTGATGGCCCCGTGCTTTTCTAGCGCTTCAAGCGCATAGGCCGAGCAGGTAGGTTGATAGCGGCAATTATGGCCAACCCAAGGGCTGAAGATCAGGCGATAGGCCTTGACCGGCAGGGCAAAGACGCGCGCCAGCGGGGTCATTTCCGGTCACTATGGATTTTGCGCAGCGCATAGCGCAGATCGCCTAACAGCGCGTCATAGGGGCGGTTCGCCGTCACCTCGGCGCGGCCAATCAGGACATAATCCCAACCGTCGTGGCCATGCACCGGCAGAACGGCGCGTGCGGCCTCGCGCAGACGGCGTTTGGCGCGGTTGCGAGCGACGGCATTGCCCACCTTCTTGGAGCAGGTAAAACCCACGCGAATCCCCGATCCTTCGTCCAGGGTGCGCTTGCGGGCCTGTACCATCATCGACGACGTCCCCTGCCGTCGCGCGCGGGCCGCCTTCAGGAAATCGGATCGCTTCTTGAGGATGATCACAGGTGCAGACACGCAAACGGACGCCGCCGGAGGCTTGCTGGGCTGGACTGAACCATCCTCAGGGGCCTCCGGCGGCGTCATGTTCATAACCTGAAAGGTCGAGCGGCTTACGCGCTCAGCGACTTGCGGCCGCGTGCGCGACGTGCGTTCAGGATTTTGCGGCCGGCCTTGGTGGCCATGCGCGCGCGGAAACCGTGGCGGCGTTTGCGAACCAGGTTCGAAGGCTGATAGGTGCGTTTCATCGCTCCGTCTCCAATCTATAGCGGTCGGGTGCGGCGCAGATTCGCCTTGCCCTAGTGTTCGAAGCCCGTCCTCTACTGGGTGGCGGGGGGTAAGTCAAACCCTTAGGTGGGGGTTTTGCCGCCTTTTGCAACAATTCTGGTATCCCACCGGGACAAACGTTTCAAAATGACAGTGTTGCCCTTTTATTCCGTCACATTCCCTGCGGTCAAGATCAACGCCGCGTGAGGGGCCTGTTGCGCAGGCACTGGACAGCGCATGTTGTGTGCAGATGAAACGCACAAAACCGGACACAGACATGAGCGATACAACACAGGCCCCGCGCAGCGGGCTTGCGCGCCATATTCCCTTGCTGGTGATCCTTGCCGTTGCGGTGGCGGGGTTCTTCACCTTGGGCGATTACCTGACCTTTGAGACCCTGCGCGATAACCGCGAATCCCTGCTGGCATGGCGAGATGCAAATTACTGGGCCATGGCAGGTGCATTCGTGGTGATCTATATCGTGATCGTTGCCTTTTCACTGCCGGGCGCCGCCGTAGCCTCGATGACGGGAGGGTTCCTGTTCGGCTTATTTGCAGGCACCGTGTTCAACGTGTTTGCGGCCACCATTGGCGCATCGGCGATCTTTTTGGCGGCGCGATGGGGGTTGGGCGAATCCCTGACCGCCAAGCTGGAGTCATCCGAAGGGACGGTTAAAAAGCTGAAGGACGGGCTGCGCGAGAATGAAATCTCGGTCCTGTTCCTGTTGCGCCTCGTACCGGTGGTGCCGTTCTTTGTGGCCAATTTGGTGCCAGCACTGGTGGGCGTCAAATTCCGAAATTTCCTGTTCACCACCGCGCTGGGCATTATTCCGGGCGGCATCGTTTACACTTGGATCGGTGTTGGTCTGGGTGGCGTGTTTGACCGGGGTGAGACGCCTGACGTGTCCCTGCTGTGGGAGCCGTTCGTGATCGGACCCATCATTGGCTTGTGTATGCTGGCGGCGTTGCCCATCCTGATCAAAGCCATGCGCGGCAAAAAGGACGCCTGATCTTATGCAAGAATTGAAGACGGATATCCTGGTCATTGGCGCCGGGTCGGGTGGCTTGTCGGTGGCTGCCGGGGCCAGCCAGATGGGCGCGGATGTGATCCTGCTGGAGGGTCACAAGATGGGCGGAGATTGCCTGAACTTTGGCTGCGTGCCCTCGAAGGCGCTGATCGCCAGCGGCAAGGCGGCTTACGGGCAGGCGCATGCCTCGGCATTGGGCGTCGCGGATGTAGTGCCGCAGGTGGACTACGCCGCCGCAAAAGATCATGTCCATGACGTGATCGCGCAGATTGAACCGATGGACAGTCAGGAACGGTTCGAAGGCTTCGGCGTCAAGGTAATCCGCGAATATGGTCACTTCGTCTCGCCCACGCAGGTGCAGGCGGGGGACAATCTGATCTCTGCACGGCGTGTCGTGATTGCGACCGGTTCCTCGCCAATGGTGCCCTCGATACCCGGTCTGGATCAGGTGCCATACTACACCAACGAGACGATCTTCGATCTTCGCGACAAGCCCGAGCATCTGGTTATCATCGGCGGCGGCCCCATCGGGATAGAGATGGCACAGGCGCATATCCGACTGGGCTGCAAAGTCACCGTGATCGAGGGAATGCAGGCTCTGGGCAAGGACGACCCTGCGGCGGCAGAGATCGTTCTGGATTCGTTGCGCGCGGAGGGCATCGAAATTCATGAACAAGCTATGGTGGCACAGATTCGCGGCGCGGACGGAAAGGTCGAGGTCGTGACCGAGACGGGCCAGATCTATACCGGCTCGCACTTGTTGCTGGCCGCTGGGCGCAAGGCCAATACTGATCGCCTGAACCTTGAGGCGGCCGGGATTGAGCCAATACGAAACGGCATCAAAGTCGACGACGCGCTGCGCACCACGAATAAAAAGGTCTATGCCATCGGCGACGTTGCAGGTGGGCTGCAATTCACTCATGTCGCGGGGTATCACGCGAGCATCATCATCCGCTCGGCCCTGTTCGGTCTGCCCTCCAAGGCGAAAACCGCGCATATCCCTTGGGCCACCTATACCGACCCCGAACTGGCTCAGGTTGGTCTGACTGAGGCGCAGGCTCGCACGCAGCATGGCGACAAGATGGAAATCGCGCGCTTTGACTACCACCACAACGACCGCGCCATATCCGAGCGCAAAACGAAAGGCTTCATTAAGGTCATGGTCGTAAAAGGCCGACCCGTGGGGGCCACAATCGTAGGGCATCAGGCGGGGGAATTGATCAACTTGTGGTCGCTGGCCTTGGCGAATAACCTGAAGATGGGACAGGTCGCCGCGATGGTTTCGCCTTATCCGACGATCGGAGAGCTTAACAAACGCGTGGCGGGTGCCTATTTCTCGCCAAGGCTGTTTGAGAATCAGACAGTTAAACGAGTGGTCGGGTTCGTCCAGCGCTGGCTGCCCTGACTGGGAGGAGAGTAAAAAGTGAACTCGCTGTCGGGCCGATTTCTGATCCTGACCACGGTCTTCGTCATGTTGGCCGAGATCCTGATTTTTGTCCCCTCGATAGCGCGGTTCCGCGAAGACTTTTTGTTGAACCGGCTAGAGCGCGCCCAGATCGCGTCGCTGGCGCTGTTGGCCGATGACATGCTGGCCGATGATCTCGAGGCCGAGTTGCTGGCCAATGCGGGCGTCTACAACGTTGTTTTGCGTCGCGATGAAGTGCGGCAGCTGATGCTGTCTTCCCCCATCCCTGAACAGATCACCAAAACTTATGACCTGCGCGACGCAACCCCGTGGATATTGATCCGCGATGCGGTCGCGCGTCTGTTCACTCCGGAAAACGAAGTAATCCGTGTGATTGGTGAGCCGGTCAAGGGCGCCGGTCTGTTGATCGAAGTGACCACCGACAGTATGCCTTTGCGCATGGCGATGACCGATTACGGGCTGCGCATTCTCGGGCTGTCTTTCGTGATCTCAATCATCACCGCCTTTTTCCTGTTCCTTGCCGTGCGCGTAGTTCTGGTGAAGCCGATCAAGGGCGTGGTTGGCTACATGCAGCGCTATGCCGGCGCGCCCGAGGACGCGCGCGGGATCATCTCGCCCAATTCCAAGGTGACCGAGCTGCGTGAGGCCGAGGAAGCGTTGCAACAGATGCAGACCGAACTGACCCACGCGCTGAAACAGCGCGAGCGTCTGGCGCAACTGGGCGGGGCGGTGGCCAAGGTTAGCCACGATTTGCGCAATATCCTGACCTCGGCCCAACTTTTCACAGACCGGATTGAATCCAGTGATGATCCTTTGGTCCGTCGCATGGCGCCTAAGCTGGTGAACTCGATCACCCGCGCGGTGTCATTGTGCGAAAGCACGCTGGCCTTTGGCCGGGCCGAGGAACCGGCCCCCACGCTGACGATGGTCCCCATGCGCGCCGTCGCAGACGATGTCGTTGCAAGCGAGCAGCTGGCCGTCGCAGGCGGGTGTGTCGAGATCGTCAACGAACTACCCGAGGATCTGATCGCTCGTGCAGATCCCGAACAGATTTTCCGGGTGATCATGAACCTTGTGCGCAATGCGCGTCAGGCGCTTGTGGCCGCTGGGAAGCCCGGTAGAATCACGATTGCCGGATGTGAATATGAAACGAACTGGTGCATCGAGATACGGGATAACGGACCGGGATTGCCGCCCAAGGCCCGCGAAAACCTGTTCACGCCCTTTCAGGGTGGCGTGCGCAAAGGCGGCTCGGGCCTGGGTCTGGCAATTTCGCAGGAATTGGTGCGCGGTCACGGCGGCGACCTCGTTCTGGCCGAGACGGGCCCGATGGGGACTACCTTTGAAATCCGCCTGCCGCGGGGCGATGTGACTTTTTAAAATATTTTTGCAGAATCGGCTTGCACGTCCCGAACACGAGGTCTAAACAGCGCCTCACCAACGCGGACCGATAGCTCAGCTGGATAGAGTACTTGACTACGAATCAAGGGGTCGGGGGTTCGAATCCTCCTCGGTCCGCCACTTTTCTTAAATATTTCAAGTGATTGCCCTTGGGCGTCTGAGAAATCTAGTGTTTTGTGCGTGTGAATCGCCACCGAGTCGCCACCATGGATTTGTGTATCAGGCCAAAAAAAATGGAGTCTGGCCAACAAATCAGATGCAAGTTTGTCGAATCCCTCTTGGTTGTTCAGGTAGGTGATGCACCTCAGTGAGCGAAGGTCAAACGGGACATCGTTCATGGATTGCGTAATTAGAATAACCTCTTTGCCCAACGTGTGGGCAATACCAGCCTCATAAAACACGTTCGGATTCTTGTCCGACAAATCGCAAATTGCGACTGAAGAAGTGCAAATTAGCTCTAGGATGTCTTGAATGATATTGTGGTTGACCCAAAAGTCATCAGCACGCTTGCGCTGGTAACCCTCGGCCTCAACTGCTGCCTTCACGATCTGATACCGGTCTCAACGGCAGCTTTGACCCAGAGCAGACATTGGCGAAAAATGCGGCTATGACCGAGTTGCGGACTTAACAGACGTTCCCGACGGAGCGAACTAGCGACCACTTCGGTTTCAGAAAATAGACGCGCGGGGTGCCGAGGTTGTTTCACCCCGCGCAACACTCAATCGAGTGTATTCTTGTAAATCACCCCATCCTTCATGATGAGGTCGATGTTGTTTGTGTAATCGACGAGCAATTCAACGTCTTCGACAGGGTTGCCCTTCACAAGCAGAAGATCAGCGTATGCACCTTCAGCAATGACGCCCAAGGGGCCATCCTGGTAGGGATTGAGCGGACCAGAAAGTGCCAAAAGTTCAGCTGTCTTCGACGTCGCTTGCTGCAGAATTTCGTGGCTGCTCCAGACTTCAAGACGATACTTGAACTCATCGTTCTGCTTGGTCAGCGCAACAGGATCACCGATGATGTCCGTCGAGAAAGCAACGTTCTCGATCCCAAAGTCCTTTATCAGCTGCATTTGTTTTCTCGCACCGGCCTGCACGCTTAGGAATTTTGCACCAGCGCTTGGCCCCAATGCCATGACGACGGCCTCCTCTTCCAAACCCAATAGAGAATAGAAAGGCACAATCCACGCATCCGCATCCTTTATGGCCTGAGCACCGACTTCGGTCATCAGTTGTCCGTGTTCGATACTGATGACGCCTGCCTCAATGGACCGCACGATGGATGCGTCTGTGTAGGCGTGAACCATCACATAGGTTCCCCAATCAGCCGCCGCTTGCACAGAAGCCTCCAACTCTTCGGGCAATCCCTGCACCGTATGCAGGGGATCAACGCTGGAGGACACGCCGCCTCCCGCCATGACTTTGATCTGCACTGCACCAAGCCGCAGGGCCTCGCGTGTCGCACGAAGTGTTTCAGGCACACCATCTGCCAAAAACTCTACGTGCTGATTGAAGAAAGACGGATGCGCGCCCATGAAATTGGGGTGCGGTTCATTGTAAAGCCGGTGCTCACCATGTCCGGAGGTTTGTGATATTACCGGTCCCGATGCATAAATGCGCGGTCCGACTGCTTTGCCACGTTCAATCGCCTTGTGCAGTCCAATCGCGGGGCCACCGGCATCACGGACAGTTGTAAAACCGCGCAGAAGCATCTTTTCTGCTTCAATTGTTGAAACTGCGCCCCAATACATCCAATCGAAGTTGTCCCTCAGATCGGCGAGCGGTTCTGTAATCGTCATGTGGACATGCGCATCGATCAATCCCGGCATGAGTGTCCGACCGCCCCCATCTATGATCCGAGCATTCGCTGCGGCAAGAGGCTCGGCAGATACTTCAGTGATAAGATTGCCGACCACCAGCACATTGGCATTTTCGATCCGCTGTTCACTTACACCATCGAAGACGTGGACGTTCGTGAAAAGGATTGGAAAGTCTTCTTCTTGCGCAATGCTTTGTGACGCCGAAAGTCCCAAGATGGAAAGCGTCGAAGCGGCTGCAACTGCCTTGAGCAATACATATGGATAGAATTGGAAACCCATCAAGATAACTCCCTGATTTGTAAATTCTGACCTTAGATGTACTTTAGCAGGAAGCGGGAAGTTCGTATGTTGCCATTTCTGGACAATTTCTGTTTTCTCAGTCCAGTAAGGATAACTCATTGAACAAGCCACTGATCGCACAAACGACGCTTCCAGTGATGCAGTCAAAATTTTTGGCGGAGGTGATTGACCGAGCCTGCAAATTGGGTGCGGATCGCAATCAAATATTGGAAGGGTGTTTGCTGCGGCCCGAAGTATTCGACGCAGCAAGCCAACCAATACCCAGTGCTTGCGTTTATCTGGCCTCGACACAAGCAGCAGAGCAGTCGGGAAATCGTTACCTCTGCGCGGAGATTGCACGAGAGTATGAGTGGAGCACCGGTTTCGTGCCTCCGGCCACCATAAGCAACACGCCCAGCTTGGGTGATCTGCTGGTGGCCTGGTTGCACTTTGTCGAGACAGTTCAAGTCTCGATGCACTACCAACTTGTCGTTGAAACAGAACGCGCCAATTTGGTCGGTAGGCGATTTCTCAAAGCGCCGCAACCGCCCGGGCAAGCGGACGCATGGGATGTCGTTGCTTGGTCTGAGATGTTGAAGGCGAGATTGGGGAGAGTTTGGGATCAAAGCGAAGTCGAAATTCATGTGTTTGATCCTCACGCTATCCCAGCCGAATTGGTGCCGTCGCCCAACGTGAAGAAAGCCGACGCCTGGGGTTTGAGCATGTCGTTTCCGTCAGCTTGGCTTATGCAACAGTCCCCGTTTCCCAGAAACAAAGAACCGGAAAATGCTTCTACGCAGCAACAACCGCTGGATTTGTTCGCACTGTTTCGAGTGTTCGACTATTCTGACTGGCCCGGTTTGGACGGGCTGGCTGCCTTTGTCGGAGTTCATCCAAAGGCGCTGCAAAGAGAACTCAGCAGTCATGGAACGAACGGTGCGAAACTAATAGATCGCGCGAAGGAGCATCTCGCTGATCTGGGGCTGAGAGAAGCTACGCGCTCCATAACTCAAATCGGACGTGACCTGGGGTACAAAAACGCCAGCGCATTCACACGCGCCTGTCATCGCTGGTTTGGCACTTCTCCAGAGAAATATCGTCGGCAGTACACTGCGGCGGCGCGGGAGTAATTCGTATCCTTTTGAAGTGACTGCTTTGGGCTCAAGGCGGTCATCTGACTAACTTACTCAGATAACTGATTGGAGGTGCAAAGCCGAACTTCATGGCAAAAAATTTTGACGTTCCGACTGTGGACGGCTCCTCCTTGCAACTGTGGACGTTGGCGCAAATTGGATCAATGACCGAATCGCGGACGCGGCGGCAGGGCGCTGAAAGGCAACTCGCTAGCCTAAATCGAATTGCTGCTACGGCGACAAAACAAGTTTTGCACGTCAAACTTGCCAAAGGGTGGATGGCAAATGCGCTGAACAGGCAGAATAGACTATTGTTCTCCACTGTTAAGCGCCGCCTCTTATTGACAAACGGAACTCCGCTGATTTTGCTCCCTATGCAAAATGTTTGATACGTTCCGCTCCCTATGCAAAATGTTTGATACGTTCCAAGGCGGCTTTCAGTTCGACGTTAGTGCGAGCCAAGGAGCAAGCGAGGGTATTTCTAGTTTAGTTTATCCGGCGCTTAGGGCGAATTGAAAACGGAGACACGCTGTGAGCAGCATCTTATTCTATCTGTCGACAGCGACGTCATTGGCAATTGCGTTGCTATACTTCCGTGACCTTGGCGACATTCCCCAGCTATTCATGAAAACCAAGCGATCCAATGTTGATCGGTTTATTCGAAACGAATATCGGTTCATCGCGGTTGGGCTAGGAGCGTGGTTCATTTCTGCAATTCTACATTTCGGATTTGGCGCTGGTTCAGGTTTGGTTTTCTGGCTTGCGACAGTGCTCACCCTTGGATTGATTGCCTTCACTTGGATCTACGTCCATCTCGGCCTTCGAAACCAAAAAGAGACGGCAAAATTCTATTCTATCGAGGAAGCCAAGGATTTCGTTAGTCCGACTACTCAAGTCATCGTTCTGGAAAACAATGGCGTGGCCCGGGCCCATCCGCAACCGCAGATTATGCGTCCGCATCTTGTCGGGACCCAAGACGGGCTCGACGGTGAGAACGTTGTCATGACATATTGCGCTATCGCCAATCTCGGCCTTGGCTACACGCCTGAGGTCGAAGGGCAGCACATCGACATGGAAGTACTGGCGCAACATGGAAACAATCTCGTTTTGAGAGACAACAAAACCGGTGAGCCATTACAGCAGATATACGGCTTCCGCTCAATGGATCAGGACACATCGACTGATGGCCCTGTATGTGCTTTGCGACAATCATTGGTAATGCAGCCTTGGCCGACATTTCGCATGACTTTCCGAGGGTTTCAGAAGGCTTATCCTGACGGGACAGTGTTCCTAAATAAACCGTCGACCAACCCGTTTCTCTATCTGCTCGACTTTGCAATGGAGATGGCCTTTACGGCCACTATTTCTAAGCATCACACGGAAGCTAAGCCGGCGATGCAGAACCTTGAGCGTCCAATTGATCCAAGGCTCCCAACCAAGACCTATGTCTGGGGAGTGAACATAGGCGACGATGCGGCCTGTTGGACCGATGACTTTGTTGTTCAATGCGGAAATGTCGTCAACGCTGAGGTCGGTGGGACGCCACTTGTAGTAAGTTGGGACCCTATTTTCGAAAGCTTGAACGTCTGGATAAATGATACGGGCGCTCCCGTCGAGGAGATTGATTTCTGGGGAAAAACGGCAAATGGCCAGCTTCGGCGATCTCCAGATGTGAAGGCGGGTCTTTTCTGGCATGTCTGGGCAGAGTTCTTCCCCCATACGGACATTAATCGCGTGGCCGTTTCTAAAGAAATGGAGACGTAAGCACTCAAAAACGGTAGCCCAAATTTTGTCGCACGCGAATTCTACGAACGGCCGAGAATGACCTTGAAATACTTCTCAATCGCAGAGAAGTTCGAGGAGTGTGGTGCGGCCAACGATTCAGTCGGTAGGACAATGCCGCCATTGTTCGATGCGTTATTTGATACACATCGCTTTGATCGCTACAGCGATAAAAATTCGTCACCCCATGTCAAATTAACTACAGCTGAGGCTCTTGTTCTCTTTATTTTTCATAATGGGGGTTCGTATCCCCGAGATGAAAAGCTCAGCTTTGGAATAACAGAATGAAAGGAAGAGTTTTGTTTAAGAAACTAACGCTCGCGGTAGCTGCCGCGACGCCTTGCTTCGCGCAGGAAGCACCCATTCAGCATGATGCTGAGTACTATATACTGCAGGCCCAGCACGCCGATAAATGGGCCGATGATGATGCAGCCGTCGACGCGCTGCTGTCTGAGTTTCGGGAGCGCAATGATGGCAATCCGCCAAATATCGTCTCCATCCTGATAGATGATCTTGGTTTTGGTGACATGGGCATACCTGAGCTGAACGCAGTACGTGGCATCGAAACTCCGAACATCAACCAATTTTCGGATGAAGGCATGAGGATGGTGCGAATGTACACCGAACCATCCTGTACTCCTACGCGGGTTGCTCAAATGACTGGTCGTCTTCCAGTACGCATCGGAATGGGCAACACAACTGTGGACATTGCAGGGTTTGGTCTCCCAGGAAAGGAAGTTACTCTAGCTGAGGTCCTAAAAGAAGCTGGCTATGCAACCAGTCATGTGGGTAAATGGCATATGGGTGACATCGCTGAAAGCTGGGCGATGAACCAGGGTTTTGACTACGCACAACATGCGATCCACCAGCAAGGCCAACTTACGATTTTCAACGACGATGCTATCCGCGAGCAGGTCTCAGTTGGTATCGGAGATTTTGTTCCTGAGTACGTGCTCGACGAGTGGTTCCGTCCAGACGCTTCGGCGATGATGACCGTTATCGAAGGCGATGCAGGTGGACCAATTCGGGAAATTCGAATGCAACCTGGAGAGCGTTGGGGCGCATTGAAATACGATGAGATGAACCAAGCCTACCAAGATAAGACGATAGAAGAGCTAAGACGTCTTGCTGCCGGTGAGGAACCATTCTTCCTTCAATACTGGCCGATGATCCCACTACATAACACGCGCACCGGGAGAACTGGGCCAGAGTCACCCAATGGTGGCCTCTACGCGGATAAGCTCCAGCTGCTCGATGAGTACCTGGGGGAAATCTTCGCCGAAATGGAAAACCTTGGCGTCGCGAATAACACTGTCGTCGTAGTCATGGGCGACAACGGACATTTCACCAAATACTCACCTCAATCTGGCTTCACACCGATGATCTACAAAGGTGGTAAAGGCGACACCACTGAAGGCGGAGTTAGAGTTGACGCCTTCATACGCTGGCCCGGCGTTATCGGCGCTGACTCAATGGTAAACAACATCATTCACGTCTCCGATCTCTATACAACGCTGTCACGCATAGCCGGCGCAGATGCGTTCATTCCACGTGATCGGCTGGTGGATGGTGTCGATCAGTCAGCTTCGATTTTGTTTGCCGATGAATCCAAAGGTCGCAGGGACTCTTTGATTGTCTATAACATCGATAAACCCGGAGCTATCATCAAAGATAAATTCCGTATGAACCTACCGAAGGACCTTGCAAACGGTATTTTGGCAGACTTCATCGACATCTATCGCGACACTCATGAAAAGTATCCTGTTTCGACCGAAGTTGGAGCTTGGGGAGGCCAGGAATTCGTTCGAATTCTCGCGCGGCACCAAGCCCGGAAGGAAAAATTCCCTGACGAGAAGCCAGCGTTTGGCGTACCCTATGAAGGGATTGAAAACATTCGCCCTGAGACCGCAGCCGCGGTTGAGGCATTCCAAATTAAACAAGCTTCACCGCAGAAATAGCTGAGTTGAGGCGGCGAAAGACCGTCGCCTCAACCTACCCGTAATAAGCTCCTTCTGGCGGGCACTTCCAAGCCAGTGTGGCGAAGCTTTTTTCAAGAATTGCAAAGGCATCCTACAGACTATCGTCACAAACACCGTCTTGGTTTTCATCCAAACAAGTGTCATTAGAGCTTTGGGTCGATGACGAACTGTTGGAGTTCGAAACTGAAGCGCCTAGCCCTACTCCTGCAACAAACCCTCGCGCCGTATCATTCTCGACAAGATAGTCGCGTTCATCGTCGTCAAATTCGACATCGACATCGACATCGACGTTCGCTTCGCGCCCAGTTTGATGATGGGTTTGACCGGGTGCGAGCCTTTGTTCGGATTGAGATCCAGCGGGCTTACCAGCTGCGCGTGAAGGTTTGTTTCCTCCGGGTCCGGCGACGAGGTGATAGTCCTCACCCTCGTTCTGCTCCGCTTGGTCCGAAGAGTACTCCAAGGTTTGGACAAAGGTACCGCCATTGCCACTTTCGAACACATGCGGTGGATCGAAGGAGGCTGTTCGTCCAGTGATCTAGCGAGTATTCATTGCGCGGACAAAGATAAGATGCCGAAAGGGTGGCTGCTTTGGGCTCAGAGCGGTCAGCCTACAGCCGTGTATGAGCTTCCCCAACTGAACTGGTCCATTGCTATGTTTAGGAAACGGAGGACCAAGAATGGCAAACATGAGACCGAAACCTGAAGCGTTATCCGCCCAAGCACTCAAGATTACGTGTGCGCTCTGG
>NZ_JBQFMR010000017.1:0-48013 GCF_056531925.1 Ruegeria sp. J8
CGGCTTGCACGAAAAGGCGCGCGAAGTAGTTTCGGAAGCGATGGCGCTGGACCCGCTACATCCGCCTGCCATCGACTGGATTATGGGGCAGGTCGAATTTTTCAACGGCAACTTTGAAGCAGCGCTTAGTTTTCTAATGGGAGCAGCGCGGCTTAACTCGTTGGCCACAGCATTTGTCGCCGCCTCCTACGCGCAGCTCAAACGTGAGCGAGACGCCTCTGACGCATTGCAAGAATTTGTTTCTGAACGTCACGATGAGTTCACAAGTCGAGGTATTGTGGTTGAGGATGATACGTTAGATAGCCTTACTCGCGGGTTTCGGTCTATGTGGCGGCGACCGGATGATTTTAAACTTCTCACCAATGGGCTACGGGCGGCAGGTATGACCGGCTGACGCCGACCTTTACTCTTTTGTCCTACCGCCGCGGCCTCAATTACGCGTTTCTCTGCGCCCTGTTTTTTCGGCCGCTGCCAGCCCGAAGCGGACATTCTCGAAAGTTGGCACACTACTGCCGAACTTGATAGATTCAAAAAAAGGTTGCTATTGGGAAATGCGCATGACACGCCGACTTGCCGCCATACTTGCCGCCGATATGGTCGGCTACTCACGGCTTATGGCGGCTAACGAGGCGGGAACACTTGCTCGTCTCAAAGACCTACGACGGGACATCATCAATCCAAGTATCGAAAGTGCCGGAGGTGAGATTATCAAGCTTACCGGTGATGGCCTGTTTGCACTTTTTAGCTCGGTCGTTTCTGCCGTTGAGGCCGCAGCGACGCTCCAGAAGGCGCTGCACGCCGCCGAAGCCGAGAGCCCCACCGAAAGCCGGATCAGCTTCCGAATAGGCTTGCACATTGGAGACGTAATCTTGGACGAGGGCGACATATATGGCGAGGGTGTTAATCTTGCCGCAAGACTCGAAGGCATCGCTGACCCAGGCGGTGTCATACTGTCTGACGACGCATGCCGGCAGGTTCGAGGCAAAATCGAACACGACATCATAGACCTTGGCGAAGTAGCGCTCAAAAACATCTCCGAGCCAGTTCGCGCCTACAAATTGGCGATGGAGGGCAAATCAGATTCCACGCAAAACCAATCTCAACCCACTGACAAACCCTCCATCGCTGTCTTGCCCTTCCAGAACATGTCCAATGATCCAGAACAGGAATACTTCTGTGACGGCGTTTCCGAAGACATCATCACAGAGCTCTCGCGCTTTCCCGAGCTTTTCGTCATCGCCCGCAACTCCTCATTTTCGTTCAGGGGTCGCCCCGTCACCCATATAGATATCGCTCGAGAACTCGGTGTTCGCTACATGCTAGAGGGTAGCCTCCGTCGAGCCCAAAACCGCGTACGCATTACTGCCCAACTCATCGACTGCACAAATGGAGCCCATGTTTGGGCCGAGCGCTACGACCGCACGCTAGACGACATCTTCGCGTTACAGGATGAGATTACACGCAGCGTGGTCGGCGCCATCGCCCCCCAGATATCCATTGCCGAAATAGATCGCGCGTCTGTGGCTCGAGATATCGACTTCAACTCCTACGACCTCTCGCTACGTGCAATGGCGATCTTCTACGCGGGAGGCTTCTACTCTCAGGATAAGTTCGATGAGGTCATATCGGTCTCTGATCGCGCCATTGATCTCGACCCGCGCAACGTCCAGGCCCATTGGATCAAAGCGTTTGCCTACCTGATGCGTTATCTATACCAGTTCGATGAGGACCCCACCGAAAACCTGGGCCTAGCTGATAAAAGCGTTGAACCTCTGTTTCTTGGTGGTCAACTCGACCCGCGCGCCTTATGCGTTCGCGGTATGGTTCGTCATTTCCGTGGAGATTTTGACGGGGCCAACGCCGACTTCAGTTTGGGCTTCACACTGAACCCGAACTTTGCCCGGAACATCTTCTTCATGGCCTGGCATGAATCTTTGGTCGGCCGAACCACACAGGCGCGCGAACATGCCCACCTTGCCCTCCAGCTTTCCCCACGCGACACTGACCTCTGGGTAGGAGACGCCTATCTGGCGCTCGCCCAAGCTGCCTTCGCCGACGCTGATTTTGAAGACGCAATGCGTTGGGGTGAGCACGCCATTCAGATGACGCCGCGTGCGCCGATCCGCCGGGCTCTTATGATCGCCAGTGCCGCCCACCTCGGGCGCGCCGAAGCAGGCCTGCCACATGAGCAGGCGCTGGCGGATTTCGCCCCAGCGTTCCTAGACAGCATTGTCTCCGGAGCTTTGATCCTCTTCCGTCTACCCGAACACAATGCGCTTTTGGTCGAAGGCTTGAAGAAAGCTGGTGTTAAGCCGTAGAGTTGGTCAGGATGCCAAAGCTCGAAACTATCGCAGACAAATCGTGCCAAGGGCCAATCCAATTTTAGCGCAATGTCCTCGAAAGGTTCTAAGCAATCGCTCATTGCTTCAATCGGCGACGACTGTTTCCAGCCCGAAGCAGACATTTCCGACTGGACTTTGCAAAGTCCGAAGGACGGAATAGGCGGACTTTCTCGCCTATTTAGAGATCATGCAAACTTCATTCAACTTGAGAACCGGTGTGGTAGCTTGGTCGAGTGAGTTCATGAGATCAGATCAGTCCAATTGGAGAACGACCATGCGTCATATCGAGTTATTTCGGATATTACCAAAAGCGACCATAGCCTTTGTGGCTTCAGTATCGATGGCCTGGGGATGCACTGGCATCATGTTGACAGGGCAGGATGGAAGCATCGTTCGCGCAAGGACCGCCGAGTGGGGGCCGTTCGATCTTGAGACAAAGATCAACATTATTCCCCGAGGTTTCACTTATACCGCAGGCGAAATGCCAGATGGGCAAGACGGAGCAAACTGGACCGGCCGATTTGGAATGGTCGGTATCAGCATGTTGGATCATGGGGCTCCCGCAGATGGGATCAACGAAGCTGGGTTGACCGCCGGGTTGTTTTATCTGCCCGGCTTCACCGAGTATCAGGAGTACGACCCTGACCTTTCCGGCAACACGATTCCCGGCGATTTGCTAGCCAGCTATGTCCTTTCCCAATTTGAGACAGTTGAAGAGGCTGCCACCGGGTTGGCGAATGTCCGTGTGGTCGGGGTCGTGGATGAGACTCTCGGTTTTCCCTTCCCATTTCATATGTTGGTTGCTGACCGGTTCGGCGGAAGGATCGTTGTAGAGTACATTGATGGCGAACTGACGATTTTCGATGCTCCGCTTGGGGTGATCACCAATTCGCCAAACTACGATTGGCACATGACCAACCTAAACAACTACGTAAACCTGTCAGCACTCGGGCTTCCGGAAGTTGAGGCAAGCGGCGTGACCTTCGCGCCCCTTGGCGCCGGGAGCGGCATGATAGGGCTGCCTGGTGACTTCACACCCCCATCCCGCTTTGTCCGTGCAGTCGCCTTTTCACAGACAGCGCGGGAAACGCAAGGTGGCTATGACACCGTGCGCGAGGCGTTCCGTATTCTGGACAACTTCAACATTCCTGCCGATGCCGCTGAGGGTGCCCAAGACGACGTACAATCGGATGACCTGCTTTATAGCGCAACACAGATCACGACCGCTGCGGACTCTCTGAACCTCGTCTACTACTATCACACGATGTACGACAGAACGGTGCACATGGTTGATATGAAGCAGATTGACTTCGAAGCTATGGGAGACGAGATGATCAGCTTTGAAACTAGCGGTGATCGCGAACCCACGTTGGTCGATGTGACCCCAACGAATTGACGCAATACCACGCGGGCCGTGGCGGCATCACCGCTGGCTGCGGCCCAATACAACTTCGGAATAGAGAGTTTGCCGCTCCAGCGAATAAGCAGCGTTAGGATCTAAGTCGCGTTCGCCATTATTCGCACTATTGACTGGAGGCAGCCCGAAGCAGACTTTCAAAACCTAGCATTACGGTTCCAACTGTGCAGGCTAATGCTTGCTCTCTAGGCGACTTATTCTGCGGAGGATTCGGTGTAGTTGGCAGCCCAAACCGAATATTCACTATTAGACTTGAAGTTTCCGAGATGCGCAAAGGAGCGGGCTTTTGCACGAGGCTACACCTGATACCAGTTTTCGACGTCTCGGGCAGCTTCCTCGGCAGTACAAGCGGCCTCTACCTCCGCGATTGCACACTGTACTTCGTCCGGGCTTGCGCTGAGTTCCAAGATGTTGCCCTCAAGGTCATGGGCTGACCCGGCATCTGAATAAATCGCATCGACCCCAATTCCGATGGCATTTCGGTGTTGCAGCAGGTGCTCGAAAAATCGGACATAGATCGTCTCCTCGTACGGAGACTGGATGTCCGCCTCAGAGACTAAGCCCAATTCCACAGCCTTGGCACATGTTTGGCGCCAGGCCAGTTCCATTGTCGATGGAGGCGCATCTCTGGCCTCATCAGGATGTTTTGGGTTCGCAAACGTAGACCTTCGGATGGTTTCGAGATTGGCACGCAAGCTCTTTGTGGGAACAGGATAGATGAATGTGGTTTCCTCGGATGCTAAGGCTGGTTCAACCTGATCTGGCTGCGCCTGGATGAACTCGGAAAACCTGTTTCCGATGATGGGGACTTCACCGACAATCATGTCTGTGGGGTCGGTATTCTCTACCAGCCATCGCGCCAGGGCTCTCCGGCCCCACAGTCCGGCTGCCTTTCGGATCAACGGATGAGTTCCATCCGAAACATCTGGATACCTCGCGAGTATGTCTTCGGTCTGAAACGCCGCGAGCCCCGCATCCCAACGCATGATATGCACACGACGTCCCAAGGAGACCGAAACGGATATCTGCTGGCGCAACAGGAATGACTTTCCAGATGCTGGTAGTCCGGTGAAGAAAACCATGCGACAACGACGTGCAGCGTCGGCCAAGTGTCTTCCAATCTCAGTGTCCGCAAAACTGTCGATAGAAATTGCGAATCTCCTAATTCGGTGTCGGCCACAGGCCGAAACGGCAATTGGGCTTTGCCGCCCAAAAACCGTTTCCAGAACGCGACCCTAAAAACTGACTTAGCAATATCAGGTGCAATATTGGCGGCACGCGTTCCAATGCCGCCTGATCAGTCAGTTGCGAAGCAATAAAACAAACCCGCCCCGCCAGAACGTGGCAAATGTTCCTCTCCGCAACCGCGCGAGCCGTGCGAAGAGTTCCAGGACAACATGTTTCGGGCATCGTTGAGACCTACACGGTCATGGTGCCCGACAATCGCAGATCCGTGTTCACTATTCGAAGTCCAGTTGCTGCATGTCGTATCGCCACCTGCGGTCGAGAAGTGTCCTGCGGAATCGGAGCCAGTCAGAATGTCATGTTTGTTCGGCTGACTGCCACGCCCATTGACAGGGTTACCATTTTCGTCGAGCGCGGTCTGTAGATTGATGTTCACGCTGTCGCTGTGCAGGTCTTCAACATTGTTGGCGATAAGCTCTCCATTGGCATTATGCCAAGGACCCGTCCCGATCCGGTCGCGCGCAGAAATGCCATTGGTGATTGTCATCGGGTCGGTGCTGCGGTCAATGGACATTGAGGTACTCAGATAGGCCGCAAATGTTTTGGAAGAACCGGCCGCGGAAGCGAGTGCATTGCAATGAGCATCGGCGCCTTCGAGGCCGCCTAGATTGGCACCGTCCCCCTTGCCGACACTAGTGATGAAAAACGACATCTCCTCGCCTGCCGATTGCGCCTGTGCCGCCGTTGCGAAACAGCAGATTAAGAGTGCAGCAACCTCATGGGCAGTTGTTCTTTTGGTGAACTTCGGCATGTGTTTCTCCCTTCGTACTGTGTAATCACTGATGCTAGTCGTATGCTCTGTTTGGGTCCACGGAATAGCGCTCACGAATTAGAGAACATGGCATTGAAGCATAGGAAACGTGTGCTGATGGAATATCGGTTGGAGCAGACTTTGTAGCCGACTCTCGTCGCACCGCAGCAAATTGGTAGTTTGGGCTGGCGGGCGACCTTCGCTGCCTCTCGCAATAGCGACGGAAGGCAGCCCATCGGCGCCAGTTTATCCCAGCGCAGCGGTATTCCTGCTCTTTCGAACCAGGAGCATCCTTATAGATTCACGTGTTTCCTAAGCCGTTGAGACAATAACTTCTGCTTCAATTTCAATTGGAAAGTTGATCGGTAGTCCGGCCACACCAACCGCAGTTCGTGAATGGCGGCCAATCTCTTCTCCAAACACGTCAATAATCAAATCTGTGAACCCGTTTAGAACCGAAGGCGTATCGCTGAAACCAGGCTTGCAATTTATCATCCCGTGAACTCGGCACCACCCCACTATTCGGTTTAGACTGCCGAGTTCGCGCTTGAGACTGCCGAGAATAGAAAGCCCGACTTTGCGTGCTGAGGCATATCCTTCTTCCACAGACACGTTTTCTCCAACTGCTCCAAACGGCCCGGCCGGAGAACCGTCGGTTTCTTGAGGGCCGTGACCAGATATAAATGCCCGGTCGCCTCGAACGTTAATCCAAGGAAATGGCAACACCATGCCAACAGGCAGTTTCAGTGGCTCTGGTAATATGATGTTGCGGTCTATCAATCGCTGCTCGGCGTCGATCATGGCGCTCTCCCTTGCCAGACTGCATGTATCTTATCATAACCATGCCCAAAGTTGGCTTCGACCGCCAAACTTTGCAAATTCCGCTTCCTGCGGAGGCTGTGTGAAAACTCCCTCTGTTTTCCGAGAGATGGTATGCTTTCAGCAATCGGCGCGGAGGCAATCCATGGGGCGGTTTATTGAGGGTTTGGATCGTGATCAGGCGATGTTACTGCCCGAATATCTGGACGATTATGTGAGCGAAGATAGCCCGGTCCGGGCGATTGATGCATTCGTCGATATGCTCAGATTGGCGGAACTCGGTTTCAACACTTTGCCTGCTGCGACTGGTCGTCCGGGTTATCATCCTGGGTTGCTGCTACGGATTTATGTTTATGGTTACCTCAACCAAGTTCAGTCGTCTCGGCGGCTGGAGCGGGAATGCGGTCGCAATCTGGAGCTGATCTGGCTGACGGGTCGTCTGAAGCCCGATTTCAAGACCATCGCAGACTTCCGAAAAGATAATGGTCCCGCAATCCGCAAGGTCTGCCAGCAGTTTGTCGCACTGTGCCGCGACATCAATTTGCTGGACAGCAAACTCGTTGCCATTGACGGCAGTCGGTTCAAGGCGGTGAACGCGAAAGCCAAGAACTATACTCGTGGCAAGCTGCGTCAGAAGCTGAGCGAGATTGATGCCGCTATTGAACGATATATCGGTGAGTTGGATCGTGCAGATGAGGTGTTTGAGCAAACTGGCGGTGTGATACCGGAAGCCCGCATGGAGCGTGCATTGCGCAAGGTGGAACATCTCAGGAAAGAAGCAGCGCGATACCGTTCAATTGAGAAACGTATGGACGAAACCGGCGAAACCCAAGTCTCCTTGAGCGACCCAGATGCGCGTTCCATGGCAACCACGCCGCGCATGCCGCGCGTCGTTGGATACAACGTACAAACGGCAGTAGACGCCGAGAACCATCTGATCGTTGCGCATGAAGTGACCATGCACGGCTATGATCGCGACGCTCTGTCGATGATGGCAATCGCGGCACGTGATGCAATCGGCAATGACCATCTCGAAGCTGTGGCGGACAAAGGCTACTTCAAGAGCGAAGAAATCCTGGCGTGCGAAGAGGCGGGCATCTCGGTCGTCGTGCCCAAACCGCAGACCTCAAATGCCCGTGCCCGCGGCCACTTCGACAAGGCGGATTTTGCTTATGATGCGGCGACTGACACTTACATCTGCCCGGCTGGCGAACAGCTCACCTATCGCTTCACCGGGCCGCAGGACGGCAAGTCCATAAGGGTCTATTGGGCGAACAATTGTGAGAGTTGCGTCATCAAAGACAAATGCACCAAAAGCCAACAACGCCGTATCCGACGGTGGGAACATGAAGATGTCTTGGAACGCGCTCAGGAACGTTTGGATAAAGACCCCACCCAGCTCGCAGTGCGCAGCATGACTGTCGAACATCCCTACGGCACGATCAAATCGTGGATGGGAGCGACCCACTTCAAAATGCGCCGCTTGAAGAACGTCGCCACAGAAATGGCGCTACACGTCCTCGCCTATAATATGACCCGCGTTATAAATCTGATCGGAATGCCTGCCTTGATCGCCGCGATGCAGGCATAGGCGGTCTCTGCCGCCGCAAAATCTGCCACTGAACCTCTCCAATCGAGCTGGATCACCCAAAATGGCCTCCAAGGCTGTTCTGAGACACGAAAATGAAAAATCCAGCGAAACAACCGCAACAAAACTCACAAGCTCAGAAAAAGACTAGATCCGGTGCGTTTCCACACAGCCTCTGCGCATTGCTGTCACTGGAGCGTTGCGCGGCATCGATTAAAGCGGGCTTGCCCTGAGGGCTTGTTTTAGTGTGCAGAAGTGCTGATCTCACTACTTGAGCATATTAAGTCGTTGATGACGGCAATCGACATAACAGCCACCAGCACGCTTGCTTGCGTCAAGACCTTCGAATAAGCCAAGACATTGGAAGCCCAACTCTTCAATAGAGTTGCCGCCGTATGTACCTGACATGGTCTTCCCAAGGGTAGTAGGCGACACCTTCCGAAACTTCGGCTTCCGGATCGTTTGTGTATGCATCGTAGATCAGCTTTTCGTCCATGAGGACTTTTGCCTCGTCTTCTGAGATGTCTAGCTGTCCAGTTCAGTTCGTGTTTTCAGGAACGCGGTCACTAAGATCACGTAAGTTATTGATTTGAGTCACAAAATAAATTGGTCAAAGTTCTCATGGACTCTATCGCGATTAGGGGCATGGCCAGCGCCACGGTATCCAAACAGTTAATGATTGATCCCCGGGTGCGGGTTAACTTGTTGTTTTAGATGCAAATTTTAGCGCGGTGTTTTCACCGTGAGGTAGGCGAATGTGATAACACGAGCTGGCTGTTCCTGAAAACACATCAAGCGTTCCTAAAAACACGAAAAACGCGCTGGGATGGTCACCTTAGCCCGACCAAAGCAAGCGCTTTCTGTAATTCAGGGGCACCTCAGGGCCCTCCAAAGGTTGGAAATGAAGATCCTGCGGATGTGGGCTAGATGCGATGGGTTTAAAACCAATAATCTTGGCCGGTTGTTTGTCAGGTATTGATTTCGGAGGATGGGCTTCGACCGGTTTTTCAGACTCAAAGGGTGTGACCTTCGCCCCGCTCCGCAGTAGCTCCCATTTCTTGTCCGAAAGCTTCACGACAGATGCGGACTTGCGGATCGAAACCAAGGCCTCCTCTGGGTTCGAGAGACCTTTATTATAAATAGACTCATCTGCGCCTCGCCTCGCCGGCTCGCTACTATTATCTTTACAAGGACAAGCCGAGTCAGTGCTGCTGGTTTCGTTCTCCATTCGTTTCAGGCGGCGTTGAACCAGGCCCAACGAAACGCCCAGCTCAGTTGCGACATCCCTTTGGGAGAGACCCTTCTTCTCCATGAGTGCCTTAATCGCCCTACCCTCAGCCGCATATTGCACGGCCTTCTCTTCAAGGGAGATCGGAGCCGTAAGTTGACCACGCTCCAAAGCCTTACGAGTGCGATCACGCTCTCGACGGATGTTCGTCGAGATCAACACGCGCAGATTCCAGCTGCGCATCTCAGCATCTGAAATCCTGAACAGGTCGACGAGACGCTTCGCTGAAAAGGAGTAGTTCAGGACCGTGCGCCCCTGGGAGCCTTCCTTAGCTCCCCATTTTGTCTTTGCCTTGAGAGCTTCGGCATCGCCCTCACCCGCCAACAGGCCCGAATTGACAGCGTGCTGGGCCAGCATTCTTTGATAAGCCGGCGCCATAGCCTTGGCTGTGGCCATCCCCTTCAGGCCGATCTCGACACCTTTGGCGACGATTTCATCGGTGAACGCTTTCATATTGGCCGGGCGAACAAGCACAAGCTTTGCTGAAACCCAAGCTAAGAGCCAACGATTTCGATTGCCGCGTGGAATATGCCCTCCGCCCCACTTCAGTTTGTGGATCTTTTCAAGATCTTCGACCGAGACACGGGCATAGCTGTGGCGACCTTTGTGCTGAGGAAGCGTGGCCGACTTTTTGGTAAGGGAAACAACGCTGTGTCTGTAAGCCTCAGTCGCCGCCTTGCGTTCCGCATTGATGCGTTTGAACTCTAATCCACGCTGGATGTATTGGCGCATGCATAGGTCGCGATACTCATCTGATGACATAGGCAGGATCTCATCACATAGCTTACTAAAGTCGTGCTCATAGGGCCGTCCGCCCTGCCCCGGGCGAACCCAAAGAGGTCGGCACATCGCGCCACTTTTTGTGTTGATCGAACCAGGCACCCTCAACACGCGGCTAGGATCTGCAACGGCTGGGTCCGGCATGACATCTGCAAGCATATTGCGCAGGCGCTCCATTGTCAGGCGCCAACGTCTGATTTTGTTGGCACCCTTCACTGGCTTGACATACCAGGTGGCACAGACACCGCGACCCGTGAAAAAGACGGCCGAGGGCAGAGGAATGTTTCTCTGCTCGCAGGCTGCAAGAACGAAAGCGGCAACTTGATCAGCGTCCATATTGTGATTGGTCAGCAGGTCATCAACATCGAGATACAGAGCCCGGATGATGTCGACGTTATCCTCGCATCTCCGCCAAGGCATAATCTTTGTGCGATCCTCAACTGGAACGCCTTGTTCCGCTTCAGCACGATACTGGTGCAGCTGCGGTATCCAGTACCAGCTGTTGCCGATAGGGTTCTGCGAGCAGTAGATATCACCTTCTCTTTCAACGCTGGTCATAACGGCCAGTGCTTTAAAGGCAGCGTCGTCACCCTTGGGATCCAGCAGAGCATCCATCTTGAACGACTTAGTGATCCACTTGCGGTTGGGAGAGACCTTTTCTCTCCAGAACATATCCTGAGCACGCCAGATCTCGAGCTCTTCTTCAGTGACGCCCTCGTCAAGGACGCGTTCATAGTTTCGCTCTATAGTGACATAGCTGCCGCCATACCCAGCCTCGACACATGGGCCCCAAAGAATACGGAAGTAGTCCTCGGGCGTCCATGGAGCCGGACGATTATAGACAACCTGCTCCAGGTAGGTTGGATAGGATGGTACGAAGTCAGCTTCGATCTGAATCCGCAACGGGATCAGACTTACGCTGTCCTGGATTTGTTCTTTGACCTGAGTCGTTGTTATTAGGCTCGACACGCTGGACCGGACACTTTCCGGCCTGCCGCAGTGCTGGTTACAGCACGCGCAAATGGTAGAGCCAGGAGTGGCACATAATCAGTATTCTGGCGACGCACCGCATGCGTCTGTGAGCTGCTCAAAACGAACATTTTTTTAGAATCCATCATTTGTGTTTCAGGACCAGAAACTCGCGGCCGGCGATCTCTACTCCTGAAGCCAACCTTAATTGATCGGCTGAGTGGGAAGTAAGCGATGCCCTGGCTCAAATCAAGAATTCTGAGAATCGATGAGGGCAATTATTAACGAGTTTTTAAGCATTTAGGGAAAATCGCCCAGAAAAGGAGAGATTAACCCCAAAGACTTGCAACGCGCATCTGAACTGCCATATCTCCCTCATAGGCGGTCCATTGGGCCGCCATAGGACGATAAGAGTCTCCCATTGGACTACACTATCGTTTCGCGGCCCAGGTAGGATCGCTCCAGGTGCAAATCTGGGGCGTTTCCTCGTTTTAGAGCCCTCAAAAAAGTGGGCCCCTCGCGGTCTTTCTATCGTCACGCAAAGCAAGTCTTTCCAAGACAAGACTTTACTGAACTTGTTTAAGCCATGGAGTAGTCGCCCTATGGCGCTCTGTCAGTTTGTTTGGCATCGACGCAAGAGGGAGCTTTTTGAGTCCCCTGCCCTACCGCGATTGGTCCTCAATCATCCGGTTCACAGGCTGATCGAGCAGGCCTTCTCGAACACAAGTGACCAGGATTTGACCCATCTGATCGAAAGAGTTCACAGGCCCGAGCAACGTGCAGCCAACCGCATTTGAAAGCGCTTCTCGGCGTGCGTTTTTGGTTGCCAAACTCAACATTTTGCTTACCCAACCCCTCCACAAAATGGTTACTCAACTTTGGATTCTGCGTTCTTTTGGAAGAAGTAATGGGGAGAGCAACGCGCTTTTGAGTTTGGAGACCAGACCCAGATTTCAAACGGTCGTATAGGTACTGACCGGCGCTCAGATCTTCAAGCATTCGACCAACGGGTTCGATCCAATCCGGGGAAGAGATGCGAGCTGATCCGACGACGTGACCCGAGACCAGCTCCCAAAACAGGCCGTTGACACGACTCGAAACTGTGCATACCCAATGTGGACGATGACTTACTTTGTGCACCAGTCGAGCAATCTCATACGTCGCTGATTCAGCGTCGTCTTTGGGAGTGCCATGGTGGGCCAGAAGTCTTATAAGCTTTTTGCACCAGATTAGTGTCGCGGCGAGGGATCATGCCCCTCCACTCCTACCAATCACAGGAGGAGTCCGACATGTCGTATAGTGTTTCGAACGCAGTTGATTTCAGCGATATCAAGCAATCGGTCGAGGAAAGCCTCGGTCAGACACCCGAAGGATGGGCCGGCTTGGTCACGAAGCTCTTTTCAGAGATCAAACAGTACTGCGATCAGAAACAGGCGCCCTACCCCGCCATTCTCCAGATCAAAGCGAAGCTAGGAGAGCTCCGCATCTACTACAGGTGTGATGATCGACACATCCAGTCGATGATCACCGCCACGATTGCGCGCGCAAATCGTACCTGTGAGCGCTGCTCAAACGCCGCCGAGACCCAGCTGTTGGACGGCTGGTACACGACCCTGTGTTGTTGGTGCGCGCATGATGTCGCGATCAAGCGTCACCCTGAACGGAGGAGACTGTTTGGCGTTCGGAAGAAGCCTGTTCGGAACAAGTTGACCTGCTCAGTTTGTGGCTACTTCGGCCAGATCGACCGATCTGATGACCGCGGACGTTGTCCTGCATGTGTGAAGAAAGATTGGTGAGATGCTCAAGATAATTGTCTATGTGAACCAGCGAGAAGTTGCCCGCGCCCATGCTGGGAACATCAGTGACGATCTTGACGACCTCTGCGACTACGAAGTGCGCGTGAACGAAAGATCATCCGAACATCTCGACATCAAGGAGCAAGCAATTCGCTTCGAGATCTCACAGCATAATCGCAGGCAGACTGTTTGGGCACTCGTTGAGAAGGTCGCAGCCATGTGGCTGGAGAAGACCGGTGCGCGAGAGCCCCTCCCTACAGCTGATGAGGTGACACGCGCCTTTCTGAAGCTGAAGAAGGACAAGTTTCTCGCCGGACAAGCACCGCTGCCTGATCCGATTGGCGCAGAGGAGATCGACGCACTCGCTGCTGACGTCGAGATCGATCCATTGACCAGTGCGCTTTTGGCACTGCAAGAGGCCGTATTGGTATTGGGTAAGGCGAAACTGTCTGGCCCGATCAGCGCAGATGAAATCAGAGCCCGCAAGGTGGATGAAGATGGTGTCGAATTGCTGTCGCAGATCCGGGCGAGCATTCGCGAGTTGGATGAGCGCATCGCTAAAAAAGAGAACGGTAATGACGAGGACAATTGAACCAGTTTTCAGCAGGACTGAAGACTCCAGGTTCCTGAAGTTGTCGTTTGCGATTCACGACACGGAAAAAAATGTCGCGTTCCCAATCTCGCCGGCCGATTTCGAAGGTATCGAAGATCTCACCGATGACGAGATCATGCGTGTTGTTAATGAAAAAGCTGACGCACTGGCGCAGCTGAAGGATGAGCAATGAAATCAGTTATCGACTGGAATGACATCCATAGCAGCGTTCTCAGAGAGCTTGGTGAGCATCGCAAAGGGTGGGCTGACCAACTTGCTCTGGTGCTTGAAGACGTAAAGCGCAGCGTTGAGCGATATCCTGATGTTTTTGGAGATGAGCTGCCAGACGTCCAGCAGATCAAACCAAAAATGGGAGGCCTTCGCGTGTACACGCGAGAATGCAATCAAAATATCCTCGACGAACTGGATACGCGCGTCGACGAGATTGAGAAGTCCTGTGAGAAATGTGGGAATGCGGCGCAGGTGCAGAGCATTCAGGGCTATCTGACGACACTTTGCTGCTGGTGTTACAACGACTACCTCGAAGAACGGTTTGAAGGGGCTGAGGCGATGTGGCCGACAGATCTCGAACTCGATATCGCAGATCGCTTTCCAGATCTGGTCAGCGCAGATGCTGCGAGCCTTAGGCCGAACATTGGCCCAGGCTGGCTTGTGCTACTTGGGCAATTTCTCCAAGCGACAGAACATGTGGTCCGAAAGGCTTTCGAAGAACCAGTTGTGGTGCAAATTACCGATGTAAAGATGACCCGAAATGGTTCAACCAACATCGTGTTTAGCAGATATGATCACTGCCTGGATCAGCTGCTCAGGCGGATCGAGCTGGATAGCAAGCGCACATGTGCGAAATGCGGCCATACAGGCGACATCGTTCGAAAAAAAGATAAGGCGAGCGTGCTATGTGCACACTGTGAAGGCCGTGGTGAATGGGATCCGTTCAATGAGTGACAAAAAAGATAATATCACCGCAGGATCAGGCAGCGTTTATACCGATATTGGACTGCCAGAACCTGTTGTCAGTTTGATGTTCTGCGACTTGAGGATCGTGGCCGCAAGAGGGCAATTCTACCCCATCGAGATCGCGGTCTTGAGAGTGGTCGATGACAAGGCTCGCACTTGGTCATCTCACATCTACCCTGCCCTGTCATGGTCAACACAGGTTCTGGACGCATCACCTGTCGACCTGTCGACAGCTCCACCTGCCGTAGATGTAGCCAATCAAACACTGGATCTCATTGAGAGCTGCGCTGCTGGCTGGATCTACTCGGACTCTTCTGCAACGGCAGGCTTGATCGACCGCCTACTTGCGGAAACTGATGCTGGGTATTTGCCGAAGGTGGACATTCTCCCGGCCTGTCAGCTGTCTGATGAGATGCGAGATCAGCTGAAGACAAACAGGCGGATTTCAGATGATCCCACTGTGGAAGTGGAGCGGTTGTGGACCTGCTATCAAGCGGCGAAGGACATCAGCAATGAATGATGATGATCTTTCAAAAGAAGAAGTCTTTGGGCGACCATTGCAAGACGTTCAACTAGATGACTTGACTGCCGAGCTTCGCGCACGATTGAAAGAGGATGAGGCCGTATGGCCGGCACTTTTGAAGGTTGTACAGGATCACGTTGTAGCAGTTGATGATGTTGCCATATGGACGGACGAGTGGATTAAAGAGAACAAATGAAATCAGGACTTCTTGCGGTCGAGAACCCGATCCGCATGTGACCAGTCAATATTGGTCATCAGGGCCTCGACAGTCACCGGGTCAACCTTTCGGTCAGAACCTGAGTTTCGGAGGACGCTGCGCACGTAAAAGGTGACCACGAAAAACGCTACAGAACTAAAGGTGAGGC
Source organism: Ruegeria sp. J8 (assembly GCF_056531925.1). NCBI lineage: Bacteria > Pseudomonadati > Pseudomonadota > Alphaproteobacteria > Rhodobacterales > Roseobacteraceae > Ruegeria > Ruegeria sp. J8. The sequence goes on from NZ_JBQFMR010000017.1 coordinate 15,454, forward strand.
TGATCAACTCAGGTGTCATACTGACATGGTGCCGCCCTTGCATACCAAGGTCAATCAGTCGACTTCACAATTGTGAAGTCACAACCCCACCTTAATTGGCATACTTCACAATTGTGAAGTCTTGAGCCCAACATTTAGTGTGACCTGTAAGTCCCCTACCCCACATGTAAATAATCGTTGACATGAATCACCTCATGAGGTCTCTCTAATAGTAGAGCGGCAAACGCCAACACGAGCAGATTGAGGTAACTATGATCCCAACCCTTCCGATTGCGTCGACTAGTCCAGTCGATATCGCTGCTGAGATCAGTACGCGCCTGAATATGGCGATCAAAGAGCACCTGCTCGCGGCCTATGCACCTGACTCTAATAAGCAGCTTAGACTCTTTCCTGCAACCGAAGTTTGCGAGCTGTTAGATATCAGTCACCAATACCTCCGGAAGGCAACTACCGAAGGTAAAGTTGCGGAAGCATCCGAGATCCGCGGCGGCCGTCGTTACTACACCGGACAGGAAATTATCCAACTCCGGCGTGATCTGGATAGCCATGCAAAGCGACCCGGTCGATACGTCCCCTGCCGCCGTGATGGTGAGCACCTCCAACGCATTCAGGTCATGAATTTTAAGGGCGGGAGTTCGAAATCAACCAGCTGTATTCATCTGGCCCACTATCTGGCCTTGCAAGGCTATAGAGTGCTCGCGATTGACCTGGATCCGCAAGCCTCTTTGACGTCGATGTGTGGTCTTCAAACCGAACTCGATGAGAATATCGAGACGGTCTACGACGCCATCACCTACAACAACCCAGTCCCATTCAAAGACGTAGTTCGACAAACCTATTTTCCGAACCTGGCTATCGCGCCGGGTGGCTTGATGCTGTCAGAATTCGAAACTGAAGCTGCAAAGCAAACCAGTGTCGATGAGCCGTTCTTTATGCGGCTTCACAACGCCATCATGAGTGTTGAAGATGACTACGACGTGGTCATTATCGACAGCCCACCCTCTTTGGGCTTTATCACAATGAGCGGAATGGCATCTGCCACATCCGTGATTGTGCCACTCACCCCGTCCATGTTGGACGTCGCGAGCACCGCGCAATTCCTCCAGATGGCCAGCAGCTACATGGAGGTTATTGAGAGTATTGGCGCCAATCTGAGCTATGACCAATTCCGCCTGTTGGTCACCCGGGACGAGCCAACCGACATTCCGTCACAAACCATTGTGAGCTTTCTACGGGCCCTATTTCAGGAGCGTGTCATGATGGCAACCAGCCTGAAGTCAACGGCTATCGCAGATGCTGTAATGCTCCAACAGAGCATCTACGAGTTGAATAGAAGCGACATTACGCGATCCACCTATGATCGAGCAAAAGCGAGTATGGATGCTGTCGGTGTCGAGGTTGAGCAAATGATCAAAGCATCTTGGGGGCGTGAATAATGGCCACGAAGAAAAAGAGAGATGTCGCCACGAACCTAATGAATTCCGTTAAGGCCTCATCAGTCACCGGCACCGATGTGAAGTCCAAACAGCCTACCAGGAAGCCGTCTACAACTCCCGGCATCCAGCTCATTGAAAGGACCTACAATGCTGTCCGTGAGATCGATCCAGACCTCATTGATGACAGCCCGCATGCTGACCGGTTGGAACTCTTCACAATTGTGAAGTCCGCGGAAGCGCTCACTGAGGATCAAGACGTCGATCTTCAAGATGGATCCCGTGAGCGGCTTGTCGACAGCATTTTGACCCATGGTCAAAAAGTACCAATCTTGGTCCGGAACTCTTTAAAGGATAAAGGACGCTACGAGGTTATCTTCGGGCGACGCAGGCTTGCGGCGATCCGCTACATCAGATCCAACCCTCGACCAGGGGAAGAAGGGGAAAAAGACAAGAACCTGAAGATCCGGGCGAACGTCGAAACGAAGGACCCACTTATTTCAGATGCCGAATTTGACAACCAAGTTCTTGTAACTCAGGCATTGGAAAATGCAGCTCGCAAGAACCTGTCTGCGTATGAGAAGGCCCGTTTCGCCAATCTCATCCACTCTACGGGCGTGGAGAAACAAGAAGTCGCACGAATGATGAACTTGTCGGCATCCAACCTTTCCAACCTCCTTAAGATCACGAAAATGGTGCCTGACAGCCTGGGCGACATGATAGGAGCCGCATCCGGGTGTGGCCGCCCTAAGTGGGAGGCTCTCGCAACCGCTCTGGAGGAAAAAGCTCTCACCGTTAGGGAGGCGACAAAACTCCTAGGTGACATGGACGCAACAAGTTCATCTGATGATCGCCTCAAGGCCCTATTGGCCGAAATCAAGCGCCGGGCTGAACACAAATCCAAGACAGAAGTGCGTGAACTGGGCGGCATTGCAAAGGTTCAGAAGGGCCCTTCAGGCCTAAAACTGACAGTAAACGAAACAAAAGAAACGGCAGGTTTCGCGGATTGGCTCGATACGAACATCGAAAAGATCCTGGAAGAGTCCCTGAAAAGGTTCCAAGCAGAGAACCCCGGGGAGAGCTGACTTCACAATTGTGAAGTCTGAATGAGGCAACGAGCAAAGGAGATAAGGCGGAAAAGAGAAACCCCCAGAACCGAAGTTCCGAGGGCTGCACAAAAACCGCATACGCGGAAATTAGTCTAAGCACCTAATTTTTAGCAGCCCGCGAATCACTTCACAAGAAAAAACACCCTTGGGTGATCGGGATTTCTTTGTCTGCTGACAAAAAACATGAGGACAGTTAGAGATTTTGCTCCGAACGGAGCTACCGGGCAATCGGCCGGGCAGGGGAGTAGTGCACCCAAATGGCAGCAACTCCGCGCAGTTGAGGAGGCGCGAGAGGCGCTAGGTCTGAAAGCAACCAGTATAAACGTCTTACGGGCTATGCTGAGCTTCATGTCGGCAGATCGCGTGTCAGAGATGGCACCTGACCATCACGTGGTCTACGCAGGAAATGCTGCGATTGCCCAACGGGCACATGTCAGCGTTCAAACTGTCGAACGGCACATTGCGAAGCTGGTTGACCTTGGCATTGTTCAACGTGTCACCGCGGCAAATGGGAAGCGATGGTGCCGGAGGGATAGTGCAGGGCAGGTGGCACTGGTTTCAGGCCTCAGCCTGCTGCCGCTGACCACCAGGCACGCTGAATTCACAGCTGTGGCCGCACAGTACCAACGCACGCAAGATGCACTTAGGGCACTTAAGGATGAGTGCCTACTGGCGTTGGCACGGCTGCAAGAGGTCTGCTGTGATGGCATCCAGCACCTCATGGATCATGCTCGGACAATCCTGCGTCGCCGACCGCAACAGGACGTTCTTCAGTGCCTTCTGAATGAGATCAATGCGGCTATGCCTGCGGACAACACCGCAGAAGAAGAGGTTCAGCCCAGCAATTTGAGGGATGGTGACACCGAAAATGAGGGGCACAAAGAGCATTCACTGAGTCCTGATAGTAAAAAGAGAAAATCTCTTTCGATTAGTTTGACCCAAGACGACATTGAGCGATCTTTCCGAGCCTTGTGCGCAGAATTGCGATTTGCGCGCAACAATGAGGAAGGTTTGCGAATGATGGACGACATTGCCCAACAATTGCGTTTGGGGCAGGCGTGGTGGAAATGCAAAGAAATGGGACCAGCGATTAGCTTTATCTTGTTAGGATACATTCTGGAGCGCGTGGACAGCGTGCAGAACCATCGGTCATATTTGGTGTCTATGATGGGGAGGCTGGAAGCCGGCGAGATCGAGCTGGAACAACTGGTGAGGCCGTTGTGACTTTCAGCGCCTGGAAGTCACACTCTTGAAATAGACCACATCGCTAATGGAACCTTTGCTTCACCAGGCTTCACAATTGTGAAGTGACACGTGCCCGATCAACTCATTCAAAAACCCATGAGCGTCAGATCCATAAGGAGGTGAAAATCTCCTGTTTTAGGTGTGCTTGTCAACAAATTGTACTTTAGATTGCGTGGTTTAGAGGGAGGCTACTCTGACATTACCCTCTTTTTTCGCTAGTAACGAAAAATGGGGGTAATACCCTCGGTTTGGGCATCCGGCCTGCTCAAACTCAATGTCGAACTTCATAAGCCCAATGAAATAAGGGGCATCGATAGGTCAGTCTTGTAAAGTAAAGACGAGTCAAGTTCAGACTTTACTAGTAAAGGTCAGTAAAGGCCTGCCTTTCAAAGAAAAGTCTTGGCCAGTCTTGTAAAGTAAACGCTGTCTAAACCTTTACTTCGTATCTTCCTCAGTGAGCCGAGCAGCTCACCAAAAAATCATTGAGGAAGATTTTGTTATGTCGACTATTTCATTTTGCAGCTCGAAGGGCGGCTGCGCAAAAAGCACTACATGCATTCTTACTTCGCTTGAGGCAGCGAGAGCCGGGAAACGGGTCCTGATCCTTGATAGCGATCCGAAGAAGTGGCTATCTGGCTGGTCGGATATCAAAGAGATCCCAGAGAACATCACCGTTCAACATGTCGAACGCGAAGAGATCACAGAGGAAGCCCTGTATGCCGCCGACGAATACGATGTCGTTCTGATCGATGTCGAAGGCTCTGACGATGCAAGCATCATTGACGCAATTCTGGTGAGTGACCTGGTCGTGATCCCAGGTCAGGCGAGTCTTCCAGACGTAAAAGCGGCCGTTCAGGTCCTAAAGCGGGTTAGGTCACGCTCCAAGATACTTGGTCGTGATATTGAAGCCCGCGTGCTTTTGACATTCACTGAAGCCGGCCCAATCGAGGCGAACATCAGCAAGGACATGCGCCAGGTTCTGGTGGAGAACAATGCCCCCCTTATGCGTGCGCAGTTGGCGCATCGGCCGATCTTCAAATCAATGGTTTCCGCAGGAGGCGACTATGTTGATCTGCCAGCGCGCTACCAAGGCTCCAACCTGGATTCTGCGGTTGAGAATGTAGAAGCAATCACCAACGAAATTTTCACCTTTCTGCGCGAACGCGCTGACAAGTAAGGAGTTTAACTATGAGTGCAGATACCTCCGCAATCGGTAAAGTCACAATGGATGACGATGAGCCATGGCCTTACAAGGACAAGCATGGTCAGAGACCATCAGGTTCTGACACTAGACATGCCAAACGTGTTCGCATGATTGCTGAAATACAAGCAGAGGCGGGTAGGGAGCTCGACCCTGAAGAGCTGGAAGATGAGATTGAGCTGCGCCTGGAGAGAGGGAAAAAGGCTGCACGCCAGCAAGTCTTTTCCACAAAAGTGAACCCACGGCTTTATCGCAAGTGGGATAAGATCGCCAAGAAGAAGGGCAAGAGTGTCGTCGTTGCAATGGAGGAATCGATGCTGGCTTTCCTTAGAGAGCACGATGTCGACTTCGAGTTTTAAGTCAGTAAAGACTAGACAAGAGTTTGCCTAATTTTACAGCAGGGCAGGGGGGCCTCTTATCAAGGCCCCATATTCAACTTGGAGCCCCACTATTGTAGAATTGTCGGTGCCGGCGGTGGTAGGGCTTCATCTGTTTCCGTTGGATCGGTGCCAGTCATGACGAGAACCGACGCCGTTGTACCTACAAGCAACTCGATTCCCTCGGGGAGTTGATCGATCTCTACTCTTACCGGAATTCGCTGTGCTAGTCGGATCCATTCAAACGTTGGACTCACGTTTGGCAAGAGATTGACCCCAACACTCCCATCACTTTTTGCGATTCCTCGCCCGATGCTATCTACCACCCCAGGAATTACGATATCGGGGTTAGACATGAGCGTTATGGCGGCGCGGTTACCAGGGGATATATCGCCCACATAGTTTTCGCGGAAATAAGCGTCGACCCAAAAGCTTTGGGCATCAATGAGTGCAAGGATCGGTTGATTAGCGACAGCCTGGCTGCCGAGACGCAATGTCAGATTTGCAACATATCCGTCAACTGAGGCATGTACTTTAGTGAATTCAAGGTTGAGGCGCGCAGCTTCCAGAGCAGCTTTAGCCTCGCGGAGGCTTGAGTTTTCCTCACCAGTTACGCCGCGGCTTGCAATTGAGCCCTCCAGCGAAGCCTGCGCTTGGGCGAGCGCGGCTTTGGCCTGAACCACTCCGCCCTGTGCTCTGGCGGTGTTTGCTTGAGCAACGTCCAAATCTCTTTGTAATTCGTCGAATTGTGACTCGGGAATTCGACCATCGCTTACCAAAACAGAGGCTCGGTCAAATTGACGTTGTGCCTCTGTCTGCTGGGCTTTTGCGGATGACAACTGAGACTCGGCTTGTTGGATCGACGATTCATATTGTTGAACACTCGCACGTGCGGCTTCAATTTGCTTATCCAAAGAAGCCAGGTCTTCGACGGTTTTGTCGAATCTCGCTTGTGCTTGCGAGAGTGCGGCTTCGAAAGTGCGCGGATCGATTTCGAAGAGAAGTTCCCCAGCCTCTACAAATTGGTTGTCTCGTATCGGAAGGTTGACAATTGGCCCGGAAACGCGCGGTGCAACTTCCAGAACATTTGCGCGGACCTGCCCGTTGCGCGTCCACGGGTTGGACACGTAATTGGCATATTTCAAGAACACTGCGCCCAAAGCGACGAGTACGATTGCAACTGTGACGATCAACTTGATGTTTCGGTTCATTTGACTAAGCCGGGATAAGAAAGGTTCCGATGACGGACGTATAGATTGCTACAAGTGCAACAAAAACCAACGCCGGATGAGAGATGAAACGCGACATTCGGAAACGGTTCAAAACACGCGCCGTCATCATAGTTAGAACGACTGCAAGTAGGGAAGATACGAAAAGTGGTGAGAGGTAGACGCCAAAAAAGTCGAATTCGCTTGGAACAGGTAGCATTTTTTCTTCGACCTCAAAAACGGGACTCTCGTAGTGCGGGCCAATCAATGAATGCCGCTCGGCCGGTGTACCCCAAAACACCCTCCGCAAGACCTCGATACGCGCCAAGAAGACGATACATGTTTTCGTAGTCAGCGGTATTCAAATTTGAACTAGACTCTTTGTTAATTAGGACTTCTACAGTCTTCTCAAGAGCTACAGTAGCGCTTTGAAGCCTGTTTTGCAGATATTCAGGGTCAATCCCCTCTGGGTCGCGTTCAATATCCAACATTACATCCGCAACGGCCAAGCGCCACTGCTTCATTGCTTCGCCACCGCCTTCTCTCAGTGAAGCTGCCTGTGACAGTCTTCGGGTTGCGGCAAATTCAATTAACTTGCTGCTCAGCGCTTCCAAACTTGCCGCGATTTGAAGCGCATCCGTCCTTTTGGTATTGCCCAGTGCTGGTTCCGACAATGCAGATAGCCAAGGAACAAGTTTGGTCGGAATGCTATCTATCTCGCTGACATGTAGCGAAAGGCGCATCCGATTAAACCAGTTTGGTTGCTCACTTTGGTCGGTGAGGCTGTGTCGGACCACATAATCCGCGCTAGAAAAGAAACGCTTTATCAGAGCTTCCACACGGACTTCCGGCCTCAAAGAAACCGGGAAAAAACGAGTGCATTCGATGATCACAATTACACAGAACAAACCGATGAACATGGTTGCAAAGAAGAGGAAACTGTATTGCTGCTGATTATCGATCTGAAGGCCGACCAGAAACAAGTTCAGGAAAAAACTTCGAACAATCATTTGTTCTGGGCGGGAAGTTAAGTAAGCCACCAGGACTGTGGTGCCGAAGATTAACAAGGCCAACTGCCAGAAGGTGGCCAATAGCGGTAATAGAAGAAGGTGAACAGTTCCAACGATCAAAAGTAGGATCGCTGCGAAAGGCAGCGCGATGGAGACAGACGCCTGCGGATGTAAAGCAAGGTTCAGAGCGAGAGAAACGCCTATGCAGATTACAAGAGCCGGATTGGGAAAGCCCGGAACAAACAGGACGCACGCCACTGTCGCAAGAAATATTATCTGAACACGGACCAGCGCGCTCCACATATCCCGATCAAGGAATTCGGATGTGGGTTTAGGTTGTTGGGAGGAGGCCAAATGCCGGGTGTTGTCCTTCCAGTCTGCATCTTTGATGTCGGCCATCAATTCTGACAAAGACCGACTGTATTCTAGCGACCGTTGGACATTGTGACGGGTGGCAGTCATGGCAGCAAGTTGGAAGTGTCCTAGCTCGCTGTTGACCATTTCTTGGGTAATCTGGTTTTCGGTGTGATCCCCAACTTGCGATGCTGTTCCGGAGAGAGTTTTCTCTGCTTCAATAAGATATTGCTCGGTACTCAGTATCGCGGAACAAAGCGATTGGACTTGGGCTGTGTCACGGGAGTCTTCCAAGTCTCTTGCGTTCAAATATAGGCGCTGAAGCTCTCGGTCCAGTGATGCCATATTTGCCACGAATTGACGCCAGACAATGCGTCTATCCCAGACATCATAACTATCGACAATTGCGGCATCCAAAAGCCTCTCGACAGTGGAGTGCAATTGAGCGATCTGCATCCGAAGCTTTGGCAGGTCTTCCTTGCGCTCATTTCCAGTCAAGATGTTCAATGTCGCCATCAGAAGACGTCGTTTCAAAGTAAGCGCTTTGCGTACTTCTTCTTCGAACTGTTCCCGACTGCTGTAGGGCCATAACAGTGAGTAGACGACACTGAAGCACACAATACCAAGAACGGTTTGCTGAGCTCGAAGAACCACAACAGTAAAATCATTGACCGGGTTTTCGCCGCCTCCAATGACCAATATGGGCACCACAAATCCGGCAGTCATCCAGAAGTATGAACGAGACGTTCGGAACATATTGAAGCAACAGAATGCCAGCCATAAACTGAGCGCTGCGATAAATAGCCAACGATCCTGCGGGAACAGCGACAGTAGAGAAATCGCAACGACAATTGCCAAGAACGTGCCACCCAGCCGGAGTAGTCCTTTGTGAAAGGACTCGCCAAATGTTGTCAACGAACATGCAACTATTGAGAGACCGGCCCAGTAAGGCTTGGCCCAATCCATCGACAAGGCTATCCAATACGCGAGCACCAAAGCCAACGCTAACTTGATAGCAGATTTAAGGCGCAACGAGTCCATGGTCATGGCATTGTTTGATGAGATCACAATAATGCATTAATCGAGATGTATCTTGATCTTATGAGTTTTCCAATTGCAATCCTAAACAGGCTGAAATGGCGCGTTCACTCTCCTTCTTGGCTAGCCTTGCCCTGTGTGACAGCCGCGTGTCACAGGTTGGTCGCCTACACTGTGAAGCTGTTGAAAACGCTTGATGACAAGTCATATTTTGCTGAATAACTTGTCTAAAGCAGCCAAAGACGAAGGTGTTTGAAACAAAATACTTGGCCTTGGACATCGATTTGTGTGCCGCAATATTGCAGTTGAGGAACTAGCCTGATCGGGAGAGACGTGTGGAAGCTTTGAATTCTTATGCTCGAGAAAATGTTGTCATCCTTCTCTTTGTTGTCATCGGATTGGGGTATCTGGTCGGCAAGCTGAAGATTGCCGGTATCGGGCTTGGACCAACTACAGGAATACTGATTGTCGGGTTGGTTATCGGATTGGCACAAATCGAAGTTCCGGAAATAATCAAAGGGTTGACGTTTACAATTTACCTTTTTGTTCTGGGAACGATGGTTGGACCTGGCCTGGTGCGTGTCTTAACAAGTAAGTCGGCTTTCAAATACTTGGTAATGTGCGTTTTTACTGCCGTGGTCGCTGGGGTCTCGGTTTATCTCATGGCTTTGGTGTTTGGCTTGAACAACATTGTCGCCGGTGGGTTGACTGCCGGCGCGGTCACAACATCTGCGGTCCTAGCCGCCGCTCAAGGCGCTGTGTTTTCCGGATCGGTCCAGCTCCCAGAGGGTATGGCGCCGTCAGATGCGGGCAATATCCTCGCCAGCGCCTACGCCATCACTTATCTGTATGGCACATTTGGGCTAATTATCCTTATTAAGTTGTGCCCAACGCTTGTGGGAGCAGACATAGCTAAAGAAGCCGCGAAACTTGACGCAGTCGGGAGCGTGCCTCAGAAGCGCATAGCGCCATCCGTGCGTGCCTGGAGGCTGGAATTACCGAAGTACATCGGAAGTACAGCTGGCGAGCTTGTTAAAAACGTTGAAAAGCGGCGAGAAGAAGGAGCTTTACCTTCACTTGAGCAGGTAATTCGCAATGGAGAACGTTTGAACGTCACGGATGATCTGGTCCTTGCGAAAGATGATATCCTGACCTTCCTTGCGCCCAGCCATTTGCTCATGAGGGGTAATGAGACCCTGGGGCCGGAAGTTGCGGATAATGACGCATTAGCCGTGGATATGGCCTCAGCAGAACTCGTTCTCACTAACAATGCACACGTCGGCAGAAAACTCTCGGAACTACTAAACGAGCATGGCTACGGTATCAGCCTGGAGCGCGTAGTGCGGCTCGGTAGAGAAATGCCAATAGACGACGAGGATTTTGAGCTGATCGCTGGGGACGTGCTGTTTGTGTTTGGTTCAGCGCGATGTGTGTCGATATTTGCCGACGAAGTAGGTTACGAGGTCACAAACCAGATGACGACTGATTTGATGAATACTTCGTTTTTCATCGCCATATTTGCGGCATTGGGTACGATTACAGTGACCGTAGCCGGGATTGAAATTCCACCCCTCGGGGGGTCCGCAATGGGTGCCATGTTTGGCGGGGCTATTCTCGGTTGGTTAAGGACCCGCAGCCCCAGCATGGGGTCAGTATCCGCGCCCGCGGCAACTGCGCTCTCTGACCTAGGGTTGTCACTCTTTATTGCGGCCGTCGCAATTGGCGCAGGTGGTTCGTTGATTTCGACCATGCAGGCTTTTGGGGTAAACCTTCTGATTGCCGGAGCATTTGTGACGACGGTTTGCACGATTTCTTGTTTCTTGTTCGGGCACTTCATCATGAGGTTGAACGTGGCTGAGAACGCCGGTGCCACGACTGGCGTTATGACGGGCGTCGCAATCGCTGAGGTCTGCAAGGATGCCAAGAGTTCCGCACCGGCTGTTGCTTTTGGCTTACCCGGCGCTGTATCCAGCTTGACATTTATTGTCGTCGGACTCGTCATTCTGGCCATAGTGCCCTGAAAAGACTTCTTGCCGCCACTGGATCGGTTTCTCAATCGATTGTGTGTTGTCTTGCTGTTGATCAAACAGGTCGCGAGTTGCACGTGCATCTCTCGACTGGTGAAGGTGCTAAAAAAGAAAAGAAATATCTGTCGAAGTGCCTACTTGTGGGCAGCTTGTTTCAACTGCGACCCGCAAGCTTCAGGTTAAATTACAGGCTTTAGCCTCGATGCCAAGGAATTCACGGTCTTTGATCCGGTCTGGCGGGCTATATCCCGTCACGCGAAAGACCGGGGGAAGGTTGCTTTCCACGTCTTTGATCAAGATAGGGGCGCCAAGCGAATGACCCACAAGTTTGACCAGAAAACAGTTGCATCTATCTCGATTCATGATCTTGTTTGATTTCATTGTTATATTGGACAAACGGAACTTTCATTACAGTTGGGAGAAATAAATGACGGGTACATCTACTAATGGGCCTATCCTAGCGAAACCCGAAGATCTCAGTACAAACGTGCCGCTTGACCGCGTTCTCGAGATCAGCGCCTACCTGAACGCGCCTGAGAACATGGTCAAGGTTCAGTTTCCATCACCAGAAACGCAGTACTCCTATGTGAACTTCTCAAAAATCAGACCAACGGCGCAGGTAATGCGCGGTGGACCCGTGGTCGACCTGCCCTACGCAGTCGACCCGTCAATCGGGAATATCGAATACCGGAACAAGCATGGTGACTGGGTCAGCGTGGATGAACATTTTGCCACAAAACCAATCGACGCCATGATGGTCGTGAAAGGTGGTGAGATCGTTTACGAACGCTATCGCACGATGAAACCGCATGAGAAGCATCTGTGGATGTCCGTGACCAAAGTCACCGGGTCAACCATGATGGCGATGCATGAACATGAGGGGAATGTCGATGTGGACGCACCGGTCAGTTCCTACCTGACAGAATTGCAAGGATCGGTATGGGACACGGTGAAAGTCGTCGAAGCCATGGACATGGCCACAGGCCTCAACGGCACTGAGCACGATGAGCCGGAGCCAAACTCGCGCACCGATCCTGACCAGATCTGGTTTCGCTGGGCGGCGACGAGCGCGGTCGGCATGTTGCCCGATGTGCGCGGTCGCAATGAAACATGGGTTGATGTCCTGCGCGATATGGAGCGGCATTCCCCGCCGCATCAGAAGTTTGAATACAACTCCATCGACACCTTTGTCATGAACCGGATCAATGAGCGGATCGCCGACAAACCGCTCTATGCGCAGTTCTCAGAACGGTTGTGGTCAAAGCTTGGCATGGAGCATGACGCTTTTTACGTGGTCAGCCCGACCGGAAATACACTCGGTTTTTTCGGCATGAACTCTACGCTGCGCGATCTGGCCAGGTTCGGCATGGCCTTTTCGCCAAGCTGCACAAAGCTGGCTGGTGAGCAACTGATCCCTGACGCGGTCATGGCCAAGATCTATGACCGGACGTATCTCGACATGTACGACAAGGGCTGGATCGGCAAGAAGAACAGCATCACCTTCTGGGATGATGCCGGCGCGATCTCTAACCGTTATCAGTGGGATGCTGTCTTTTCAGACGGCGACCTGTTCAAGGCCGGAGTGGGCGGGCAGGGGATTTACATCTCACCCGAGACCGACACCGTCGTGGCATTCTTCAGCACGAGTGATGGGGAAAACCAGGAAGAAGGCATGGCACGTGCTATCGTTCGGGCAATCAACAACAATCCGCTGCCGCGTTAGTCGTCTAATGGTTGAAACAGCAGCCTCTGTTGCTTGAGACAGGGGCCGCTACAAATACAGGGAGAAGTCCATGTGTTCGCGTATTTTCTTTAACAAGGATGGCCAACCAATGCTGGTAGGCCGGAATGAGGATTGGTTCGAGAGCTTACAAACCAAAGTTTACGCATTTCCCAAAGGGATGAAGCGTGACGGCGCGGTAGATGACAATCCTGCGACCTGGACGTCGAAGTACGGAAGTATCGTCGGGGCCTGCTATGGCGCGGCGATTACGGATGGCATGAACGAAGCGGGATTGAACGCCAACCTGTTGTATCTCGCGGAGTCGGACTTTGGCCTTCGCGATACCTCAAAGGGCGGTCTGTCAGTTTCGATCTTTGCGCAATGGATGCTCGACAACTTCGCGACGGTGGACGAAGTGCTCGCTGCGCTAGACAGCATTCAGATCGTGCCGATCTACATGATGCATTTTGATGACAAGGTGCAGTCACCCTTCCACTACTCAATTGCCGACAAGACCGGCAACTCGGCGGTAATCGAGGTGTTGGACGGAAAGTTCAGCGTTCACAAAGGCCGTGATGTCACAATCATGACGAACTCGCCACCATACGAACAACAGCTTGAAAACATGAAGAAGTATGTTGGTCTTGGCGGGGATCAACCGCTTCCGGGCGGCTCGCAGGCCGACGAACGTTTTGTGCGCGGCGCCTATTATCTCAGTGCGCTGCCTGAGGAGCCGGCTGACTACCATGAGGCTGTCGCAAATGTACTGGCCGTCATTCGGAACATGTCAACGCCTTGGGGTATTAGTGATCCAACCCGGCCCAACGTCTCTCCCACCCGCTGGCGCACGATCAGTGATCTGACCAATGGAAGGTATTATTTTGAGTTCACTCGGAATCCGACAGTCGCTTGGATAGATTTGCACAAGCTCAACCTGAGCGACGGAGCGCCGGTCGTAATGTTCGATCTTAAGAAGGACATTCGAGCAACGGGAGAGGTTTCGGACTGTTTCAATCCATCAAAAGAACTGGCGTGGTTGCGCGGAGGATCAGTGCTCAACCCAGCCGAATTGTGAATAGCCAAAAAGGTGAGAAGATTCTGCCTCCTCCGATCTGATTTTTCAATAGGAGTAAGCAATTATGACCAGTGGTCCCGCCCCGAACCCGTTGCCACCAGCTGCCCTGCCGAAGCCCATCAACCCGGAAATCGGTAAAATCGCGACTGAACCCAAGAATTTCGGCACAATCACTCTGGCCGGACGGCGACATGTTCAAGGCTGGCTTCCAACGGCAGGCAATCTATGCGTCGTCGTCTCGCGATTTGGTTATCGTGCATTTTTCGGTGAACGCGGCGGACGATTCGATCATGCAATACCTGAGGCCCATCGCGACGTCGGGGCTTTTTGACTGAACAAAACTAAAGCACTGTGAAAAGGAAAAACTGAAATGAAACCACGCACTACGCTTCCAGAGATTTCGGGTCTTTTACCGTCCTTTGGCCATCGTATTGTTCATTCACCAGACGATCCTATGAGCGTACCAGGCGCTAAAGTTACATTGCCAATAAGCGTCGTGCGGGATGGATTTGACCTCGAATTTATCGCTGCCGCCCGCAAAAATTTCAGCAATATGCATATGCAGATCGGCGGTGATCATGCGCTTTACTACACAACGCATTTCAACGAATTCGTCATTGGATCCCTAGCCAATCCTCACGGTCCCGTCAGCGAGTTAACGCGCCGCCCTGATCCGTCTTTGGGTGCGTTAACGTACACGCTCGGAGATGGCACGGAATCCGCGCCCCTGGACGAACATATTGTCGACTTCAATTCTCGCGTACAGGGTGTGATGATCCTTCACAAAGGTGATGTCGTCTACGAGGCATTTCCCGGCATGCGACCCGAGCAGGTGCACATATGGGCGTCGGTCGCAAAGTCTATGGTCGGAACGCTGCTGACGATGCTAGAGCTTGAGGGCAAGCTCGACACCTCTAAGCCGATTACTGACTATGCGCCTGGGCTCAAAGGGTCCGCTTGGGACACGGTGCCGTTGATACATGCGATGAACATGGCTTCCGGCCTCGATATTACGGAAGACTCCAAGAACACGATGGATCCGAGATCGGTTTTTCAGCGTATGTTGGCGGCGGATTTTGACGTGCCGAATGCTGATGGTGTGAAGGAAGATGAAAATGAAGTCCTTCGCGGCGCAGTGCAGCTTGAAGGTGAACCCGCCGGGACCGCAGCGCGCTACAGTTCGGTCATTACAAAAGTGCTGTGCGAGGTCGTCGAAGCGGTCACTCAAAAAGCCTACACTACAGTCGTTGAAGAGCGCATCTGGTCCAAGATCGGTGCTCGCGCACCCTTGGTAATGAGCTTGTCCCCGGCCGGGCTGGCTATGGGGTACGGGGCACAGCATTCTACACTTGAAGACTTGGCGCGCTACGCGCTGATCTTTACCCCAAGTTGGGCCAAGGTGGCGGCTGAACCCATCGTTTCGTCCGACGTGCTGCGCAAAATGCAGACCGGTAGCAGTAAGGACGCCTACCTCGCCGGTGACTTCACCGACCATTCTTGGGTTAAGATGTGCTTTGGTACTGATATGCCAATCTTTAATTCGCACCAGTGGGATGCAGTTTGGGAAGACGGAGCACTTTTCAAGCACGGTAACCTGTATCAGGGCATCTACACCGATCCGGCTCGCGATGTCGTGGGTGTGTTCTTCTCGACGTCGCCTGTCAATCTCGCGCCGGACCTCAACCCCGGCTATATGCGCGCAGCGGCAAAGCAGCTGGCAGGCGGTTGAACATCGATGGGCCGCTCGTACGCTTTCGGGCGGCCCGCATTCCCACTATTCTGGGACCGGAGGTAGAAGCTCGTGGAACAACGCGGCAGTGTTAGTCTGAATCATACATGCTTTACCGTCACTGATATTGGCAAGACTATTCAGTTTTTCGAGGAATGTCTCGGATATCAGGTAGAAGTCCGGCAGCAGGTGCCGGGGGTGATCGGACGCCTTATTGGAGTGCCGGATGCGACGGCAGAGCAGGCCTTTCTAAAAGGTAACGGAAGCCGGATCGAATTGCTTTGTTACCAGTCGCCATCCAATCGCACGGTCATTTCCTCATCGCCGGTAGATACAGGGTCCGTCCACATCGGCGTTTACGTTGACGATGCCAAGGCTGCGGTTGCCAAAGCCGCGGGGCACGGCTTCGCGCTTCTGGGTGACTTCATTGACGTGGACAGCGATCAATACTCCAGCCCGGTGAAAGCAGTTGCTTGGGTCCGAAACTCAGACGGTATCACAGTAGAGTTTTTAGAGATGAAGTAGTTGGCCGCGCGTACGCCACGCTTTCTTTCACCAGCGTATGAGAGGGAAAACAAGTGACTAACAATACACCAGGCAAGGCGGAATCCGACGCCCAGATCAGAGAATACTTGGTCGATCTGATGCAGCTCCTTCTATCTTGGAGCTGGGAAGGCGTTGTAGGCCATGAGGAAGTCGTGGAAAAGGCTGCCGCCTCTTTTGGTGTAAAGGATGTCACGGTCGTCTATGGTGCAGAGTCTGCAATTTTGGAGTACAAAGGACAGACCGTTCTCGTGAAGGTAGATATGCCTGGGTTCCCGGCGCTCACGAACACGCAAAAACTAAAGAACCACCTAGCAGACGTCTTTGAAGGCAAGCTGACTCCGGAAGAAGCCCGCAAGAATCTTTCTGATCTGAAGTCGAGTAAACCTCCTTATTCGCCATTTCTCGTTTGGCTTGGCGTCGTCTCGGTGTCAGCGGCTTTTGCTGTTGAAGTCGTCGGTACGTGGGAAGGTATCTTTTTCGGCATTTTGACGGGCATGGCAACCGGTGCCGTGTTTCTGGCCGTGGACAAGAACCCGGCTTTGGCAAGGCTTGGTCCCTTAATTGCAGCATTTGCGAGTGGCCTGATTGCTATGGTCGGTTGGCAAACAGGTTATGCCTTAGCTGCACCGGGGCTTTTGCTGATCGCATCCACATTTGTCTTCATCCCAGGGGACTCCATCAGTATGCAGGCTTACGAGCTAGCGCAGGGTAGGTGGTCGCCTGCTGTAGATCGATTTTTCTACAGTGTCTTCATACTGGTGCTCTTGGCTTCCGGTGCATACTTCGCTGCGGTTGTTACTTCGACACCGGTCTCAGCACTTCTCCCTGTTGCGCCCGACGGCGAGGAATTTCCATGGTGGGCCATCTATTTGGCTCGAATTCCATTCCTTCTTGGTATCATGTGGGCATTTCAGATGGACAAGGACCATTTCCTGACTGCACTGGGCGTCTTGTTGCTCTCCACGGCTACAGCGCAGGCTGTAGCGATAGGCACAAACGGTATCTTTGGGACGTTGGTTTCAGCAGCGGTGTGTATGTACGTAAGCTTGTGGATTTCACAAAAACCACGCGCTATTCCGACTTTTGTGCTCATGGTGCCGGTCGTTTTTGCGTTGTCGCCCGGATCTCACGGTGTTCGTGAAATCGAAACGTGGATTTCTCATGGTGAGATGACAGGTGTTGCAGACCTCATGCCGCTGTTCGGCAATCTCCTCGCGATTGGCCTAGGGATGCTGATTGGAAGAATGATCTCCGGGAAGCATTGGATCAAGGGGTTCGAGGAAAAAATGAGCGCATGATCATCGTTCCACTAATCCAAGATTACGAGCCACGCGTCACCCGAAAGCAAGCAGATCCTCGTGCGAAGTGTGCTGCAAAAAGCTGTTCTGTTGGCACGTCAGTGCTGAGTGTTCTTGGTTTACGCCGCTGGACAAAGGTCATCGCCGCATTTCTTTGCTGGATAGTTATCGGTCAGCAAGTGATTGCGCAGGCAATTACGGAAGATATTGAGCCATTCGAAAGCCTGCCGCCGGTTTTGACGCATTCGCCACGAGACACGTTGCAGTCATTGGAAAACCTGCGCGATGCACTCATTGGTATCTACTTGGAATACCAAGTTGGGAAATCAGCTCAACAATGGGAGCAACTGGTTCTAATCGGTGATGCGCTCATTTCACTTCTTGATCTAACGGAAGAAAACGTTGCGGAGAGACGTGATGCGAGCATTAGAACTGCCCTGGCTCTCATCGACATCATTGGTGAAGTTGGAACGGAAGAAGCGGAAGCTCTGCCCGACGATGAGACGGTGTACTTGGAGGATCGAACTACTTTTTTGGTGCCCAATACCCCACTAATAATCCAAAGGGTTAACGCGGGAAACCGGGAGGGTGAGTTTCTTTTCTCGGCGAGTTCGTCGCAAATCGCTCCACGCTACCTGCGTGAAATTGCAATGCAATCACCGCATCGCGTCGCGGAGTTGTGGAGCACTCGTTTTCTTCAACTGAGTGGTCCGTTTATCCCTTTGTTTGTCGAAAACGCCCTTCCCCCCGCTTCTCGAAAGATCTTTTGGGGAACCCCAATTTGGAAGATTGGTTTCACTTTCTTCTTCTTAATGATCTCTCTGGCACTTCTTTACGGGCTTAGATTTCTGCTTAACCGTCGCGTTGCTTCGGGACAAATGCCAGAGTCGACACGGAAGTTCGTTTTTGCCGGCGCTGTTCTTGTGATCTTACTCGCGCTCAACAATTTCTTTAACAACCAACTCTTTTTGACAGGTTCTTTCGCTCTAACGGAGACCTTCTTTGCTACAATCACGATCTATGCAGCTGCGGCATTAACCTTCTGGCGGTTTATGTCGCTCTTAAGCGACAGGGTAGCCGAGAAAAAAACGTCCATCGTGCGTCAGTATGATGAAAGTATGATGCGGTTGCTCAACCATATTATCGCACTTGTGGGAGCCACATGGATTCTCGCCTACGGTGCACAAACCCTTGGGTTCCCGCTCTTAAGCATAATAGCAGGACTTGGCGTTGGCGGTCTTGCAGTCGCGCTCGCGATCCGCCCGACCCTTGAGAACCTGATCAGCGGCTTTGTGATCTATATGGAAAAGGCTGTGAAGGTTGGTGATTATTGCTCGTTCCTCGACAAGGAAGGAACAATTGAAAGCATTGGAGTACGATCAACCCATGTTCGTGGCTTGGACCGAACCACGATAGCCATTCCAAATTCCAAGTTTGTGAATATGGAGCTCGTCAACTGGGCCCGTTGTGATGAAATGATGATCCGCACAACACTTGGCTTGCGACTTGAAACGGATACCGACCAGTTGAGGTATGTTCTCGCCGAAATTCGTTCAATGATGTACGCGCACCCGCGTATCACTTCAGATACAGCGCGGGTGAGGTTTATTGGTTATGGAGACTCATCTCTGAATATTGAAATTCGTGTTTACGCTCAAACCCGCGAGTGGAACGCATTTTATGCAATTCAGGAAGATGTCTTGTTCAGAACGAAGGAAATTGTCGAAGCTTCGGGTACTGGCTTCGCGTTTCCCAGCCAAACGGTTTACATGTCTCAGGACGGAGGGCTTGATGCGGCAAAGTCGAAGCATGCTGTTGAACAGGTTGAACAGTGGCGCCGCCGACGTGATCTTCCATTCCCGGATTTTTCAACTGCCGAACGCGACAGGCTTGAGGGCACGTTACGTTACCCCCCAAGAGGATCTCCGGAATTTGATGGCCCGGACGATGAGAAGAGCAGTGTTGAGGAACCGTTGTCCGTTGAAGAGCCTGAAGCTGAAGATACAAGCAACGGCGAGGATAGTGCACCTAACGATGAAGAAAACAGCCCGCTCCCTCAAACGCGAGATGACAAACCCTCATGAACGAAAGCCGTGGGAGTCCTACTTTCAAACTCCCATTTGGTCTCAGGAACTTAGCTACAAACAACCGGAAACCAATTGAACCTTCAAATAATCGGCTCAGGAGATTGATGTTATGAGCGATGACGTGGAATCTCGCACCACCAGTTCTTTGATCGCCTCGCTCGTAACCGTCGGCGGAATGGTGGCACTGATATTCGCATCAGTTTTGCTGTTCGGTGAAAAAGCCGAAGATGGTCCATTACAGATTGCCATGACGCTTGGTCTCACACTTGCGCTTATGATCGCCATCACGACTGGCAATTCCGCCGAAGACCTCGCGGCGGTCATGTCCGATAGTATCAATTCAGCTCTGGGAACAATTTTTGTGCTGATTGCGGTGGGTGCTCTAATTGGAGCACTTTTTATGTCTGGGACGATTGCTTCAGTGATTTATTTCGGAGCTCAATACGGTTCGCCGCGCTTTCTGTACATAATCGTCTTTGTGGTCGCATCTGGTCTTTCGTATGCGATTGGAAGTTCATTCACCACGATAGCCGCCGTGGGTTTGCCGTTTGTAGCTCTCGCACCAGCTATGCAAGTTTCTCCACTGGTCACAGCAGCCGCTGCCGTTTGTGGAGCGTTTACGGGGGACAGCCTAGGTCGAATTTCGGATACCTTCATTCTCACGGCATCGGTGGTGGGTGCCGAAGCTAAGGACCACGCGCGCGCGCTGCGTACTGTCCTTGCGCCTGGCTGGATTGCTAGCGCAGTGCTTTTCCTTTTTCTTGGTTGGCGACACGGTATGTCTGACAACTATGACAGTGCTCAAATACTCCAGGCTATTGACGAGCATTTTACCGTGTCTTTCATCTCATTCTTGCCACTCATCTTGGTTCTCGTGCTGTCCGCGCGGACGACCGCGTTCTTGTCTCTGATGGCAGGAGCAATAACTGCGGCATTACTCGCTGCATTTACACAGCAGGATCTGATTGACGCGTTAATGGTCGACGAGGGCCTTGGAGCGCTAGGAGGTTGGGTTAAACTTTCACTTGAAGTATTGGGCAACGGGTTTTCACTAAACAGCGGGAGTAAAACACTCGATTCTACGTTCGTAGGCGGTGGCGTTGTGTCCATGTTGCCGACTATTTGGTTGATACTCGTTGCCGCTGCATTTGGAGCGCTGGTCGAGTTTACCGGGATGCTTAGGCGTTTGCTTGCTCCGCTGTTGGCCTGGGCCACTGGTGGCGCACGTCTGATTGTCGCTACAGCGGTAACTGGTATTGGCTTGAACGCGGCAACGGCAGATCCTTACATGTCGATAATACTCAATTCAGCGACCTATCGAGAACGCTATATAAAGGCTCGTCTGGAACCATATGTCGCCTCAGCAGCAATAGCGGGATCAGGGTCCATTTTTTCACCATTGATTCCGTGGAACGTTCATGGCGCCTTTGTGGCGGGCACAATGGGCATAGGCGTTCTTTCGATAGCGCCTTACGCCGTCCTGCTCTGGATCACACCCGTCGTTCTGATTGGTATTGGAATTACAAAGTTCAAGCGGGATGAAATCCCAGATTCCGTGACCGCGGAAGAGTCCTATGGTTCCGAACCCAGCGAACTACCGCAGCGGCGAACCTCAACTTAGAGGGCCGCAAATTTTCCGGCTTGGGGTCGCTTTCTGGAACGCGTTGAGACTTTGGCGGCTATGCGGCTATTTTTGTGCTACGGCGTGCAGACTGTCGAACATGAGTGTATGCATGTCAGTCGCTTCGTAACCTTTTCCTGTGAGGAAGCCGAGGGCGTCCACATTCTGCTTGTCACGAATGGGGCTTGCGACCCATTGCTCGTAGGCGGCTTTATCCGTCCAGTTGCACATAACGCAAAGCTGCCCATCGCCTTCATGCGAGACCATCAACTCACCGTGGCGAAAGCCTGGAATGGCATCGGCGCATTCCTCGATAATGTTGCGGTGAATGAATGCGTCTGCGGTTTGCTTTGTCTTCTCCGCAGGCACTTTGATCATGAGAAGTGTCCAAAACGACATTTTAGAATCCTTGTTTCCAAAATCACTAGGGATAAGCCCGAAGTGGCTCATAAGAATCTGTGCCCAGTCTCATACACGATGCTGACACGGATCCTCCCACTCACGAAACTCAAAATGCTTATTTTTCGTCTTAGGCGAGGATTGCGGTTGTGTGCATTGTCCGACTCTCAACAATATACTTTGATTGTCCGATCCCGAGCATTAACCTTGTTATGGAGATATTTCAGGAGTTTGGGATGACCAAGGAAAAAGTCACGGTTTTCACCGCTAAGAAATTTCGCACGATGGACCCGGGCCGACCTGAGGCTGATGCCGTCGCGGTGTTGAACGGCCGTATCCTTTCGCTCGGAACGATAGATCAGATGCAGCCTTGGCTGTCGCGCTACGACGTGACGGTCGATGAAACTCTGAAAGACAAAATCGTCTTACCAGGCTTGATCGAGCCGCATTCGCATTGTTGGATGTCGGCAGGCTTCATGGCGGTCGACTACATTGGCCCATTGCCGTGGCCCGGCCGCGAAGGGATGAACCCTGCCCATCCGCACTTTGACGATGTGATTGAATACCTTGGCGAACTCCACAAGACGAAAAAGGAAGGAGAACCCATCGTCGCGTGGGGCTTTGACCCTGCAAACCAGGGCGGGGCTATTGATCGCGACACGCTGGACAAGATCACAGCCACGCGGCCCATTTTCATTCTGGGGTTCGCGCCGCATTTCGCCTATTTGAACTCGGCCGCCATCGAAATGTGCAACGTGCCGGACGGTGCAAACCCGACCCACATCCTTCAATATCCAGACGGGCGCTTGAACGGCGTTTTCACAGAAGTGGAAGGTGTCACGATTGCAATCAATCCAATCCTTCCAATCATCGCACAGTTGGGTGGTGTGGACGGTCTCAAGTTCTTTGGCCAAATTGCACTGAAAGCAGGTATTACAACGATTGCCGATCTTATGTTCGGCGTTATGAACATTGATGCCGAACTCAACGATCACGTGGCAGCCACAGAAGATCCAAGCTTACCAATCCGGTTCTGTTTAAAACCGCATGCCATGTCTTTCGTAGGAGCGCATGGGGACAAGGCCTCGGACGTTGTTTGGGACCTTGCCAAGCATGACAAGGACAACCTGTTTATCCGTGGTGTTAAATTTCTCAGCGACGGGTCTTTCCCACTTATGGGCTCGCTTGTGAACTTTCCCGGTTACCTCGACGGTGGAAACGGCTTCCCGAACGACGCAACATATGAGGGTATGGTTCCATTCTGGAAAGGTGGGCACCAGATTCACTGTCACGCCAACGGTGATCAGGCTGTTGATTTCACGCTCGACCTGCTCGCCCGCCTTCAGGCTGAACATCCTCGTTTTGACCACCGCTTTACCATTGAACACTATGCCATGAGCAACCCGATGCAGGCGCGACGTCTTAAGGCCCTTGGTGGGATCGCCAGTGTAAACAACTACTTCTCCCACTTCCGTGCACTGTTGCATTCCGAAAATGCCTATGGTCCCGACCGCGCACAGACCGAGGCGCGCCTCGCCACTCTTGAAAAAGAAGGCGTGATTTTTGCGCTGCACTCGGACTACCCGCAGGTGGTCGTTCCTATGCACCCTCTAACAGCCGTTTATGCGGCGGTCACGCGACTGGCGGAGGACGAAAAAACGGTCGTTGCACCCGGCGAGCGGATTGGGGTGGAACGCGCACTGCGTGCCGTGACCATTGATGCGGCTTACATCCTGAATATTGAGAACGAGGTTGGCAGCCTTGAGGTTGGCAAGTTCGCCGACTTCTGCGTGCTCGACGAAGACCCGATGGAAGTCGAGCCAGAGAAAATCAAAGACATTGGCATTTGGGGCACAGTCTTGGGTGGCCGCGTTATTGAGGCACCGAATGACTGAGCGACCGCATGCTCAAGAAAATGCGTCGCGACATGATCAATTCATGCGTGCGCTTGACCAGAGGCAAACAATTGCTGGCTTGATCTTTGCTGCCATGTCGATGCCTCGCGAATTGGCGGCCCCTGCAAGGTCGCTGCCTTTAACCATCATCGGGGGCTTTCTCGGCGCGGGGAAAACCACTCTGCTCAACCGGTTACTGGCGGACCCGCAAGGCCGCAAAATCGTTGTTTTGGTGAACGACTTCGGCAAGATCAACATCGATGCGCAACTTATTGCCGAACAAACCGACGACACGATTACTTTGACCAATGGATGCGCCTGTTGTGCTGTTGCGAGCGACCTGTCCAAATCACTCGTCGACATTGCTCAGCGTAGAGATCGCCCAGACGCCATCGTTCTGGAGTGTAGCGGCATTTCCGAACCCGGCTCGATTGCTCAGATCGCGCTTGCAAATGAAGCGATCCGGCTTGACGGTATCATTACGGTCGTCGACGCGGAAACACTTGAAGCACGTGCGAGTGACCCTGCGACACGCGAATTATTCAACGCCCAACTCGTGTCAGCGGACATGATTTTGCTGAGCAAACTTGATTTGCTTTCCGATGAAAGCCGCGCTCGAGCAAAGTCGCGCATCGGGTCTCAGTATGCGGATACGCCAATACTTGAGGCTATTGAAGGCCGGATACCGACAGATGTGGCGCTTGGTATAGACACAGAACAGGACGTCTCCGATTATGAATCCTCTGCGCCCGCAGCCGGACACGGTTTTGAAACCGTCAGTGTGGAAACCAACGACGCGCTCGACGAAAAAGCTTTGCAGCAGTTCTTCTCTGATCTGCCAGATACGATACTCAGGGCAAAGGGGCTTGTTTTCATTGCCCAAAAGCCGGATCAGCGTTTGATCTTCCAAAGAGTCGGTTCCAGATGGAGCATGCGAGAGGGCGACTGTTGGACAGAGGCGGGTCCACACACGCGTCTGGTCTTCATAGGGCCGAAAGGACAAGTCTATGGCAACGCACTGCGCGAGGGTGTTCTTTCTTGCAAGGCGCAAAAAACAAGATAAGCGCTTCTACAGATGTCACCTTGCCCTTAATTCCCGGACGGAGTGTCCTGTGGATAAGTCGTGTGGGGATGATCTTGTCTAATTAAGTAGAGAAACCCAAAAGAAAGAGCGCTAGCGGTTGAACGAGTCAACGCGTCGCTTCCAATAATGGAACTTGAGGAGGCGGGGCAGGATGCTGGGACGCGTTATTACTACGGTGACTATACGGCTAACTACATGAAAAATACTTTTTCATATGTACGCATATGTGAGTTGCCAACGAAAAATTGACTTGTGCGATCTGAGAAGGGCATGGCGGTATCAGTCAAAGCTCTCTCAAGCCAATTAATGATTGGAACCAAAAACAAGAAACCCCGCCGGGTGTGACGGGGTTTCGCTGAAAACCTAGATGTCTTCTCACATTGTCAGGCCGAAAACCTCTTCATTCTCTTCGGCCCACCGACGAAATTCACCAACGACCTGCTCGGCGAGATCTTCGACCGTGCCAGCTTCAACGAATTGGGCAGCGACCCAGTGAACCCCGACTTCTCCGTTCTCGAGCTGGTAATATGTGCGATCACCATCACTGTCGTATTCGGCAAAAGCTTCGATCTCTCGATCCTCGAGGAGCTCATTGACCTTGTCTTCCATTTGACCAATCAGTTGAGTTTCGATGTCAGGATCATGTTCCGGCCATTCGCCTGCACTGATTGTTGCCGCTAGCTCGCGACCACTGCCAGGATTGGAATTGGCGATAGGGGTGACACCATTGATATTGTGTGTTGTGCGCATGTTTACTGCTCCATTTTTCTGCCACTTATATTGTGGATATCATGCAAGCCAGTGAATTCGGCGTGAGCTGCTGACATTGTGGGCTTCAAGCCAAACCCGGAATAAATGCCGGGTGACAACTGATCACGCAGTCGATTCCCAACGACGTCTTCGACCACTCCAGGATCCACATCGGCCACGGCTGCCACCGCTTCGATCAGGTGGTCGAGACAACTGACAATGTGAGTTATGAAAACCCCGCAATTGTTCCGGGTATCGGAACCTTTGGAGTTGTGATTTGTTTAACAGGCTGGCAGCTCACCATCCAGCGTTGTGCTCAGGAGTTATGGGAATATCCCGGGCGCTCATTCATGCCACAACGATAGGAATACTGTTATGAGCGAAATGTCAGATAGAAAAATCATTCTGGGGCCTCTCGTGCTTCCATATGAAACGGTCGTCTGGAGCCCAGAAGAAGTTAAGCCATTTCGGCCAGGGCTTACTAGTCTGCCAAATCCAGCTTTGGTGGCGGTCGACCAATTTATATGTATCACTGAATTTGATCCGCTATGTGCGCGACTTGGCTTGTCGCATAGCGAGACGATCATGAAGTTGGTTCGCGACCAAGAATCTTAGTGATCTATGGTGCTGTGCTACCAGATTTGGTGATCGTTTATTGAGAAAGCTGATACACAATTATTCGGTCCCCAATCGGTGTTAAAGTCGGTTGGGGGCTCTAATAACATTCTTGCTCGTGAGTCATGGATAGTACAGGATATATACCGTGGCGCAGCCAGTGGTTGCAAGCATTCGCGCGTCGTACTCAGCCACCGGTATTTCGCTCAATGCGGTAAGACTGATCCAGCGGTTTCGTAGGGGAGGGATCTGAACCTAATTGACAAGCGACAACTCGTCTCCTGATGCACCGGGAATCTATTGGTATTGTCTTACTGCTATGGTCTGAGGCACACTGCTGCAAACAAATCACCCTCGGTGGTGGTTATCTGGGAGACGCAAATGAGCAATGTACCAGCGTTCAGTCGCTGTGAATAAGCTGGCATTATCCAATAGCAGGTCACCCGCTCTTGCCCCGATTTCGCCGCGTCGTGAGCTTGGCGCATACGAAGCCTTGTTTTTAGAGCAGGGAGCGACTTTCAAACGATTGGCTGAAAGGTTTGCGAGTGATCCAACTGCGTTGCCTTCAGACTTTGTTTCTCCGCAAGACGCCGACGCCGCCGCCAAGAGAACCATTGAGAAGCTTTTTGCTTCAGGCGTTAAGCAATTCGGCGTTCGAATACACAAAGCTGGTGACTATCCTGAGAAGCTACGCCATGCCAAGTACCCCGTCGAACTGCTCTACTACCAAGGGGCTTGGGAACTCAGTGAAATGCGCGGCCTTGCTGTTGTTGGAAGCCGTAAACCATCAGAGGATGGTGCCCGCAGGGCCGCACGTCTGGCCAAGGAACTCGTAAAGCGAGATTTCGCCGTCGTGTCGGGGCTGGCAACAGGAATCGATACCGCCGCACACACTGCGGCTCTGGAGGCCGGAGGTGTTACAATTGCAGTGATCGGCACGCCACTTGGCGAATACTACCCAAAAGAAAACCGTGATTTACAGGACCACATCGCAAGGGAACACTTGCTGATTTCTCAGATTCCGGTTCTGCGTTATGAGGTCCAGCCATTCCAGCACAAAAGACAGTATTTCCCTGAGCGGAACGCGACGATGAGTGCCCTCACGGAAGGGACTATTATTGTCGAGGCTGGCGAAACCTCTGGCACTCTTACACAAGCGCGTGCAGCTCTCTATCAAGGGCGCAAGTTGTTTATCCTAGAAAGCTGTTTCCAAAATCCAGCCATCACATGGCCTGCTCGCTTTGAGAAAGAGGGCGCAATCAGGGTTCGCGAACCGAACGACATTTGGAGAGCTCTAGACTAAATGCGCCTCTCTGAAATTGACGATCACAACAGGGGTGACCATTCTTACCTAAGCCCGCATGATGAGTGCTTCTACCTTTTGGAATACACTTCGGGGCGGGATTTCCGCTTTTCCAAGGCCAATCAGATCATCTCGAACCTCAAAAAGAAACCAAGTGAACGACTTTCAAAGGGCGGCTACCACTATAAGGCGCAGGTAATACGTCAGGCATCCAATACGCTAAGAGGGGCCTTAGACCCAGGCTGGTTGAGGACCAGCACGCTCATCCCTGTTCCAGGATCAAAGTGTTTCGGACACCCAGACTACGATGATCGTATGGAACAAATCTGCCGAGGCATCCAGGAAGGGTTGGACGTCAGGAATCTCGTTACACAAACGGTTTCAACAGAGGCGGCTCATGAAGCCGGAAACAAACCGCGGCCGAGCGTTGACGAACTGGTAGACATTTATCAGATTGACGAAAACCTGTGCGATCCACCCCCTACGGACATTGGCGTATTCGATGATGTTCTGACAGCGGGAACGCATTTCAAGGCAATGAAAGCCGTCCTCAACGGGCGTTTTCCTGGTGTTAGAGTGACTGGCTTCTTCATCGCACGCCGGGTCTTTCCAAACCCTTTTGAGTAGCCATGACCTTCCAAGATAGGGGATTGGTCGCATCCCAGTTTAGAATGTGCCCCTGCTTCAAATCAATTCCGTGTAATTTACATTATGGTAAATATATCAGCGCTACTGACCTAGATCCAAGCCTCTAAGCCCTCTGATTGACCAGCTCTGGGATATCGTTTTGCAAATTTGGGATTCCTGTGAGCGTACGGCCGTGCCGGCGAACAAACGACTGCGTAAAGCTCGGTTTTATCGTTGTCTACTGTTAGCATGATTGGCCGGTCGCAGCCCAAACCAGACATTCATCAGCAAGCTTTGTTGATCCCGAGGAGCGGATTGGTCCGTTCATGCAACGATGCTACCAAAAGTGGAAACCGCGCATACAGCCAGTATTCGGGGTTTTGAAAACCTTGTTATTCGGGCAATCCACCAGCAACCATCGCACCAAAATACCGGTCCTGGTCCTCAGTATGCATAAAGGGTGTGTTTCTGTGTGTAGAAACACGGAAGTCCGGCCGGATTTCGAGTAATTTCTTTGCTTCAACCTGTGCATCTTCCAGACGTCCCATTTCAGCAAGGGTTGCGACCAAGATACGGCGCGGAGGAAGCGACTTTGGATAAGTTGAGATACCGGTTTTTGCCAGCAGAATTGCCTGTTCGTAATCTCTGATTAGGAAATGAGAAAGGGCCGCGTTAAAATTGTACCAGCCGGGATAACGCGGGTTGACCTTTTTTGCCTTGTTGTTCCACTCAATCGCTTCGGCTGGCTCACCCATAAGCGACCGTAGAAAGCCCATACCATATAGAACCTCAGGATCATTGGGATTCTCCCGTATTGCCCGCTGAAATGCCTGGTATGCGAGTTGATGATCGTGGTCAGCAAACAAATGTAGCTGGCCCAAGCGGTGTTGAACGCGATAGTCCGATTGATCCAGTTCTAACGCACGCTGTGCGTGCCTGCGGGCTTTGTTCAGCGCGGTTTCTGGATCGTCCGACCCACCAAAGCGCCAAAGGCTAAGGTAGCGACCGCTCAATTCAATATGTGCAGAAAGGTAGTCTGGATCGAGCACTATGGCTCGTTCCAGTAGTTCAATTGCCTCTTGCCGACTCGCAGTATTCAGCAGCTTGCTTTTGGCGACAGCCCTCAGAAAAAGTTCATACGCTTCTAGATCATCGGTTGGCCGTTTCCTAAGCGAAGCGATTTCTTCTTCCTCAACTACAATTTTCAGGGTGGATGCGATTTCCCGAATAAGGTCGGCCTGAGCGGAAAACAATTCTTCGACGCCAACGTCATATTGTTCCGACCATAGAGCGTGCCCCGACTCTGTCTCTATCAGTGTTGAGTTAATCGAAATATTCTCGCCAACGCTCTGAACGCTACCTGACAAAACATATCGCACACCGAGCTCTCGGCCAATTTCTCGCGGTTTGACCAAGCTGTCCGCAAAGGTAATCGAAGTAGAACCAGCAATCACAAATAGCTGTGGAAACTTCGAAAGCTGCGTCGTGATTGCTGTTCCAAAACCTTCTGCCAGATAGCCGACCTCTTCAATTGTTGAGCGGTTCTCAAAGGGCAAAACGACGATGGACGGTTCGTCGGGGATGGCAAGCGCAAACTCCTCTTGTTCGGTCAGGGGTGCCACATCTCTGGATCGCCACCATACGACCGAAACCAGCACCAAACAGATGCATGCTGCACCGATTAGAGTTGGCACCCACTTGGATATGTGTGGTTTCGTATGCGCAACTGGCTCTGAAATAGCCAAAGCCTTGGCCTTGTCATCCAGAACGACTTCGAAGGCTCGGACTGGTCTCTCTATGTTTTTGACTTCGGTCTCACCCAGATCCTCGAAATTCAGATCCAGCTTGTCCTGTACCTGGTCCCTTACGCTGCGGTGAATGCAAATACCTCCGGGCTCAGCCAAGCCTTCAAGTCGAGCGGCGACATTGACGCCATCACCATAAATGTCTCCATCCTCGGCAATCACATCTCCGATATTGATGCCGATCCGAAACACAATTCGTTCGCTTTCTGGAACGTCCGAATTTCGAGAAAGCATTTCGTTTTGAACAGAAACGGCAAATTTCATTGCCTGTACGGTGCTTTCGAACTCCAGCAGCGCACCATCACCCATTAGCTTGATTGTCTTGCCGCCAAAACTCGCCGCAAAGGGGTCAATGAGTTCCAGCCGATGCGACTTTAGTGCAGCCAGCGTCGCTGCCTCATCGCGTTCCATCAGCCGCGAGTAACCCACGACGTCAATACTCAAGATAGTGGTAAGGCGGCGTTCCACTTCCGTTCTCCCCTACGCCGAAGATTATCCATCCTGATCTATTGAATCCATAGTTCTGCTATTCGCCCTATACCAAATCGCATATTTGTGGCGCCGGTCAGGCTTCGACAAAGTCAGATTTTTCATGACGGAGACCAAGCATGGTAACCAATAGACGCTGACACTGTGTGGGCGATGAGGTGGTGCGTGGCGGTGTGGAGTATTCGTCATGCAAGCTTTAAATCTACCCGTCATTCGAGTTGGCCGATCTGCGTGGAACAAAGGTCGGGTTATTGGCCAGAAGCGCCCGCTTTTGCCAAGGCATGTCTGGGCAATACGCGTTCGCTTAGAAATTTCAGAAGATTATAGGAACTTAGCACTCTTCAATTTAGCAATAGATAGTAAGCTCCGTGGTTGCGATCTTGTTCGCCTGAAAGTTGCAGACGTATTTGCCGCTGGACAAGTAAAGGAACGCGCGTCTGTCAACCAAAGCAAGACAAAGATACCCGTTCGTTTTGAAATTAGTAGTGGTACGAGAAACTCGCTTTTGAATTGGCTGAAACAACCTGCAATGAAAAGATCCGAGTACTTGTGGCCAGGGCGTTTTCAGCATCGGCTGCATATTTCTACTCGTCAGTACGCGAGGTTGGTTCAGTCATGGGTCGCTTCGATTGGGCTTGATCCCAGTCAGTATGGGACCCATTCAATGCGACGCACAAAAGTGGCGCAGATTTATCGTAGAACAGGTAACTTGCGAGCCGTGCAGCTATTGCTTGGTCACACCAAGATGGACAGTACAGTGCGTTACCTGGGTGTAGACATCGAAGACGCACTCGCCATCGCGGAAGCCACCGAGATGTGATCTATCAGGCCGCTTTCGAGCGGCCTTTTTTTGCGCGAACCCTGAGAGTAGAATTTTCAGCCCCAAAGCGGACATGGCGCAACTCAAGGCGAGGACAATTCGGCTGTTTGTCCTCCAAGCCTTTCGCGCAGACAAATGGTATAGTTCCCCAACATTGAAACCGACTTCAAGCAAGGTCAGAAACCGACCCTGTTCATTTTCGCGTGGTCTTAACACTTAGCGACCAGTATTAAACAGAAAGGAGGACAACACGTGGAGCGAAAGCTAGCGGCCATCCTGATTGCTGACCTTGTCGGCTTTACCGCTCGGATGGAGCGGGACGAGAAAGGCACGCTCGAAGTCCTTTCAGCGCACATTGACGATATTGCTGCTCCGCTTGTCGGTCGGTATTACGGTCGCATCGTCAAACAGATGGGTGACGGTCTGCTCGCCAGCTTCGACAGCGCAGTCGACGCCGTTTCCTGCGCGGTTGAATGGCAAAACGCATCAGCGGCAGGTAAGGACCCTCTCCAATTTCGTATTGGCGTTACTCTTGGGGACATAATCATGCGCGACGGAGATGTTTTTGGTTCCGGTGTGAACCTGGCGTCGAGACTGGAGCAGCTTGCCCCACCGGGCGGTGTGTTGGTGTCGGACGCTGTATATCGTGTGGTCGGAAACCGTATACCGGTTGCTTGGGAGGATGCTGGTCAGCACACAGTAAAGAACGTTGCCGAACCGGTACATGCTTGGCGCATTGGCGGGTCAAGCGCAGTATGCGCTAAACCGGATCGGCCTGAATCGTCAGGAACAGCCACTATTGCGGTCTTGCCACTGCACAACATGAGCGATGACCCCGAGCAGGCCTTCTTCAGCGACGGGATTGCGGAAGACATTATTGTGGGCTTATCGCGTTTTCGGACGCTTAAGGTTGTTTCCAGAAATGCGTCTTTCAGGTTCCGGACACAGGACACAGATCCGGCCAAAATCGCGGAGGCTCTCGGCGCTGATTACCTGGTTGAAGGCAGCGTGCGAAAGGTCGGCAGTCGCGTGAGAATCTCGGTACAGCTCGCTGACGCGGGTACGGGCACTCAACTCTGGTCGGATCGATATGACCACGAACTGGAAGACGTTCTGGCGGTTCAAGACGAAGTGGCTCGAAATATCGTCGCAGTGTTGCCGGGCAGGGTCCAGCACGATGTCGTCGACCGTTCGACACAGAAACCAACGGATCAGATGAAGGCCTATGAACTGATGCTCAAGGGCAAGGCGCTACGCGATGGTCTGAACGCACGAGATACGGCCAAGGCGAGAGCGTTGTTGGAACGAGCGGTCGCACTCGATCCGACCATCGCGCGATCTTATATGTATCTTTCAGATACATATGTCATAGATTTGTGGCTTGGGCTGGCGGACGCTGACGCACCGGCCCACACTTTGAAAATTGCCCGAAAGGGCGTGGCACTGGATAACCGGGACGTCTACATTCAGGACCAACTTGGTTTTTCCTATCTCTGTGCTGGCCTTTGGGATGAGGCAGAGGCACAATTCAACAAGACACTTTCCATGATAGAAAACGAGGCGGAGTCGATGGCATGGTGCGGCTACGCTTTCCTATTGCTCGGCTTGCACGAAAAGGCGCGCGAAGTAGTTTCGGAAGCGATGGCGCTGGACCCGCTACATCCGCCTGCCATCGACTGGATTATGGGGCAG
>NZ_JBQFMR010000018.1:0-34885 GCF_056531925.1 Ruegeria sp. J8
GCAGCTCCATGCCGCTTTCGGCGGCGTGGTCGGCATAGTTCAGGCCGATGCAGATGAACTTGCCCACCTGGCCCACACAGGCCCCAATGCGGGTATTGGCATCGACGGCGGGCAGGCTGGCAAGATCCAGCGCGTTTAGGCGCGCCAGGCTTTCATCATCAAGCGTTGCGCCTGCGATATCATCAACCACCCCAGATAGGTCGCGGATCGTACCGTTCTGATCCAGAATACCGGGCTTTTCCTGTCCGGCAGGGCCGTGGCGTAGCAACTTCATCGTAAAATCCTCACTATCTTCAGATCGTCCAGCCGCCATCGATGGCGAATGGCTGGCCGGTGGTGTATTTGCTGGCGTCGCTTGCGAGACAAAGCGCGAGCTCTGCGATTTCGTCCGCCGAGCCGATGCGCCCCATCGGTTGGCGGGCTATAAAGCCGGACATTGCCGTTTCATAGTCACCGGTCGCCCGCAAACGGTCGTGCAGGCTGGGGCTGTCCACGGTACCAGGGCAGATTGCGTTGCACCGGATGCCTTGCTGGACAAAATCCGCGGCAACGGCCTTAGTCAATCCGATCACCGCAGCCTTCGAGGCGCAATATGCAAATCGGTTTGGCACGCCTTTTATTGACGATGCAACCGAAGACATGTTGATGATCGATCCGCCGTCCTTGCCTAGCATTCCGGGCAAGGTCACACGAATAAGTCGATACATGGCTTTGACATTCAGATCGAAACTGAAGTCCCAGTTACTCTCATTGCAATCAAGGATTGTTCCGCCGGCAACATATCCGGCACAGTTGAACAACACATCCAATGCAGGCAGGTCTGCTACGGCCGCCTTGACCGCAGCGGCATCCGTGACATCCAGCTTCAGGGTCGTGATCCCTGCAACTTCGGCCAGTTCAGCCAGCGACACATCATTGATGTCGCTGGCAATGACTTGCGCGCCCTCTGCCGCGAACAGCTCGGCCGTAGCGCGGCCGATGCCCTGACCCGCCGCTGTGATCAGGGCCGTTTTACCTGCCAATCGGTCCGAGGGGTTATGCATCCCAGTCTTTACTCTCACACGTCTTCGGGCAAAAGGCCGGTTGGGATGTCCTGGTAACAGACCGGGCGCAGAAAGCGACGGATCGACAGGGTGCCAACCGACGTGGCACCGAAATTGGTCGAGGCGGGGTAGGGGCCGCCATGGACCATGCTGTCGCAGACCTCAACCCCGGTGGGGAAGCTGTTGGCCAGCAATCGGCCCGCTTTGCGTTCCAGCAGCGGCAGCAGGTCCTTTGCGTCAGCAGTGTCGCTGTCGTCAAGATGCAAGGTACAGGTCAACTGACCCTCTATTGCGCGTGCGACCTGCAGCATCTGAGCGGTGTCGCGAACGCGAACCACTATACCGAGCGGGCCAAACACCTCTTCTTGCAGTTTGTGATCAGATAGCCAGTCGTCGCCTGACACAGCGAACAGATATGGGGCCGCGTCGCGGGCGGCGCAGCTTGTGCCCATGACCTGCGTCACACCGGTGCCAGCGGCCACCCGTGCCACGCCATCGCGATACGCGTCGGCGATGCCATCGGTCAGCATGGTCTGGTTGGCGGTTGCGTTCAGCCCTGCCTCGGCAGCGGCTTGGAAGGCGTCGGCCTCGGGCCCGTCGACTACAACGGCGATGCCGGGATTGGTACAGAACTGCCCCGCGCCCATGGTCAGCGATCCGGCCCAGCCGGTCCCGATCCCAGCCCCGCGTGCGGCAGCGGCCTGAGGCAGGATGAACATCGGATTGACCGAGCCCAGCTCTCCAAAGAACGGGATGGGTTCATCGCGTTGAGCGCATAGATCGAACAGGGCGCGACCGCCACCCAGACTGCCGGTAAAGCCCACGGCCCGGATCAGCGGATGCTGCACCAGACGAGTGCCCACGTCACGCTTGCCCCCCTGCACCAGCGAAAAGACACCGGGGTGCACCCCAGTAGCCTTGATCGCGGCGTCGATGGCCTGAGCCACAATCTCACCAGTGCCGGGATGGGCCGAGTGGCCTTTAACTACAACCGGGCACCCTGCGGCCAAGGCCGCGGCTGTATCGCCGCCCGCGACCGAGAAAGCCAGTGGGAAGTTTGACGCGCCGAACACGGCCACGGGGCCAAGCGGGCGTTGGATCATCCGCAGGTCGGGGCGGGGCAGGGGCGCGCGGTCCGGCATGGCCTGGTCGTGGCGCATGTCCAGATAGTCACCCTTTTCGATATGATCAGCGAACAGGCGCAGCTGTCCCACGGTGCGGCCACGCTCGCCCTGCAGACGGGCTTCGGGCAGGCCGGTTTCCTGTGTGCCGATTTCGGTGATGGCGTCGCCGCGCGCGTCGATCTCATCGGCAATTTTGCGCAGCAGGGCGGCACGTTCGGCGCGGGTGGACCAGCCGAAACTAGCGAAGGCCTCCTCCGCGGCTTCAACCGCAGCGTCTACCAGAGCGGGCGTTCCAACCGGGAAATCATGGCTTGGGCCGTGAGCAGGCTCCGAGCTAAAGGTGGCGTCTGATCCAAGCCATTCGCCGGCAATCAGGTGTTTTCCGATCAACATGTTTCTAAATTCCTACAACAGGCCGCGTTCGGCCAGGTTTCGCATCAGATGAGACGCCCCGAACCGCCATTCGGGACATTCGGTCGACAGGCGCACCGTATTGGTTAATGCGCCGAGTTGGTCATTGGCAATTGTGACGACATCACCCAGCTTGTGGGTGAAACCACCGCCGGGTGTGTCCCGGTCCTGTGTGGGTGCAAAGAGCGTTCCCAGAAACAGCATAAACCCGTCGGGATACTGGTGGTGCCGCCCGATAGTCTGTTTCACCAGATCCGCCGGGTCGCGGCTGATCTGAGACATCGAAGACGCGCCGTTCAGGACAAACCCATCCGGCCCGTTTACGGTCAGGGTCAGTTCGGCCTGCCGCACATCGTCCAGTGTATAGCTGTCATCAAACAGGCGGATCATTGGTCCGATCGAACAGGATGCGTTGTTGTCCTTGGCCTTGCTGAGCAGCAGGGCCGAGCGGCCTTCGACATCGCGCAAGTTGACGTCATTGCCCAGTGTCGCGCCCTTGATCTGACCTTGCGAATTCACCGCCAGGACCACCTCGGGTTCAGGGTTGTTCCAGGTTGAGATCGGGTGCAGGCCTATCTCGGCACCGAAGCCCACGGATGACAACACCTGCGCTTTCGAGAACACCTCAGCATCTGGTCCAATACCGACCTCAAGATACGGGCTCCAGAGGCCTTCGTCGATTAGCGCCTGCTTGACTTGTGCGGCTTCGTCGGAGCCGGGGGTAATGTTGGAAAGGCTGTCGCCGATACGCGCGCCGATGCGGGCGCGGATGGCTTCGGCCTTGGCCGGATCGCCAGCGGCCTGTTCTTCGATCACGCGTTCGACCATGGAACCTGCAAAGGTGACACCGCAGGCCTTGACCGATTGCAGATCGCAGGGGGCCAGCCATTCATGCTCGCTTTCGACCGGGCCGATCGCCTCGCCGGGGGCCGATCGTACGTAATCCGCGGCGTCGTCGCGTTCCAGAATGTCGCGAACGGTAGGAGCTTTCTTGGTGGTGATATCCACCACCTGACCCTCACGCAATGTTACCACGCACGGGCCGATACCCGGCCGTTCCACACGGCCAAGCCAAAGCCCGGCAGAATCCAGATTGAGTGTTGTCATGTCAGGTCCTGAGATTGTAAGCGCGCGCGGCGTTCCCACCGAGGATCGCATCGCGTTCGGATTGAGTCAGCGCGCTGAGAAGCGCGTCGGTGGTTTCCAGCCAGCGTTCATAAGAGCTGGCCAACGTGCAGACTGGCCAGTCGCTGCCCCAAATCAGGCGCGATGGGCCAAACGTATCCAGAAGGTGCTGAACATAAGGGCGCAAATCGTCGATCTGCCAATCCGATGCTGCTTCGGTCACCAGTCCGGATAGCTTGCAGAACGCATCGGTGTCGCGGGACAGCGCTGCCATATCCTCGGCCCAACTCTCGATCACACCGTCGCGGATTAAGGGTTTGGAGCCGTGGTCGATTACCACACGCATGTTCTTATGCCGAGCCAGCAACTGCCGCAAAGGTCCAAGATGCTGCGGCAAGGTCAGCGCATCGAATGTCAGATCATGGGATTGCAGTGCTGCGAAGGCAGGTGTCAGTGCGTCGCCCAGCATCCAGTCGGGATCTTCAATGTCTTGGATCATCGGGCGCAAACCGACCAAAGCGGGGTGTTGTGCCAGAGCAGCGATCTGTGCTGGTGAAGCCGACGCTTCGAAGTCAACCCAACCTACGACGCCCTTGATAAAGGCAGCCTGATCAGCCAGCGACAACATATATTCTGTCTCAGCTACAGTCGGAGCTGCTTGTACCAGCACCGTGCCACCGATGCCTGCCTGCTCCAACATGGGGGACAGATCATGCGGCAGAAAATCCCTATAGATCGCTGCCAGATCGGGGGTCAGCCAGCCATAGTCGTTGCGCGCGACTGACCAGAAATGCTGATGCGCGTCGATTTTCAACCGATCACCCCTTTTTTAAGGATGATATTGCCATAGAGCCTGCGCTCACCCGTTTGTACGATGGCATAGGCCGTTGCTGCGCGGTCATAGAATGCAAATCGCTCTAGCCCCTGTACGTCAGCCGGGTTGTCAGCGGTTTCGTTGATGATGCGCTGAAAATCCGCCACGGCATCAGGCACCGCATCCGGATCGCCAACTACCTGCATGGTCAAAGCGGGGTCGGAGACGAAATTGTCCAGCGGCATAACCGACAGGATAGCGCTCAGGACGTCG
Source organism: Ruegeria sp. J8 (assembly GCF_056531925.1). Lineage (NCBI taxonomy): Bacteria > Pseudomonadati > Pseudomonadota > Alphaproteobacteria > Rhodobacterales > Roseobacteraceae > Ruegeria > Ruegeria sp. J8. The sequence continues at coordinate 4,791 of NZ_JBQFMR010000018.1, forward strand.
CTGGCGGATGACCCATCGGCGCGGATACAGTCTGGTCCGGTACTTGTGCCTGGAAAATTTGCGTCGGCGATAACGATCTCGTCGCCATGGCCCATGGCCCGCAAAGTGTGCAGCAATTCCGGAGACAGGATTGGGTCAATATTACGTAGCATCGGCAAGCTCCGCTGGCAGGGGTGCATCGGGCCGGATCAAGCCTTCACCGCGCAGATCCGACCAGAGACCGGCTGGAATTTCGCGATCCAACAACGCAACATTTGCCTGAACTTCCTTGGCACTGACCGCGCCGGGGACGACAGTCTTGACGCAGGGATGTCCCAGAACGAATTGAAGTGCTGCGGCGATCAGCGGTGTGTTATGCGCGGCGCAGACTGTCTCGATTTTTCGGACGCGGTCCAGAATGTTTTCAGGGGCTGCTTCGTAATTGTATTTCGCGCCCGGCACTGCCCCAGTGGCCAAAATGCCCGAATTGTAGGGTCCGCCCAGAATGATCCCTACATCGCGTTTTTCACACAGTGGCAGGAAACTGTCCAAAGCTTCTTGTTCCAGCAGAGTATAGCGACCGGCCAGCAGGAACCCGTCGAAATCGCCAAGGCCTAACAGTTTTTCACAAACCTGCCATTCGTTCACGCCTGCGCCGATAGCCGCGATCTCACCCGCTTCACGCAGTTCGACCAGCGCCTTGTACCCGCCACCGTCAAACAGCTCACGCACTTTGGCGTCGGACGTCTCTTGGCTGCCCTGACTGAAAACGCAGACGTCATGGACCAGAAGGATATCGGCATTTGCCACACCAATCCGTTCACGGCTGGCCTCGTATGACCGCATAACACCGTCATAGGTGTAGTCGAACACGATCCGTTTCTGTGGGACGTCGACAAAGGCTTCGGGTGTCACTTCGTGGGGTTCGCAATCCAGCAGAAGCCGCCCGATCTTGGTCGACAGCTGAATGTTCTCGCGCCCAAAGCGGGCGATTGCTTCGCCAAAACGTTGCTCGGATCGACCAAGGCCATATTGCGGTGCGGTATCAAAAAAGCGGATGCCTGAATCATAAGCCGCCTGCAGAGCCGCTTGCGCGTCAGCATCCGAAACCTTGCGGTATAGATTCCCCAGCGGCGCACCGCCAAAGCCCATGCGGGTTAAAGGGACAGGGCGTGCTGTGCGGTTGTTCAGTAGTTCTGTCTGGGAAACGGTCATTCGGTCTCGCAATTCGACTTTTGTGTGAGGTTGAACAAATGGGGCTTTTGCCGTTCGAGTTCTTCTAGGCGTGGCATCAACTGCCCCAAATGGATATGCATCGCGTCTTGTGCGGCGCGTTCGTCCCGATTGGCGATTGCATCGAAGATGGCCCGGTGTTCGGCCAAAGTTTCGACCACCCGGCCAGGTGTCGGCAACAGAAGCATACGGGCTCGGCTGACCTGAAGCGACACCGTCTGCGCCACATCCGCAAGGCGATGAAACCCGGTGAAATCCATCAGCATGCTGTGGAACTCTTCATCTGCCTGATAGAATCCGGGGATGTCCTCGTCCTCGATCAAAAGCTCTTGCAAGCGCATGTTGCGGCTCAGCCGTTTACGCTGATCCTCGGTCAGATCCCGCGCGACCTTGGCGACAGTGGCCAGCTCCAGCGCTTCGCGCAGAAAAACACCTTCGCGGATTTCGTCCATCGAGAAATAGGACACACGGGTGCCCGATTGCGGGACCACATCCACCAGTCCCTCGGACGCTAGCCGCGCGATTGCGTCAGCGACGGGTGCGCGTGACACACCCAGACGCTCGCACACCGGAGCTTTTCGCAGGTTTGCGCCGGGTGGAAAATCCAGCGCCAGAATCGCTTGCTTCAAAGATTGATGAACCCGTTGGGTCAGCGACCCTTCCGTTGACGAGATCACGGGCAGCAAAGCGGCGTCAATGTCCTGAGGTTTGTTCATGGTTTGTTATTTAGCATTCTAACATGTTAGTTGACAAGTACAGATTTTCCACTTAGCAACATGACCAAGCAAGCGGGGAAGTGATGCAAGCAAACGGCGGCATAGATGTTCTGGAGAAGGCGGCGCGAGACGTCGTGAAGTTGAACCCGGATGACAATATTGTGATCGCTCTGCGCGACTTGCAGGCGGGGGAGCAACTGGCGGATGTTTCGGCTCCGCTGACGTCACAGATTGGGCGGGGCCACAAAATCGCAGTGGAGCCGATTCGGGCTGGTGAAAATGTCATCCGCTACGGTCAGATCATCGGGCAGGCAAAATCCGACATCGCGCCAGGTGAGCATATTCATGTACACAATCTGGGCATGGGGGCGCATCAGCAGGACTATGCATATGCGTCGGCCAATGACCCGTTGCCGAAGATCGCAGAAGAACGAACTTTTCAGGGCTATCACCGTGCAGACGGCAAGGTGGGGACGCGGAATTATATCGGCATTCTGACCACAGTGAACTGTTCGGGTTCAGTCGCGCGATTCATTGCGGAAGCAGCCGAGAAATCAGGGCTGTTGGAAGCTTATCCGAACGTGGACGGCGTGGTGCCGATTGTGCATGGCACCGGCTGCGGCATGTCCGGCAAGGATGAGGGCTATGCCACTTTGTTCCGCACCCTTGCGGGCTATGCGCAGCATCCCAATTTTGCCGGTATTCTGTTGATCGGACTGGGTTGTGAGGTGATGCAGGTATCCGACCTGGTGGGGGGTCGTCCGATCCGCCCCGATGGTGCGCTGCGCTACATGACCATTCAGAACGAGGGCGGCACGCGGCGTACGATTGAACGAGGTTTGGCCGAGATCAAGGGAATCGCCGAACTTGCCAACCAAGTGACGCGCGAACCCGCGCCGATCAGCGAGATTACGGTTGGAATGCAATGCGGCGGCTCGGACGGGTATTCGGGCATCACTGCAAACCCTGCACTGGGATATGCATCCGACCTTCTGGTGCGCCACGGTGGTACGACAATCCTGTCGGAAACCTCGGAAGTATACGGGGCCGAGCACCTACTGACCCGCCGCGCTGAAACGCCTGAAGTGGGCGCCAAGTTGATTGAGCGCATTCATTGGTGGGAGGACTATACCGAACGCAATGGCGGCGAGATGGACAACAACCCAAGCCCGGGTAACAAGCGTGGCGGGTTGACGACCATTCTGGAAAAATCGCTCGGCGCTGTTGCCAAGGGCGGGACAGCGCCGATGCGGGATGTCTACAAGTTCGGCGAGATTGTCGACAAAAAGGGCTTTGTTTTCATGGACAGCCCCGGTTTCGATCCATGCTCGGTCACGGGGCAGGTAGCCTCAGGGGCGAACCTGATCGTTTTCACTACCGGGCGGGGCTCGGTCTCGGGCTATCAGCCGACCCCTTGCGTCAAGCTGGCAACGAACTCTGAAATGTACGCGCGGATGGCCGACGATATGGACCTGAATTGCGGTGACATCGTCACCGATGGGGTCAGCATCGAAGCGAAAGGAGAGGAATTGTTCGAAATTCTAATCCGCGTTGCCTCGGGCGAGAAAACCAAAAGCGAGGAGCTGGGATTTGGGAGGGTCGAATTCGTCCCCTGGCAGATCGGCGCCGTAATGTAATCACACACCCTAGGGGATGAGGGTATAATGGGAGGGAACATGACAAAACTGGTCGACATGACGGGGATCGAAAAGTATTTCCCCGGCGTGCACGCGCTGAAAACAGTGCAGTTCGATCTGTTTTCGGGCGAGGTTCACGCACTTATGGGCGAGAACGGCGCCGGGAAAAGCACGCTGATGAAGATCCTGTCGGGGATTTATCAGCGCGACGGTGGTGATCTGGTGATCGAAGGAAAGTCGGTCAGCCCGACCACGCCCGGCGAGGCGCAGGATCTGGGCATTGGCATCATCCATCAGGAGCTGAGCCTGATGAACGACCTGACCGTTGCGCAGAACATCTTTATCGGTCGCGAACCGCGCAAAAGCTTCGGTCGTCTGGATGAGGCCGCGCTGAACGCACAAACGGCCGAGATTTTCGCCTCGATGAACCTGTCGCTGGACCCCAAGACATTGGTGGGCAGCCTGACCATCGCGAAACAGCAGATGGTCGAGATTGCCAAAGCACTGTCGTACCGGTCCAAGGTTCTGATCATGGATGAACCCACAGCGGCTCTGAACGATGCCGAGATCGCCGAACTGTTCGTGATCATACGCCGTCTCAAGGCCGAGGGCGTGGGCATCGTCTATATCAGCCACAAAATGGACGAGCTGAAGCAAATCGCCGACCGCGTCACCGTGATGCGCGATGGCGAATATGTGGGCACCGTGGGCGCTGCCGAGACACCAATCAGCCAAATCATCGCCATGATGGTTGGGCGTGAGGTGAACGAGAAACCTCTGGACGTGCCGGATCTTGGCGATGCCGAAGTTTCGCTTGAGGTTTCTGGTCTGAATCGCGGCAAAGAGATCAAGGATGTCAGCTTCTCGGTCCAGAAGGGCGAGATTCTGGGGTTCGCGGGCCTGATGGGGGCCGGAAGAACCGAGGTTGCGCGCGCGATTTTCGGCGCCGATGTGAAGGACAGCGGAACGATCCGCGTGCACGGGCACGAGGTCTCGATCAAGTCGCCCAAGGATGCGGTGCGGGCGGGCATCGGTTATTTGTCCGAAGACCGCAAGCATTTCGGATTGGCCACCGGCATGAACGTGCGCGACAACATTGCGCTGGCTTCGATGGATCTGTTCACCGGAACCGGAGGGGTGTTGAATGACAATGAAATCAGTACTACGGCCAAGGGATATATCGCGCAGTTGGGCATTCGAACGCCCTCGGACGTGCAAGAGGTCCGACTGCTGTCAGGGGGCAATCAGCAAAAGGTCGTCATTGCAAAATGGCTGCTGCGTGATTGCGATATCCTGATCTTTGACGAACCCACGCGGGGCATCGACGTTGGTGCCAAGTCCGAGATTTACAAATTGCTCGAAGAACTCGCCGAGCAGGGTAAGACCATCATCGTGATCTCGTCGGAACTGCCCGAAATCATGCGCCTGAGCCATCGTATCGCGGTGATGTGCGAGGGCCGGCTGACCGGCATTCTGCCCGGCGGAAAAGACACTACTCAGGAAGACATCATGCATCTGGCCACCCAACGCGCGGCGGCGATGCAGGTAACGGGGGCACCACAATGACCACGGCAACAGACGTTGAAAAGAAAAAACCACTCGCGGGACTGTCCGACAGCGGCGCGTATCAAAAGCTGCTGGCTTTTGCCAGTTTGATCGCGCTGCTGATCGGCTTCTCGATTGCGTCGCCGAACTTTATGCAGACCTCGAACATGATCGCCATTTTGCAGGCGACCTCGGTGAACGGGGTGCTGGCTGTGGCGGCAACGCTGGTGATCATCACAGGTGGGATCGACCTTTCGGTGGGCACTTTGATGACCTTCTGCGCCGTGATCGCGGGCGTGGTGCTAACTTATCTGGGGATGCCCCTACTGCTGGGCGTGGCGGCGGCCATCGCGGCAGGCGCGTTCTGTGGGCTTTGCTCGGGCACTTTCGTTGCCAAGATGAAGATCCCGCCTTTCATCGCCACGCTTGGTATGATGCTGATCCTGAAAGGCCTGTCGCTGGTCATCTCGGGCACGCGGCCGATCTATTTCAACGACACGCCGGGGTTTGACCAGATCTCGCGGGGGTCGCTGATCGGAGAGATTTTCCCGGCGCTGCCCATCCCGAATGGCGTGCTGATCCTGTTCCTGGTGGCGATTGCAGCGTCGTACATCCTGAGCCGTACGATTCTGGGCCGCTACACTTTCGCCTTGGGTTCGAACGAAGAGGCCGTGCGCCTGTCGGGTGTGAACACCGACGCCTGGAAGATGCGCATCTACGCTCTGGCGGGTGCAATCTGCGGCATCGGCGGCATCCTGATCGCTTCGCGCCTGAACTCGGCGCAACCTGCGCTGGGTCTGGGATACGAGCTTGAGGCGATCGCAGCCGTGGTAATCGGTGGCACGTCGCTTTCGGGCGGACGCGGTACCATTCTGGGCACGCTGATCGGCGCGCTGATCATGGCGGTCCTGACCAACGGGCTGCGCGTGCTGTCCGTGGCGCAAGAATGGCAAACCGTTGTCACCGGCGCAATCATCATTCTGGCGGTCTATGCCGACATGGCACGGCGCAAAAAGTCCGGCTGAAGAAACCAACTATAAAACGACCAACTGTGGAGGAGAAAAACATGTTTTCACGTCGTTTCATTCTGGGTGCGCTGAGCGCAGCCACGATTGCAGGTCCGGCCTCGATGGCCGCAGCGGAAGAAATCTATATTCCGCTGGTATCGAAGGGCTTCCAACACCAGTTCTGGCAGGCGGTGAAATCCGGCGCCGAGCAGGCAGCTGACGAGTACAACGTAACCATCACCTTTGAAGGCCCCGACAACGAAACAATGGTCGACCGCCAAATCGACATGCTGGCCGCTGCACTTGCCAACAACCCCAAAGCCATCGGCTTTGCTGCGCTGGACAGCCAGGCGGCTATCCCGCTGCTGCGTCAGGCGAATGACAAGGGTATCCCGATCATTGCGTTCGACAGTGGTGTCGACAGCGACATCCCTGTTTCGACCGCAACCACCGACAACCTGGCCGCTGCGGGTCTGGCTGCCGACAAGATGGCCGAGAAGCTGGGCGGTAAAGGTAAGGTTGCTGTTGTGGCCCACGACCAGACCAGCCGCACCGGCATCGACCGCCGCGATGGCTTTGTGAACCGTATCGAAGAAAAATATCCTGACATCGAAGTTGTCACGGTTCAGTACGGCCAGGGCGACCACTTGAAATCGACCGAAGTTACCAAGGCGATCCTGACGGCTAACCCTGATCTGGACGGCATCTTCGGCACCAACGAAGGCTCGGCCATCGGTGTTGTGAACGGTGTTCAGGAACTGGGCACCGAAGGTCTGGTGATCATCGGCTATGACAGCGGCAAAGCGCAGAAGGACGCAATCAAAAGCGGACTGATGGCTGGTGCGATCACTCAGAACCCAGTTGGGATCGGTTACGAGACCGTCAAGGCCGCTGTTTCCGCACTGAAAGGTGAAGAGGTTCCGGCACTGATCGACACCGGTTTCTACTACTATGACGCCTCGAACATGGACGATCCAAAAATCGCGGCGGTTCTGTACGACTAAGATCAAGCCCACTCACGGTTTACCGGCCCGTCGTTCTGCGGCGGGCCGGTTTTGTTTGCGCTACTCGATCAGGAAGTATTAAGATGAAACTTTAAGGCGAGGGCAACTATGCGCCGAATTGAGGTTTCTGAATTCGTATTTCCACATCTAGTGTGCTAGTGTCTTTCGGTGGATCGTTAAGATTTTGTTCAAAGGTTGATTTAAGTGTCAGACAACTTGAGTAATAAGTTTAGATTGCGCCCGATGGAGAAAGCGGATCTTGAGGTCATCTCCCATTGGTTCCAAGACCCTGAAGACGTTGCGCTTTTTGATCGGACATCGCGGGTTCCGTTGAACCAGTTTCAGACAGAAGAAAGTTGGAAGGCCGTGTTCACCGCCGAAGGAGCGGGTTGCAAATGTTGGTTCGTGGTGGAAAACAGCTCTGGTGAAGCGGTTGGCCTGGCCGGGATCGAAAGCGTGTCGCTGGTAAACCGGGATGCGGTGGTCGCAATGTTTGTCGACAAATCCGCGCGACGCACCGGCGTTGGTATCCGAGCGACGGCTTTGGTGGTAGATTTTGCCTTTCGGCAACTGGGGTTGAACCGTTTGACCTCTTATTATCGGGCGGACAACACCAGCAGCCGCGATCTGGTCGCAAGGATAGGATGTCAGGTCGAAGGCACCATGCGTGAGGCCTGGTTTGCAGACGGGCAGTTTCATGACATGGTTGTTGTGGGTGTTCTCAAAGGCGATTGGGCGAAACGGCGCGACGCTTTGGCGGCGGAACTGTCTGACGATACACAGGTCTCGTTGGGACCGAATGCGTCTGCGGCCTGGACATGGCCGCCGAAGTGCAAGAGTGGTTGAGTGAAAGTCGTTAATACCGCAAGTAGTCGTTAAATTTCGAAATTTGCTTTATGCTGATCCACGGACCTGTTCGGTGCCAAATAAACGAGAATAAACAGTGAATACGACCAATCCGAATTTTACGATGACTCAAAAGCTTGGCGCTGTTCTGTTCGCCGATGTCGTCGGGTATTCGCGATTGATGAGTCAAAATGAGTTAGATACTTATAACGCGCTGAAATCATTGATTTCTGATCTCGAATCTTCCTGTGCAAAACACCAGGGCAGGGTGGTTGAGGTGCGCGGCGACGGCATTCTGGCATTATTTGAAACAGCAACAAGCGCGGTCGAGTTCGGTGTCGAATTGCATCGTATCGCCAGCGCGCATAACAGTGCCGGTCCCGAAGACCAGCGAATCAAATTCCGTGCGGGCGTTCATCTTGGGGAAATCCTGATCGACGATCGCGGCATTCATGGCGATAACGTCAACATCGCCGCACGGCTGCAAGAGATCGCCGAGCCCGAGCGTGTCTATGTTAGTTCGGCTGTCTATGATCAGGTCTGCAACCGCCTGCGCTATGGCTATGAGTTTTTGGGGCCCAAGCAGCTCAAGAATATCATGAACCCGGTGTCGACCTATTGCGTCCGCAGCGAGGTTGCAGGCGCAACCATGGCGGGAACGATGCGACCCGAAGTGTTGGGGGATATTCTCGAACGTCCTGATACACCATCGGTTGCCGTATTGCCTTTTGCCAGCCACGGGGACGAGTCCGATAATTGGGTGGCCGAAGGTCTGACAGACGACATCATCATGAACCTGTCCAAGTTCAGGAACCTGTTCATCATCGCGCGCAACTCGTCCTTTTTCTTCAAAGCGCAATCCATGCCGCCGAAAGACGCCGCACAGCGGTTAAACGTGCGCTATATCGCGCGGGGCAGCGTACGCCGATCAGCCAGTCGTATCCGGATCTCGGCCGAGTTGGTGGATGCCAGTAGTGAACGCACGATCTGGGCGGAACGGTTCGACCGCAATATCGACGATATTTTCGACATTCTGGACGAAGTCACCGAATGTATCGTCGCTGCGACTGCCGTCATGATCGAGTCACATGAAAAGCAGCGGATGATCCAGGCGATCCCCTCTGATCTTGAGGCTTATGGGTCGGTTCTTCAGGGCCAACACCATATCTTCAAATACACGCGCAACGACAATCGTAAAGCGCAGAACTTTTACCAATCCGCGCTGGAACGCGACGGCGGCTATGCACGCGCAGCGGCGGCGTTGTCACGGACGCTGAACATCGACTGGCGCTATTCCTGGAGTGATGACCCGTCCAAGGCGTTTGAACAGGCGCTGACCTTTGCCCAACAGGCGATTGAGCTGGACCCGACGGATGCGCGCGGCTTTGGTGAATTGGGGTATGTGCATCTGTATCGCAAGGAACATGACGCCGCTATTCAGTCCTATCAACGTGCATTGGCCCTGAACCCCAATGACGCCGATATGCATTCGGATTACGCGGACGCTCTGGCCCATTCGGGTGATAACGAAACGGCGATTACGCATCTGCAACAGGCCATGCGGCTGAACCCTTATTTCCCCGATCAGTACCTGTGGCATCTGGGCGGCGCCTATTACAATCTCAGACGCTATGAGGACGTGATAGAGACGGTCAACAAGATGAACAATCCAACCGAGGGGCAACGGATGCTGGCCGCGAGCCATGCGCAATTGGGGAACACGGATATGGCGCGTCTGATCGCGGACAAGCACCGCGAAGCGCATCCCAACTTCTCTCTGTCACGGTGGGCCAAGGTTCTGCCCGACCGGCTGGAGGATGACACCCAACACTTTGTAGAAGGTCTGAAAAAGGCCGGGTTCTGAGCATAAAAAAGGGCGCGACCCTGCGCGCCCTGTTTGAACCGGGAAAGGGAAGGGGGCTTAGTCGCCGCCCCGCACTTTCGCACCGCTGACTTTCGCGCCACTGACTTTGGCACCGGAAACCTTGGCGCCCGAGACTTTCGCACCGCTAACCTTGGCACCCGACACCTTTGCTCCACTGATCGCCGGGCTGTCGAAGCCGAAATAAATGTCCAGTAGAACCTGTTCGAACTGACCGGTTGTGACATCCATACGCATGGTCTGATCGGCCTTTTCGTAGCGCCAAACCATGATGTCGTTTGCTACTTGGTAATCAGCCGCCGCGACGCCGCCGATCGAAGGATCCCTTGGAGCGCGTGATGCATTGTTTGGAGGTTCATTCGGGTTACCATTCACGGGGTCTCCGTCGCCATGAACCAGAAAAATTGCCGGTTCTGGCAGGTCGTAATAAGTGCCTTCATAGGCAAAACCATAAATCTTGGCGAACTGCGCTTTTAAGTCGTTTCCGCCCTGAACTTTTTCATCTTCAAGCTGGTCGGAAAGATGCTTGTTGTTGCCTTTGCCGCCCTTTTTCTTGTTTTCCAGCTTAATGTCAGTCAGGACTCTTCCGTAAATTAGCACTTCCGAAAAACTGAGCAATGTTTCACCCATAAACTCATCTCCCAATTGTGGGGTCGCGGGTTTGACCGTTCACCCTTTTCACCACGGCCCGAGATGCCCCGTGCCAGAAAATCCAAAAAAATCACCCCTCTATTCCATGCCATAAATCGGCTTCAAAAAAAAGAATTTTGCGATTGGTCAATCCGGGACCATCGTACGGACTGAATTTGAATGGCTGTCTTCTTCCGGGTCAGGCAGGCGGGGACCGGCCGTTGTCAGCCCGATATCGCGCATTCTGAAGTTGCCCTCGATGATCTGGTGGAACGCGCCGCCGGTGATCTCCTGATCCACGGCAAGCAGTGCTTTTTCCACGCCGAAATAGCTGAGCATGTCCGCATCGAGGCGCGACCAGGTATCGGCCAGATAGGTACCCAGATAGTCTCGCGCTTCAAGCAAGGCGATACGGAACCCATCGGGATTTTCGGCGTAGCGTTTGTCGAAAATCTCCTGCATGACAGTGCTGTAGTCTGGAGAGCCTTCCAGTTGGTCCGACAGGTCTTCTTCCTCGGGCGAGATCAGCCCGTGCAGCAGCAGCCGTTCGTGATAGATATCGACAAAGATATCGAACATCGCGCCGGTCAGCGGTTCAGACAGTGCATGTTCACTGGACCAACCATGGGAAAACTCGGACAGCGTTTTGTTGTTGGCGGCAATTCGGATCTGAGCGTTCTCGGACAGTTCGGCAAACCGGTTCAGGCGGTTGTAGGTATAAAGATTTCCACGCGTGTTTTGCAGCAGGCTCTCGACCACTGATCCGAAATGGAGCGAGGCCAATAGCGCCACCATATCCGCGGCAGACTCGTGAAAGCCGTAGTATTCGCCGGAGGCGTCCCCGTTCGAGGGCATCCCGATCACGCTGTAAATGATTGCGTGGCCGATCTCATGGGCGACGACATCAAAGTTCAGACTGTAGGGGCGGTATTCGTCGCCATGGTCATGGGTGCCGCCGGTTTCCAGAAACCCCCACCCGATATGCGCATTGTCTAGGCTAGGCAGCAGCGACAGTTCCAGCCGGTCGAAATCACGGGCAAAGTGCCAAGGGATTGGGTGATCAAAATAGCCTTGCCACACATCCATGGTGAAATGTGCAGACCCAAACAGATGTGCGGCTTCAAAAGAAGGGTCTGTGGGGTCGATATGGATGAAATTTCCGAACTCGTCCGGCATGGCCGGAGGCTGGATATAGCCGTTCCAAGGTGGCAGATACATGCCCGGACCGTCGGGGCCGGGAACTATCGCCCCATAGGGCGTGGTTTTGCCAACCGGGTTGACAGTATACATGCGCGGCCCCGAGGGGCCCGGCCCAATGCTGCCCTGCGGGGCCGAGATTTCGACCAGCTCCAGTTCCGCGTCGGGTTCCAGGAAAGGCGATTGCGGGAACAATAGGAACCGGGTTCCGGGTTCGTCATCAGGTGTCTGTTCGGGTGAAGTCATCCGGTGCCCTCCCGTGCCCGTCCGGCGCCCCTATTCGTGATTGGAGTCGTCCGTTGTGACGGCTTTTTGGCAATACAAATACTCTATTTCTATAAGCTCATAAAACGCATCCCGCCCGGACAAACCAAGCGACCTTGCATAGGATTCAAGATCATCGGGCACCTCTTGGTCAAGATGTGTTTCAAAATACCACAGCACCATGCGCAATCGGTCCGAGCCGGTGGTGGGGGTCGCGGTCGCTTGCAACTGGGCTTTCGCAATGGCTCGGTCCCGAAGTTGGGTGTAGAGCCCCGAACGGCGCAATTCGTGCAAGAGCGGGGCTTCAATATCCGGGCCTCGGTCTTGCGATACGGCTGACAGGCGAGCCGCGTCGGCCAGCATGTCTTCATAGGTTTTGGGGCTCAGGTCGTTCGCGTCCAGCCAGCGCATCAGGTCTGCGTGGCGGGTTAGGTTGGCACGATCCCGGTGCGCTGTCATTTGTTGAACCAGCGCGTCGCGGTCTGGCGTTTGGCCGCGTCTGTGCGCCTCATCCCGTGCCAACACATGCAGCAGGGCGCGATCTCTCACTTCGGCAAAAAGCGCGGGTTGCAGACGCAATTCGTTTATTACGGCGGGGTCGGAGGGTGTTTCGGCCTCAACGCGGTGGCGCAGAGAATTCCACATCAAGGTCCGTTCTGTTCTGTGTGAATGACTTGTGCCATCCCCAATACCTTGGGCCATTTGGACGAGCATGGCGAGGGCATCCTCTGCTTTGGCATCTACATAACCGTTGGGCAACCAAGCCATGAAGCTGGTGATCTCAGAGCCGCCCGTTAACGCCTTTACGATACCCTCCCACTGGCGTTTCTTGTACTGGGTCTCCTTGGACACGCGCAAAAGAGTTTGGGCACCTTCGTCTGACAAAACACCCTCAGCCCGCGCGCGTTCCACAGTGGTCCGGATCGAAACCATTGGCACGCTGAGAGACGGATAGCCCAGTTCGGCAGGTCCATGCAGAACCGCCACTTCATCATCATCCTGCAATACGCCTGAATGGTAGTCGTCAAAGATGCGCCCGACGCCAATCATTCCGAAATGGGCCAGTTCGGCGGCGCGTAGCGCGCCCATGCTGGCGCTGCCATAGACGGGAATACCCTGTTCCATCGCCCACAGGATTTCTTTGTGCCAAACCGAGGGCACCCCTTCGAAATACCCGTCAATTATCCCGATCGCACTGGGTTTATCGCGGGTGACACGATAGACGTCACCCTGCCGGACGGGCGGCAGAACCGTGGCGTCCAAATGCGCTGCGACGGCCTTGGCCGACAGGGTCGGACCTGCAAAGACCACGGCAGTCATGTGTGCTGCTCCTGCACTCGGGCGACCCGTACGCCTGGGATGAAATCCGGGTCGTCATGCGGTGCCTCCAAACCGGGTATGACCGCGCGCACCACGCCGATGTCTATGTGCGGTTGTGACAGGTCAACGATTACCACTTGTGACATGCCTTGCCGGTCCAAACACTCCAAAAGCAGATCGCGGTCCTGTTCGAAAGATGCGCTGGCGTGGGTGGGGCAATCGGTGAAACTCTGGATCGGTTGGGCCGCGTCAATCAGGTCGCGGACGTACTGGCATCGTTCGGATTGCGCTTGATCGGTGAATTCGGCAGGATCAAGATCGTCACGCGCGCCCGAGATATAGGTCAGACGGGTCTGAGCGGCCTCGGTCAAAGCGCGCAACAAGGCGATGGAGCGGTCCACATGGCAGCCATCCCCGATCCCGATATGGCCGGGCTGACCCCCGGCCTCGGCAATCACGCAACGAAAACAGGCGATGCCGATATCCGAGGTGGTCTGCCATATCCCGCAATCCAGACCGGCGGCGTCAATCATGGCCATCGCGCTGCGGCATCTGGGATCATCGACCGTGTCCGGATCAACCCGAACCTGCGGTGTTTGATGATGCCACAGGGTTGTGGCATCCCGCTCGATCAACTCACAAATCGCGTGGCAACTGGCCTCGGTGACATTGTTGCCGGAGGCCAGCCCGTTGGTTGTTCGGGGGAAGGCCCCCTGGCTGGCGCTTGGGGCGGCGGTGTAGTCTGTGTCCACCATCTCAAGCGGCACCCAGCAGGCTTGGTTGGCATTCAGATCACATCCCTGAACCCACAGCATCGCCGCATGAGGATCAAATTGCCCGCCGGTCACACGGGGCAGGCGGGTCACATCGATAACTGCGTCATCGGCCACAAGATCGGAATACCGCGCCAGCCGCTGGGGCAGGTGGACACGTTCGGCGTGCCAGGACTCGATCGCCTCCATCACGCCCGAGGCTTGTGCCGCGCTCAGTGACAGACCCTTGCCCAAAGACACCGCCACCGAACGAGAGTTCGGGCGCGCCACCATCACGGTTGGCAATCCGATCCGGTCCAGCCCGGTCAGGTTTGCAACGCGCGTGATGCCCATGTTCTTGAGATGGGGTTTGACGATCTCCAGCGTTTGTTCGGGGTCTCGCAACCGGTGCGTATCAAGAACGTATTGTTTTTGTGAAACACCGGGCATCAGGGGACCTTAACCAATTCAATTCGAAACAGACAACGAAGCGGAAACCAATTTCGGATCAGGATGATAGAGGATCGTCGTTGGGTCAACTGTGACGGTCGGACAGGCGGCTAAACATATACTGAGATTGGTGGTGATATTCTTGCCCGTCCATGAAGACGACGCTGGGGAAGGAAGGGTTGTTGATCGCGTCCGGCCAGCCTTGCGGCTCTAGTGCTAGGCCGCTGCGTGTAGAATAGGGCGCGCCGAAAACGGTTGGCAGATCCGCGCTGTCTAGAAAGTCACCGGAATAGATCTGAAGCCCCGGTTCGGTTGAATGCAGGTCCAAAGCGACACCAGACCGAAGCCCGTGCAGTTGGGCGATATGTTTTAGTCTAATACGTTCGCGCGCTATGCAAAAATTATGGTCCAAGGGAGCGTCTCCGACGGGCCGGAGTGTTTGAAAGTCGTAAGGCGTGTTGCGGACAGGTTCGACCGAACCCAAGGGGATCAGTTCGTCATCGACCGGCAAATAGTCTTGTGCCCGGACACGCAACAGATGGTCCCCGATATCCCCGTCGCCATTCAGGTTGAAATACCAATGCGGCGTGAAATTGCAGATCGTGTCGCCCGTTGCTATGGCCCGGATGTCCAAGTTCAACGTCGCGGGTGACGTAATGGAATAGTGAGCTTTGACGGACAAAGCGCCCCCAAAACCCATGTCTCTCTCAGGTATTTCCAGTTCGAAAGACACCGCATTCTCTGTCTGGTTGGTCCGCCGCCAGTTCTGTCGGGCAGCGCCTTTACTTCCGCCATGAAGGCAATGTTTGCCCAGGAAATTGCGTTCCACTGAATAGGTTTTTCCATTCAGAGCGTATTGCCCGTTGGATATCCGGTTTGCGCAGCGCCCAACAATGCAACCAAGATATGGGTCATTGCGCAGATATTCGCTCGGCGCTTTCCAACCTAAAACCAAGGGGTGGTCGACGCCGTCCAGACGTAAATCAATCAGCGAGGCACCAATCGAACCGAGGGTCGCTGTCAGTGTCCCGTTGGAGATTTGAACAACGGCTTGCTTGTTGGCTTTATGGGGGATCATAAATTTAACATAAGATGTCTTACAGGTAATCTATTCTAGTTCCGTTTTCTTCAACAAGGTCTCTAATACAGATTTCAACCGTTGGACGTCGATCGGTTTATGCAACAAGGGGACGCCTGCGCGTTTGCAATATCCGGTCAGTTCAGAAGATCTGTTGGCCGAAATGATACAGGCTGGCAGGTTACCGAATTCGTGCCGTAAAGCTACGACCGCATCCGTTCCCTTTTTACCGTGGTCCAGTTGATAGTCGGCAATGACGATGTCGGGCACAATTTCAATCTCGCGCAGCAGGCCAACTGCTTGTTCCTCGCTGCTGCACTCCAGAACTTGGGTGCCCCAGGTTTCCATCGTCATGGTCAGTGCAGAGCGCAGGTTCTCGTCGTTTTCGATCAACAAAGCCACAGTGCTGGTTAGTGTCACCGAGTCATCGACCTGTTGCAGTACATGGCCATGCGGTTTTAGAGGTGCGGTATCCGCCAAAGGAACCTCAACCGAGAACATCGTTCCCAGTCCCAGCTCGGATCGTAACTGAATGGGGTGATTCAACAGTCCGCAGGCGCGCTCGACTATGGCGAGCCCCAGGCCCATCCCCTCGGCTGCGCTGGCATCGGAATGGAGCCGTTGGAACTCCTGAAAGACGATCTCTTGCTGGTCGGATGCGATTCCGACGCCTGTGTCCCAGACCTCGATCCGAACCGAGCCCTGCTGTTTACGCAATCCAACTAGA
Source organism: Ruegeria sp. J8 (assembly GCF_056531925.1). Classification (NCBI taxonomy): domain Bacteria; kingdom Pseudomonadati; phylum Pseudomonadota; class Alphaproteobacteria; order Rhodobacterales; family Roseobacteraceae; genus Ruegeria; species Ruegeria sp. J8. The sequence continues at coordinate 21,058 of NZ_JBQFMR010000018.1, forward strand.
ACCTTTCCTGCATCTGTGTAGCGGATCGCGTTGGACAGCAGGTTTTGCAGGATGCGCCGCAGGTAGCTTGCGTCACTGCGGATCAAAGCGTTGCTATGTACGAACCGCAATTCAAGCCCTTTGGCTTGGGCGACAGGACGAAACGAGTCTTCGAGCTGAGACAGCAGATTGCTAATTGAGAAGGTGGTCTGGTGCACCGTGGCACGACCGGAATCCAGTTTCGAGATATCCAGAAGCGCCTCGAGGATATGTTCGACACTGTTGAGCGCGCTTTCGGCCTTTCCGGCCACGTTGCGTGCGTCGTCTTCGTTTAACCCGCTGCCCAATGTGGCGACATAGAGTTTGGCAGCTGAAAGCGGTTGCAGCAGATCGTGGCTCGCTGCAGCAACAAAACGTGATTTTGAAGAATTAGCGCGCTCAGCCGCTTTCAAGGCGTGGGCCAATTCCCCGGTTCGCGCGGCGACGCGGTGCTCTAGCAGGGTCTTGGCTTCGTGCAGGGCTTGCGCCGACTGGTGCTCGGCCGTGACATCGGTAAAGGAAATCACGAACCCCCGATCCGGCATCTCTTGCGCGAACACGGAAAGGATCTTGAACCGCCCGCTGCGCATCTGAAACTTCAGCGGTGCCCGTTCCGCAGTTCGATTGACCCAATCCAGCAGATCGGCATCGCTGACGCCGCCTTCAAACCGGATGGTCGCGCTAAGGCGGTCGAATACGGTTTTGAACTGGACGCCCATCTGAAACTGCGCATTTGGGATGGCCAGCAGTTCACTGGCGCGATTGTTCCATCCGATCAGGCGCAATTTGCTGTCGAAGATGCAAACGCCTTGGTCGATATGCTCCAGCGTGGCGCGGATCAGGCGGGCCTTGTCGTCAAGGATACGGTCTCTCTCTTGCCGTTCGATGCGCATGATATCGGTGACGTCAGTTTGCAGGATGACCGTGCCGCCATCGGGCGTCCGATGTTCCGAAACCTGCGTCCACCGATTGCCGTTAAGCCGGACGTTAAACACTACATGATCGTCCGTATGACGCGACATACGCCGTTTGGCCCAATCTTGTGGCGTAAGCGTTTCGGGCAGGGACAGGAACCTGGATTGACTGACAAGCTCGACATATTCGGTAAAGCTGAGACCCGGCACCAATTGCGCCTGAATATCGGGCATGTGCATCCCGAAGCGGCTGTTGCATAGCACCAGCTCTTCTTCGAGGTTGAACAGTGCAAACCCTTCTTGAACCGTCTCAATTGCGTTGGCGAGGTCGGCGCGCGCGGCCTCGGTTTCCTGATTGGCCTGTGCAAGCTGCGCGTTCGACTCGTTGAGCAATTGCAGCGCGCGTTCCAGATCCAGCGTGCGGGCGTGAACTTCTTGTTCCAGCACGGCGGCGCGCTGGAATTGCGCATAGGCCGCCCCGCTGGCATCAGTTGATTCCTCGACCCGGCGCATCAGGGCTTCGGCGATCTTCAGCAGTTTCTGGTTTTGGCGTTCCAGAGGGTCAAGCGGGTCGATCAGCGATTCAATCATGGCCGTCATCCTCGGGCGGATAGATCGCAACCCCGGTCAGGGTCTGGTTGACATGGATCGAGTTGAATTGTTCGCCATAGGTTGAAAAGCCGACCACGTTGTTGTCTGACAGGATTTCCGACAACGCGCCGGTCATCTGTTTCTGCTGTGCTTCCAGCCTGCGCAAGATGCAGTCGCAGCCCAAAATCGCATCGGGCTGGGCGGATTGGGTCAGGGCGCCAATTTCCTGTCCAAGATGGCTGATCATGTCCATCGGTTCTGCAAGGGTCAGAACCAGTCCTTCGTCGATGGCCGAGAAAAAGACCAGATCGCCATTTTCGTCCACACGTTGGATGGCGCGCACGTGATGTTGGCCGCCGATTTGAACAACGACCGGATGGGCTGCAAAGGTAAAGGTATCAAGCTGTTCAGGGTCCTTCCCCAGCACTCTGGCATACTCGCGGGCGGCAGGTTCGGCGTTGATTTCTCGTACAATCCTCTTGGAAGGGTCGGCATCAGTCACAACCATGCGTTGGGACGTGGGTACAAGATGGTCGGTCTTGAACACTTTGATCGGACAGCGCGTGCGTACCTGGGTCAGAATCGCGGCATTTTCATGAGCCCTGCCCTGATGCAGAACGTACGTATGACCGAACCGAGTTCCATCCCCTGCGGATCCGCCAAACAGGGGGACAGGCCCCAAACCAAGGGCCAGTTCCGAAGTCAGCGCGTCCTCTTTGGTTGATAGCCCGTCGATCAGAAGGAAAGTGAACTCGTGCGGCCACTCTGGCCGGGCCTCGCCCATTTCTGTACGGTTTCGGATCATCTCGTGAATGATATCGGGGGCCGAAAAATCATTCAGATCGGGCACTAGAATAGTGCGCGTCTCGAAATGCGTTGCGGGCAGGCCGATGGCAACGATCTGATCTTCGGTATAGCCGTCCCCTGCCAATTCGCCCGCGGTTGTGCAACCTACGACCGGTGTCGGTGCAAATCTGTCCGCTGCCCGCGCAATGATCTGCGTCGCATTCGCGTTGCCGCTGACAAACAGGACAACAAGCGACAGGGTGTCCGGCCCTAACGCAGCCGCAAGCTGCGCAACAGCGTCTTGCGTGTCACGGTGTACAAATGCGGTTTTGACGATGCCTGGCGCACGGGTTCGGGCCGGTGCCCACCCGACTGCTTGGTCCATCGGGCCTCCTCCCTAAAGCGCGACGAGAGTCGAACGTAATACGGTTAGCCTTGTTCTTGCAAGACGCTGGCGAACGAGGCTTTCTTGGCGATCAGAACGGCCTGTGTCCGGCTTTGAACCCCCAGTTTCCGCATGATTGCAGTCACATGGGCTTTTACGGTCGTCTCTGCGATGGACAGGTCATACGCAATCTGCTTGTTCAGTTTGCCCTCGCAGATCAATTGCAGGATACGGGATTGCTGATTGGTCAAGGTGGCCAGCCGCCCAACTGCATCGCTTTGTTCGTCATCTTGTTCTTCGTCGATCAGCACGCATCCTTCGGGCAGGAATACACCACCGGAATGGACCGTTTCAAAGGCCGTGCGGAACACATCGCGCTGGCTGTGCTTTGGGACGTAGCCTGAGGCTCCCCCGTGGATAACTTGGCTGATGACCCGATTGTCCGTCATAGAGGACACAACGATCACAGGTGCTTTGGCTGCCGCTTTCAAGCGCACCAGACCGTCCAACCCATCCACGTCAGGCAGGTTCAGGTCAAGCATAACCGCGTCCGGTTTCAGACCTTCGGCAATCATGGTCAGAGCGTCTTCCAGCCGGTCGGCGGTGTGGATCTCGCCAATATGTGCAACGCTTTGCAGCGTCATCGAAAGCGCATCACAAAACAGTGGGTGATCATCGACGATCAGGACGTTTTCGAAATCATTTTGCCCTTGAGGGTTTGCAAGCATGGGTCTTGGCCTTTGCAATGGGTTGCCCAATTTAACCAAGCGTAGCAAGGGAATGGAATGCCGCAAACTGGCGAAAAGTCGTATAAGAAAACGCGCGCCCGTTTGGGGCGCGCGCTTGGATCGAAAGACCCTTGTATCAGTTTGCCGAGGCCAGCTCTTTCGGCAGACGGAAGGTCCACAAAGTGCCACCCTGGTTCAGGTAGTTGACCTTTTTGGCCACTTCACCACCCCAAAGCGGAACCGCGCCGCCCCAACCCGAGATGACCGAGACATATTGCTCGCCATCCTGTTCCCAAGTTACAGGCTGACCGACGATGCCCGAACCGGTCTGGAACGACCATAGCTTTTCGCCGGTTTCATCATCCAAAGCAATGAACTCGCCCTCGGGTGTGCCGAAGAACACCAGACCACCAGCAGTGGTCATCACGCCCGACCAAAGCGGCGCGTCGTTCTTGTATTCCCACTTCCATTCGCCGGTATCCGGGTCAATGGCCTTGAGCGAGCCGATATGGTCTTCGTAGTTCGGCTTGATGGTAAAGCCCGCGCCCAGATAGGCGGCACCTTTCTTGTAGGTGATCGGCTCGTTCCAGATATCCATGCCCCATTCGTTGGAAGGCACATAGAAATTGCCGGTTTTCTGCGAAAACGCCATCGGCATCCAGTTCTTGCCACCCAGGAACGAGGGCGAAGCAAAGATCACTTCACCTTTCTTACCATCGGCTGCCGCTGCAGGATCACCGGGGCGGTTATCTTCGACAAAGATCGGACGACCGGTTTCATCCACCCCGGAGGACCATGTGATATCCTTGACGAAGGGCGTGGCAGATACGAACCCGCCATCTTCACGGTTCAGCACATAGAAGTACCCGTTGCGGTCGGCGGTTGCATAGCGCTGATTGCCCTCGCGGTCGGTATAGGCGACGACTTCGTTTACGCCGTCATAATCCCAGCCTTCGCGCGGCGTGGTCTGGAAGTGCCACTTGATGTCGCCAGTTTTGGGGTCGATCCCGATGCGGCTGGCGGCATAGAGGTTGTCGCCCTTGTTGCCTTCGGTCGGGGTCCCTGCATTGCGCAACCAGCTGTTCCAGGGGGCCGGGTTGCCCGCGCCGAAGACCAACGTGTCGGTGTCGGCATCGTACGAGCCGCCCAGCCACGTCGCGCCGCCGCCGGTTTTCCACATGTCGCCAGGCCAGGTTGCGTTCAGCTCACCTGTCATGGTGCTTTCTTCGCCGTTCAGCGTGCCCATATGGCCTTCGATCACCGGCCGTTCCCAGACTAGGTCGCCGGTATTGACGTCCCGCGCCTGAACCGCGCCAACGATGCCGAACTCACCACCCGAATTGCCGGTGATCACCAGCCCGTCGACGATCAGTGGAGCCGCTGTATAGGAATAGCCCGCTTTGTAGTCGGCGATCTTGTCGCGCCAGACAACATCGCCCGTGTCCTTGTTCAGCGCCACGATCCGTGCGTCCAGCGTGCCAAAGATGACCATGTCGCCATAGATGGCCGCACCACGGTTGACCACGTCACAGCAGGGCAGAATGCCTTCGGGCAGACGCGCGTCGTATTGCCAGACTTCTTTACCGGTCTTCAGATCAATCGCATAGAGGCGCGAGTAGGATCCGGTGATATACATCATACCGTCGTAGATCAGCGGCTGGGTTTCCTGACCGCGCTGCTTTTCACCGCCAAGACTGAAGGCCCAGGCGGGCAGCAGGTTATCGACGTTGTCCTTGTTCAGCATGTCCAGCGGGCTGTAGCGCTGCAAGTGCCGCCCCATGCCATTGGTCACGATCTGCGTGGTGATCGTTTGGTCGTTCGCCAGATCGTCTTCGGTAACTTCTGCATAGGCCGCGCCCGTTGCAATCACACTTGCAACTGCCGCCATGATAAACCGGCTCATCGGTGTCCTCCCTAGACTTATGTCTTTCCTCCGTGCCGAATCTCCGACACGTCGGGATTGTTGGCGAGAGTATTATTCGCGGGAGAGTCCTTCGGTGAAATTGCACAATGGTCGTAGGGCTTGAGCGGACGATTTCAACTAGTGTGACCCAACTTTTTCTGAAGGGAGGATACAATGCGACGGCTTTTTTCAAGCATTTTGCTGCTTGGCCTTGCTTCGGCCCTACCTTCGGTGGCCAAACCGTTAACCGGGCAGAAAGAGATTTTTCTCGTTGATGATGCTGGGCATAGAATACTGATAGGGTACGTAAAATTCTCGCCAAATGGCGAGACAACGATCTACGATCTCGAATTCAATGACGAGGTGTTTTCCGAACATTTCTTGTCAATGCGCCCGTTTAAGTGCTTGGAAGGCCCGGACAAACACTGGTGCCATGTCCCCTACCCCTACGAGTTGCAGCGGTATGTTTCCGCAGAGGATCTGACCGATCTGGAATATGATCTTTTGTTCATCCATAAGGGCGCGACCGAATACGGTATCAACATGTGGAACGGCATTTACTACCGCTTGAACGCGGACGGCGACCATCTTGTTGGGCAATTGCACGAAATGGACATGGACGTGTTGTCTGCACCGCCCGAGGCCGGGAACCTCAGACCGATAAAGCATGATGACATCCACGAATCCGACCCTGACAGCCACTGGTTGCCAGGTATCGTGATTGAATAGGCTTATTGCGCGGAAAGGCTGCTCAGGTAAGCCAGAATAAAATCCTGAATCGTTCGGTCTTCGATACCCACATGGCGCATCTTGGTGCCGGGCATGAAACCGTCATTGTCCTCCATCCATGCGCGCAGTGCTGCGGGCGTCCAGACGATACCGGAACCTGCAAGCGCGTCTGAATAGTCATAGCCGTCAACGGTTCCTGCCTTGCGCCCTACGATCCCGTCCAACTGAGGCCCATAGCTTGGATCCGTGGCATCCGGCGCGTGACAACGTCGACATTCCGAGAAAAACAGATCTTCACCGGCGTCAACCTTGATGCGGTCGAAGGTGGATTGAGCCAGCGCGGGTTGGGCCGAGATGGCGTAAGCGACGAGGCCAAGTGACAAGGCGAGGTGTTTCATAGGGTCCTCCAAACGTTTTTCGAATGATACGAATTCCGCTGGGGGCAAGGGCTTGACGTACATCAAGAAACTGAAGGCGCACCCTCATCCTTTGGTCGTAGAAATGTGGGGATATTGCGCTTTTCAGAACAGGGGCGCGTATTTCCATTCATCCGCGTCGGGTGTGACCTCGTTCGGATCATAGCCCGATTCTTGCAGCCGTTTGGCGATTTTCAGCCCTTCCCGCGCGGCTTCATCGACATAGGCGCGTCCCAGTTCCTGATTCTGCGCCACACCGTGCCCGCGCAGCAGGTTGAGGCCATAGTTGAACTTTCCAACCGGATCGCCCAGATCGGCGGCGCGTTTGTCCCATGCGGCGGCTGCGTCCGGGTCATAGGGACCCGCTAGACCGTTATTGTCCAACTGACCCATCCATGTCATGGCTCCGGTATAGCCCGCCTCGGCGCAGGTTCTGAACAAAGTACGCGCCAGATCATGCCGCCCTGACTTGGTCATGTAGTAGCCCGACGCGCAGGTGGTCATGTCGGTGATACCGTTGTCGATATTGCTCATGACCTTGCCCCATCCTGTGTCCTGCGGGTTGAGCGTGCCGAACTCATCCTCGACCGTTTGGGCCGAGGCGGCGGACGCTATGAACAGGGACAGTGCAGCGATACGGATCATGGTCGAGCCCTCTGGTTTTGGGGTAGTCTACCTCAACACTCGCGCGATTTCACGTCTGCCATGGTCGTAGAGGCTCTACCCGCGGGGTTTCTTCACTCCCCGCGCCGGATCATATCCCCGAAGCGCAAGTCCCAGGAAAATAAACCCGGCTAGAATCGTCCATCCGAGGGCTGCGGCGTTGAATTGCCCGTAGAGCGCAAAACGGATCAACTCGACCGCGTGGGTGAAAGGGTTGAACGCGCAGATATCGCGCAACAGGGCCGAGCTTTCGGCCATCTTCCACAGCGGGTAAAGCGCCGAGGACAGGAAGAACATCGGGAAGATGACAAAGTTCATAACCCCCGCGAAATTTTCAAGCTGCTTGATGGCCGAGGACAGCGCCAACCCCAACGCGCCGAGCATCAGCCCCGCCACGATCAGTGCCGGGAACACCAGCAGATAACCAATGATTGGCATATCGATGCCGTAAACCGCGGCGACCGCAAGAAAGGTATAGACCTGCAGGATCGAGATCGTCGTGCTGGCCAGCAAGCGGCAAAACAAAAGCCACCAGCGGGGCAAAGGGCTGGTCAGCAGCAAGCGCATGGAGCCCATCTCGCGGTCATAGACAAGACTGAGAGAGCTTTGCATCCCGTTGAACAGCATGATCATACCGCACAGGCCGGGCACGATGTAAATCTCATATGTGATATAGGTCTGATAGGGTGGCGTGATAGACAGGCCCAATGCCGCGCGAAATCCGGCGGCAAAGACAATCAGCCAGACCAGAGGGCGCACCAGCGCGGCGACAAATCGGCCGCGCTGACGAACAAAGCGTAGTGCCTCGCGTATCAGAATGGCGCGCAGGGCAATCAGCGTGCCGGTCATGCCGTGGCCCCTGTCATGGACAGAAAGACGTGTTGCAAAGGTTGTCCGCTGGTCAGGTCGCTGCACAGTTCCTGTTTCAGCAGCTTGCCACGATGAAGGATGGCGACGTGGTCATCCGGCTCGATCTCGTCGGTCAAATGCGTCGCCCAGAGCACGGTCAGCCCGTCCTGCTGCGACAGCGCATGGACATGCTGCGTGATGGCTTTTCGGGCGGCCGCATCCAGTCCAACAGTTGGCTCGTCCAGCAGAAGAACCGAGGGGGAATGGATTAGGCTGCGTGCGATTTCCAGCCTTCGACGGTGCCCGCCATTCAGGTCGCGGGTGCGTTCGGCCGCGCGTTCGGCCATGTCCAGCCGGTCAAGCGCGGCTGAGATCCGCGTTTCGGCATCGCGCCCCGCCAACCCGTGCAAAGCGGCGAAATAACTGAGGTTGCGGTGCACCGTCAGATCCAGGTCCAACGTAGGTTGTTGAAACACCACGCCAATCTGAGCCAGCGCCTGACGGGGCTGTTTTGAGATGTCGAACCCTGCAACCTCGATCACGCCCTGCGCCGTGGTAAACAACCGTGTCAGAAGAGAAAACAGGGTCGACTTCCCTGCTCCGTTCGGTCCCAGCAACGCACAAAACGCGCCCTGGGGGACATGAAAGCTCACATCATCAAGCGCGCGTTTCTCGCCATAGGCGTAGCTGACATTTCGGACTGAAAGCCCTGTCACTGAATGGTAATCTCCAGCCGCTGTGTTTCGCCGGTGCTGCCCGGCACTTTCAGATAGTAGCTGCCCGGCTTGATCGCGACAAAGCCTATTTCCATCTCACCAGCTTCATCGAATTCGACCGAGTCCAGCCCCAGAGGGCGGATTTCCAGTCCTTCGACGACGATTTCATCAACCCAGATCGCGCGGAAGAATTCAGGACCAACCAAAGCCAGTTCCTGACTGCCATCGCCCTGAATCTCGAACTCGTAATACATGCCGGATTTCAGCACCCACGAGGCCTCGGCCAGAGGCACACCGGCGGACAGAGTGATCGGCGGCAGGTCTTCTTTGTTCTTCGCCGACAAAATTCCGGCCAGACCAAATCCGTCATCGTCATCATCGGCCAAAGCCGCAGCTGGCAAAGCCATAGCCATCATCGCGGCCACGCATATCACTTGCTTCATCTCTTAAGTCTCCTCGAAATTCTTTCAGTTGGTCGGACGGAAGGCCGCGCCCCAGGGGAAGCGTCCGACCTTGATTGTCTTGATGGGTTCGCGTTTCGCCACGTCGATCACGGTCACATCGCCGGATACGCCGTTTGTGGTGAACAGCAGCGATTTGTCGGCGTTGAAATCCATGTGCCAGACGCGACGCCCCACAAGGATGTAGTCTTCAACCTCATAGGTTTCGGCATTCACGGCCGCCACATGGTTCGACGGTCCCAGCGCGACAAAGGCGGTCTCATCCCCGTTGGACAGTTCAAACCCCACGGGTTGCACCCGGTCGGGGTGGACACCTTCGACCTCGAACTCGATCTTGGCCTTTTCGGTCTGTGTTTCCACGTCGAACACCGTGATGGTACCGCCGATTTCCGAGCTGACCCAAAGCTCGGTCCCATCCTTCAGGAATTCCGCGTGGCGCGGGCGGGAATCGACCAGAGTGTTGGCGAACAGCTCTTGCGTTTCGGTGTCGATCCAATGAGCCATGTTGGTGGTCTCGGACGTGGTGATGGCGATCTTGCCATCGGGGGACACAGCCATCCCTTCGGGCTCAATCCCGACGTCGATCTGAGCAATTACGGTGCGCGATTCCGTATCGACTACGGTGGTGATCGCGTCGTCTTCGTTAGCGATATAAAGATGGCGATCATTGGGGTGCAGCACAAATTGCTCGGGGTCCTCGCCCGAGGGCAGATCGTGTAGGATCTCGCCCGTTTCCGGGTCCATCACCTGCACCGCGTCGCTGTCCGAGGCGCAGATATACAGCACCGAGAAATCCTTGGAAAAGGTGATCCCGCGTGGGCGTTCGCCGGTTTCTATCGTACGGATCACCTCGAGCGTCTGGATGTCGATCACGCTCAGCGTGTCGTCCTTTTCATTGCTGATCCACATTTCGTCCGCGGCCGCCGGTGCGCAGAGGGCGGTCGCCGCCAGAAGTGCTGTCAATCTCATCCCAGTTACTCCCTGAATGCCTGACACTGGCTTTCGCCCTCGTCTAGTCCCAACGTGTCGAGTTCCGTGCGCTGGTGCAAGAACCCCTCCAGCGGCGCCATCGCAACGACGGCGCGGTCGGTGACCAATGGGATCGGTTGCCGCAACTGCCCGTTCCAGGACCGGAAATTCATCGCCCTGCCCTTGAACCCGGCCAGTTCGAAATCGTCCGACAGGATGTAGTCGAGCAAAACGGTCGGGTCACTGGATTGCGTGCGTGTCACTGCCTCGCCCAAAGTCCGGTAGGCGGCCCATGCTGCATAATCCTTTGGCATCATGCTGCGGCCGGTCTGTTCGGTGAACCGGTTTTGCATCTGGACCGCGCCCCATTGTTCCACCACACGCGACCACGTTACAGGTTGCAGTCCGTCGGACCCTGCCACGGGGCGGGCCTGCCATGTGTTGAATTCGATATACCGGCCGAAATCGTCCAATTCATCGGCGACCAGCAGGATGTCATAGTCACCGAATTCCTGTGTAAACAGCGGCACCTCTTGGGCGGCGTTGCGGCGCAGGTCGGCGTCGAATTCCCATGTCTTTTCGGCGCTCAGCTCCAGACGGAATTTTTCCAGCGAACGTTTGAGAGACTGTGCAAAGGCCTGATCACCGGGATGGACGCCGGTGATCATCACCAACTCGTCCCAGCGGCGTTTGACCAGAAATTGAACCAGCGCATCGGTGCGCATCATGTTCGACGGCAAAGTATGCAGCAGATTGGCGCGGCAATTCTGGTCTCGCACATTCAGATCAGACGCGGATGCGTTTAGCAGAATAGCGTTCGCCGCCTCAGGCAGGTCAGCAACGTCCAGTTGCGCTTGTGCAGGCGCATCGAGGATTAGAAAAGGGCTATCCGCCAAAGCCTGACGGGCTGCGGTCAGCCAATCGCCACTTTCGGGAACGGATGTGACGGACAGATTGTATTTGTGCCCCAGGAATTTCGCGGTTGTCAGATTATCGGTCAAGGCCAGCTCGGCCCCTGCCACGCCCAGATCGTCCGGAATCGGATCAAGGTTGGATAAAACCGGAGGCCGCGGTGCCTGCATCTGCAAATATGTGACCGAAACCTCAACCTCGGCAAAAGCTGCGACCGGCAGCAGAACCGAAGCGATCAAGGCGCGCAAATAGGTTTTCATGTCGACGCCTCCTCCCTAGCAATTTGATAAAATCTGCTCATCCCTTTCGGGACCATTAGACCTTAGTCGCAGCTACCCCCCAATGTGCAACCAAGGTCTAATTCCATGCTGAATTCTGCTAAGCTATGACCGGGGAAAGCGTCGTAGAGGAGGATAAGATGCGTCCAGGTTTTTATAGCGTAATGCTAGGCGCCGTCATGGCTGGCGGCATGGCGCTGGCCCATGGCGATGTCGCCCCGCAGCCCGTCAATACTGACGCTCTGCCCGATGTGGGCGATGAGTGGCTGATCGAGAACCCTTACCGCGACAAGGGAGAAGAGGTCTGGCAGGCGGCGATTGAAATTGGTGATTCCGGCTATAACCAGAACTGCGCGCGATGCCATGGTTTGGGTGTTGTCTCGGGCGGGTTGGCCCCTGATCTGAGGTATCTTGAGGCCGAAGAATATGGCGATGAATGGTATGCCGAGCGGTTCCGCGAAGGTTACACTCAGAACGGGATCACCAAGATGCCCGCCTTTGGCGAGCTTTTGGGCCAGAAGGCCGCGTGGGCCATCCGCACATATATAGAAACCCGTCCCGATGACGGGGCTTTGGACGATCATTCCGACCGGCTGAAGGAGATCCGTGATCTGCTGGCCGCGATGGCCAACGGCGGCGACGGAGACGCAGCCGCGCTACAATCTGAACTCAGCGAGATTGCGGGAACGATTGAGACCGGCTCGGGCGCGCCCGTGGCCGATAGCGTCGCCCTGCGCGCCGCTGTTTTGATTTCGGGGGACAGCCCGAACTTTGCCGAGGCAGCGGAACAGCTGACCATCGGCTTGTCTGCCGCGCAATAGATCGGCAGAGTGGGGCACATGATCGGACGCTTTTTTGTTTTCTCCCTGTTGGCTGCGGCCCTGACCACTGGGCAAGCAATGGCCAGGTGTGAAGATCATGTGCCCCAACCCAAACCGCAAAACGCCAGCCGTGACATCGTGGGAGCCGACCTCGATACCATTATCGAGCGCGGTTATATTGAGTTCGCAGCCTATGAGGATTTCGCCCCGTGGTCGTTCGAGGAAGACGGCAGGATTCAGGGCGTCGATATAGAAATCGGCAAGTTGATTGCCGAAGATCTGGGTGTCGAAGCTCGGTTCAATCTGGTCGCCGCAGGAGAAAATCTTGAAGCCGACCTACGCAACTGGGTCTGGAAAGGCCCTTTGATCAACGGACGTGTCGCCAATGTGATGCTACACGTCCCCTATGACAGTGAATTCGCCTGTCGGGTAGAACAAGTGGTTTTCACCGGTCAGTATCACGATGAAGAAATCGCGATTGCCTATCGCAAGGATGAATACCCCGAAGACCCGCCCGTTCCGGCCTATTTCCGCTTTGATACGGTCGCGGTGGAAAATGACTCGATTGCTGATTTCTACCTGTCTGCCTTTCCAGGCGGCCAGCTTGCGCAGAATGTGCACCGCTTTCCCACAGCGGGTCTTGCGATGGAGGCCTTGGCGGCAGGTGACACCATGGCGGCAATGGGCCCACGCGCTCAGCTCGAAGCCGGTTTGACGCCCGAATTGGATCTGCACACGCCGCCCTTGCCCGGTTTTGCCGTCAGCAGCTGGACCAGTGGCGTTGCGGTTCATTTCGCCTATCGCGGCCTCAGCTATGCAGTGGACGATGCGATTTATGCAGCACTTCAGGATGGCCGGATCGAGCAGATATTCGCCGCGTACGGCCTGACGCATGCACCGCCGAAACTGCGGTGACTACACCCAAGGTCTTATAGGCACCGGGCAGATCACCGCGTAGCTTAACCGAAAATACTGGAGGGAGTGACATGGAACTACATGACAGCCGCGTCATTGCGGCCCCACGTTCCAAAGTCTGGGAGGCACTGCTATCGGCCGACATTCTGAAAGAATGTGTCCCCGGCTGCAAAGAGATGTCGGGGACAGCCGAAAATGGGTTTGCCGCGACCGTGGTGCAGAAGGTCGGGCCCGTAAAGGCGACGTTCAAAGGTGAAGTGACCCTGTCGGACATGGTGGATCAGGAAAGCGTCAAGCTATCTGGGGAAGGCAAAGGCGGGGCCGCCGGGTTTGCCAAGGGTGCAGCAGAAGTCACCTTGTCGGATGCGCCGGAGGGGACGTTGCTGGCCTATAATGTCGATGCGCGCGTGGGCGGCAAGCTGGCTCAGCTAGGGGGGCGGGTCATTGATGGCGTGGCCAAGAAAATGGCCGACCAGTTCTTTGAGAATTTCCAGAATGTGGTCGAGGAAGACCCTCGGCCCGCGCCTGCCGAGGCTGCGCCCGAACCGGCCGCGGCCCCTGCTGAGCCAGAAACGTCGGTTGAGCCAGCACAGGCAGAGCCGCCGGAAGAGAAAAAAGGTTGGTTCAAGCGCCTGTTCGGTGGTTGACCCGAAAATTTAAGGGAGGAAAATCTGATGAAGATTTCGATGACTGTGAACGGCGTAGCTGTGAGCGGTGAAGTTGAGGGACGGACGTTATTGTCTGGCTTTTTGCGTGATCATTTGGGGATGACGG
>NZ_JBQFMR010000019.1:0-34421 GCF_056531925.1 Ruegeria sp. J8
GGCCCCTCTATCGGCCAAAATGCCCCCGAAACCGCCCCAGTTTCTCGGGCTTCGCCAAAAAGCTGATTACAATCATCGGTTGGCAAGGATTCCTACCACCCCAGCCAGATCATCAGAACATGGAACGACAGCAGGCGCTTGGGGCTAAACCCTCCGAGAAATGCCCCCGTTTATGCCCCAGTGGTTTCAGGTGTTACGGGTGTTGAGGATGGGCCCTCATAGGTCGTTGAAGGCCCATGCCACAGGTCATAGCAGGTCGCGATCGACCCCGTTCGCCCAGAAGTCCCAGTCGTCGCGCTTGTTATCCGCCGCTGACCCCTCAATCAGACTATCCGGGCGCATACGGTGTACTCCATCCCGCGAGCGCTGGAGAATTTACTCCGAATGAGTTCAATTATGCACTTCCTCTTGATGCAAATCAAAAGTTACATTCTGATTTTGAGATATATTTAAGCACTTTCGGAGTTCTGCAAAAAGGAAGGGGCTGAAGTTTCAATGCTCCGCATTGGTGAAATTGGACCGTCGTCTGCTGCCCATGAGGCCCACGGAAACTTGCAGATCGATACACCAGTTGAGATGAAGAGAAGCGACAGAAAAAGACTTAAAGCGCTATGCGTAGCTACTTGCTCGCTTCTCTCTGCGTGCGCGCCCTCCCTTCCAGACATATACACTGCCAATTTAGCATCGCGTTCAACGATAAACTTGTCCGTGCGGATCGTAGACGGAGATGTCCGTAGCACCGCTTATACGCGAGGCGAAGGTGCTGTTTCTGGTATTGGCGCAGGCGCCGGAGGTGCTTTGGAGGCGGGGCTTTCCTCAGCAGACCCATTCGGACTGGCTCTCGGTGTCGCATTAGTTCCTGTGTTTGCCACTGCAGGAGGAATCTATGGTGCCGCGAGTGGAACGTCGCGATCGCGTGAGGAAATTGTACGTGCATTAGATACACTGAACCGGGCATACCAACCATCAAAGTTTGAACGAGCATTCGAAGCGACACTTTCCAATTCTTTGAGTACTGGACTTTTCGATGGCGTGCCGCCGTGTTTCACAACCAGTTCAAGCAGATCAAGCTGCCCACAAGGTGCACAAACTTCCAATCTTGTTATTCGCACCTCGTTTAACCTAGTTCCGGCCGACTCTGGTGCAGGTTCTGGAAATTTGGACTTTATTGTTCAGACGCTTTTGACTGCCGAACCTAAGGGTGTCCTGCAGCCGGAGTGTATTTCGCTCAGATATACGAATTTCGCTGGTAACTTGTTTGAGTTAGCAGAAAACAACGGTCAGCCCATGACAACGTCTCTTCGGTCAACGCTGTATGATTTTGCCGTGGAATTGCCTCTATTTCTTAGATCTGCGGAAGCTGATTGGGGTGAATCAAGTTGGACAAGACTGAGGTGCGCCGAATGATATGTTTGGATTGACATCGTCTCGAGCGTTCAGAGCGCAATTGGAAACTTACGTGCATCCGAGGATTTGCGGATTCGTCTGATTGAGGGGTCGGCGGCGGATAACAAGCGCGACGACTGGGACTTCTGGGCGAACGGGGTCGATCGCGACCTGCCATGACCTGTGGCATGGGCCTTCAACGGCCTATGAGGGCCCACCCTCAACCCCCGTAACCACTGGGGCATAAACGGGGGCATTTCTCAGAGGGTTTAGCCCCAAGCGCCTGCTGTCGTTCCATGTTCTGATGATCTGGCTGGGGTGGTAGGAATCCTTGCCGTCCGATGAAACCAATAGGCTTTTCCAAGCGATGACCAGAACTGGGGCGGTTTCGGGGGCATTTCGAGGGTGAGTACAGGGCGTTTCTGACTGCGGTATAAGCACAACCCCATGATAGGTGAACCGACACAACACAAAGTTATTTGTACTTAACAACTGTACCTTCGCCGATGCGACCTCCCCAACTCATTGCACGTACTTGGACTTGAGATATGACTACGTTGACAACTGCATCCCCGCCCAACCCAGCCGCGCTCTGTCGCAGCCGAGCCTAAACTTGCGTGACGGTCGGATCTTCATTGAACACTGTAGTTTTATTTACTGCCACTTTTATTTCTTGGATCACGGTATATTCCTGAGAGGCCGTTTTGCCGCTAAACAACTCTATCTGGTCCGCTGTTCTAGTCGCACCCGCTGCCGCCGTGATTCCAGAGTTGTTGATCCCATCTTCTTCCCACGTGCTTGAGCAAGCGCCAAGCAACGCAGCTAAACTCAACGCTGCAATCAACTTCAAAGTAATAGTCTTCATTTGCTTTCCCCCCACCAAGTTCTTTTCTCATCGTACCGTGAGATGCAGCTACCCCCCTTGATCTATGTCAACGATACATTCGAATAAAAATATATATTGAGGTACTTTCGGAGTTTCTTTTGGGAGGAAGAGATGGCTGATCTATTCATATTTCGCACTATTTCTGGAGCATTGGCTTGCACGGCCTTGACGGCTTGTTTGGGCAGCGAAAGCATTGACTCAGGGGCAACCGTTAAGCCGTTTAACGGTTTTTCAAACATTCCCGA
Organism: Ruegeria sp. J8; assembly: GCF_056531925.1. Classification (NCBI taxonomy): domain Bacteria; kingdom Pseudomonadati; phylum Pseudomonadota; class Alphaproteobacteria; order Rhodobacterales; family Roseobacteraceae; genus Ruegeria; species Ruegeria sp. J8. The sequence continues at coordinate 2,518 of NZ_JBQFMR010000019.1, forward strand.
TAATGGAACGACTGACATAGACGGTCAGGCTGTTACGGCGAACTACGTTGCCGACCCCACTACTGGGGAAGTGGTAATAACTAACCCATCTGGACCGTCACAAAGCACCACCCGCGTAGTCACCAGAAACGGAACGCCAGTTGCATTGACAGCTAGCGCACCTGGATCGTCCGTTTCATTTGATACGAGAAACGGCGACACCAGGATCGATGCTCCATTTGTTACAGGCTATGTAACAGCTGATGGTCAAGATTCCGCGACGTTTATCAATCCCGGACAAGCTGGTTATGAATACCAGACCTATGGTGCATGGGTGACAGGGGCCGGCACAGGCGCAGGAACCGTTGGTGCAGGAAGTTATGGGCTTAAAACAGAAGCTACTGACGTTCCTGTTGGAGTCAGCGCAACATATCAGGGCGTCGGATTGGGAGTGGCTCGTCGTGCAGATGGCCAGCCATACCAAACAGTATCCACGGTCACAGTATCCACGGATTTCAACACTGCAAGCATCGATAGTGCGAACACGGCAGCTGTAAATCTCAACACAGCCGCAACGAGCAGTGCACCGGAACTGGATTTTAGCGGTTCAGGCACGGTTAGCGGCTCAGGGTTCACGGCAACTGTGACGGGAACGGGTACATCTGGCTCTGCACAAGGGCAGTTTTATGGTCCGTCTGCCAACGAAGTTGGAGGCACGTATTCAACTTCCGGTCCGGGTGGAGTCTGGCATATGGGAGCGTTCGGCGGAAATTGAGCAAAGAGCTGAATTGCGGCCAACGCAATACTACTCCGTTGCGAATAGTCATTAGGCATATGTGACACTTCACGCACCGTTCCCAAAAGGCGTGCACAGAGTCATTCAGATCGCAGAAGAAAACAATAATCCAGTGGGGTCGCGATGACTTTTTTGCGGTTGATCGTAGTCTTTTTTCTAACCTTTTGCGTGGTTCCCAGTGGAGCGAATGCATCAACCACCGATCCGGCCGCCACCGATGCCAGGTTCAAATCGGGGCTCGCCGCCACTAGCCGCGGTGACTACAGTACAGCAATTGCAATATACCTTAGCATTCTTGCGGAAGATCCTAACCTTACACGTGTGCGCTTGGAGTTGGCGCTGGCTTATTTCCTAAGCGAACAATGGAACCGTTCGCGGTCCGAGTTTTTTAAGGTGCTGTCGGGTGATATTCCGGAGCCTGTTCGACAAAAAGTTCTAAATTTTATTGCAGAAATTGATGCGCGGCGAGGGTTTGAGTTGGATTTTGAGTTTGGGTTAAAAAAATTGGGTTCTACGCGAAACTACGACACAGACCAGATTGAATTAGACTTCTTCGGGATACCTATACCAGCAACTTTAGATCGCTCCAGCAAGACTACATATGGTGTCGGATATTCTGTATCAGCGTTGTGGCGCAAAAGTCTGAACAGGCTTTCAACAAAAGATCGTCGGGTAATTGGCTTCGCAGAGGTGTTCTCATTTGGAGATATTTCAAATGAGAAATCGTTTCGCGACGTGACTTTGGGTGCGCGAGGCGGAGCCCGCTTGGTTTTTCCACGTACAACAGTTGTTTTTAGCCCAGTAGTCTCGACACGCTTCATTGCCGATGAACACTTTGAGGACAGGTTGGGTTTAGAGACTGCGTTCGAGACCAGAAACTCGCAAGCCGTTTCGGTGTTTGGTTCGATTTCAGGGTTTAAATTGAACAATAAATTCGATGATACCTTCAGTGGGCACACAGTGAATGCGAGATTTGGGGTACGGCGTTCATTTTTGGGGCGAAACACTGTTGGAATTGCAATCTTTGCTGAAACCAAATCAACCGATCGCGACATTGATACTTTTGACATCGCAGGTCTGGAGGCTTTTGGCTCGTTTGACGCCGGTGCTGGATTTGTCATTGAACCTCAGGTCTATTTTGCGGTCAAATCGTTCTCTGAGACCAACCCACTTTTCTTCGGCAATCCTGACGAAGATCAGTATGGCCTGCGTCTCAGAATTGAAAAGCGTGACACAATATTAGGGAACGGGCTGATCCCGTACGTTGAGGGCAGTTACAATCGGGTGAAAAGTGGAATTGACGCATTCAGTTATGATGAAACTACGATTGAAGTAGGGCTGACCAACGAATTCTAGTTAGGGAGATTTACTGAACTAAATCAATAATATTGTGTTTCATAAGAAGCTCTGTAAGCAGAGACCATGCCGATCACCTAATTTAGCCCTTTAAGTGCCTACTGAACTGATATTTTTTTCGGCATTCTATTCCGTCACCTAACGTGGTTGTTCCGACAGCTCCGAAAAATGCCCATTTAAGCAAAGAGAAAGCAAAGCGCAGATCCCCCGGCAACCCGCTAAGGGCCGCCGAGGGATATTCGGACGCACTCCGATCTCTCCTCTAGCGGAGGTTCTATGGAGGTAGGAAATTGACTTACGACGTGTCTTATCGTGATCGGGAAGAAGTCACGAACCAATTTGCAACTGGATTTTTCCGTTCGCCGCACCGGCGCTGACGCCGCAATGGTCAATGGCCTAAGGCTTGTAACAGAGCCAAAGTGGCGCCTCCACCTAGCGAGCGTAACTCTGTGTCCATGCCAACCTACAGCAGATCAAACAACCGGCCCGGCTCGTTGCCTCGACGCGGCAGTTTCAACGCACGCATCACCGAAAATATCATCGCCTGATTTGAGGTGACTACTGGTTTATCCAGCGCAACCTCGATGCGTTCAACAGCTTCGACTGATCGCATGTCGGTGCAGCTGAGAACGATTGCACGCGCATCGGGGTGATCGGCCTGACAGGCCAGATCGAACACTTCGTCCGGGGTCAGCTCGCCTTGCCCATAGTTGCCCAGCTCGCGACCTACATCGGCACATTTGACGGTTGCGATCTGGTTTTGCGCTAGAAACTCCACTGCCTGCAAGTTGATCTCCCCCAGATAGGGCGAAGAGAAACCGATCTTGGTCACACCAAGCGCCTGAATCGCGGCCACAAGTGCCCCTGCCGCCGTGAAGGACAAGGCACCCGATACCTCTTTGATTTCGCGTGCCAAGTCGGCGTCAAAGGATGGTCCATGGGTCAAAGTGGCCGAGGTGCAGCCATAAAGCACAACATCGGGGCGCACGCCTGAGATCATTCGCAGATCATGGCTGATATCCGAAGCACCCAGCCCAGCCATTTGTTCCGTGCCGGGGATCTGATCCACGTTATAGCCGCCTATGCGTTGAAAATGGATGGTAGTATCCGGCGACCGCATCAACTCCATATCCGGTTCCAGATTGGTGTTGGTGAAAGGCACCAGGACGCCGATTTTGGCCCGCCGGCGGGTTTCGTAGCTCATGATAACACCCCTTTCAGCACCTTCAGGCAGCGATCCATGACCGATACCTCACAGATCGTGGCGCGTAGGCAGTCGTTGAGGCCATAGCCACCCATGCCGCGCATCATCAGATTTTCGGCCCGCAGGGCCGCATCCGCACGTTGCGCCTCTTCATCCGAGGCAAAGCGCAGCAGAACAAAGTTGGTGTTACTTTCCGGGACGTTCAGGCCCATTGCGCGGCAGTCTTCAGTAAACTTGTCGCGGATTTCGGCGGTCCGTTTGACCACATTTTGCATATGCGCCTGATCCCGCATGGCGGCGGCGGCGGCGGTCTGTGAGGCAATCGAGATGTTGTTGGGATTTAGAAGCTTGCGCATCACACCCGAGATTTCGGTTGGGAAGTAGCCCCATCCAACGCGCGCGCCTGCCATACCGTAGGCCTTGGAGAATGTACGCATGACCACGGTATCGCCGCGGTTTGTCAGGGCGAATATTTCGGTGGGGTCATGGGCATCATCGGAAAACTCGGCATAGGCCTGATCCACGACCAGCAGAATATCTTTAGGCAATCCGTCCCGCAGTCGCAGAACCTCGGAATTGGGGATCAAAGTGCCGGTCGGGTTGCCGGGATTGCAAATAAAGACGATCCGGGTCTCGGGCATCACCGTGGCCAGGATGCCGTCGACGGAGACGGTCAAGTCGAGCTCGCGGGCCTTGACGTAATCAGCCTGCACCTGCGCCGCTGCCGTGGACACAAACGCGTATCCGAAATCTGTGCCCAGTACCTGGTCACCGAGGCCTGCATAGGCCCGGATCAGGCAACCGATTAACTCCATCGAGCCTGCGCCGCACAGTATCCGTGCCGGGTCCAGCCCGTGCACATCTGCAATTGCAGCACGCAGATCGGGCCATTCCGGGTCGGGATATAGCGGCAGATCGGTCATTGCCGCTTGCCCAGCTGCGATTGCGTTAGGGCTTGCGGCAAAGGCGCTTTCGTTCTGGGCCAGTGAGATGACGCCCGCGCCACCCAGATCAGCCAGCGCATAGGCCGTCATCGCATCCACATGGGGAACCGGGCGGATCATGCGTCACCTCCATAGGCTTTGGCACCCTCAGCGGTGACCAGACCGCGTTTGAGGTCCAGCGCCAGCGCATCGGGGTCACGGTCAGTAGGGGCGCCGAACCCGCCACCGCCGGGGGTGTCGAAGATCAGGTAATCGCCGCCTTCGACGCGTAGCTCTCCCTTGCCCGGGAGGTCGTTGTCGCCGTCGCGGAAACGGATGCGTCCTGGCGCGCCGGGCTGCCCGCCCATGCGGCCAAGGGCGGGAAACTTCAGCCGTTCAACCGATAGGAATACGATGAACGGCGCGTCATTGGACGAGGTCATCTCGATCCGCTGCCCGAGACCGCCGCGATACTTGCCCGCGCCGCCAGAATCGGGGCGCAGTTCACGTCGCCAGATGGTCACCGGTGCCACACTCTCGGTAATCTCGACTTGACTGCCAAACACCCCCGAGGGGTAGGCGGTGGCTGACAGCCCATCCGCATGAGGCCGCGCGCCGGTGCCGCCATTATGAACCGGCTCAATCGCAAACTCGCGGCCACCGTCGCGGGCAACTTCGGGAGCGTGACGCATGGGCAGGTCAAACATGCAGCTTGCACCCTCAGCCGGGACCGCGTCGGGTAAGGCCTGATGCAGACAACCCAGCACAAGATCGGGGGTGACCTGACCCAGCGTGTGCCGCATCGCCACTGGAACCGGACGTTGGGCGTTTAGAATGCAACCCTTAGGGCCGTCCACGGTAAACGGTTCCAGCGACCCGGCATTATTGGGGATATCCGGACCAACGATGCAGCGCAGCGCGAATACGGTATAGGCGGTGGCATAGTTGAGCGGCACGTTTATGCCTTTGCGCGAACAGCCTGAAGTGCCGGTGAAATCCACATGCATGCCCGACTTGCTGACGGTGAGTGTCGCTTGCATCACCAGCTCATTTTCGTAGCCGTCCATCTTCAGGACGTTCTTGTATACGCCTTCCGGCACCTCGGCGATTGCCTCAAGCGTGCCATGGCGCGACGTGTCGATGATATAGCTGCCCAAGCGGTCCAGATCGTCGATGCCAAACTCGTCCATCATCTCGACCAGCCGGGTCACGCCGGTCTCGCAACAAGCGATCAGCGCATAGATGTCGCCTTCGTTTGCAATCGGCTCGCGGCTGTTGGCGCGAATGATATTTAACAGCAGGGCGTTTGGAGTGCCTTCTTCGACCAGTTTGCAAGGGGGGATCAGAAGCCCCTCGTCATAGATATCCGACCCTTCGGGCCCCATTCCAAGACCACCCAGATCGACCAGATGCGAGGTGCACGAGGTATAGCCCACGACCTTGCCGTTCTTGAACGCCGGCATCATCAGCAGAAAGTCGTTCAGATGCCCCGAGGCAAGCCAGGGATCATTGGTCATGTAGATGTCGCCGGGTCTCATGGTCTGCTCCGGGAAATGCTCACGCAGATGCATAACCGCCGCAGCCATGGTGTTGATATGTCCCGGTGTGCCGGTGACGGCCTGCGCCAGCATCCGGCCCTGCTCGTCGAAAATCCCGGCAGAAATGTCGCCGCACTCGCGTACGATTGGCGAAAACGCCGCTCGGATCAGGGTCTGCCCCTGTTCTTCGACCACCGCCAGCAGTCGGTTCCACATCACTTGCAGGTGGGCCGGAGAAAGATCAGCAGTCATAAAGCGCCTCCTGTCTGGTCATGGATCAGGACAAGATTCCCAATTGCGTCTACATGCGCCGAGAAATCAGCCGAGACCAGCGTGGTGGTTTGCGGTTCATAGATCAGTGCGGGGCCGGGAACGAAATCACCAGGTTTCAGATCCGCGCGCGCAACAAAGGCTGCGTCTTTCAAAACACCGTCAACATCGCAGGTAATGAGTCGCCATTCGGCCACGTTAAAGGCACGGCGATCAGGTGTTTCCGGCATCGGAGGCACATCGCTGTTTGGGGTTGCGACCCGAACGGCCCAGTTGAGAATCTCGATCGCCATTCCCGGCACAGGGCGCGAGAATTGTTTGCGATATTCATCCTCGAACGCGGCGGTTAGGCGGATGATGTCATCCGCCCCCAATGCACGGTCTGGGAGCGTGATTTCTATCTCGTGCCCCTGACCACTATAGCGCATGAAGGCGGTCCGCCGGGTTTCGGCCGCCGTACCGCTGGCACCCTGGGCCACGACCTCCTTTGCCTCGGCAATCATTGTTTCGAAAAGGTCGTTCACGCCATTTATATCCATGCTGTTGAGCTGGGAGTAGCGTGAGCGGACGATCTCAAACGACACAGGTGCGAACAGGAAACCAACTGCGGACCCAACGCCCGGGTTAGGCGGGATCACGATGCGCGACACACCGGCAGAGCGTGCAACGCGACTGGCATGCAGCGGACCGTTGCCACCGAATGCGATCATAGTACGCGGGCCCAGATCCTTGCCCGATTCCACCGCATGCATGCGCCCGGCGCTAGCCATGCTTTCGTCTACGATGCGACTGACCCCATCTGCCGAGCCTACGGCATCCAACTCCAACCTTTCACCGATCACTCGGGTCAGGGCAGCCTTGGAGGCATCCGGATCAAGCTGGATTTGCCCTTCGGCGAATGTATTTGGCGCGATATAGCCTAACGTAATGTCGCTGTCAGTCACGGTCGGCTCAGTGCCGCCCCGGCCAAAGGCGACCGGGCCGGGTTCCGATCCGGCGGATTTCGGGCCGACAGTCAGACGGCCCAGACGGTCGACACCGGCGATGGATCCGCCGCCTGCGCCGATCTCGATCATCTCGACCACCGGGATGCGCACCGGCATGCCTGATCCCTTGATGAAACGTTCCGCCCGCGCGATCTCGAACTGGCGCGAGGTCTGGGGCCGGGCATTGTCGATCAGGCACAGCTTGGCGGTCGTGCCGCCCATGTCAAAGGACAGCACATCGCCAATCCCGGCCCGCGCCGCTATGCGCGCGGCAAGGATAGCACCCCCTGCAGGACCGCTTTCCACCAGCCGGATCGGGAATCGGGTGGCAGTCCGCTCGGTGCACATGCCGCCTCCGGCGGTCATCATCAGGATCGGGCATGTCACGCCCTCGGCTTCGAACCGGGTGACGAACCGGTTAATATAGCTTTCCATCAGCGGCTGAATATAGGCATTGGCAACAGTGGTGCAGAGTCGGTCGAACTCGCGCGCCTCGGGACTTACTTCGGACGAGATTGAGACCGTCAGGTCCGGGCGTCTTTCGGCCAGAATGTCACGCAGGCGGCGCTCGTGCTCGGGATTGGCATAGGCATGCATCAGGCAGATCGCGACCGCCTCGGCACCGCTGACGTATAGATCAGCCATCAGCGCATCAATCGCGTCGTCTTCGAGAGGGATCAGGACGCTGCCGTCTGCCGCCATACGTTCCCGAACGGTCAGTGCCCGTTCGCGTGGTACTAGCAGATCGGGCTTTTCCAAGTTGATGTCATACTGCGAATAGCGCCGCTCGTACGCGATCTCCAGGATGTCCCGGAAACCTTCAGTCGTCACTGTCGCCACAACCGCGCCGCGTCGTTCAATCAACGCATTGGTTGCCAGCGTTGTGCCGTGGATGAAGCCCGTCACATCGCTCAACGCGCGCCTGGACTGGGCAATGACGCGCTGCGCGCCTTCTATCGCCCCATCTGCGGGGTTCTGGTGGGTTGTCAGAGTCTTGGTCGAGGCAACAATGGTCTCGTCGCCGGATACAAGCACCGTATCCGTAAAAGTGCCACCAGTATCAATGGCTAAGCGCAAGCGTTGAGCGGTCACGTGGTATTCCAAATTCGCCTGAGTTCGTGCAGATAGAGCGCCCTTTCGGGTGATCACATCCGTTGCGGCACAAGGTTACAGCCGGTGGCACGGCGGTCCAGACGTTTTGTAGTACGATTCCGGTTCATTTTTCGAGCTTGCCCAGCTTTCGACAAGAGACAAGCGCGTTCGCGACAAAAAGGCCTGCAAGCGACAAGAATCATCGCTGCAGGCCAAGAAATCTACCGGTGTCAGACCGTCGGACGGGAAATACGCTATTAGGCAAACCAACAACGCTCGTGCGCTTTGGCAACATCCATTTCCCTATTTGCGGCGATACTGCCCTGCGTCAGAGTGTTGCTGACACTCATGATGTGGTTGGCATTCATCGGGACAAGCGCACCGCCGTCATCATTGACCAGCTTTTTCGCTTCAGAATTCAGCTTCGATTCTGTCGCAAACTTTTGATTGTCGACGGTCTCGTGGCTGAACGGTGAATGACTTCAGGTCTTGATCAATTGAAGACCCAATCATGAATTCACCGCTACGTGATTTAACCAGCAGTGAACGTCGGTTGGCTGCGAGTGCTATGGGTCCTCAATCTCCCCTACAACCTCCTCCTCCCTCTATATATTGTGGATCAGAAACGAGGATACTCGGGCTTCTCTATTCTCTGGTTTCTGTTCACTACATATACCTATTCCCCGCCCCCATAGGACCCCTGCTAAAAAATTCATGAAAGACGAGAGGTCAGAGGGTGCCAGAACAGCCGAGGCATAAACGGGCATTTCTCGGAGAGTTGAGCCCCTGCGGCATGCCGCCGTTCCATGTATGAATGAACTGGCTGGGGTTGTAGGACAGCTTTCGAGACCACTAGAGACCCGTTCACAGGCTCTGGCTGGGTCACCGACTAGTCGTTCCGGGCTCTGACGGGTGGTCGCTGGTACTGGCGGGGGTGCTGTTTAAATGCTAAGACGGAGCGATCTTTCATTCCTAGTGCAGCGAATGGCTGTTGAGAGCCCAAAGATACCGGTTTCTGCAGTCCGCACTGGCGACGGCATTGCGCAAGAAAGCAAATTTTACGCAATCTGAGAAGACGTCGCTTACCTTGCTTCCCACTATCGATCTCAACTTCGCGCTGGATTTAGGAATTTTGACCGGAGGACCTGCGCCAGCGGAGATTGTTTCGACCTTCGTATTCCGCCCCGCTGTTGTGCGCAATTCTATCGCATTGGGCTAACCCAGCCTTGTTTTCGTAACTCGCGTAGCACGGCCTCTGCGTTCTCGACATCTTTGTGGATACTTTTGAGCATCGCATCTATCGGCGCTTCCGGCCATGCGCGCTCAAGTTCAGCCAGTTTGGCTTTAGCCGCATAGTCTTGCCCCATAGCTGACAACGCTGCCGTTACATAAGCTAGTGAAGGAGCGCTGAGTGGATCGCCAAGTTGCTTTGCCTCTTCAAAGCGCTCTACCGTTGCTTGATATTCACCCAGATGAAAATACGTCGCGCCGGAAATGTTTCGATTTGCAAATCTTTGGTTGCTGGAATCCAGCAGAGATAGCCTGTCTGCTGTTTCAATAGCTTCTTCGAATTCGCCTGAAAACATGGCCACCGCGCCAAGAAAGTCGAGGACTGCTCCATCATTCGGATCAAGTTTTGATGCGCGTCTACTGAGTTGCAGCGCAGCCTCATAATCGCGATTGGCAAAACTGGCCCAGCTTTTAGCAGACTGGCTCCAGGCTTGATCTGGGGCAAGGCTTACCGCCTGGTTCGCCAGCTTCATAGCGGCTTCGGCGTATTCGGTCTTGGCATCGGATGGCGGAGTTATCACCGCAAGTGACGCGAGTGCCTGCGCTGCACCGGCATATCCAGCGAAATATTCTGGGTCGATCTCGATCACGCCCTCAAACACAGACAGAACAAGTAGCTGCCGCTGTCGGTCGAAGATCGGAAATATCATTGTCCGCGCTTGTTGCGCCAAATTGAATGCTTGTAACGCGGCTGGGGATTTCTCGTAAATTGCCGCGCGCTGCAAGTATGCGTCCGTGTCAGTTTCTGATGAACCACTCACTTCAGCAAAAGCAGTTTCCTGTCCATCTTGGGCAAGACCAACTGCGACCAACGCGCCAACGACGACCCCTATGGTGAACGCCCCCAAGGGTAATCCAATGCGTTTGGTTTTTGTTGAGATTGATACTGAACGGGTTTCTGAGACAATTTCGAACCGCGGCCTATATCCGCCGCTATCGATGCACAGTCTTACCGGATCATCCTTACCAATACCCTCGTAATGCAGTTCCAAGAACTGACGAAGCCGCCGTGCATCGACGCGAACGATATTTTCCGGGTCGGTCCCCTCCGAGGTATCGCGGTCATAAACATCTTGGGCGATAGTCTTGCTGCGAATTTGATCTCCCCGACCAGCGAGTTCTTCCTCGACGATATACGTCAGGAAGGCCTGAAGCCTATCGGATCCATCCAGATGAGCGTCCGCCAGCAATCTGCTTAGGGCGGCAAGCTTGTCGTTGTTCTGGATTTCGTCGGAATGTCTTATCATATTCTTATTTTTGCAGTTATTGGGGCGTGAGTCACCCCATACTCACCGTGAGTCACTTACATGCATTATCGATAAGTGTCAGTGTGATAGAGATAACAGCGGGCTGATGTGCACCCTGGCGCTTCTCTCGCTTGCCACGTCACTAAGCGATTGGAGGACGACACATGGCCTGTCAAATGAACTACAGAAGACTGAGTAAGCATTTCGCAATTGGTGTGCTTTTCGGCGCTTGGGCTGTTTCTCCACAAGCTGTCACTGAAGCCGTCATCGAGTTAATTGCCCCTTCGGCAGCATACGCGCAGGAAACAGAAGAAGTCTCACCGACAATGGTCCGTGATCGCCCGCGCGATGTGTACTACCCCAACACAGAAGATCTCGCCGAAGACGAGATGCGGGTCATCGCGTGTGGAACCGGAATGCCTACTACGCGGGCTGCTCAGGCTGCAGCGTGTTTCCTTGTGGAACTGGGCAACGGAGACAAGTTCTTGTTCGACATTGGCTCGGGATCGGCCGAGCGAATTTCTTCCCTGCAAATCCCGTACAATTATTTGGACAAGGTCTTCATCGGCCATCTTCATACTGACCATTTCGGCGCGTTGCATGACCTGTTCATCGGTGGCGCATTGATGGGGCGGAATATTCCGCTGCGGGTTTGGGGACCAAGTGGACCATCAGAAGAACTTGGCACTGCTTATGCACTAGATCATATGCAAAAGATGCTCACATGGGACCTAGCAGGCCGTGCAGGAGTCACTGATTTCCGCGGTTATTCAATGGAGGTTAATGAGTTCGATTACAGGTTAGAGAACGAGGTAATTTACGAAGAAAATGGCGTCCAAATTCGTACTTTTCCAGCCATCCATTCAATTGATGGTGCAATCAGCTACGCACTGGAATGGAATGGTTTAAAATTTGTTTTTAGCTCAGACACTTATCCGAACAAGTGGTTCAAGGAGTACGCTAAGAACGCAGACCTCGCCATCCATGAATGCTTCGTAGCGGTTCCCGACCTTGTAGCAAAGATGGGTTTCACACCCGAGTCCGCTTTATTGGTTGGAACTCAAGTACATACGGCGCCCGAAGCCTTCGGAAAAGTCATGAGCGATATCGAACCACGAATGGCGGTCGCCTATCATTTCTTCAATGACTTCGACACTTCTAACAATGTATTCGAGCGCATACGCAGCACTTATGATGGTCCGCTAAGTCTGGCAGATGACTTCATGGTTTGGAATGTCACGAAAGACGCGATTACGGTTCGGATGGCAGCAACGGAAGAGCACACTTGGGCACCGCCTCTCGCTGCACCAGCTGAGCCGCCAAACCCTGCTGACAAGACCGCTTATGCGGAAAAGGTTGGACTTTCTCCAGAAGTAATGGAGTTCTCAGAGTTCACAAAGGGTGGTTTTGACGACGTAGACGACGTTTTGCGACCCATCTACGAAGAAGCTTCGGAAGCGTTAGGCCAAGAGTTCTTGTATCCGGGCGATGAATAAAGTCAAATTTGACCGGCGCGTCTTAATAACGCGCCGGTTCTTTTAATTCTGATCGGAAATCTCTATGCAACATACCTCATTGATTACTCGCTATTTGGTCTGCGTTGGATGGTCGCTTGTCGCTATATCCAACGCAGCAAACGCCCAGTCACTTGCACGTTCTGAAGATGATGACGGCGGTTGGCGACACTCAATCACGCCCTATTTGTTTCTTCCGCTCAGCACGACGGGCACATCAACTATAGATGGAACCAGCGTCGATTTCGACTTGAACCTGAGCGAGGTGCTGGATGTGTTGCAAGGCGCAGCTTCAGTACGTTACGAGGGCTGGAACGGCGACTTCGGGATCATTTCTGAAGTTTACTACGTAAAGCTTGGCGGAGATGGAACTCTACCCGGTGGCAGGGTGGACGTTGATGTTGATGTCCGGCAGACCTTTGCCAACGTGCAGGGCGCTTACCGGTTTGCGAACGGGGTTAATGCCTCGGGCCAACGCTATGCCGCGGATGCCGCAATTGGTGTTCAGTGGAACCGGATCAAACAGGAAATCGACTTAGCAGGCCCCGGCCCAGGTATGACGTTGGGTGGGACAGAAGAATGGCTCGAGCCAATGATCGCAATTCGATATATCTCGGAAATCAACGACAAATGGAATTTCGCCAGCCGGGCTGAACTGAGTGGTTTCGGTGTGAATGGCGATGACCTGCAATACCTGGTTGTGGCTGGGTTTGACTGGAAAGGCTGGGAAAACACGTCTCTGCGGTTTGGCTATCAGTTCTACGGAATCGACTTTTCCACCGACCGTTCGGATGGGGAGTTTGCCTATGATGTGGACCAGAATGGTATCTATGCTGCCGTCGCGTTTCATTTCTAAGATTGGCGAATACAGCAAAACATGGGTTCGGTTGGGCTCAGTACTTTCGAGTCTTGCGTTTGGGGCAAGCCAATCGATTGCGGACCTCGTGTCCCCCTATGGCGGGGAAACGGCGCCGAACTTTGTTGAGCTTTCGGTGCAGCCTGATCATGTGCGGGTTCTCCTTGAGGTCGATTTGAACGACTATCCCATATTCGTCATTCCAGATGATGGTTCGGGAACGTCACTGGCTGGGCGTACGGGGCAAAACCTTCAGATCTGGGCAGACGAAGAGAAACTGATCAGCACAACGAATACGATTGATGTGCGCCCCAGAATTTCTCGGCAAACGGCAGCGAGCGCTCTGTATCGACCGCGACCGCGTAGCGAAAATGTCGTCTACGTGGACATGGAGTTTCCGTTCAATGGCAAGCCGGAACAGATCACGTTCATTCCCCCCCTAAGTCCAGACGGGATTCCCTTGGCTTCACTTGGCGTCGTGGCCGAGCATATGGGCGTTCCAGTGACAGACTATCGTTACCTTTCTCAGGCTGAGACGATGCTGCCAGATTGGGAAGACCCTTGGTTCAGCAAGTTTGAGAATCCAAACCTCACTCGCCACCACAAATCCCCGATGATGTCTTTTCTTGCCATGGAACCGCGTGTCGTCCGGCACGAGGTCATATTGCGTTTGAAAGACCTTGAGACTTGGGTGGACTTGGGCTTTGGCGATGCTGACCGACTGACCACAGATGATGTCGTCAGGATCAAGTCTAGCGTGTCGGACTTTTTTGAGACTAGAAACCCTCTCGCCGTCGACGGCAAGCCGATGAAACCGGAAACGGTGCAGGTCTCGCGTATCAAAGTTGGTGCCGAAGGTTTGCGTGTTCTTCCGGATCAAGCCGAGGCAAACCGAAAGACGATGTTACTGGGCGTCGTCCTTTCCTATCCGGTTTCGACTTTGCCGAACCGAGTTGATCTGGCATGGGAGCTTTTCCCAGTTGGTTTGGATGTTATTCCGATCACCCTTTCAGATCCGGCAGGGGCGGTCCCCTCGCAGATTTATGCATCCGATCCCGTTGTAAGTTGGAACAATTACCTGACAACTTGGACCAACCCAAAAACAAGCCCAGTCGTCGTCAAAGTCGCGGCTGCAACACAGGTGCCCTCGCTTGCGTTCGGCTTAAGTTTTCTGTGTTTGATATGCGCCTATTTCTCGTTGCAGCGCACAAACGGCCAGCGTCTGATCTTGCTTGGCCTGACCGGGGCATTCGGTGCCGCCGCGATTGTCACATACTCGCTGAACAACCCGTCGTCAGCGCCTGAGTCGGATGAAATCGCATCGCGTCAAATCGTGGAAGGGCTGGTGGCCAATATCGGAACCACGATGCTTGAGACGCGGGATGATAGTGCCTTAGCGGCGATGGAGACATATGTCGAAGCAACTAATCGCGTCAAGGTTCAAGCAGAAATGCGTCGTGGTTTGTCAGTTACGTTACCCTCTGGCGCCATGGCTCGCGTCGAAGCGATTTCAGACCTGAATGTCGAGAGTTTCACGCCCGGCGAAGAAAGAAATCGGCATCAGGCCCTGGCCAGTTGGACAGCTCGCGTAAGCGGAGGTCATTGGGGGCACCTGCATAGGCAAGCGGTTTCTTATCGAGGTTTGCTCGACGTTTCGCGGCATGGCGACCATTGGATGCTTGACGACCTGACGATTATCAGCGCCAAAACAGGAGGGTAATTCAGTGGTTGTCGCCAGGTTGTTTTTTGCCACGTTCCTGTTTTCCGTGATCTTTTTGTGTGCAGGTAGAGCAGAAGCGCATTTCAATCTAAACCAGAATGTTCGCATTCACCATGTGTCCCACTCGGAAGATGGCCTTGATGTCTATTTACGCCTTCCGATGCCTTATTTGGTGGCTGAACTCGTCGGTACCGAGGGCCCGGACGGTTTGCCCAAACCAGCTCCATACACATACAATCAGATCGAAGATGGCGTGCTCATGCACTACTTGGATCAGGCCGCGTTGCACAAAGATCCAACCGGCTTGGCTCGTATTGCTGAAAACTTCCTTGTGCTGTCTATCGACGGTCATCGACAAACTCCCGAAATCGTCTCGATAAGACTGCATCCTTTGGGGCAGGAACCTGGATTTGCTACGCTCAATGAGGCGCGCTCGGCACTTGCGCCTAGGGACGTTTTTACAATCAATGAGGAGATTTATGTTGGCGAGGTGATGGTTGACGTGCACCTGCGCTTTGTGACGGGAGAGGTAGGAGCATACAGTTTGTCCTATACGTCATATCCGGGGCTTCCTGGACAAGATGATACGGCGAACCTGATCCTCGACTATAACGGGCAGGATGTTCGAACATATCGTGCGCGGGGTTTGATGCATACCCCGGTCGAAATTTCCGGATCAGCGACCGCAGCCGTTTCGACCTTTTTTGCTGAGGGAATTCGGCACATTTTGGAAGGTCCCGATCATGTTCTGTTTGTGCTTTGCATGATCATCGGTGCGCTAAACTTGCACAGCCTTCTCGCCCGCGTCACAGGCTTTACCTTGGGCCACACGGTGACACTGATTTTGGGTTTTTTTGGTTTCGCGCCGAGCGGAGCATGGTTCATCCCATCCGTCGAATTGGCAATAGCGCTTTCGATAATCTATGCAGCTGCAATGGCGGTTTGGCCACCTGAGAAAGGACATGGCGACCTGAAGGCCTTTGCCATCACGTCCGGGATTGGTTTGCTGCACGGGTTCGGCTTCTCCTTCATGTTGCACCAAATTCTACGTGTCGATGCACCAAACGTTTGGCACAGCTTGCTAGCTTTCAACGTTGGAGTAGAGGTTGGACAAATCATGATCGTTTTATTGGTCTGGCCGTTGGTTTTGTTGCTGCGCAAACAACCAGGGCGTATCTGGGTTGGTTCTCGCACTGTTGTTGCTGCGTGCGCAAGTCTGGTCGCAATGGTTTGGGTAGTGGAACGGGCAGAGTTTTTTCTCTGACCACTAGTATGAGTATGTTGTGCGGCTTTGAACAGTATGCGGACCTTCACTTAGATTTGTTGAACGTCAACTTCGTTCGCGCAGCAGACATTCACTGAATTCTGCCGAACGTCTGCACCGAGCCCATTGCTGCCAAGCTTCGGCATCAGCCAGGGTTTACAGTAAGCGCTTAGCATACGAGGCAAGAGTCATTTCGACGTCTTGAACCGTTATGCTCCCAACATCAGGGAGAACCTTCCTCAGTAAATCGGCAATTGTTGTGTTGAGTTGTGCTCGGGTCAATTCGTCGCGACCGTCCATAAGTAAGAGAGTTGCATGAACGAACGTCTGAGGTTCGGTCCCAATACGGAAGAACTCCACTGAAGTTGCTCGAATTTTTATTGTTGGTGGATCAAATACATCCTGATCAGCGAGGACGTCATACAATTGGTCGCACACCGACTGAATATCATAAGTTTTTTCAAGACCTTTAGAAAATTCCATCGAAACGTGAGGCATGAAGAGTCCTTTTGCTATGAACGACCATCTGTAGAGTCAGCTTGACCGCAGAAATACGTTTACCCTGACAGATTGCACTATGACATCAGAAACGTCCGCAAAGTCCGCAAAGTGGCTGCTCACGAAGTTTCGACGAACGACCGCCCTGAGCCCCCAGCCGACTTGCCAATTTCTCGCTGAGCGCGTTCGCAGCACGAAAATCGCTGCAAGTGCGCTGTCTTCGGTACTGCAACGCGACGAAGATATCCGCCGTTCGTAGGCGGTGCTGAGAAATTTGGAGGCCAAAGATCAAGTTGCGGGACACATTAGACTTTCGCGACTGCACAAGGCGTGACCGCTTAGCGCCTGTCTTCGACCTTGGCGTTGGGATATCTAAATTCCCCCAGCCCTAATTTAGCTTATGCTTCCCAAGGAGGCTTCCTGAGTGCCGGATCATAGCTTCCCTCAATCAAGTCGAACTGCACATCCGCTTTGTCGTAAACACTCTTGCACCGTACCTGCTGACCGATTTTCTGCAGCCGATTATTCCGGCAAACAGGCGTGTCGTGAACCTCTCATCTGCCGCACAAGCCCCGGTGAACATCAGGGTCATGCAGGGCAATGTGCCGCTGGCGGACATGGAAGTCTATTCTCAGAGCAAGCTGGCGACCCGGGAATGAGCCAAATCCCAAGCTGATGCGCCTGTGATGGTCGCGGTAAATCCCGGATCACTTTTGGCCTCGAAAATGGTGCAAGAAGGCTTTGGCGTTGCCGGGAATGGCATGAACATCGGTGCGGATATCCTGATCGAGGCCGCCCTGGGCGCGCGGTTTGCTGACCCATCAGGGGCCTATTTCGACAATGACAGTGGCGCTTTCGTAAACCCGCATGCCGCAGCACTGGACATAGATCACGTTGCCGACGTCATGAGCACCATCAGAGAATTGATCGCCCAAACGGGTTGAGCCAACCTGCGATCGCATCGAAATGCGCTTCAATTGCGACTTCTTTTTCTCCTTTAGCGCTAGAAATTTACTAGCAAACACCTGACAACTCCCTCTTCCGCTGCGCGTCTCTGACCAAAGCCGCGAGCCGATAGAAGCCATGAGCCATCTTAGTGTAGGGCGTCAGCAGGAAGAATGTCAGAACCGATCCAAGGTGGATGGCAAGCAGCGCGGGCATCAGAATAGTCGAACCAAGGGCGTAGAGGACCAGCCCGCTGAGGCCGACAAAACCGAGTAACAGGATAAAACCGATGTCCCCACCCCATGCATACGGGTCGCCAAGCTCGCGATCCGACTTTTGCTTAAGCAGAGCCATCGCTCCACAACCCACTGTCAGCAACACACCGCCCGAAATCCCGAACAGTTTTGGCAACGACCAAAACCCGTAGGGCGCGTGCAACCCAAACCCGTAGTGCATAATCGTCGCCACCGAGGTCGACGCAAAGCACAGCAGGAAGCCGTACATGATGGCTTGGTGAATGTGGCGTCGGGCCTGACTGAACCGGTCTTCGTCCTCGAAATTGCAACCCTCGCCGTGGCCTGCAGCCAAGTCCTGCATCTTGCCAGCGCGTTTGAACGCAGCTATCAGATCAGACATTTGGATAGGTTTGCCACCAACCTCCGTCCAATAGCGCCTCAGGCTGATAGCCAAGCTAAAGAGTGGCAAAAGGAATGCGGGCGCAAAGATTGCGACCATCGCATTGTGGGACAGGACGGTATAGAACCCCTCTCCTCCGCTTGATCCGATGGCACGAATTGCCCAGAACAACAGGGCAAATCCGATTACAAGCGCCAAGGCTATGGCCCCGCCGTGTGTGTGAAACCGGCGCGCCAGAGGCTGCGGCCAAGCGAAGCTTTCCCAGCTGTCCCGCCGCACTTCGGCCAGAGCTTTCGGCAGGTTCAGGTCAAACTCGTGCGGAGCTGTGTACTGACAGGCGTAGTAGCACCCCCTGCAGTTGTGGCACAGGTTGGCCAGTTGCGTGATGTCCCCATCCGAGAACGCGCGTTCCGCGTGCAGCGACGGGAAGACCGAACAATAACCCTCGCAGTAGCGACAGGCGTTGCAGATCTCTGCCTGACGGCGGGCTTCTTGAATAAGATCAGTTTGCATAGGCTGCAGCCTCACGTCCTGCGATACGTCCAAAAACGGTTCCGATGGTCATGCCGAAGCCGGCCAGATACCCCTGCCCCAGGATCGAACCCGCTATCGTCTCGCCCGCGGCCCATAGGTTTTTGATCTTGCCGCTGGGAGTCGAACACTGAGCCGTATCGTCGACCTTCAGGCCCAGATAGGTGAAGGTCACACCGGTGCGTAGCGAGTAGCCATAAAATGGAGGCTCGATGATCGGACGAGCCCAGTTGGTCTTGGGTGGCGTCAGACCCGAGGTTGTGACCCCGTCCAACTCAGTTGGGTGAAATCCACTGGTGTCGCCGCATGCATCGTTGAATTCAGCAACGGTCGCCTTCAGCTTGTCGGCGGGCAGGTCCATCATTCCAGCCAGCTCTTCCAAGGTGTCCGCCTTTAGCGGAGGGAACACCGAGGGCATGAACAGGTTCAGCGACTTCGCATCGATGATCACATAGCCTACCTGATCCGGTTGCGCGGCAACCAGACGCCCCCAAATCGCATAGCGTTTGGGCCAGACGTCTTCGCCCTCGTCATAGAACCGCTCGGCATTCTTGTTCACGACGATTGAAAACGGCACGCAGTCTAAACGGGTGACGATGCCGCCGTCGAACTTCGGCGCCCGCCCGTCAATGGCGACGGCGTGGCATTGGGTTGGATCGCCAACGCTCTCGACGCCTTGATCCAACAGATCAGCCAGCACAACCCCCCGGTTATAGGGCGTCCCCCGGATCAGGAAGTTCTTTGCTGGCTCGCCCCATGCACGGGTGAGCCAATCCGTGTCGGCCTGAAACCCGCCCGAGGCAACGATGACGGCCTTGGGCGTGATGCGATGAGATTGGCCTTCATAGGTGTAGTCGACCCATTCAATCTGGTCGCCGTTCAGCTCAAGATGCGTCACGGCAGCTTCGTAAAGAACATCCACGCCCAAAGCTGCCGCTGTGCGGTAGTAGGCGTTCACCAGAGACTTCCCGCCCCCCATAAAAAACGCGTTGGTCCGCGCCAGCGACAATGTCCCGGACAGAGAGGGTTGGAACCGCACGCCGTGTTCTTCCATCCACGGCAGGCATTCCTCGGAGGTGCGGATCGCGAGGCGGGCTAGATGTTCGTCGGTTTTGCCGCCAGTGACCTTGAGCAGATCTTCAAGATACTCATCTTCACTATATTCTTCGATTAGAGGGCCCAGAGGAGCACCATGCATACAACGAAAATTGCGCGTATGGCGGGAGTTCCCCCCACGATAGGGTTTTGGTGCCGTTTCGAGGATCAGAACACGGGCGCCTGCCTCGGCAGCAGTCATCGCCGCGCAAAGGGCAGCATTCCCACCGCCGATCACAGCGATATCATAAGCTTCCTTTTGGGTGGCCATATCCTGTCTACCTATTGATTTTCGTCGGTTGTCCGGTCGCGTTCTTGCAACGCCCGAATACGCATCCGTTGTGCGGCCTGAATATGCGCGCGCATTTCTGTTTCAGCCGCTGCACCATCGCGAGCCTTTAAGGCAGCCATGACGCGCTTATGCTCTGCCACTGCTGTCTCGGCCCGATCACCGTCCAGCAATTGCGATGGCCCAAGGATCAACAGCGCTTTTTGCAAAGACAGCATAGACTTGGCAAGAAACCGATTCTTTGCCGCATCCAAAAGTGTGGCGTGAAAAATCCGGTTGATCCGAGCCGCCTCCGAGCCGGTGCCTGCCTCGGCCAAGCGATCGTTCAAAACGCCCAACTCGTCCAATTCGACATCCGACGCAGCACGCGCTGCTAAACGGGCCGCAGTTCCCTCGAGCACCGCGCGCATCTCATAGAGTTCCATTACTTCGGCGTAATCGAGGCTGCGTACGGTTGCGCCCTGCCGGGGCACATGAGTGACTAGCCCGTCGGCCTCCAACTGACGGATAGCCTCCCGCACCGGTGTGCGGCTGACCCCTAATCGTTCTGACAGCTCAATCTCACGCAAGCGTTCGCCAGGTAGCAGTGTGCCCTCGCGAATCTCATCCAGCAGGCGTTGATACGCTGAATTGCCTTGCGGACCAGGCTGTAAAGGGTCGTCTTGAATGGTCATCGAACGCTCACTTGTCTTCTTGCGTCCAGTTGTATACATTTGGATACACACCGAGTCAATATTGTCGGAAACCGCGCTTTGCCCACCCAAAACAAAACACCTTCTCTCCTGACAAAGCGGGCCGTGACACTGGCCCTTGCACTACTGGGCACCGGAGTATTTTGGGCGTTGAATCTGCCGCTGCCCTTTCTGTTCGGCCCAATGAGCGCGTGTCTCATAGCCGCCCTGGCGCATGCCCCAATGGAAGGTTTTGGTCAGGTCTCGGTTGCAGCGCGCACCATACTCGGCGTTGCAGTTGGGGCTTCGATAACCCCTGCGCTGTTTGTTGAATTGCCAAAGATGGCAGCGTCTATCGCACTGGTCCCGTTTTTCATCCTGCTGATCGCGTTGGTCGGAGTGCCTTTCTTTCGCAAGTTCTGGGGGTTTGACTCCACGACCGCGTTTTACGCTGCCATGCCAGGCGGATTGCAGGACATGATCATCTTTGGCGCCGAAGCAGGCGCCAACCCGCGAACACTTTCCCTGATCCACGGAACGCGCGTGCTGATCATTGTAACGCTGGCCCCCCTGTTGCTGACAGTGTTCTACGATGCCCAGCTCACCAACCCAATCGGAGAGCCCGCGCGCGACCTGCCAATACATGAGCTGGCACTGATGGTACTGGCCGCTCTTATAGGCTGGAAAGGCGGTGAGCGGATCGGCCTGTTCGGTGCATCTATTCTCGGCCCAATGATCCTGACAGCAGCCCTATCACTGGGGGATTTCATTCATACCCGACCACCGCGCGAGGCCATCCTTGCAGCGCAATTCTTTATTGGCTGTGGGATAGGCGTGAAGTTCGTGGGCGTCACTTGGGTCGAACTCCGCCGGGTGGTTGCAGCGGGCGTCGCCTATGTCATCGTCCTTGCGATCCTCGCAGCCGCTTTCACTGCTGTTGTCACCACGCTGGGCTTCGGTCAACCGGTCGAGGCTTTCTTGGCCTTTGCCCCCGGCGGACAGGCCGAGATGACAGTGCTGGCCATCGTTTCGGGTGCGGATCTGGGCTTTGTGATCACCCACCATCTGACAAGGATCGTGCTGGTTATCATCGGCGCGCCTATAGCGGCCAATCTTATCCTGCGCTGCTCCAAACCTCGGGGTTGATCATGTGAATAGGGGCACCTTCAGCATAGGCGTTCACCTGATCGAAAATATCTGCGAATTGCAGGTCGAATTCGTCCTCAGTCACAAAACCTATATGCGGTGTCGCAATCAGGTTCGGGTGCGATAGCAAAGGGTCATTCGGGTCGGTGAGCGGCTCGGTATCGAAGACATCAATTGCGGCCTTCCCCGGGCGACCGGCGTTCAGCGCATCCAACAAAGCACCCGGAGCGATCAGCCCGGCCCGGGAGGTGTTCACAAACATCGCGCCCGGTTGCATCTGCGAAAAATCTGACGCTGTGATGATACCGTTCGTGTTGGGCTTCAGGCGGACGTGGACTGAGACAACATCGCAGTTGGCAAAGAACGCTTCGCGGCTTGTGGCAATCTGCACGCCGTCGTCCTGCGCGCGTGCCCGGCCTTCATCCGAAGACCACCAGACAACATTCATCCCGAATGCCTCGGCATAGCCAGCAACAGCGCGGGCGATACGGCCATATCCATACAGCCCCAACTGCCGCCCTCTCAGGGTCTTGCCAACCCCGGCCTGCCAATGCCCCGCTTTGACTGATGCCATCTGCGCAGGCAAGTCTCGCAACCCGGCCATGATTAGTGCCCATGTCAGTTCGGCTGCGGCATATGAGGGCGTCCCGCCATGCATGTTCGAACACAGCAGCACTCCGTTATCCGAGCATGCCTGCACATCGACGTGCGGATACACGCTGCGCTGGCTGATCACTTTCAGGTTTGGAAGATTTTCAATCAGATCGCGGGTTATCTTGGTGCGCTCGCGAAACAAAACCAGCGCCTCAGCCTCCTGCAAGCGTGTGGCCAACTCGCTGGTATCTTCGACATGATCTTTCCAGACCTTCACATTATGGTCGGACAGTTTTCCGAAGCAAGGAAGGCCCTGCAGTGTGTCAAACCAATCATCCAGAATATGAACTTTCATCGACTTCCTATAGCCTACTCGGCGCTCAGTTTTCTTGGCGTCGGCACAAAATTAAGTTTGTCGAGTGCTTCAAGCGCATTGCGAACGCGTTCGCGTTGATCCAGCAGATGGTTGAATTGCTCATCGCACCCGGCAATTGGCGTTGGGTATTCCGCGATATCCTTTCGCAAAGCCGACTGCGCCAGCCTGAGTTCCTGACGCGCGATATCAAGGCATTCCGAATAGTCGTCCATCGTGATATCCTCATTATGTATACTATTGTATACCAATTAGAGGCTCCCACTTCAACTACCGTTCCACGCGGATTCCGGAACATAAACATGCCCATCCGCCAATTTACGCGCAGTCCTCACCAAACCGGCAGAAATTACGTTGAACTCCCCATCATTCGAGAAGTCCACCAGAACGTCGATCTTGCCTGAGGCATGCTCCAACACAACGTCTGCCGGGCGTGAATCCGGGCGATCAAGCAACCCGTCGGCGACGGTTCCGGGCGTCAAAGCGCAAGATGCCATGCATTGCGCGCCCGTAACGGCCATTGTCGGGTGAGTTTTCCATGGCATGAAATACCGAACCGCAAGGGTTCCACCTTCTCTGGCGGGTGCCATCAGGCCGAATTTCGGAGTAACCGATTTCGATACGTCCCCCATACCCATCCGTTCCCCGGCTTCGATCCGCACGGCCTCCATCCGATCAAAGAAAGCAAGGTTGGCATCCAGCTCTTCGGCGCTTTCATATCCTGTCAGTCCAAAATCGGCCGCCCGGGCTATCACCATCGGCATAGCGACATCCATGCACGTCAGCTCGATCCCCTGCACTGTGTCGCGCAAATTTCCAGTGGGCAGAAATGCACCTGTTGCCGAACCCACAACGCCCATGAAACTCAGTTGTACCGGTGCAGAATGACCGGGAACTCCGGCGATTTCCGCATCGCCCTCGTAGACCAACTCACCGCCCGGGGTTTGCACTTTGGCAACGACACGGGCGCCTGTATTAACTGCGCGAATGCGGATCTCGGTCACGTCGCCGGTGGGCTGAAACAAGCCCATTTCGATCGCAGCTGGACCGACTCCTGAGAGGATGTTTCCGCAAGTAGGTTTGAAATCAACCAGCTTCTCATCAACAGAAACCTGCGCGAAGAAATAGTCGATATCCGCCCAGTCGTCTTCGCTGACGGATAACATCGCCACTTTGGTCGTCACTGCGTTTCCACCACCGATCCCATCGATATTGAGTGCTTGTCCAGCCCCGAGGGCAGTGACAAGAACATCGGCCAAAGTGTCCAAATTTTCGGGCAGATCAGAGCGCCGAAAATATGGCCCTCGGGACGTGCCACCGCGCATGAAAACATATGGGATTGCTGTCTGGGTCATTGCGAACCCTCCTTTACAAACCGTTGAAGTTTCTGATTTCAGCCCCGCCTGGCCCGCCAAATTGGCAGGCCGGGCAGCCGTGGAGTGCCTACTTGAGCGGCCATGGCAGGTTCACCATGTCTTGCAGTAGACCCGGCGGGAAATCGCGGTTCAGAGCACCGGCCATGAAGCACATGAAACCAATGCCGCAGGCCGTCAGGAGCAGCGTCATCTGCCAGCTGGACCCGGCGCGAATGCGGAAGAATGCGATCAGAAACCCGATCAGAGCGAGGATGAATCCTACAACCCATGTGGCCGCGATCAGACCTGCAAACCATGCGAGGGTCGACCAAAGTCCATGCGGCGCGCTCGCATCCTCACCGGCGAGTTCTTTGTCAGCAAAGATCGAATCGCCCTCGGGACGCCGCATCATTTGGATCAACAGGATGACGCAGCAAAACAGCGACACGCTGCCGATCACCAGCGGGATGATCTTGTCGGTCATGTTGTAGTCAGGGATCGTGTTGGCATTGATCAACGCCACGATCAGGTAAGCCATGATCACCAGCAGGAAGATCAGCGGCGCGCGCTTGCTGCCGGATTTGACCTCACCTTCGGCCATGATCATCTTGGCTTGACGAATGCCCAGAATAACCGAAACCACGGTGACCACGATCAGTACGATAACGATCGGGCTGAAGACATACTCCATCCCCTCACCAAAGCTTTTGCGGAAGCGGAAAGAGGCTATCTGGAACGCCTGGTTGGTGAACTTCTCAACCGGGTTGGACAACACGAACCCAATCAGAAAGGCCGGGCGCGACCAGTCGAAACGGCGCAGGAAAATGCCGATCAGACCGATGACGAACAGAGCCAGCAGGTCTTCGAAATTCTGACCGGACTGGAATGCCGCGAAGCTGATCAGCATGAACAGAAACGGCGCAAGATAAGTGAAGCGAATTGTTGTCAGTTTGGCGATCCCGCCCGAAGCCGCGATACACAGGATGGTGCCCACCACGTTGGCAAGAGCCAGCAACCAGACAATCGAATAAGTGATGTCGAGATTATCCTTGAGCATGCTGGGCCCGACCTCGATATCGCCAGATCCCAACAGTGCGACAGCGCCGATAAAGATCGCCATTGAACCCGAGCCAGGGATACCAAACAGCAGCGTTGGAACCAGCCCCCCGCCCTCCTTGGCGTTGTTCGAGCTTTCCGGCCCGATGACGCCTCGCACTTCGCCCTTTCCGAAGTTGCTTTTGTCTTTTGTCGATTGAACCGAATGGCCATAAGCGATCCAGTCAACAACCGAGCCTCCGAGGCCGGGAATAACACCAACGACCACGCCAATGATCGAACAGCGGACCGACAGCCAAATGTTCGCGGCCCAGTCTTTGACGCCATCCAGCCAACCGGCCCCTAGCGAAGCGCCCTTGGCAATGGATCGGTCTTGTCGCAGCAGCGAGACGATTTCGGGCACCGCAAAGATACCCAAGCCAACGATGACCAACTTCAGACCATCGGTCAGGTAAGGAATGTCATACGTCGCCATACGCAGCGAACCGCCTGCGTCCGCCTCGCCAATCGTACCGACCATCAGGCCCAACCCTGCGGCGGCGACACCCTTCAGCGGAACACGCCCGGCGAGGATAGCGACCATCGACAAGCCAAGAATGGTGATCATGAGCATCTCGGGCAGACCGAATGCCAGAACGATGGGCCGCGCGATCAGGATAAACATGGTCAGAAATGTTGCGCCGACCAAACCGCCAAACAGCGATGACGCAAAAGCCGCTGACAATGCCCGCGCGGCCTCGCCCTTTTTCGCCATCGGGAAACCGTCCAACACTGTCGCCTGTGAGGCGGAACTGCCGGGGATGCCCATAAGAACCGAGGCAAAGGTGTCAGAGGTCGGAACAACGGCGACCATCCCGATCATCAGCGCCAACCCAAGAATAGGGTCCATGCCGAACATGAAAGGAAGCAATAGGGACAGACCAGCAATACCGCCAAGCCCCGGGAAAACACCTACTGCCAGCCCCATAACGACACCGAGAACAAGGTACCCCAGAACAATAGGTTGCAGGATCAGACCCCACGCATCACTGAGCGCAGGAAGAGCGGTGGCGAAAACCTCCATAGCGGCCGCCTTTCATAAATTGTCTTGCGTTTGGAAAAGCGCGCGCCCGACATTGGGGCACGCGCAGTGGTGTTTGGGCTTAGTTCAGCTCGACACCATAGGCTTCTTTGAGCCAGTTCAGGACATAGGCCTTGGCGTTGTCGTCGACGTTTGTCGCAGTTTGCAACGCCGACTTGGAGCCGTCACCAACAAACACAGGATATTTGCCCACGCGCTTCGAGGAGATGTCGGCAAAGTCGCCTCGCTCGGTCACAGCTTGGAACGCTGCGGTGTAGGCGTCGACCACTTCCTGAGGCGTGTCACCCGGCAGGAAGGCCAGCTTCTGAACCGGGAAACCGGCCACAAAGAACGCTTTCCACGCATCCCATGCCTCACCGCTGGTTTCACAGCCATCGGTCGCTTCGCATACTTCTTTGAATGTCGGGATGTCCGGGAAGGTCGGGTCGCGCACGATGTTGCCGTCCGCATCCAGAGCACCCCAAGTCATCATCGGCACAGCCTGACCGGATTCAACCAGAGGTGCCGATCCACCCAGATAGCCGGACGAGGTCTGATAATCGATGTTGGCTTCACCCCGCTCGAACATCAGGCGACCATCGCCACGGCCTTTGATGCCAAAAACAGGCTCAACATTCATGCCCAGCATTTGCCACGCCAGCAGCGGTACAAGGTCAAGGCGTGTCGCGCCCTGCGAACCGTAAATAAAGTTTGTGTCTTTCAGCGCGTTCGCAGAGCCATCAAACTTTGCTCCGTCTTCGGCGTTCAGATAGGCAACACCACCGGTTCCTGACGCCATAACCGGGATCCAATCGTTGTACTCGTAGCGCACGCGAGGATCGCTCAGCAGATATGGGAATTGAGTTGAACCGGAGGTGCCAAACAGCAGCGTGCCGTCGTCATGGCTCTGCTCCTGAAACCAGTTTGCGCCTTTGGTCGAACCAGCGCCCGGCATGAATTTCACGACCACTGTCGGTTGACCCGGTAGAGCTTCGGACAGGAGCGGCGCAAAGAAGTTGGCCCATTTGGCAGACCCGCCCGTTTCCGAGAACGGGATGACCCATTCAACTGTCTTGCCCGAGAAGTCGACCTCGGCAGCAGCAGGTGCGGCGATACCGGCGGCGGCGATCAGCCCAACGACGGCGCGGCGAGTGAAGTTGGAAATGGTCATTGGTTCCTCCCTGTTGACCAGACAACCACGCTAGCGCCCTCTGCGCCACCGTGATCGCAAATAGAACTGTGGGGTTGATTCCCCCTCCCATCTGGCAATCATGGAGCGCCAACCTTGCGCGAAACTTGCAGGAGCCCTGATGCGGATCGTCATCGTCGAAGACAACGAGACCCTCGCCAACGCTATTGCCTATCGTCTGCGTGACCGCGGTCATGCGGCAGAAGTGCTTGCGGACGGCAACGAGGCTGACTTGTATCTTGCGCAAGAAGGCGCAGACTTGGTTGTTCTGGATATCAATTTGCCCGGACAATCTGGGCTGGAGATCCTGAAATATCTTCGCAATCGTGGTGACGGCGTACCGGTGATCTTGCTTACGGCCCGTGCCGAAACAAGCGACCGGGTTTCAGGTTTGGATATGGGTGCAGATGATTATCTGGTTAAGCCGTTCGAAATGGACGAGTTGGAAGCACGCATCCGGGCGCTTTCTCGACGCAAAGATCTCGACTACGGAGCTAAAGAGAGCATCGGAGGCCTAGAGTTCGACCGCGCTGCACGTCAGGTCAGTGTCCGAGGCGAAGTTATGGATATACCGCGGCGGGAAATCGCGGTGCTTGAATGCCTGTTGGAGCGCAGGGGCAGAATTGTTCCCAAAAGCCAACTAACAGACTACGTCTATGGCGTAGGTGCCGATGTCGAGGCCTCTGCCGTTGAGCCTCATGTATCTCGGCTGAGAAAACGTCTTCAGGATCTCGGTATTAGAATAAAGACAGCCCGTGGTCTGGGATATCTGCTTGAGGTGCAGAAGTGATCAATCACGGCTCGCTCAGGTTAAGACTTTTCATTCTTATCCTAACCCCTTTGGTACTAATTGCAGCCTTGCTTGGTCTTTGGCGCTTTATGATTGCACAGAATACGGCGCAGGAATTGTTCGACGACAGCCTGTTATCTGCTGGCCTAGCCATATCGCGAGATGTTGCGATTTCGGGGGGTGATGCGCTGTCACCAACGACACGCAGCATGATCCGCGACGCGTCCGGCGGAGAGATTTTTTACCACGTAACAGGCCCCGGCGGCATCTATGTGACTGGCTACGCGTACCCTCCGGCCGCCACAAACCCATCTGCTCAAGAGGTGTACAAACCGCAGTTTTTCGAAGCGCTCTACCGCCAAGAACCAGTGCGCGTTCTTAAGATGACGGAACGCGTGACCATAGACAATCTAATCGGAGATGCGACAGTTACAGTTTGGCAACGCATGGCGGATCGCAATGCGTTTGCGAGTGAATTGTCTATCCGCGCAGGAATTCTGATGGGCGTTCTGTTGGCCACCCTCGCTATTGTGGTGTGGTTCGGCGTCGCTCGTGGCCTTAGGCCGTTGTTGGATTTGCAGGACGCAATTGACCTGCGTTCACCAGATGACCTCAGTGAGATCAAGCGCGCTGTCCCAGTCGAAGTTCAAGGAGTTGTCAGAACCCTGAACCGGCTTTTTGAACAGATGGAAAATAGTATCAGCGCCCATCAAGTGTTTATTTCCGAAGCAGCACATCAGCTGCGAAATCCGGCGGCAGCCGTGCAGTCAATGGCCGAAGCGCTACAGGACGCGAAAACGGATGACGACCGAGAAAAACGCATCTCAGAGCTTGTTGCGGCTGCAAAAAACTCAGCGACGGTGGCGGAACAGCTGTTATCGCTTGAAAGGCTCAGGCAGCCGACGCACGAAAATCAAATGGTTGAAATTGACTTTCGCTCGGTCGTGGAAGAAGCCTGCGCTGAGATGGGAGTTAATATCCTTGCAAAGGGCATCGAGTTCGATGTCACGATGCCTGAGACGGCGGTCACGGTGTTCGGCGACCGTGTCTTTCTGATTGAGGCTCTAAAGAACCTGCTGGATAACGCGGTCAAACATGGTGGCCCAAAGTTGAGCCAAATCTCAGTTGTGCTGCGGTGTGACGGCAAATGCGTCAACCTAACTGTGACCGACGATGGTGCTGGCCTTTCACCAGACCAAAGCGAAGCGGCATTCAATCGGTTTTCTCAGTTGGAGTACTCCGAGGGCAGCGGATTGGGGTTGTCAATCGTCTCTGCAGTGGCGCGGCGCCACGGAGGAATGGTCGAAATCAACCTAGTCGAAAGAGGAGCGAGCATTACGCTTGAGCTCCCCATAGTCCTGGACCGTTCTTTCGATTGACCGCGTCGGGCTCTAACCAGTCCTTCGCTGCACTTGGCCCAAACGCGCCCCCAACCCGCCAGCATCAGCGACCCACATCAGCCCTCCGGAACGACGCGTCAGCGGACGTTTCAGCACCAGTGGGCTGTCGATCTGGCTGTCTAGGCCGCGCCCATTAACCACCTCTCTAGCGGTTAAAATACCCCCGAATTCGCCCCAATTTCTCGGGCTTCGCTGAAAAGCTGAGTCTAATCATTGGTCGACAAGGAATCCTACCACCCCAACCAGTTCATCGGAACATGGAACGACACTCAGCTCTTGGGGTTGAACCTTCCGAGAAATGCCCCGGTTTATACCACAGTGGTTTCGGGTGTTTAGGGTGCGTCCTCAGAGATCGTTGATACGGAATCGACCGATATGTTTTTGTATTCAGCCGCCATCTTATTGAACAGATCCAAGTTCACATGGGCTTTCCAGCGACCCTAAGGCCGCAGAGTAGACAGGTAACCCGAGATGCTAACCGGGCCTAAAGACTGACCCAGGAACGCAGCACCGGCAAATGGCGTGTCAACCGTACCCAGCGACAGCGCCTCATTCAGCGCAGCCTCTTCGCTCAATTGCGAGGGCGGGCAGACCTTCAACATGAAACGATCGATGGTCTTTTCTTACAAAAGCTCGGCGACACGCACAGCCGCTGTAAGATATGGTGTTGAAGCCCCGTGGACACGGCCAAAACGCAGAGTCTACTTTACCAGACCAGCCTTTTCTCCGAGTGCAAGAACACGGGCGATCCCAAAGGCGGTTTTTTTTAAATTTCATCCTTAGGAGCAATTCCTTCGGGTTGCTTGAAGACCTTCGCCGGTCTACCGAAATTGTTCAGACCTTTGCATTTATTCCGCCGCCAGTTCCGCTGAAAAACGGAAATCTTCGATGGTTTCGGGTTTTATTTCGATCGAGAACCCTGGCTTTTCCGGCGCCATATAGGCCCCGTTTCTCACCACACAGGGATCGACGAAGTGCTCGTGCAGGTGATCGACATATTCGATCCGCTTGCTGTCTTTCTCGCCCGAGATCGCGATGTAATCGATCATCGACATATGTTGGACATATTCGCACAGACCCACGCCCCCGGCATGGGGCCAGACGGGCAAGTTGTATTTCGCGGCCATCAGCATGACGGCCAGAACCTCGTTCAATCCTCCCATCCGACAGCTGTCGATCTGAACGATGTCGATCGCGCCTTCTTTGATGAATTGTTTGAACATGATCCGGTTCTGGCACATCTCACCCGTCGCCACTTTGACCGGCGCAACCCCTTCGCGGATTTCCTTGTGGCCAAACACGTCATCGGGGCTGGTGGGTTCTTCGATGAAGTACGGGCTTGCAAAGGACAGGGCCTTGACCCAGTCGATGGCCTGATCCACTTCCCATACCTGATTGGCGTCGATCATGATGTTTATGTCTTCGCCTAGAACCTCGCGGGCGATGGTCAGACGACGGATGTCATCGTCAAGGTCGCGGCCCACCTTGAATTTGGTGTGGGTAAAGCCTGCGTCCTTGGCCTCCTGACACAGGCGGCGCAGCTTGTCGTCGGGATAGCCCAGCCACCCGGCCGAGGTTGTGTAACACGGGTAGCCTTCGGCTTTCAGCTTGGTGATGCGGTCGTCTTTGCCCGGCGCGGCGGCGCGCAGCATGGCCAGCGCTTCGTCCGGGGTGATCGCATCGGTCAGATAGCGAAAGTCGATCAGGCGCACGATATCTTCGGGGGACATGTCACCCACCAATTGCCAGACGGGTTTCCCCGCCTCTTTCGCCCACAAATCCCACGCCGCATTCACCACCGCGCCCGTAGCCAGATGGATCGCACCCTTGTCCGGCCCGATCCAGCGCAACTGGCTGTCTCCGGTGATATAACGCCAGAAGCGGCCCATATCTTCGGTGATCCATTCTAATTCCAAACCCTTGACCAAAGCGCCAAGCGCTTTGATCGCGGCCACGCAGATCTCATTGCCGCGCCCAATGGTGAACGTGAGGCCGTGGCCCTCATGCGCACCATCGGTTTCCAGCACCACATACGCGGCGGAATAGTCGGGATCGGGGTTCATCGCATCCGATCCGTCCAGACTGTCCGAGGTCGGAAAGCGCAAGTCTTCGGTTCGAATGCCGGTGATGCTGGTCATGCGCTGGCCTTTACATCCTGCCGTTGCACGCCCAGTCCTTCGATCCCCAACTCCATCTTGTCGCCGGGCTTCAGATAGGTTTGCGGGTTCTGTCCCATCCCAA
>NZ_JBQFMR010000020.1:0-30069 GCF_056531925.1 Ruegeria sp. J8
GCACCTGTGGATATATTGCAATTAAGGGTACAAAAAAGCCCCAAAAAGCTGTGAATCCGCAAATTCTGATTAATTAGGGTACAGTGACAGCGACGATGGTACTCGAATGTCTCTTGGAGACAGGATCACATCGTTCCTGGTTGAGCACTTGGGTTCGGAGTGAAACACTGCCGCTTCCGAGCGAGGAATCGGGAGCTGTCCAAGTGAGGGCTGTGCCACGGCCATGAGCCATTCGTGCAACACATAGGAAACATCTCAATGCGAACGGCAATTTGCCCGCGTTGCTGTCAATGCGCGACACGGCCAATATACGGATTTTCGCGTCGTCGCTAATTCTAAGAGATAACATCGGACAAGAGGGCTCTCCAGACACCTTCGCCGCGTTCTGCGCCAAAGGCCGGTCTTGGATGGATCGACTTTCACTGCGCGTCGCTTAAACTGGTATGACGCGGACAAACCAGACATTTAACAAACAATGCCAAATGCCTGGTTCTGGGTATTTGCGTCACTCGCGCCCAGACGTGTCCCACCAATGCGGTTGCATAAACTGTGGGATTGCCCTCGTCTTGCCGCTTAGTTTCTCGACCGCTCCAGCCGTCAACTCAAGGGCCATCCACGCTTCATGTGCTGTCAGCAAATCCGGATAGGGCGTCTGTTTGTCAGTCGGGACAAAACCATATCGAGGATAGAAGGTCGGGACGCCCAATACGAACACTGCGTCCGTTCCAATGGACCTTAAGTGTTCGATGCTGGTTTCCATCAACTCTTTGCCTACACCACGGCCTTGATAGTCTGGCGACACGCCGCAAGGCGCAAGCAGGTAGCATTTTGTGTCTAATTGATCCTCGAAAAAAACGGGGTGAACAACACGTTGCCTGCTATCCGACCGTCACGTCTGACACTGATCGAAATCGTTTCTGGGTGATCGAGGAAGTCTTTGGCAAGTTGAGCGGTTTCTTCACCTTCCGCTTCGCCAAACGCCAGTCTGTGGACTTCCAAAATGGCGTCGATTTCTGATTGGTTCATGGTTTAGTCCTATCTTTGGAAAATTTGTCCGCGCACCAAATGCCCCCATAGTCGTGGGCTCATGTTCCAGTGCGCGAAGCAGGGTTGCGTTTTCTGGTTTTCAGAACTCGGCTCTAAACTTGCTCGCTTGGATGACCCCACATGAGCGGCGCAGCATATGGGCCGGTCACGCTGGACGTGCTTTCTCCGATGCCATCCAAAGCCCCCGGTGTCAGTTCGCGCGCAAACCAACACTCAAGCGGAGCCTGCGTTCTAACAGGCGGCAGGACTTTGTGCGGGGTGTTGTATCGGTTCCCATAGTGGAACGGTTCCCCCATCACAAAGATCACATCTGCATCAAGTTGTCGTTCCGCCTCTTCCATCAGGCGCGTGGCATAGCCCATTCTTTGAAACTCGGGCAGCACAGCCAACGGAGCGAGCACAAAGCACTTCAAGTGCGCTGCCCTGTCGATTGCGAGCGGGGTATAGCAAGCATGTGCAACCCCCTCATAAACGATAGAAAAGCTGCCATCTGCGATCAGGTCATCCGCAAAATCGGCATACAGTTTCGCATGTCGCTCATCGTATAAGCCTCCGGCCGCAGCGAAAGCCTCGTATTGGATTTGATGAGGTGTTTTCATAGAAAACTCTCCTTCATGATTTGATTATCGTTGGTTCATTTGCGCGCGAACGGACTGGTTCCCTAAATGGGTGATCCGATAGGGGCGGCCATTTTTTGATTTGATGAAGCGCTTGTCTTTGAGGCGTGTGAATACGTCCATCGTGCATGCGGGGAAGGTGAAGCCGTCGCGTGTATAGCATTCGACGGATCGCACCTTTCCATTGTCGGCGCGCACGTATTGTATCTCACCACCTAAGGCGAGTTCATGCAAAACACGTTGCTCGTGCTTTGAGATGTTCATTGGGATGTCTCGGTTTTATGAAAGTACAGAAACAGGACACTCAGCGTCGCGCGTGAGTGTGCCTATCAATGTTGGTGTTCCTGAATTTACTTCGCCAGGAACGGGCGTTAGGCCCGATTCTCTTTCATAAAATCTCCATAACAAGAGGCGATCTGCCTCTAGCGTGCGACGCACTTAGTCTTCGATCCAAGTATCGTCAATACTTGTGTGCTAAAAATACTACCCGAGCAATGTGGCTAAACCGACATTCGTCGGAGTTTCAGCATTCGGCATGTTGGGCTCTCCAGACACCTTCGCCGAGATCTGCGCCAAGGGCCGGTCTTGGATGGATCGACTTTCACTGCGCGTCGCTTGAACTGGTATGGCGCGGGACAAAGGGTGCATTCGCTGCGGATGCGCAGATGGCTGCTTCAGGTTTGGCGCACCGATAGGACATTGCAGCAGGTCGCGCCGGTTAGTCCGTATAGCTTTGGCAGGCATCAACTCCGTTGGCTGTCGAGGCAAGTAGCTGATCTGCATCACGGATGAGATCGGCGACCCGCCTGTCCGCCAGACGATACCGAACGAAGCGGCCTTTGCTGCGGCGACTGACCAGCCCGCATTCCAGCAGACAGCGCAGATGGTTCGAGACGTTGGGCTGACCCAAACCCGTATGCCCGACGATTTCCTGCACGTTGCGTTCGTCCGACACCAGCGCATCGAGGATCGTCAGACGGCTGGGATCGCTTAGGCCCCGGAAGAGCTTTGCCCGCAGTTCCAGTGTATCGGGTGCCGAAAGATCGTCTTGAATGTTTTGCGCTGTCATATCATTATCCACTGATACGTTAGCAGCGTACCTTTTCGCCCGCCACCACAAAAAGGATCGCACATGAGCCAGCCCGATAACAGCAAGTTGGCGACAGCCTCCTCCCCGATCCGAATGCGGGTGCAAGGCATGGACTGCGCGAAAGATGCCGCCGAGATCGAGCGCGCGGCCCGGTCTGCGGGCGTGGCCGAAGGCGACGTGAAAGTGTCCGCCGCCACCCACATCATGACATTGCGGATCGCGGACGGCGATCTGCCGAAAGTGCGGCCCGCGCTCGACGCGACCGGCTACGGTTTCGAGAAGATCGAGGACGGCGATACATCGTCCGATCCGGCCTACAAGGACCCGAGCTATCGCCGCGCGCTCTGGATCGTGGTCGCGCTCAATCTCGGATACGGCGTGGTCGAAATGTTCGGCGGGTTCCTGTCCGGTTCGCAGGCGCTGAAGGCAGACGCGCTCGATTTTCTGGGCGATGGTGCGATCACGTTTCTGGGCCTGCTCGCCATCGGCTGGAGCCTGACATGGCGGGCGCGGTCGGCGATGATCCAAGGCGTGTTTCTGGGCCTTCTGGGCCTTGGCGTTGTCGGCAGCACGCTCTGGCGTGTCCTCAACCAGACCACGCCAGAAGCCGGGTTGATGGGAGCCTTCGCGGTAGGTGCGCTGATCGTAAACATCCTCGCGGTGCTGCCGCTGCTAAAGCACCGCAAGGGTGATGCCAATATGCGAGCCGTCTGGCTGTTCTCTCGCAACGACGCCATCGGCAACCTCGCCGTGGTCATCGCCGCCGGGCTGGTCGCGTGGCTTGGCAGTGCATGGCCCGACCTGATCGTCGCGTTCGCGATCGCGGGGCTTTTCCTGCATTCGTCGTGGATGATCATCCGCGATGCCCGGAGTGACTTGGTGGAAGCTGACTAACTCCATCATGGTGCGACGCGCCGGACGAAAGCCGACATTCGCGCGCCCCGCAGCATCGGTGAGTCTGGGCTCTCTAGGAGCCTTCGCCGCGCTTTGCAGCAAGGGCAGGTCTGGGGTGGATCGACTTTCGCTGCGCGAGGTGTGAACTGGTAAGACGCGGGACCTAGCCGCCATTTAGGTTTATGATGTCGAGGTCCGGTTGCGTATCCGTTTTGGCGAAAATCCGTAGCGAACACGCATTGCGCGCGAGAAACTCGACAGGGATTCGAAACCGCTGGTCTGCGCGATTTCAGTGAGGGTCAACTGGGAATTGGTGACAAAATGGTACCCGACCTCCAGTCTCCGTGCCTGGTAATAGGTAGACGGGGTCTGATTGTATGCCGCCATACATCGTCCGCGCAGCTGCTTTTCCGATACGCCCAAGCGCCCGCAAATGTCCTTGATCGAAACAGGTTCCGACACGTTTTCGACCATGATCTGATGCATCATCAGCAGCACGGGATCGGCCGTGTTCGGGCTGCGTTGCGGGGTCTCGCTACGTCGGACCTCGCCATGCACCATACCAATCGCCGTCGCCGATGCGAGGTCCCGGTCGATGTCGCGGCCGATCCATGCCAGGATTGCATCTCCTGTTGCCGTGCCACCAGCCGCCGTCAGCCGCCGCCCATCCAGACAGTATATCTGATCGGTGATTTCAATATCGGGCCAGCGTTCGCGAAATGCTGCTTCCGCCTCATAGTGCAGCACGGCCCTTGCACCATCCAGCAGCCCCAGCTCCGCCAGGATGACCGTCCCTGTATCAATGCCTCCGATCACGCTGCGGCTCCGCCTGGCACGCGACGCAAAAGCACGTACCCGCGCCGTGAGATTGTCCAGGGGGTCGTATCCCGCGCAAAGAAGTATGAGATCTGCATCCGGGCCGCCTTTCCAGTCGACCGTGTCCGGGGCGACCAGCGCACCGTTTGACGCCTGCACGGGCAGGTTGGTCGCAGACCGCGTTTGCCAGCGAAACACCTCCCGGCCTGCGCATTTGTTGGCCACGCGCAGTGTTTCGGTGGCCAGAACATAGGCCAGCATCTGGAACTTCGGGAACAATATGAACGT
The DNA here is from genome assembly GCF_056531925.1 of Ruegeria sp. J8. Taxonomy (NCBI): domain Bacteria; kingdom Pseudomonadati; phylum Pseudomonadota; class Alphaproteobacteria; order Rhodobacterales; family Roseobacteraceae; genus Ruegeria; species Ruegeria sp. J8. The sequence continues at coordinate 4,753 of NZ_JBQFMR010000020.1, forward strand.
GACATTTGCCATGTTGGGAGCATCATGCACAATTTTGGGCACTTCATGTCAAGTCAAATGGCCAAGATGATCTATCCTCCTGTGAAATATCAGGAGAGACGCCATGAACATCATGACCCCGACCCCCAGCGGCCACAGACCTGCCAATTGCAGCGATGCGGAATGGGAAGCCCGTTGCGAGCTCGCAGCGATCTACAACGCGCTGGTCAAGTACAGGCTGACAGACGTGACCAACCAATGGCATGCGATTCGCGTACCCGGAGAAGACGCCCTGCTGACCCATCACTACGGCTGGATGCACGAGGAAGTCACCGCATCGAACCTGATCAAGGTCGGCTTTGACCGCTCGAACCACAATCCCGAAAACGGCGAGCCGAACCCCTCTGCCACCGAGATCGGAAAGCTGTTCTTTGAATCCCACCCGGACATGAACTGCATCATGCATATCCACACCAAGGCGATCATGGGTGTATCCGCCCAGAAAGAAGGGCTGCAACCCCTCAGCCAGGCCTACCTCATGATCGGTGGCGGTGATGTTCTCGGCTACACCGATTACGAGTTCGAATGTACGGAGGACTTTCTGACGGGCCTTTTGAACGCAGGACGCGGAAAGAAGGCAATCATCGAAGCCTGGCATGGCGCGTTTGTCTTCGGGGCCACCGCCGGCGAAGCCTTCTTCCGGTCCTTCTATCTTGATCAGGCCTGCGCGGTTCAGCTCGAGGTGCAGAAATCAGCGGCCGGCGGCGCGACCATCCGTGCGATCCCCGAACAGGAAATCAAACGCCATCTCGCCGACATGAGCACCAGTGACTGGTACGGGTACGAAGGTGAGCTGGAATGGCTCGCCATCCGCCGCCGCCTGGATGTCGAAGCACCACACTACTGTGGCTGATCTCCAGAAATCGAATCGGTAAGTGTTGCGGAGGGGCCCATGACATGAAGTTGGAGCAAGCACCATTTCCGACATTCATGGGCCGTGCAGCATCGGTCACTCTGGGCTCTGACCGGACATTTTCTGCGCGGTGTACGAACGGCTGGTCATAGAACAGCTGACCTTCGCTGCGCGTCGACCGAATTGGTAAAGAGCGGACAAACCCGTCATCCGATTTTCGCATTTCGCTAGCGCAGCATATCTCCGCGCGGGCGGCATACTTAGTGCTGCAACACAGCACATGCCGCAAGATCAGACGTTCATAGACGCCGCAATCGTCTGACCCGAAATCTTGCTTTTGCTGCTGCTCCGTTCGATCATGAAAGCGCAAACAAAAGCGGCCATGCCTCAGTATCTCGGCGATGACCGCTCTAATGGACACTCACACAAGTGTCTTGGTTGGCCGCTAACCTTCCAAAGGCATCCCGATGGCATCGCGCCCTTCATCGACCTTGAGCGAAAAATCAGTACCCAGCCATTTGTCTGCGCCATCGGTGGTCAGAAACGAGATGGCTTTGGCGACCCAATCGGGTGTGATGTGATTTTCCCACGGGATCTGGCTGACGGCGTTGATGCCTGAAGCGCGGATTTGCTCCTGCATCTCTGTCGCCACTGTCCCCGGCGACAATCCGACGACACGGACGCCTTTGTCGTTTGCCTCCTTATGCGCCACGCCGGTCAGGCGCAGCACGGCGGCCTTGGAGGCGCAGTAGTGCGACCAGCCTTCGAGGAAGGAGTTCGCTGCACCCGAAGAAATATTGATGATCGTGCCGCCGCCGTCTTGCCCTGCCATCACCGGCATCGCGTGACGCAGGCCGAAATAGACGCCCTTGATGTTTACATCCATGATTTTTGACCAGGCGTCTGGATCACTGTCCATGATCCGTGCGATCGGATCGATCAGACCTGCATTGTTCACGAGGATATCGAGGCGGCCAGTGTCATGCACGGCGCTCTGGATCAAAGCCTTCATGGCGTCATTATGTGAGACGTCGGTTGGGTGTGCCGTTGCCGCTCCGCCTGCTGCTTTGATTTCATCCGCGATCGCGGTAATCCGGTCATTCGATCGCGCAGCCAGAACGACATGCGCGCCGAGGCTTGCGAGATAGCGGGCGGTTTCTTCGCCGATGCCGCGCGATGCGCCGGTAATGATGGCGGTCTTGCCGCTCAGGTCGGGTGTGATGGTCATGGTGTATCCTTTTCAATCAGCGGCGCAGTGCGCCAGAAGTGTTGCAGTGATCGATACATCGGGCGCAACCGCGTTCTGTCCGACGCCAATGTCATGGGATGTGCGGTCGATGCTGCTGCTGAGGTCCGCGCGCGCGATGCAGTTCTCCACCGACAGCGTGCCGGTAAGCGTCAGCGGCATATCGATGCCTTTGAGGGTCAAGGTGCCCGGAACAGTCAAAGTCCCATCCGATTCCAGTTCGAATGTGGTTGAGGTGAAACGAGCCGTCTGGTGGTCCGCCGCACCCAACCATGCCGCGTCGGCAATGGCCTGCGCGCGATCATCGTCGATGCGAACGCTTGCGATATCAATCGACACCACGACCGTAGCAATCTCAGGCGCTGTGGGATCAAATGTGATGTCGGCATCCCATTGCCCAAATACTCCAACCGCTTCGGTGCCGCCGATTTCTACGGCGAAGGACAGAGCGCTTTGGTCATGATCTACTGTCCACGTCATCTCTGCCGCGGCGGCAATCGTGAGGCAGGACAGCGCGATTGCAAGGCTAAGACTTTTCAACATGGTCGGTCCTCCGGTTGGTCTGCTTCACAAGGGGCAGCATTTCGGACAGGATGTTATCCCGGTCGATAAAATGGTGCTTTAAGGCAGCCGCCGTATGCAGTCCGGCCAAGCCGGTCAGGGCCCACGCCCCTGCCCAATGCAGCGTGGCAAACAGCGCCTCTCGCGTGGCATCCGGCCCGATTAGATGGGGCAGTTCAAAGAGGCCGAAGACGACGGTCGGCAAGCCAAGTGTGGAGGAAGATGTCAGCAACCAACCCGTGATCGGCATGGACAGCATCAGTGCATTAAGCCCGATCTGGGCCGCGCGGGCCGCGCGTCGTTCCATAAGCGGCATATGCGCAGGCAATTCTGGTGTGTGGACCACTGCCCGCGCAAGAAAGCGCAGCAATACGGCCAAGAACAACACGACGCCCACGGATTTATGGAGCTGGAAGGCATCGAACACAGGCAGACCCAGCACCGTGACCGAGAAATCGCCGGTGGCCTCTGCGTGATGGGCGGCCCGCGTAATGGCGAATCCACCCAACAGCATGAGCGCGAGCGCTGCCGCCATCACCCAATGGATCAGGACGATGGCAACAGGCCACTGCGCCGCGGATGATTGGCGCGAAGACACCTCAGCCCTCGTTCGGGCCGGTGAAGCCTTCGACATAGCCCCAGTTGCAGGGCACGTTCGTCGCCCGCGCGGCCTCGGGCAGCGATCCGCAATCGACAAGGTCGATATGGATATCGAGGTCGATCACCGTCCCGATGGGCGATCCGGGAAAGGCGATGAAATCCATGCCCAGGGCCGTCCGGTCCACGGACCCGGTCGCCTCGAACGACGCGGTGCGGATCTCATCGTAGTTGGGAATGAAATCGGGGTAGGCGCGGTCCGCGATCAGCGTGAAGTCCAGATCAACCGGTGCAGAATTGCCCAGAAGCGTGACAGTGCCTGTCATGGTGCCTTCGGTGTCGGAGGTCATGGTAATGGCCTCGGACGTGAAGGTGACAACCGGGAAGGAGGCAACGTTCAGCAGTTCCGCGTTGCGGATATGGTTGTCGCGCCCGATGTGGTTGGAATTGACCGAGGCCGCGTCCACGGTGATCGCAATGGCGGAGTTTTCCGGGTTTTCTTCGTCGATGAGGAACGTGCCTTCGAACGTATCGAACCGGCCTGCGGTGCGGGCGAGGTCCATATGGTCGATTTCCCACCCGAGATGGGCGTGGCCCAAGTCAAGCGTCCATTCGGTTTGCTCGGCCACGGCGGGGAGGGCCATGAGAGCCAGCGTGCTGATCAGGGCAAGGGATTTAAGGGTCATGTCTTGGGTCCTTTTTGAGGTTGGCTTGGCGAGGTTCGCCAATGGGGTGGATAGGTGTCTGCGACACCGGGAAGCGTGGCCATGCGGTCCAGCCACGCCTCAAGCGGCGGACGGGAAGACGTCAGGGTCCCGCAAATCGGGGGCGGATTGTCCGCCAGCGCCACTCCGCGCGCGATCCAGTGCAGCGCGGGGTAAAGCCAGATGTCGGAGGCCATCGGGGATGCGCCCCCGAGGAAGGGTTGCATGGCGAGTGTTTCGGCATAGACATCACAGGCGGCGGCGAGCGTTTTCAGATTGGCCTCATCGTGGGTGGTGCCGCGCAGCAGGGCGCGGGCGGTTCCGGTGACGGCAAGACGCAGATCACCCTCCATCACCATGACGTCCTGCCAGACCCGCGCTGCGGCTGCGATGTCGCCACCCCAAATCGGACGGTCGGGAAAAGCTCGATCCAACCACGCCAGAATTGCGATGCTTTCGCGCAAAGTGACATCGCCCGCGACGAGCGTCGGCACCTGCCCCGTCGGATTGATCTTGAGATAAGCGGCGGTGCGATTTTCCCCCGCGCCATGATCGAGGCGGTGGCTGTCAAACGCGATCCCCTTGAGCGTCAGGGCCAGCATGACCCGCCAGGCGGGCGGACTTCCGGAGATCCAGTAAAGCGTTGGCTTATCCATGCGCCTGGCCCCCGAAATGCGCATCGATTGCGGCGTGGGTGCAGGCGTGTTCGGCGGCGACGGTCTCGGGATCGGCAGTTGTCGCCTCGATCACGAAATCCGTGACCGAAGTCAGCCCGATGAAATTGAGCAGCATCGACAGGTAGGGGCGCATGAAATCGTAGCTTTCCAGCGCACCACCGGCCCCGTAGCCGCCCGCACCATAGGCGTAGACGACATAAACGGGACGATCGGCCAAAATGGGGCGGAAGCTGCCGTTCTCATGGGAGAACGTTCGCCCCATCCGCGTGATGTGGTCGATCCAGGCCTTCAGCGCTGAGGGGACGGAAAAGTTATAGATCGGAACGGACAGGACCACTGCGTCAGCGGAGGCAAGCTCCTCGATCAGCGCGTCCGACAGCGCCGTCGCATCGCGCAGAGTGTCGGTCATCCGGTCTTCGGGCGTATAGAACCCGTTGATTGTGTCGTTGGAGATATGAGGCAAAGGCGTCGCGATCAGATCGCGGTCGATCACCTGCGCGTCTGGGTGTTGGACTTGAAGATGCGAAATCACGTGGTCTGCAACGCGGCGACTGTGGGAGCCTTCGGCCACGTTGCGAGAGGAACTTTCGATACGGAGGATGCGGGTCATAGAATTCGCTTTCTGTTGGTTGACCCTGATATCGTCGATGCAATGATTGCGAAAAAGGCGATACTCTGCCAATCTGTCGTGCATGATTTGCATGAATGGCTGATATGGACGACGATCTTCTCAGGACGACGCTGCGGGTGGCGCGCGCAGGCTCCTTCGCCGCCGCCGCGCGCGAAACCGGAGTTGATCCATCGTCTGTGTCGCGGCACGTTGCGGCATTAGAAGAAGCGGTAAACATCCGCATCTTCGATCGCACCACACGGCGGCTTGATCTGACAGAGGCCGGTCGCCTGTATCTGGACCGCGCCGCCCCCGCCCTCGATGCCTTGGACGAGGCAGCAGACGTGGCACGCGACGTAATGACAGAACCCTCCGGCACCCTGCGGGTCACAACGTCCGTGGCCTTCGGCGAACGCTGGCTGGTGCCGCGCCTTGCCGCCTTTCGAAGCGCCTTTCCCCGGATCGACCTTGATCTCATTCTGACCGACGCAATGACGGACCTGGCCCAAGACGGTATTGACGTGGCCCTCCGCCTCGGGCCACGCCCGGAAACAGGGAGCATGGTCGCGGCCAAGCTGTTCGACACACCCTACCGCGTCGTCGCGTCCCCCGACTATCTTGCGCGGCGCGGGCATCCACATACCCCGCAAGAGCTGGCGGAGCACGATGGGCTGCTGTTTCGGTTGCCCGCCTTTCAATCGCCGTGGCAATTCACCAGCACGGAAGGCGGCAGAGGCGTCGAGGCTCGCCCGAAGCCTGCATTGACAATCTCCAACGCGCTAGCGCTGCGCCGTGCAGCCCTCAGCGGCATGGGAGTGGCATTATTGGCAGATTGGACGATCTGCTCAGACCTTGAAGAAGGCACGTTGCTGGACCTGTTCCCGCAACTCCAGGCCAGTGCCGGAGGCTTCGACAGTGCGGCGTGGTTTGTCTATCTCTCGCGGTCCTATGTGCCAGCACGACTGCGTGTGTTCATCGACCATCTGAGAGAGCGATAATCCGGCAGTTGCGCGAATGCTTGGCCCCACACCTTTGTTTTCCGCGACTTGATCTTTATCTGCTCTCGCCAAGCTACATTTGTCATCAACGACCGCTTATGCCGCCGCAGGGCAGCGCACGTATCGAAGCATCTGTAGAGATTTTCATGCTGCGCCCGCATGCAGCACGAAATATGAATTCACAGGTTGGGCTCACAGCGGACTTGCGGCAGCGCGGCGCGGGCAACCTGGGGTTAGATGACTGCAAAGCGGGACAAAGCCGACAATAAGAGCGCGTGCTCGAATGACCGCTGTTGGCGAACTGCCATTCGAGCCCTCGCTTGTAAAGTCAGTACCGGTCGCGCCGTTCAACCCAGCTCATTGTGTACCCCAATCCCTCTTCGGCCCGACCCGAGGGTGTGTGATCGAGCAGGTTGTATGTGGTGTTGAGGATATCCAGTCCCCGAGCATAGGTTGAATAGGAGTGGGCGACACCACCATCTGGCAGGCGGCAGAACACGCTGAGGCCAGGGCATTCCTCGCCATAGGGCCTCATCGTGTAGTTATAGGCGTCATCACTTGCTGCGCCATCAGGGAACGTCACACCAAAGTCCTTGCTGAAGGAGTTTCCCTGTACCGACACCCAGCCAAACGACCAACCCATACGCCGTTTGTAAGCGTCAATACGGTCGAAGCCAGCATTTGATGCACAGCAAAACGCAGTATCGCGGGCCGCGAGGTGTTCTTGGGCCTTGTCGAAGCTGTCGGCGAAGAACGAGCAGCTTTTGCATCCCTCCTCCCAATCCGGGCCGAACATGAAATGATAGACCAGGAGTTGGGAATGAGGGCCGAAGAGCTCTGCAAGCGACCGTTGCCCTTGGGCGGTGGCAAACGTGTACTCGGTCTCAACGCGTACCCAAGGCAGCGCGCGCCGAGCGGCCGAAAGATTATCTCGTTTCCGACTAAATTCCTTTTCAAGCTTCAAGAGCGCCAAGCGCTGGTCAAGCCAGTTGGATCGATCCGTCAGCACCGGCTGCGAAGAGGTTTGCCCGGTCACTCTCCGTCTCCTGTCGCCTCGACTGCCTTGCGCAGACGATCAATATGGGCATCCCAACCATGATCGAGAGCAGACAGAAGTTGCCCGGCGGCCTGTCCCGCGGCTTCGGCGATACCGTCGTGTCTGAGGCTTAGTTTTGTGCCACCGGCAAGTGGCTCCAGCGTCCAGGTCAACGTCGTCTCGCCGCCGTCGAAATAGGGAATTTCAAATGTGCAGACCAGTACGCGCGGCGCATCCGCCCGCAACACCCGGCCCCAGACATGCCGGACCGTTTGGCCGGACTCGTCTTTGTTGACGAGCTCATAAGGTTCACCTTCCGAGAGGTTGGCACGCGCGGGGTGATACCACGTACCGAGCTTGTCCTTGTCGGTGAGATAGCTCCAAACGAGTTCGGGAGGCGCGGGAAAATAAGCGGATTTGGTCAGTGAGTCGGTCATTTTGGTCTTGCCTTCCAATTCAGATTTCAGTGCGGTGTCGAGCGCCGATAGGCGGTCGTCCCAGTAGCGAGAGAAGAAGTCGAACCAGTCGCGGGCATGAAGCATGGCATTCGGCTGCAGATGGTTTATGCGCGTACGCCCCTCGGTCCGCACCGCGATAAGTCCCGCTTCTTCGAGGACTAGGAGGTGCTTCTTCACAGCGCCTCGCGTCATATCAAAATGATCTGTGACCTCGGCGATAGTCATTTCCCGGCTGGCGAGCATCCTGAGGATGTCGCGCCGGGTGGAATCGGCCAGGCCACGGAAGGTCGCCTGCAATGTCATTGCGCGACAACATTAAAGTCGAAAGCGCCGTCCTGATAAAGGAACGCAACGCAGGGAACATCAGAGACACAGGCGCTGACATGGGGCAACCCGGCTGGGATGTGATAGTAGGACCCCGGCCCAAGATGCACAGAATCGCCGCTTTCGCCGCCGCTCGCGGTGTGGATGAACGTGCCTTCCATAACGACACCGAACATATTGGCGGATTTGACATGCGGTGGGCTGGCAAGCCCTGCGGGAAGGCGCACCATCGCCATATAAGGCTCGGCGAATCGATCCCCTTGCAACGCTGCGAACTCAGCGCCTTCGGGTGTTGTGGCCCACGGAAGGCCGTCGCTTGGCAGCGCGACAATTTCGTCTGCGAACACCGGTGTAGACAGGGCGGACGCCGCGATGATGAGAGCGGTTTTTAACATTGTGATCCTCAAAGTGATACCAAAAGGTGCCACTTTAAATAACACCAATTGGTGTCATGTCAATAGTCATTCCCAATAGCGCAGCGTTCGGATTTCTGGAGAGTGTTCGCGGATGTGGAGGAAGCAGCTCTCCGCGCGCACGATAGTTTATGAACCAGGATACATTCAGTGGCAGGCAAGAACGGGCTACAAAATGATAGTCAAAGCGGTCGCTTAGCAGAATCGCAGCATCCGTTAGATGGGCTCTTCAGCCTCCTTCGCCGCGTATTCTACGAACGACGGCTCCCAGAAACGGCGCCGTTCGCTGCGTCGCGCAAGAACTGGTAAGGCGCGGACAATGCGGACTGTGGGTTTTCGGCCTTCGCTAACGCAGCACAACCTCGTAACCGCAGCGATTTTTCTGTTGCGATGCAGCGCATGTCGTTAAAGCGGTCGTTCACCAGAGCCGATTAGGTTTAAACCCAAACATCGCTTTCTCTGCTGGCATTGCGGACCTTCGCGACGCAGGACGAAGTTGCCGATTACCAGCGCAGAAAAATGCCTGTAATGCGCGAAAAAGTCCGGAACTAAATTACTTAAAGTTGGCGCGATACAACTCACACTTGGTCTTCAGCCTGAAAATTGATAGCCATCTGAGATACTATGGCATGCAACTGAGCACTATCAGAACGAGGGCGATCTCCCCATTTTTTATCATATGAATGCTCAGTTGCGGTAGCACCACAATAGCGTTTGACCTTTGACACTTGGCCAGTTTTATTAGAGCAATGAATTTGTTTTCGGCGTTATGGATTGCAGTGTTGGCGAGTGTTTTCTCCGCGGGAACCGCAGCAACCGAGACTGTGCACTTCTCGGGATTGTATGTGCCCCAAGGACTGTCGTGTGAAGATGGTGCTCAGATTTCTGCAGAGTACGGAGACCTTCGCGCGGGGTATGTCATATATGATGACGAGGGCCGGAAATCGGATGACGGCGACTGCAGCTACGCACAAGTGCAGGCGCTTCGAGGCACGGCGATGCAGATTGTCGACCTGTCCTGTTCCTACGACGGTCAATCATATGGCTATCGCCAGCTCTTGACGCCGCTCGAAGGCAATAGAATGCTGGTCGTCAATTCGAATGATGGAACAACGTCACGGTTTCAGATTTACACTTACTGCTCTTGGGTGCCCGAAAACTGATCCAAAAATCTTCGGCAGCGCGAAGAACGGCTGCGTCCGGAAGGCGGGGATCCCGGTTGTTCCCGGCATACCAGCGCAGGGCCGTCAAGACGCTGGCCAGAGCAGGTTCAGAACAAGAATTACAATTGAAAAAGCGATTGCCAGAAGCAAGCGTTGTCTGCCCTTGGTCTTGCCTTCGAGGACACCGGAAAACTGCATGGCCCAGTAAGTCGCGTACAAGAGCGCGCCGGATGCAATTGCGTGTGCGAAGTCATATGTCATGGGTCAAGGTCTTTCATGGTGAGGATAGCGCGGCGTCTGAGCTTCGGAACCGCAGTAGGAGGTGGGGTTGCTGCCGAATTAGGGTTAGTTTCGTCCTTCATTCTGGTCGGCACAAGGGAGCCGAGTATGCCTAGCGGCAGATCGGGCCACCATTGCGAATGCCTTCGACGATCCAGCGGTTTCCCTGCGGCGCAGCGATCAAAGTGTAGAGACACCGTTGCGTGTAAGGAACGTAGGTGGTCGTGGTGGCATTAGCCGTCGTCGATCCGGCCACGGCGCTTTCCACATTCGTGGTTGTGTTTGATACGACCGGGCGCGTACCCGTGTATTCAACATTCCACTGATACGCGCGCCGGCCATCCGACAATTGTTCAACGTTAGCTGGCGGGCCCTGATCGAGCACGACAGATTGAACGTCTTGGCCTGCGTATCCTTGCCAGACCGGGTCTGCACAACCGGCAAGCAGTGTGGCGACAGATGCAAGCAACGCAGTGGTGAATTTGTTCATGCGAGACCTTTCATTCGAAAACCAGTGGCGCGCGAGGCTGACTCAAACTGACACTTTTTGATGCCTTTCCAGAGATCTATTTTGGTGGCAACAAAATTAAAGTTGCATCAATAAACTCCCGCAAGACGTGCCGCGGCTTCATTTGGTATGACCACAATCAGGCTTCGATTTGCAATCGTGTCGCGGACGGTCACTGTTGAAACAACGGTGTCGCCGACAGATATATTGATCTGTTCTCCGAGCGCGTTGGCCGACAGGCCGTTCAACGCATCGGCGGCCTGCGGACTGATCTTAAGCGAAACAGACGAAGTGTCCTGCCCGCTCGCAGTGACGGAAGCCAGTTCGACCTGATCTGGTTTGAGGGTCAGCGGACCAATCGTGATCCAGTCCGGCTGCGTCACCACAACACAAATCGGGTGGCCCCCGGGGTTCTGGCCCCCGCCCATGTCCAGACACGCGTCCTTATAAAGGTATGTTTGCAAGGCCATGCCACATCCAAATGCTGCACCGACCACGGCCAATCCCGTTATAGCCTGAAACACAGCGCGCATGATCAACGTCGGGCAAAAAAGAAAAGGGACGCGGCCAAGAAGCCCATAGCTATCGCTGCGAAGAGCCATCCCAATCCCAGAAGGTGGAAAGCCTCAACGAGGGTTCCGTCAGCCGCGACCTCGACGCCCCTTATGGCGTAGATAGTCCAGCATATTGCCGTCCCGATCGCCGATACCAACGCAAGCGTCATCAAGAGCTTGGCACGTCGTGGCTTAATTGCATTGGTCATATCGGTAGTCCCCGTATTCCATCCAACGCTGCCCCTGATCTTCAAAGACCAGAAACTCGGAACGGTCTTCACTCAACAGTGCGACCACGAAGCCTTGAGGCGGCTCTGCATTGCCGAAGTAGCTGTAGGCCGTCATGGCTTTGACGGACTGGCCATTCACGGTGACGCTAGCGTTCCAATCACTGTTCGAGGTCTCGTCGATCACGTATTCGATTTGGCGTTTCACGGCACCTCCTCCACAATAAACAACGCCTTCCGGCGCTTCTGGAGAGAACGACGCAGTGCCCCGGCAGGCGCTTGTAAGAGACCGTACCGCCGCGGCAGAGCCCTTGAGATCAAAAATACCGTAGGTGATATCCTGATCGATCATCGACAGGTCCAGCGTTGCATTGGCCGCGATTTGCTCCAACACGAAGCGATAATCCGCCGGATCGAAGAACGCGATTTCTACCGGATAGTTGTCGACGATCCGGATTGAACTGTTTTGTCCTCCCGCCTGAAAGGCCCCGACCTCGGTTGTGCCATTCTTCATAAATCGGATCGACAGCCCCTGTTTGTTGGCAATGTCCTGACTGTCTTCGTATCCCGCCGGTGCAAAACGTATACGGTCACATTGCAGCTCAAGGGTCATGTTGTTCGTTTGTATGAACGCATTTGGATTGGTTCCCCCATTGAATTGCCAGTTCGCCAGCGCTTGCATAGGCGCAACGACCAGAACCAGAATTGCAAATAGACGTGTCACTTTGAACCTCCTGTGGATTTAACCGGAATGCGTGGGTGCAAGACTCCTATTTACGAAGGATCACCATATGCGTTGGGGCCGGGATCAGATGGGCGCGTCAGCCACCACAAGAGCAGCAATGCCAGAACCAATTGCGCAACACCGACGATCACGAGGCCGCTTGTTCCAAGAAATGCGGCAGGCCCCTGCAACGCGTCGGGATTTGCCGACTGTGTTTCAATGGCCGAGAACGCTATGACACCTGTCAGCATGGCTATGACCGCGACAATATTGAGCCCCACAGGCAGCAAAAGATACCATCCCGGGCGACCGGTATCGTGCAGCCGTCGCCAGCCTGCTGCCAGCAAGGGAAGGAACATCGCAATCTGGAACAAACTGTTCAAAAGCCCCGGCGATGGGTCGTCTGCTGCAGGTTCGGGCATGATTATGCTGTCCAGAATGGCCAGCAACACACTGACCACAAAGACGAAGAGTGCAAAGTACCAGTATTCGGATCGCGACGCACGCCCCGAAAAGGTGATGTATTTTCTCAGACATGTTTTGGCCGACTGTATCATGGTTGTCGTCCTATATCTTTTGATTGATTTGCGAGTGACAGAATAGTCATGCGTCCTGTTGGCTTTTGCCTTCTGCCACGCGGGCAAACCGGTCCGCTATCCTTCACCCATGTAGAAAACCGAAGTGACGGCGCCCGAAGGATTGGTCTCGCAAACCCAGAAATTTTCCGCACCAGGCACCTGCATCAGCAGGCTGAAACCGTCCTCGAGCCGTGTCACATCGTTGACCGAAGATCCGCTCACTCCGACCGTCGCGTTGACCCGGGACACGCAATTACTTGCCGCGACGGCTTCGGCGCTGGCTCCTGCACCCGACGGTGACGATGCCTCTTCACAGGCCGCCAGGGGCAGCACGATCGCGATCGCAACGCATAGTTTAAAACTGTTATTCATGGGGTTCTCCTTTAATAGTCTGTTGTGAGACAGTGCCTTAGAAACGCCACGTGATCCGGGCACCGCCGCCGATCTCATCTCCGTTGCTGTTTCTTTGGTAGACCACACCTGCGGAGGCATCCACCGATGCGCCGATGACCGTCCCAAGGCCCAAGCCAACCGAAATCGCGTTTTCACCACGGTGCGTTCCGACGAATGACTGGGAGACCCCGGGGGAGGCCGCTAAAGACGCGGTGATGTCATGTGTATCGTCAGATGCAGCCAGAAAATCGTGCTCGTACCGCAAGAAACCGATTGGAACCAGACCGCCGGCAAAAGCGGGTCCAGTCACGTTGACACCAAGACTGCCGATCAGGCTGTCGGCCGTTGCATCCTCTGCCGCAAGCGCCGTCATTGGGTCGCCGTCTTCAACAAAGCCGTCCTGATCATAATATGCGTACCCCAGCCCAACCTCGGGCGCTAGATGCCAGCCGTTACGCGTCGGCAAGGCTGTGTATTCGGCGCGAATTGCAATTTCAAAAGTCGTGCTGTCATAGCTCGCGGTGTGCCGGTTTGCAGTCGACCCCACGACCGCATCTCGCGTCGCGTCGACGTCCCCCCAGGAAACACCTGCCATGCCCGAAAACGACCAATCGTTTGTTTCCAAAACGCCGTATGCACCAATACTGATCTCGTCGGACGACAGATCAAGCGTATCGGCCGACGTAGTGTGATCGCTCATTGAATAGGTTCCATAGCCGACGTAGGCACCCGCACGGCTGCGTTCGTCGGACCAAACATCCGCGCCAAGAATGAACTGGTTGAGATCGTAGTCAAATCCGGCCAGTCCTCCATCAGCGTCGACGTCGCCGCGTGTCAGCCCGGCATCGAACCACACATTGCGTCCCTCGGCGGTTACCCCGTCTATTCGTCCGTTGCCCGTGGCACGACCGTTCGCATTCGACAGAACCATGTTCCGCCGCAAGTCGCTCTGCTCCAGCGCAACCGTCATGAAGGATGCGTAGGCTTCGGGGTGCAGCGTGCTGACCTGTGGCAGCGCGTTGTAGGGGAGTGTACCTCCGCTGTTCGAGACCAGTTGACCAAGGTTTTGCGTGTTGGTGGTCCCGGTTGCCGGGCCCAACGTGTTGGTGACCGTATTCGTTGAAATCAGGCCACCGCCCGGTGCCCTGATTGTTGTCGTAACTGTCTGGATCGCGCCATTACCGCTCGGGGTCGTAACAACCGTTGTGGTCGTCTGATTGCCTGTATTTGGGTTTGTGACAACCGATGTGGTCGTTTGCGGTGTGTAGGACGACGTAATGAAGGGGTTGTTGGTCAGGCTGACATCGATGAACGCAATATCGACCTGATTATCCGCAACCGGGTCATTGACAATTGAATAGAGCAGGTTCGCAGGAAGTGTCGAACCAGCGGCGGTAAAGTCAAAGGCCGTCGGAGTGCGCGGCGCGGCATCGTATGAAGCCGTTGTGCCGGGCAAGCCGCTTGCCGGATTGTTCAGCGCGACAGTATAGACACCGTTGTTGCCACCGTTGATGTAATCTGTCGAACTGGCCGTGGCGTCCGTCGCAAGAGGGACGAAAAACAGGGTATCAAAGCCAGTCAAGACGGGTGCCGTTCCCGCGACATTCGTAATGAGTTGCCCACTAAACCTTGTCGTTCCCGGAACGCAGGAGCCTCCCGAAAGAACGCATTCGCCCGACGGGCTGATCCCGATGCGCACTTGGTTATCGCCTGTGAACCGGGCCTGGTTTGCATTCAGCCGCAAGTTGGCCAAACCAGGTGCGATGCCTGATGTTGGCGGCAAAGCACCAAAGAGATCTATCGTGCTATTGTTAAAGCTCGCAACCATCTGGCCGCCCGGTGCGCTGAACGATCCAAAAGTTGCAAGCGAGCGCAGTGTCGAACCATCAACATCCAAAGTGTCGAGGCCGGTGTAAACCTGCGATCCGGCGTCAAAAAATGTCGCACCGCTCGCCAAGGAGAGCGTGGACAAATTGTCGTAAAAGTCGGTTTGAGCACTCAGGCCCGAGATGTCCAGCGTGCCTTGATCCACCGCGATATTGCTTGCGCGCAGGCCTGCGCCGATGTCCAACAGCGAAGCCGAAGAAATCGCCGTTGTGCCACCCAACACATTTACAGTCAAATCGTTCGGTGCTGTCACAGAGCCGGCAAGGGTGGACGTTGCACTCTCAAAGCGCAAGGTGCTGTTTCCGGCAAAGGTCAACGCGCTTGCGGCGTTGTTGGAGTCCTGAACACGAAACAAGGCGCCTGTGTTGATGCTGACTGAGCCGTCGGTAATCCGAGGATCCGTTAACTGCAATTCTGTCCCTGAGCCTTCCAAACGGAGTGTGCCTCCGGTGATCTCGGAGGAAGGTGTGGCGGAACCGTTTGACTTTGTTAACCCAAGAACAGCGTTGGATCGAAGTTGCAGCGTCGCCCCTTGACCGACTGTCAGCCAGCTATCGAAAAACGGTTCCAGTGTTGTGCCGACGAGGTCAAGCTGCGCACCAGCCGCGACATCGACGGTCAAGGGAACGGAAATGATATTGTTGCTGCCCAACCGCAATTCATTGGTTCCGCTTTCAGCCCTGATGAACGCAGGCCCGCCATCTGGTGAGTTCATGACCAAGCGGGTTCCATCTCGAAAAATCAAATCGCTGTTGCGCAGCGTCAGCCCCCCGCCACGCCCGACACCGGCCCCACCGAAGCCAAGACTGAGGTTGACGATCTGACCGGTCTGACGACCATCACTGCTTGCCCCGTCCCGGATCGTCAAAGAGGTGTTTTCGAGCGTCAGTCGATCAAACAACAGTGTCGCTGAAACATTGTCGATGGGACCTGGATCGCGGAATGCAAACGCGTCTAACGCGGTTTTCCCGCCGTCGGTTCTTGCGGATCCGAAAAACACGTTCTCCCAAGAGCCGTAGATCGATCTTGAAAACGCAATTGATTCCCGGGTTCGGAAACCGCCAATACCAAGCCCGGACATTATGTCTGAGTCCCAAACCAGACCATCGAAGTTACCGATGACGGGGTCTACAAAAACATCTGCAGCGTCCAGTGTCCCGGTTGAGGTATTGGCAAGCGTCTCCGCGCAACCGAGGTTCAGACCTGTACCAGTAACGGCACCGCAATACCCTTGCGCGTAAGAAAACCCCGGCACCAAGGTGCTCGAGATCATCAGACAGGTTCGGAGATGTCGGTGCAACATATTGTTTTCTCACTTTTGGCAGATCCGCCTTTTCAGAAACTTTGCACATTCCGTGCTCTCCGTCCATAATGTAAGGAGGATAACAAAGGGTGTAAGGTTGCGGCTGTGGACAAGACCGTCGAAGGAATGGAGAGGCGCATAGGAGTTACCTCTCGCTTGCGCCGGCTTGATGGTCGGGAACAGATCTGGTTTCTTCCTGATGGCGGAAAGCTGAGCTTTCCGGTCGCCCTTGATATCCAGAGTGTTGCGGCCGATTCGCACAACTTAGAGTGGCGCATTGATGCCCATATGACCTTGCAAAATGGCGTGCCTATCATGGCAGCTTTGCACATCACCAACCCGTCCGGAATTGATCCGGCGCATATGAAAGCCTTCTTCAGGTGGGAGACGCCACTTGATGTCGTTCGGATATTGGTTCCCGATCTGGTGCGGCGCGGTGTGGATCCGTTTGATTATAGTTATCCTACCCGCGGATTTCCGGATGCGGCAATCTCAAGCCGCCACCCACTTTCTCCGTTGACCGACGAGTTTTTGCACGAAATAGCAGACCAGTACCGCGCAATTGGCCGCGGATACGCGGCAAAAATTGCGGCTGAGTTCGGCGTATCAAAGAGAACCGCTATAAGCTGGGTCGAGAAAGCACGCAAGAAGGGCATTTTGGGCAAAACGCGTCCCGGTAAATTTGGCGAGGACGTCTAGCGTGTGCGTGCGGTTACAGTTTATTCGGTTTGTGCATTGGATGTCTGATCTGGTTTCTGGCGAGTTCGGCAGGCTTGAAAGCTGAGCCGAACGGCGGCAGTTTTGGGCCCGATCGTTATGCTCGGGCAGTATTGATTTGCTATCCGCCGTACTGCATCGCGAAAGCGATCTGAAAACACCTATTTGGAGGGCTCTTTATGTTGAAGCTATTGAAAGTCTACGGCTTCGTCGCGTCTTTGTTATTCCTGTGCACCCCGGCGTTTTCTGAGTGCTCGAGAATTGAGTCTCCTGCAAGCAATGGCGCACTCGAGTTGGCAAAAGCACATCTTGCTATTGGACAACACGAAGCTGCTGTTGCCCAATTTGAAATGCCCGATAGCATTCGTCCACAATTGGTGCAGGAGTTTTCCAAAGCTCTTTCGGCCGATGTACTTCAGTGCGTTACTGCGCGAAGGGTCCGACAGTCGGAACGTTTCATGGGCGAGCTGGTCGTTTTTCTGACCACGACTGGTTTTGTCTACATATCAATCGAAGGTCTGGTTGAAGACGAAACATTCCGTTTTGCAAATTTTTTCTGGACTAACGATTTTAGCGAGGTGCGAGATGTATTTTATTGAAGAGCATCGAGCGTCCGAGTCTAATGTGTTTTCGCCCGCTTTGATACTCGCAAGGCTTTCGTCTGTATGCGCCGTTTTATGTATGGCTTGGCTCACAGCTGCAAACGCTGCTGATGTAACGGAGTTACCCAGAGGATTGCAGGTGAAAGTCGATCTTGCGAAAAAGGCTTGTGAGGACCTCGACAACGGCGAGTTTTACCTCGAGTGGGGCGCCGTCGAGAAAGTTGACCTTGACGGAGATCTGTATAGCGACTGGGTTCTAAATGAGTATGGTTTTGCATGCTCTACCGCGGC
Organism: Ruegeria sp. J8; assembly: GCF_056531925.1. NCBI lineage: Bacteria > Pseudomonadati > Pseudomonadota > Alphaproteobacteria > Rhodobacterales > Roseobacteraceae > Ruegeria > Ruegeria sp. J8. The sequence goes on from NZ_JBQFMR010000020.1 coordinate 22,495, forward strand.
TTCGCTATATTGCGGGACCGGTGGATGCATGTCACATTTTCTGGTGAGCGATGAAATTCATTCTTTGATGAACAAAGGGTGGGATGTTGTGACTTTTGGCGCTGAAAGAGTTCTCCTCACACAGGTGCATGGTTCACAGTGCGGTGGGATCAACCCAACGCCCTGTGTGACAGCCAGTGTTTGGGACAGTGAAGAAAAAACCTGGCGTTCAACAGGTACGGCGTGGGAATGAATTTGGTGAGTAAGACGAAATTCGGACCCACTGTTATTCTGTTTTTAGGACTCTAGATGTCTGAAATCCTGCATATTGCGCTTGGAGATAGTGCGGCTGGGAGCCTTCGAGTTGCATGCAGCGATCACGGTATGCCGGGGTCGGTGTTTTGCATTCCAGAAGATCTGAGCCACGGACCGTTAAACAATGGCGTGTCGAGAATCGCATACATGCGGACCTGCTTCGAAGGCTATGATGACTGGTGGATAGATGCAGCAGATGCTTTTGTTCCGTGGGATGTGCTGACTTCTAAAGTACGTCAAGAGAACGTAAACACGCTTGTCGTGTGGGCAGGTGAAACCGTATCTGAGGAAACGTTCCTTTGCATGGCCAGTTGGTGGCTACGTGAACAGACCGTTCGGTTGCTTCGACCAGTCGTTCAACCCAAGCACGGTCATTATTCTGTGGCCGTTCAGACACCCGCGGAACTGGCAGACCAGTACTATTCGGCGAGCGAAGTGAGCGATGCCGTTCGCGCTGGAAAAGCGAATGTGTTTGAAAAGCTCCGCAATGACGACAGGACTTTGCGACATTGGAACAACGGTAGCATCGAAACCGTTCAAAACGATTTTTATGATAGTTTGTTGTTGGCGTGTTGCTCTGACAGTTGGCAGCCTGCTGCGCGTGTTGTTGGCGCTGCGATGGGGTCATGCGATGGTCACAACGCAATGAGTGATCTGTTCTTTTCGAGTCGCCTTCGTCACCTAATTGAAAGAGGCACTATTGACGTTAGTGGAGAACCAAAACGGTTGCGGGACTATCAGGTGAGACTATCCGATCTCACTTGAAAGAGGGGTTTCCCAGACCGGACCGCTGTCTAAAGAACTGCGCGGACGGTTTTTGAACACTGTTGGCAGGCTGTCCGCTGTTCCCTCCTCCAACTCGTGTGATCCCATCCGTGTTCTCCGTTGCAACTCGATACGTGGTCAAAAGAGCGGCACACTGCCCAGACAGGTCCAAAAGTCATGTAGCGCTTGCATCGCGACGAAGAACACGCGCTAGCGGTCACAAATCGCCTGCGCGCCGTGTGATGGAAACAGGCTCGTAGCAAGCTTCCCATGAATTTCCTTCCGGTGTCTGCACAACTCTGTGACGAATGCGGACGAACGCAAGTTACTCGGGACATGTCGGAGTGAACAGTTTTCTCCAGCAGTATTGCCAACTTTGGCGCGAAACGAAGCGGGATGTCGCGCTCACTTCACGCGCTGCCAGCTTGGATCGAGATCATGAAGATCACTGATGGTTCCCGCACCGTGCGCTGCGCCATATAAAACGACCACATCGCCGAGTGAGTCATTGATGGCATTTGCCAACCTCTCGTTGCGCCATTCGATCGTAATGCGCGCGATTTGTGTCAGATCCGCGGTTGGCATAGTGAATTCTTCGATCGGGGTGGATAGGTTTTCATCACTGATCTCGAGCGGCCCAACTAGTTCCTCGTAGGCATCTGCAAGCTCTGCCGGCATTACGTCAATATTGATATCCTGTCCTCCGGGGAACCCAAGGAACATTGCATTGTCCTGTGCCACCAAACCATCTGAAACGGTTCCGGCATAAAATGCCGGCGAAGGAAGAAATCCGAGCATCGCCCGCACCCTGCGCTTGTCGTCAAGTGTCGCATCGTCGAAATCAATAAACTCATAGAACAGGTTCGTGCCATTGGATTTCAGCTGTTCCACTCCGGCGGCCACCGCCTTGTAGAATGCAGGCTCGGCCTCGTGGATCATTGGTATGAAGTAAAGAAAACGGGACCCGTTCGAGAAAGTGAAAACCCTAGCACTTTCGAGGGTCCCATCGACGATGAACTCTTGCTCGGTAAGATCCTCGATACTGCCAGATGGTCCTTCTGGCAAAGTTGCAACCTCTACGTCTTGGGCCACGACAGTTGAGGCCGCCGCCCAAACAGACAAGAAAGAAACTATCACTTTGATTATTCTAAGCATCGGGACGGCTCCATCACGCAAAGTGGCTGGCCGGAACACTGAAGGATAGTCGTAACTCAGGCAAGTTTAAACCAAGTAGCCCAAGAATGACCTCGGTGTAAGTAGTATTGATGACTCGGTCTTCTGCCTCTCGCTAAATGATGGTTTCGCCCTGCGTTGCGGTCGTTGCCCCTGCAATCCTCTCTGCGGACCGCACGAATGTCCGGTTCCGACGCTGCGCCGCGGCTCGCCAATTAGCGTCGGAAGGTGCCGCAGGTGCATGTCCGACCGAAAGAGGGAGTCTGCATAGGGCTCCTTGCGGCCATACTCCGCAGGTTGCTTGAACGTCGGCTTGACCCCTTGGCAATCTGCGCGACCGAAAAAACCCACTTCGGCCACTTCCCCATCGGGCGTTCAACAACCTATTCTGATTTCTCCCTGAGCACCCTGACGGCAACCGGTCGCCTCTGGTCCCCGGTCTTCCGAAACTGCACAATCACATCAATCATTGAGCGGCAATATTCAAGGATCTCGGAATAGGTCAGCCCGGTATCTGCCTGCATGACCATCAACGCCAAACGAGAGAGCGCGGAGTCCGGTGATGCTGCGTGCAGCGTGGAAACCCCACCCGGATGGCCGGAGTTAATCGCAGACAGGAAATCATAGGCTTCCGCACCGCGCAGCTCCCCCATGATGATCCGCTCCGGCCGGAATCGCAGGCAGGCTTTCAATAGATCACTGCTCGATGCGTTCTTGTTGACCACCAGAGACACGGCATTCGGCTGGCTGGGACGAATTTCCAGCACGTCCTCTATGGTCACAATCCGCTCCGAAGGATCGACTTCACCAAGACAGGCGCGCAACCAGGTCGTCTTGCCCGATGACGTACCGCCCGACAAAAGGATGTTCCATTTGGCCTTGACCGCTGCCCGCAGGAAATCGCCAAAACCCTTGTTCTCGTAGGCATCGAAAACGGCCGCATCCGCAGGGTCGGTACCCGGTTTCAGATCATCCATGTTGGCGTCCAAGTCCGGCAAGCCCTGCATAAGATCATCTAAAGACAGTTGCTTTGCCACAGCCCGGCGCAGGGCAAACGCAACGCCAGCCACGACGGCAGGTTTGACCGCGACCTGCGCCCGCCACAATGACCCGTCGATTTCAAACTGCGAACCTGCCAGCGGAGTGTTTGCCGAAATGGGATTACCGCCCGCAAGGTCATGTGCAAGCGCCTCTGCATCATCGTCACCCATGGGCTCGTCCAGCTGGCGCATGGCAGGCTCACCACTGCGCTCGATCCAGAGTCTGCCGTCCGGATTCAGGACGATTTCAGACAGGAGGGGATCGGAGAGCAATTGCCCTCCGAACACCCGATTCAATATACTTTCCAGATGACGGCTCATCGGCTGATACCCCGATCACCTTTGGCGCGTTCTTCCCGTTCCCTACGCCGTTGACCTTGCACGACCGGATCACGATCAATCTGTCGATCGACATTCTTCACATCCCAGGCCGTGCGGGTGACGTTGACGCGCTCTGGCTCGTCGGTCTCGGGATTCCGGCGTGACCGGGTGACTTCTTCTTTGCCCGCTTTGACGAACGTGGCCTTGTCACCGATAGAGATGTTGTTCCGTGCCATCTGGTCTTGCAGGGCGGTGCCCCAAATCCGTTCCGGCTCATCTTTGCCTTCGACCTTCATTTCCACATAGAAAGATATGCTGTTTGGATCATCGGGGCGCACCAGAGCCTCTTTGGCATCGACGATGACACCCGTAACGCCGGTTTCAACTGAGACCTCCTGCCGAACGGCACGGTCCTGCTGGGCCTTCTCGCCCGCCTGTGCATTCGTAGCATTCGGCAACATGGGCTGTTGCTGCGACCGATCGTTGCCGCGCGGTGCGCGGTCGATGTCGGTTGCTTTCCAGGCACGGCGGTTTGCCACGATGTTTTTCTCTTCGCCGGTCTTTGGATCGATCTTGCTGACCGTCACCCTCTTGTACCCGTCATGGGCAAGCGTGGCGGTGTCACCAATGTTGAGGTTTTCGCGCTGCATCAGGTCGAGCAGATCGACGCCCCAGACGCGGAACGGCTTGTCGCGGCCTTCCACCTTCAGATCGACATAAGGCGACATGCTGTCCTTTTCGTCCTGTTTGAACAATGCGTCGCCTGTCCCGATGATTTGACCGCGCACACCTGCGTCCAGATCAGGACGTCGCGGTACTGATCCGGTGGAACGGGCATCTGTGGCTTGGTTTTGACGTTCCGTACCCGGGCGCGCTTCACCGTCAACACGTACCGGTGCACGGCCTGTGACACGCTCCTGAACCCGGTCCTCAATTTCAAGCAGACGGCCTCCAATGGCAGCCCGATCAAAGCCCTGCCCCTTCATGGCCTGGATTTCGTTCTGAACGCCGGTCTTGATCTTCTCCTGCAGGAAGTCCTCTCCCCTGCCCTCGGCGAAGGCCCGGTTGATGTCGCGGATCTCGCCACGGGCATCACGGTAGGTTTCGGCGGCATCTTTGTACGCGGCCTTCATGTCGATCCGAGCCTGGCTCTCGCTCAGCGAATGCGCATTCGCCAAGGTCCGCACATCCCGTTCGAACCAGTTCTCGCGGGTCTGGCGGTCCACATCGACGCCATTGCGGATGCGCGACAACACCAGATCGCCATTGATGCCCATCGCGTCGAAGTGCTCGGCCACTTGCCTGTCGGCATCCTTCAGCACAGCCTTGGTGGCCGCACTGCGCGGATCGTTTGCATCGGCACGCTGCCGTCCATCTGTACCTGCCCGCTGCTGTCCGATGGGCTGGGTGCGCGTTGGATCTGTTGCATCCAACTCTGCTGCACGACGCTGGCGTGTCGGATCGATGTCATCGCGGCCAACTTCAACCTCATCGTCCCGCTCCAGGCGCTTGCCAAAAAACGTCCTGGTCTCTTCATCCATAAGCGGCTCATAGTCCCGCAGGACACGAGAAATCGCGGCTTCTGTCTGGCTGCGCTTGTCCTCGTCCTCCATGGCCTCGATCTTGGCGTCCATGCCCGTGATAAACTCACGGACATCGGTTCCAATGGCCTTCATCTCCCTATCAATGGCCGGGGCATGTGTCGGGTCCATCTGGTTGGCGACTTGCGTATTCATGTCGATTTCCTCTTTCTCAAGAACCCCGTCCGTCACCAGGATTGCAGCTGCGCCGAGAACAGCATTGCTAAAGGCCCCAAGGGTCTCGGCACGCCCTGGGTATTGGGTTGTGAAAATGCCCTGCTCAAAACCGGCGTGATGCGACCGGAGTGTTTCGCCAAGGGCGGCATAGTCTGCATTGCGCTGATCGCTCATGGCCTGCAGCTGGTCCGGCGTGACCGGCTCCTGACGGCCAGTACCGAAGAACGGAAAACCGCTTTTCTGCTCTGGGGCTGGCCGCTCGCGCAGATCGCGGCCATCGCGGCGCGCGTGAACCCGTGCACTGCTCTCGCGTTCGGGTGGAAGGTTTCGGCTGAACCGACTGGTTGCGGTCAACACGATACCTACTTCCCGGGCGGTCTCGGCCTGCAGGTCGCGCAGATCCTGTGTCGTAACACCATATCGGCTGAGGTGAAGGGTTTTGCCGCTCTGGGCCGCACGGTTGATGATCAGATGTGTATGGGGGTGATCTGTGTCGCGATGATGGGCCATGACAAACTTGTACTGACCGCCAAAGTCTCCCCCTGTCAGGCGATGAGCAAAACTCTCGGCTGCAACCTCCGCCGCATAGGGATCTGTGCCTTTTGGATAGGAAACAATGAGGTGGTAGGTGTAATTGGTGGTGCGCGCATCCATACCCTGCCAGTCCTGGGCCCAGTCCTTCTCAACAGCTTTCAATCCCTCCATGCCATCTATCAATTCGCCTGTCTCGCCACGCTCGGTGGTCACGCGACCCTTCCGAGAGATATAGGCCAGCTGACCGCCAAGACGGCTCGCCGATGTGACACCACCACCGCGGACAACTTTGACCAGGGCTTGCCCGGTCAACAGGGCGTTGCCGATCATGCCGACTGCAGAGGCGCCAGAAGCTGCCCGCTGCGTAGACCGGCGTGAACGGCTGGTTTGTCCTGGCAATGCCCCCGGTCGGGGCTTGAGACTTGGGATCAGCTGAAACTCGCCAAAGAGCAGATCCCAGGCCGGATCATGCACGGTACTCACTTGAGGCTCCGGAGCCAGGCTTTGCTCTCCTCAAGCGTTTTTTCTTTTGCCTCAAAGTAGGCCAGGGCGCGAACCAAGGACCGTATTCTGGTGGCGTCTTTGTAGGCATTCAAAAGATCGAGTGTCACTCGGACCGTTTCTTGAAGATCTTTCAGTTCCGCCTCGACATGGGCTGTGAGGCGGAATTTCCCTGCATTCGCAGCCTTTGCCATCTGGTTCAGGTTGGTGGAAACACCTCTGAGCTGAAGCCGGATATCATCCAGATCGGCAGCCTCTTCTTGCAACCGCGTTGGTGTTCCCTGACAAATCCGGATGTAAATTCGAATGAGCGCCGCAACGCTCCGCAGATTGAATTCCTTACTTTGCACTTTGAGCAAAGCCAGTTCATCGGCATCAAAGCGCATCGGATATACGGAAGATTTGGTTACGCCTTTTGGCATCGGGGCATTCTCCACGATCAGAAATCGTGCGTGGCCCCGTCAGACCGCGCGTATGTAGATTCATTTTTAGGTTGAAAGACAAGCCGACTGCAAGTCCTATCAGAAAATGTACTACATTTTCTATTATCCCGCAAAGTTAGCGTAGGATGTGAACCGTTGGTGACCCGAGACACAGACGCTTGCAACCCGTGGCGACCACTCTGAAACAGTTGCAGGTCGGCGTGCAATGTCCCAGCGGCAAGGCTCGTCCGGCTGTCGGCGGACTGCTTGTGGCGGTACACCAACCACCTAAAGCTGCGCAGCCGTCATCGGTCGTCGACTGCCGGTCGTTGGCGCTAAGCGGTTGTATGACAGCGGTAAAACAGCCGTTGCGGATTGCTTAGAAAAGCAATAGCGTAGATTTCAGCGCGGGTGACGGATCGTGCGATAACTTGTAATCGCGAGCCCGGTTGTGGCACGCCGCTCTGCGGCGTGGCTTTCGGGCACAGACCCGGAGACCAAATTGAAAATCTATGCAGCCGTAAACTCAAAAGGCGGGGCGGGGAAATCTTCCATGCTCGTCGCCTTCGCCTCTGCTTTGCATCATCAGGGCAAACGTGTCCGTATCCTCGATCTGGATTCACAAGGCACACTCTCGGATTGGTTGAATCCGAATAACGGACTGGACCCGATCCCAGCTGTCACTGTACCCTAATAAATCAGAATCTTGTCTGAAATTGTTCTGCAAAATCAATGGTAGTTTGTACTCTTAATTTTCATATTGTACCG
>NZ_JBQFMR010000021.1:0-28955 GCF_056531925.1 Ruegeria sp. J8
GTGACGATGGCGACAACGGTGACGATGGCGACAACGGTGACGATGGCGACAACGGTGACGATGGCGACAACGGTGACGATGGCGACAACGGAGACGATGGCGACAACGGAGACGATGGCGACAACGGAGACGATGGCGACAACGGAGACGATGGCGACAACGGAGACGATGACGACAACGGCAATGGTAACGGCGGTGGAAACGGAAACGGGAACGGAAACGGGAACGGAAACGGCGGCAACAACGGTAACCAAGGCAACAACGGAGGCGGCAACGGCTCCGAGGGCGCAAGCCCTGGCCAAGGCAGCGGCGCCAATGACGACGAAAGCTGATCTGGGCCCGTTTGCCCAAAGACAGAGAGGCGACCAACCGGTCGCCTCTTTTTTCGTCCTGCGCTCTAATATCGGGTCACGCTAAGAACGCCCGTAGACTCCCACCCAACTGCTGGGTTTCCGGGGGTCTTGCATCCGCAAGAAGAAATAGCGGGTATCCGACCAGCGTTTGATCCGGTTGGTTAGATTGTCCAAAACCAAATCTCCTGATGCGGACCGATAGACCAGAACGGCATGCGCGTTTCTCTGTCTATCGAGCACTGTGGCGATCAAAAGCTTGCTGGGATCAATACCTGCTCGGATCAGATCACGTTTCTTCAGCAGGGCAAAATCCTCACAATCACCGCCAAGCGACGTCGGCAACGCCCAGCGTTCGCGCGTACGGTATTGCGACTGATCGGTCACTTCACGCGTCGTCGCATTTACGCGGCGGTTCACACGGCTCACAATCTGCATCTCTTGCTGGCTGGTCAGCACAACCGAGCGCTTGCTGGAACAGGCCCAAGTATATTGTCGACACAATTGTCGCGCACCAGAAGGTGGGGGAGACGAAACAGCGGTCTGGATAAAGCTGTTTTCTCGGGCTTCGGCCGGGGCGGGTGCAAAAAGTGCCCCGGATGCCAATGCAGCTAGGCCAACAGCCCGAGCCGTCGCGGGTACAAGGCGCCCAACAACGGTTCCGAGTTCACTGCCAAACGATTTCATGCCTGTCCCTCGATCCTGGTTCATCCAAGCGATTGCCGACAAACCGGACCGTATCCCCATTTCGGAAACTATCGGTAAACGGGCACGTCGACGCAATCTAAGGGAAAATTGACGGGGAAAAGAGGCGGAAATTCGTCACTCAATATGACCATTTCAGGCAAGAATTGCGGTGCTGCTGTCACAATTGTGGGGCGCGCGCTTTGTTCCGCCTCAACGGATAACAAATCAACTATTTGAAAATAAAAGATTCTCTGAAATCAAATTAATGACCCAATCGATACATAGCAAAACTTGTCCGACTGGGCCAAAATCCGCGCATCAAAGTGCTGTCACCCTTCACAGGTACACGACAGCAGGTGCGATTCTATTCGGTGATCTCAACAACCACCAATTCTCGCTCGCTTGCATCACGTGCGAAATCCAGCGCAGCCTGATATTCATCCGAGTTGTAACACTCGACCGCGGCCTCAAGCGATGGAAAGCGCGCGACCACATTGCGCGGGCGTTCTTTGCCTTCAAGTTGTACAAAGCGTGCCGCGCGCGCGATGAATGTTCCACCATGCTTGGCAATCGCCGGTCCGGCCAATTCTGCATATTTCCCATATGCTTCTGTGTCCGTCACCGTCACATGCGCAATCCAGAGAGCTGCCATATTATCCTCCCAAAACGTCTTCGGCCGCTTTGATCGCAGCCTCGGAATTTGTAGCGTCCTTACCACCACCTTGTGCCATGTCGGGGCGACCACCGCCGCCTTTGCCACCCAGTTCGGCCACCGCCGCGCGCACCAGATCCACGGCCGAGACCTTATCGGTAAGATCCGGGGTCACGCCGGCGGCCACCGCCGCCTTGCCGCCCGCATCCGCGATCAGCAGAACAGCGCCCGTGCCAAGACGGCTTTTGTGTTCGTCGATCAAAGCAGGAAGGTCTTTGCCAGACACGCCTGTAAGGGCCTGTGCCAGGAACGGCACACCGTTCACGTCCTTGGCCTCGGCACTGCCTTGCCCTGAACCGCCTGCCATCGCCAGATCACGCCTCAGTTGCGCCACTTCGTTCTGCAATGCCTTGCGCTCGTCCAGCAGGGATTTCACCCGGCCAACAACATCATCGGGCTGCGCTTTCAGCTCGAGCGCAACTTGCGCCAGACGGTGATCCTGCGCCGACAGATAGCGGAAGGCGGCATCCCCAGTCAGGGCCTCGATCCGACGCACACCGGCACTGCTGGCACTGTCGCCCAACACAACGAAAGTGCCAATATCTCCGGTCTGACGCACATGCGTACCGCCGCACAGCTCGATGGACCAGGTTTCACCGTCCTGACCTTTGCCAGTTGCCGCTTTGCCCATCGACACGACGCGCACTTCGTCACCATATTTCTCGCCAAACAGCGCCTGAGCGCCCAAGGCGCGCGCATCTTCCGGTGTCATGATCCGTGTTTCAACGGCCGAGTTCTGTCGGATGAAATCGTTCACCTCCCGCTCGACTTTCTGGATTTCGTCAAGAGCAAGCGCCTTAGGATGACTGAAATCGAACCGCAAACGATCCGCTGCGTTCAGAGACCCCCGCTGGGCCACATGATCGCCCAGCGTTTCGCGCAATGCCTCGTGCAGCAGGTGCGTGGCCGAGTGGTTCGCCCGGATTGCGCTGCGGCGGGTATGATCGACTTCAAGCTCGACCGCGTCGCCCTTGGACAGTTTACCCTGGCTGACCGTTACCTTATGCGCATAGACCTTGCCTTCAGCAAATTTGCGCGTGTCTTCGACTTTGGCAACGTCCTGCATGTTCTCTAGACGACGGATTTCACCGGTATCGCCGACCTGACCACCGGCCTCACCATAGAATGGGGTCTGGTTTACGATGACCCAGCCTGTGCCACCCTGTTCAATAGCTTCGACCAGCGCGCCATCCACGACCAGACCCGCAACCTGTCCTTCGGCCTTTTCGGTATCATAGCCCAGGAAATCCGTGGCCCCGGCACTGTCCAGCACATCAAACCAAACAGCCTGATCCGCGGCCTCACCCGAACCTGCCCAAGCAGCGCGTGCTTTGGCCTTTTGTTCGGCCATGGCCGCATCGAACCCGTCGGTATCCACGGTCCGGCCCTTTTCACGCAGCGCATCCTGCGTCAAGTCCAGCGGGAAGCCATAGGTGTCATAGAGCTTGAACGCCGCATCACCGGGCAGAGCCTCACCTTCGGGCAGTCCCGCGACCTCATCATCCAGCAGTTTCAGACCGCGATCGAGGGTCTGCTTGAACCGGGTTTCCTCCAGCAGCAGCGTTTCTTCGATCAGCGCCTGCGCCTGCCCCAGTTCTGTATATTGCGCACCCATAAGCTGCACCAGCGAGGGCACGAGGTGATGCATCACCGGGTCTTTTGCACCCAGCAAATGCGCATGGCGCATTGCACGGCGCATGATCCGGCGTAGAACGTAGCCGCGGCCGTCATTGCTGGGCATAACGCCATCGGCAATCAGGAACGAGGTCGACCGCAGGTGATCCGCAATCACGCGGTGATGCACGTTCTGATCGCCATAAGGATCCACACCGGTGGCATCGGCAGACGCTTCGATCAGCGTTTTGAACAGGTCCGTGTCATAGTTGTCATGGCTGCCCTGTAGCAGAGCGCCGATCCGCTCCAGCCCCATGCCAGTGTCGATGGACTGCATGTCCAGTTCCACCATCGAGCCGTCCTCAAACTGCTCATTCTGCATGAACACGATGTTCCAGATTTCGATGAAGCGGTCGCCGTCTTCCTCGGCCGAACCCGGAGGGCCGCCCCAGATGTGGTCGCCATGGTCATAGAAAATCTCGGTGCATGGACCACAGGGACCGGTCGGGCCCATCTGCCAGAAATTGTCATTGGTGGCGATGCGGATGATCCGGTCTTCGGGCACGCCGACCTTTTTCCAGATCTCGAATGCCTCATCGTCGGTGTGATAGACCGTGGTCAGCAGGCGGTTCTTGTCAATGCCGAATTCCTTGGTGATCAGCTCCCACGCGAAGGGGATCGCCTCATGCTTGAAATAGTCCCCGAACGAGAAATTCCCCAGCATCTCAAAGAATGTGTGGTGGCGCGCGGTGTAGCCCACATTGTCCAGATCGTTGTGTTTGCCACCTGCGCGCACACATTTCTGCGCAGTGGTCGCCCGGCTGTAGTCGCGCGTCTCAAGCCCGGTGAACAGGTTCTTGAACTGCACCATGCCCGAGTTCACGAACATCAGGGTCGGGTCATTGCGCGGCACGAGCGGGCTTGAAGCCACAACCTCATGCCCCTGTTTGGCGAAATAGTTCAGAAAGGTCGATCGGATATCGTTCAGCGTGGGCATAAGGCTCTCTCAGCGCGCAATCATCTTGTTCGAAAACGGGTTTATCGCTGTCCCTGCGGATAGTCCACAGGGGAGGCCACGCAAACGAAACAAGGCGGCCCCAATGGACCGCCCCGCGTTCACATTTCCGGGATGCCGTCAGGCTTCGAGAATATCGTCATCCTCAGTGGCACCGGGCGGCATGTCGAAGTCCAACCCATGCGCGGCGCGGATCTTGTCCTCAATCTCCAACGCCGAGCGACTGTTATCGCGCAGATATTGTTTGGCATTCTCACGCCCCTGCCCGATCCTCTCGTCCCCGTAGCTGAACCAAGAGCCCGACTTCTCAACCACACCGGCTTTAACGCCCAGATCCAGCAGCTCGCCCATCTTGCTGATGCCTTCGCCATACATGATGTCGAATTCCACCTGCTTGAACGGCGGGGCCACCTTGTTTTTTACAACTTTGACGCGGGTCTGGTTGCCGACAACCTCATCGCGGTCCTTAATCGCGCCGATACGCCGAATGTCCAAACGCACCGAGCTGTAGAATTTCAGCGCGTTGCCCCCAGTGGTCGTCTCCGGGCTGCCAAACATGACGCCGATTTTCATCCGAATCTGGTTAATGAAGATCACCATACAATTCGAACGGCTGATCGAGCCGGTCAGCTTGCGCATCGCCTGGCTCATCAGACGGGCCTGCACGCCGACATTGCTGTCGCCCATGTCGCCCTCCAGCTCAGATTTCGGCGTCAGCGCCGCGACCGAGTCGACCACAACCATATTCACCGCACCCGAGCGCACCAGAGTATCAGTGATCTCAAGCGCCTGCTCGCCCGTGTCGGGCTGCGAGATCAGCAACTCATCCAGATCGACACCCAGCTTTCGAGCATATTGCGGGTCCAACGCGTGTTCCGCGTCAACGAACGCACAGACACCGCCGCGCTTTTGCTGTTCTGCAATACAATGCAGCGTCAGCGTGGTCTTGCCCGAACTTTCTGGCCCGTAAATCTCAACAATTCGGCCCATCGGCAGACCGCCAATCCCCAGCGCGATATCCAGACCCAGCGATCCGGTCGAGCTGGCCTCGATATCCTGTTTGGAATCCTCGCCCAGCTTCATGATCGAGCCCTTGCCGAACTGCCGTTCAATCTGGGCCAGCGCGCTGTCGAGCGCCTTTTGCTTGTCTGCGTTTTTCTTGTCGCTCATCGTCAGAAGATCCGCCATTGTCCTGTCGCCTTCTCTTGTGTCACACCCTTGAACGGGCGGCAATCACTGCTTTGTTCGCCTCTTGTTCCTTATGAGACCAAAAAGAGAACATTTCAACTAAAACTTACAGAACTTACCTTTCGGCAATTGTGTTAAAGAGTCGTTTACGCCAATCTGCAAAAAAGAATTAACTCTGACAGGGACGATTAAATGCTTGTTTTCTATAAGGAACGTCTTGCATTTCTGTCCGTCCCCAAAACCGGCAGCACCGCTTACCACAGCGCTTTGCGGGACCGGGCGGATATCGTTGTCACAGGACCGCCCGACCTGAAACATGCTCCGGTCCGGCGCTATGACCGTTTCTTTCAGAACATTTTCAAAAAAATGCACGACACAGAGATGGAGATCATGGCCGTGGTCCGCGAACCGATCGACTGGCTGGGCAGTTGGTATCGATTCCGCAGCCGTCCCGAGCGGCTGAATCACCCTCATTCAACCCATGATCTCAGCTTTGACGACTATGTTCAGGCCTATTTGCAATCCCCGCGTCCGGAATATGCGGATGTCGGCAGCCAGAGCCAGTTCTTCCGCACCCGCAGCAACGGATTCGGGGCGACGCACGTCTTCAAATATGAACATCAGGACAAAATCCTGAGCTTCCTACAATCCCGTCTGAATATGGAGATCACACTACCGCGCGAGAATGTCTCTCCCCTCCGTGACTTGACGCTAAGCGCCGAAACCGAGCGCAAATTCCGGCGCAAACATGCGGCCGAGTTCGCGTGTCACGACGCGGCCCTCTGACTGTTTCAGTTCAATTGCTGGAACACCGCTTCGGTCAGTTCGTTCAAGGAAAACGGCTTCGGCAGGAAAGCCGAATGCGCAAGCTCGGGACCCGAGTCGCCAAATGCCCCTTCGGTATATCCTGACATGAAAATGACGCGGACATCTGGACGGTCTTTCATCGCCTGACGCACCCAGGTTGGGCCATCCATGCCCGGCATCACCACGTCGGTGACGAAGAGATCGACATTCAGGGCCCCGTCTTCCAGCAGATGCAGCGCCTCTTCCGCCGAATCTGCTTCCAAAACAGTATAGCCCTTCAGGCGCAGCGCGCGGGTTGCAAAGGCGCGCACCGGTGCTTCATCCTCGACCAACAGAACTACGCCTTCACCCTGACGCGCAGCTTGTGTTTGCGGTGCCTGCACGGCGGGTTCTTCGACACGTTCGGATGCGGCTGAGACCGGCAGATAAACCGTAAACTCGGTTCCCCGGCCCAAAACGCTGTCAACAAAGATGAAACCGCCGGTCTGTTTCACAATACCGTAGACCGTTGACAGGCCTAGCCCCGTCCCCTCGCCCGTACGTTTAGTTGTGTAGAAAGGCTCGAACACTTTTTGCAGCTTGTCCGCCGGAATACCCGTACCACTATCGATCACCTTGACGGTGACATACTCCCCCGGTTGCACTGTAGCGCGATCGCGGCGCAGAGGCTCAGTCAGCGACACCACTTCAGTCTCGATCCGCACCTCGCCACCTTCGGGCATGGCGTCGCGGGCATTCACGACTAAGTTCATGAACACTTGTTCCAACTGCCGCTTGTCGGCGCGCACCGGTTTCAGCACTGGATCATGGCTGAGGATCAGGCGGATTTTCTCACCCACCAGCCGGTTCAATAGATGGATCAGGTCCGAGATCGTGTCCCGCAAGTCCAACACCTCGGGCTGCAAGGTCTGCTTGCGCGAAAAGGCCAGCAACTGACTGACCAGAGCTGCCGCCCTGTTGGCATTCTGGTTAATCTGCACCAGATCACCATAGTTAGGATCATTCTGATCATGCCTCAGCAGCAACAGGTCGCAATGCCCCGAAATCGCCGTCAGCAGGTTGTTGAAATCATGCGCCACGCCCCCGGCCAACTGACCGACGGCCTGCATCTTTTGGCCCTGCACGAATTGTGCCTCAAGCGTCTTGAGTTCGGTGGCATCGTTCAGAACCGCGATCAAGCAGACCTCGCCGTTATCTACCACGCGGCTCAGCGTCACCTGCACGAACATCTCTTTGTCCTGCCTTGGCAAGCGCAGAAACTCCGAACTTGGCGGGCTGTCTTCGGCCGCTGCGCGGGCCAGCCAATCCAAGATGGGATAGCCGAGCCCCTGCATAATCTGGACAACATTTGTCTGGCCTGGAACGATCTCGCCAACAAGTTTCACGGCCAGCCGGTTGGCGTCCAGAATTTCTCCGTTAGGCGACAGACACATGATGGCAACCGGAAGGTCAGCAAACGGAGCCTCAGTTCGAGGAGTGTTTGAAGTGTCCACTGGAACCAGAGCCAAGTCGACGACCGATCCCGATTTGGACAGTTCCTTAGTGACCACGGAAACCGAACCATCCTTGGTGTCAATCGAGACGATTTTACCATCCTCAGGCGGCTCACTGGAAAGGAGCTGTTTAGCTGTTTCCGGTGTCTGACCCATAAGATGTTTCGCCATCCTGTTGGAACGTATCACTGCTCCGTTGCGTCCAAGCGTCACTACCGGGACCGAAACGTCTTCCCAGTGACCCGGCGCTTCCAGATGAAACCGCCAGCAAAACAAGTCATTGTTCACCCCAAACACCGATATCGGAACGGTTGAACCGACGGAAACAACCTCTTCTCGCGCTTTGCCGTGGATTTCGGCCATTGCCTGAAGGCGCAGTAAAATCGCCGCCGGATTAGCAAAAATGGCCGTAAGGCACTTATCAATTCGCGTGCCTGGCGTTGCATGAAACCGTTCACGTGCGGCGGTGTTTGCGGTCAGAATGACGCCATCTGCATTGGCGGTGATGCAGGGAAACAGGTATTGTTCCGCAAATGCTGCCATCACCCCCGCGGATTTCCTCGTGGCCCAATCCATGATGCCACCGCGTGCCGCAACCAGCGCACCTGCCGCTAAAAGCGAGATTCCCGCAACGATAACCCCCCCACCCCAGCCGCCCGGCAACACGCCTGCCAAGGGGGCTATGGCGACCAGAACTCCAACAACAGCCAACAGAGTCAGCCGCGCCACTGCCGGAGTTTTGCGAAAGGCGAGGTCGGAAAAAACATCTGTGGTTTCTGACATAAACAACTCTGGTCTTGGGGCGTTCGCGCAAGTGAGCCCAAAATAGGTTAATGTCCGCTTAATGAAATTCGGACATTCTCCTCTGGGTTGTTATTTCGCGACCACTTATCGCGTCAAGTGTGCCGCAAAGAACCCATCCGTTCCGTGGGACGCCAGCCACAGTTTGCGAAAACTCTCGAACCAGTCAGGATGGGCGGACGTAAATTTATCCACTACAGCACCGTTTTCCTGGTTCAGCATCGAGCATGTTGCATAAGCCAGCACACCGCCCGCACCGACCAAGGCCGACGTGTCTGACAGAATTCGGGATTGAAGCGCCGTCAACTCAATCAGCCGTTGCGCGTCCAACGCCCATTTCCCCGCCGGTGCCCGCCGCCATGATCCACTGCCGGAACAGGGCGCATCGACCAGCACAATGTCGAAAGGCGCTTGGGACGCCACCTCATCGGTTGCCAGCATCTTGATCCGCGCACCGGCCCGCTCGGCGCGCGCGGGCAGATCGCGCATCCGTTCGGGGTTTACGTCATGGGCAAAAACCTCGACCCCGGAATGGGCCGCCAAAGCCAGAGATTTCCCCCCGCCGCCAGCGCAATAGTCCAGAACGCGCAAACCTGGTCGCAAATCCAGTGCTGCCACAACGGCCTGACTTGCCGCATCCTGCAATTCGACCACACCTTCGGAATAAGCGCGGCTTTGCGCAATCTTGCGCGCGCCCTCCCCAATCTCCAGCGCGGTGTTACATGCCGGGTGTTCTCGCGCCGCAATCCCTTCGGTCGCCAAAGCGGCAATGGCACCTGCCCGATCCGACTTGGACAGGTTGAGCCGCACGTGAACCGGTGCCCGGTTTTGTAGTGCCTGAGCAACCGCCACTGCCTCATCTCCCAGAGACGTTTGAAACATGGGCCACAACCAGTCGGGGATGTCATAGCGCTCGGCATCCGACGCGAAATCGCGACCCGCTTCGTCATCGGTCAGCGCATCTGGCGCATAACCCTGACCCGTGAACGTTTCAGCCAAATCCGCCCCA
This sequence comes from Ruegeria sp. J8, assembly GCF_056531925.1. Lineage (NCBI taxonomy): Bacteria > Pseudomonadati > Pseudomonadota > Alphaproteobacteria > Rhodobacterales > Roseobacteraceae > Ruegeria > Ruegeria sp. J8. Next base: position 9,677 of record NZ_JBQFMR010000021.1, read on the forward strand.
ACGGCACGCAACGCGCCGATCATCAGGCCACGCCCGGTTTCAGCCCCGCCCAACGCGGCATAAGATCGCTTGCAGCGCAGTGCCTGAAATACGTGATCCCGTATCGCTGCCCGATCCTTCGACCCCGCAAACCGGCTGCGCCGCGCCCAGCCCGTCAACGCTTTTTCAACCGGAACACCCAAAAGTATCTGATCAAGGATCTCGATCGAGGCCTGTATGCGGGCTGCTGGGATCATGGGTCTGTCCGATAAGGTGGCTGGAATGCAAAACGGCGCCCAAACCGAGCGCCGTTCTGCAATGGTTTAGGTTTTACATCACCCGGTAGTTCGGGCTTTCGCGCGTGATCTGCACGTCATGCACGTGGCTTTCTTTCAGCCCTGCGCCTGTGATCTTTACGAAATTGCAGTTTCTACGCATCTCTTCCACGGTGGCACAGCCGGTATATCCCATGGCCGCGCGCAGACCGCCGACCAGTTGATGCACCACCGCGCTAGCAGATCCCTTATAAGGCACCTGCCCCTCGATCCCTTCAGGAACCAGCTTGTCGTTGGCGGCATCCTTCTGGAAATAGCGATCGGCCGAGCCGCGCGCCATCGCGCCCAAGCTGCCCATGCCACGATAGGATTTGAACGAACGGCCCTGATACAGAATGACCTCACCAGGGCTTTCATCGGTGCCCGCAATCATCGAACCGACCATGGCGCAGGACGCCCCCGCGGCAATCGCCTTGGCGAAATCACCCGAGAACTTGATGCCGCCATCGGCGATCACCGGCACGTCCCCGGCAGCCCCTGCGCAATCCATGATCGCCGTCAGCTGAGGCACACCCACACCGGCCACCATCCGCGTGGTACAGATCGAGCCCGGCCCGATCCCAACCTTGATCGCATCCGCACCCGCATCAATCAGCGCCTTGGTCGCGTCGCCGGTCGCGACGTTGCCCGCGATGATCTGAACTTCGTTCGACAGGGTCTTCACCCGCTTCACCGCGTCCAACACACCTTGCGAATGGCCATGCGCGGTGTCCACAACGATGATGTCGACGCCGGAATCCACCAATTGCTCGGACCGCTCAAAACCTGCGTCCCCGACCGAAGTCGCCGCTGCAACACGCAGGCGGCCCAGACGGTCCTTGCAGGCTGTGGGGTTAAGCACTGCTTGTTCGGTATCTTTCAGGGTTAGCAGGCCGGTCAGCTTGCCTGCGCCATCTACGACCAGCAACTTTTCGATCCGGCGCGCCTTCATCAGACTTTTGGCTTCTTCCAGATCAGCCGGCTCCTGAAGCATTGCCAGATTGTCGGTGGTCATCATCGCGTGGATCGGCGTGTCGTCCGAGGTCGCAAAGCGCATGTCACGGTTGGTTACAATACCCACGACGCGACCATCAGGATCGACCACAGGGAAGCCGGTGAAGTTGTACCGCTCGACTAGCGCCTGCGCGTCGGCCAGCGTCTGATCAGCGCGCAATGTCACGGGGTTATAAACGATGCCGGATTCGAACCGCTTGACCCGGCGCACTTCGCGGGCCTGTTCCTCGGTCGTCAGGTTCTTGTGGATCACACCGATCCCACCGGCCTGCGCCATAGCAATCGCCATTCGCGCCTCGGTCACCGTGTCCATCGCCGAGCTGAGCAGCGGAATGTTCATGGTAATCTCACGCGTCACACGCGTGGTCGTATCCGCCGTCGCGGGCAGCACAGAAGATGCGCCCGGAACCAGAAGTACGTCGTCAAAGGTGAGTGCCTCACGAATCTGCATCTGCTAACCCCATGCAAAACCCCGTTTGACGGCGACCCTATGACATGGATTGAACCCAAGGGAAAGCCCCTGATCTGAACTAGTTTTCTCCTGCGGGACATTGCCGCGGCAAAAAACGACGCAACCGGCGACAAACGTGCCGCTGATTGGCCTTTCCCTTTGCGCACAAACCCATATCTTCCCCGGCATACGCGCGAATACAAAAGGCAGGCCAGATATGACCACCGACCCCCTTGTCGTCTTTACCCCCTCGGGCAAACGCGGGCATTTCCCCGTCGGCACCCCGGTTCTGACCGTCGCCCGGCAGTTGGGCGTCGATCTGGACTCGGTCTGCGGCGGGCGTGGGATTTGCTCGAAATGTCAGATCTCGCCCAGCTATGGCGAGTTTCCCAAGCACGGTGTCACCGTATCCGAGGACGCGCTGAGCGAATGGAATGCGGTTGAACAACGCTATGACGACAAACGCGGGCTCAAGCCTGGCCGCCGTCTGGGCTGTCAGGCGACGGTTCAGGGCGATATCGTGATCGACGTGCCGCCTGAGTCTCAGGTCCATCGTCAGGTCGTCCGCAAAGCGGCTGCCGCACGCGCCATCACCATGGACCCGGCGACGCGGCTGTATTTCGTGGTGGTCGAGGAACCCGACATGCACTCGCCCACCGGCGATCTGGAGCGGTTGGAACGCGCCCTGCGCCAGCAGTGGAACATTGAGGCCGTCACCACCGATCTGTCGCTGATGGCCAAGTTGCAACCGGTGCTGCGCAAAGGCAAATGGGAGGTCACTGTAGCCGTCCACAAAGGCCACAAGGATGAGGTCGCCAAGGTGGTCGAAATTTGGCCCGGCCTGCATGAACAAGGGCTGTACGGTCTGGCCATCGACCTTGGCTCAACCACCGTCGCCGCCCACCTGACCGATCTGGAAACCGGTGAGGTCAAGGCCTCGTCTGGCCTGATGAACCCGCAGATCCGCTTTGGTGAAGACCTGATGAGCCGCGTGTCCTACGCCATGATGAACCCCGGTGGTGATCAGGAAATGACCCGCGCGGTGCGCGAGGCGATCAACGATCTGACTATCTCCATCGCCGAGGAGGCCGGGATCGACACCGCGCTGATCGTGGAGACGGTTTTCGTCTGCAACCCGGTCATGCACCACCTGCTGCTGGGTCTGGATCCGGTCGAGCTTGGGCAGGCCCCCTTCGCGTTGGCCACATCCGAGAGCATGTCCTTGCCCGCACGTGAGATGGATCTGACCAAGATGAACCCGCGCGCGCAGGTTTATATCCTACCTTGTATTGCGGGACATGTGGGCGCCGACTGTGCCGCCGTTGCGCTCTCCGAGGAACCCGGCAAGTCCGAAGACCTCGTGTTGATCGTCGATGTGGGCACCAATGCCGAAATCCTGCTGGGCAACACCACACGCGTGCTGGCCTGTTCCTCACCCACCGGCCCCGCGTTCGAGGGCGCGCAGATCAGTTCCGGCCAGCGCGCCGCTCCGGGAGCGATTGAGCGCATCGAAATTGATCCCGTCACCAAGGAACCCCGCTTCCGCATCATCGGGTCTGACAAGTGGTCCGATGAGGACGGGTTCGATCTTGATATCGCCACCACCGGGATCACCGGCATCTGTGGCTCGGGCATTATCGAGGCTGTTGCCGAAATGCGTATCGCCGGGCTACTGGATGAAAGCGGCCTGATTGGCTCGGCCGAACAAACAGGCACCGCACGCTGCATCCCCGAAGGCCGCACCCACGCCTATCTGATCCACGATGCCAGCGCCGAGGGCGGCCCGCGTATCACCGTGACCCAAGGTGACATCCGCGCCATCCAGCTGGCGAAATCGGCACTCTATGCCGGTGCGCGCCTGCTGATGGATGAGATGGAGGTCGACACCGTTGACCGCGTGGTTCTGGCCGGGGCGTTCGGTGCCCATATCTCGACCAAACACGCGATGGTTCTGGGCATGATCCCAGACGCGCCGCTGGACAAGGTTTCCAGCGCGGGCAACGCGGCTGGCACCGGTGCCCGGATCGCCTTGTGCAACATCGGATCGCGCAAGGAAATCGAGCGCGTTGTGCGCGAGATCACCAAGGTCGAAACCGCCATCGAGCCAAAGTTTCAGGAACATTTCGTTGCCGCCAACGCGATCCCGCACAAAACCGACCCGTTCCCAGAACTGGCGCAGGTGGTCACCCTGCCCGCGCCGTCCTTCAACACCGGCGGCGGGGATGACGAAAAATCTGGCCGTCGTCGCCGCCGCAGGTCATAGTCGGATCAAACGACGGAGGCCCCAATGCACACACCGAACGAAGAACAGGCTGAGTATTGGGGCAAGTCGCCGTCGGGCGTGAAATGGCTGACATACGAGGATCAGTTGGATCACGTATTCACCCCAGTGCTGGACCTTGTTCTAAGCCGCGCCAATATTGTCGAAGGTATGCGGGTATTGGACATCGGATGTGGCACCGGCGTCAGTTCGCTTGCAGCGGCGAAGCGTGTCGGCGGTTCGGGTCATGTCCAAAGCGCAGACATTTCGCAGGCCTTTCTGGACCGCGCCCAGGAGCGCGCACGCGCTGAAAACCTGACAAATATGAGTTTTCTTTACGCTGACGCCCAGACACAGGCTTTTTTGGAATGCGAGTTCGATGCTGCGATTTCGAGGTTCGGGGTCATGTTCTTTCAGGACTCGGTTGCAGCATTCCGCAATATCGCAAGCGCGCTGAAACCCGGTGGACAGATGACTTTTGCCGCATGGGGGCCACTTGCAGGCAATCCTTGGTTCAAGATTCCTCACGTCTCTGCCACGGCGCGGCTGGGCAATCCGCCCAAATATGGCCGATTTGCCCCCGGACCGCTTGCCTTTCACGATCTGGACTATGTCGCCGGGATGATGAACGACGCTGGACTGACCGACATCAAGGCAGACCCCGTGCCATTGTCCTTGCCTGGTTTCAACGGTGTGCCGGGCACCGCTGCGCTGTGTACGCAAGTTGGACCGGCGGCCCGTGTGATCGGCCATTTCAATGGAACCGACGAGGATGTAGCGGCCATTGAAGCCGACGTTGCCAAAAACCTTGAGCAATTCGACACCGAAAACGGCATCGAAATCCCGGCAATCATCAACCTGTTTCAGGCGCGCCGGGCCGCGTGATCTGGGAAAACTGGAGCGGGTAGCGGGAATCGAACCCGCGCGTTCAGCTTGGGAAGCTGACAGGCTACCATTACATCATACCCGCCGCGGGGTTGGGGATAGCATTGCCGCTTTCCCAAACACAAGTCGCAACCTTCACCAAAGGACAAGAAAATCCAGAACAAAAAAGGCCGGGCAGTTGGCCCGGCCTTCTGTTCTTTCTTGCCGACGGATCAGGCGCGACGACGACGGCCACCGCCGCGACGACCGCCTGCAGCACCGGCTGCTGCGGCTTCTTCAGGTGATTTGTTGAACTTGATCCATGCCCCGCCATGGGGGTCATTGTTGGTCAGCAGGTTAGCGGCGCGGATAGCCTCCATTTCCTTGCCGGCACGCGGCTGGGTCGAGCCCAGACCGAACAGTTGGCAGAAAGTCTCATCATCCATATCCGTAGGCAGAATGATACCTTTGGCTTCTACTTCGGCCTTCTTTTCAGCCAGCTTCTTGGGGCCAACGGGCAGCGCGACCGGGTTCATGATCGCAGAGGTCATGCCTGCGCCCATCGCCATCGGCAGGAAGGCGTTGTTGATGCCGTGGCGGTTCGGCAGGCCGAACGAGATATTGGACGCGCCGCAAGTGGTATTCACGCCCAGCTCTTCACGCAAACGACGGACCAGCGCAAAAACCTGCTGGCCAGCGGTTGCCATCGCGCCGATGGGCATGACCAGCGGGTCAACCACGATGTCATGCGCCGGAATGCCGAAATCGGCTGCACGTTCCACGATCTTCTTGGCCACGTCGAACCGTACATCGGGGTCTTCGGAAATCCCGGTATCGTCATTCGAGATCGCCACAACCGGCACGTTGTATTTTTTGACCAGCGGCAGAACCAGCTCCAGGCGCTCTTCTTCACCGGTGACCGAGTTCAGCAGTGGACGGCCTTCAGCCGCCTCAAGACCGGCTTCCAGAGCACCAGGAACCGAGCTGTCGATGCACAGCGGTACGTCGACCAGACCCTGCACCAACTCGACGATCTTGGTCATCAGCGGCGGCTCGGTCTCGTTCGGGTTGGGGTTCGAGTTGTAGACAACACCCGCGTTGATATCCAGAACGGTCGCGCCTGCCGCAACCTGTGCCAGCGCGTCTTTCTCAACAGTCGAGAAATCGCCCGCTTCCAGTTCCGCAGCCAGTTTCTTGCGGCCCGTGGGGTTGATCCGTTCACCGATCACGCAGAACGGTTCGTCAAAGCCCAGAACGGCGGTTTTTGTTTTTGATTCGACGACAGTACGGGTCATGTCCGTTCCTTAGGAGTTTGCAGGCTTTGCCGAAGCGCCGCCGTTGTTGATGGCCCAGGTGGCGTTGGTTTTGATACCGCCAAGTGGGAAGAAATGCACGTTGGTGATGTTGAAGTCCGGGTTGGCGGCCTTGTGGTTGGCCAACTCAGTCAGAACATCGGTGGGCTCGTAGGGCAGCAGCAGCTTGGACACGTCCATAGCACGCTTTTGCAGAACCTTCAGCGAGGGGCCAACACCGCAGGCGATGGCGAATTTGATCAGGGTCTGCAGCTTGGCCGGACCCGCGATACCGATATGGATCGGCAAATCGATCCCTGCCTCTTTCAGGCTGTCGGCCCAAGCGATGATCGGTTTGGCGTCAAAGGCGAACTGAGTGGCCAACGCCATTTCGGCGTCGGTGGTTTCGCTGAATTTCTGTTTCCAGCGCAGCGCGTCTTCCACGTTCTTGGTCGAACCGTCCGGGTCAATATCCTTATTGCCCTCGGGGTGGCCTGCCACGTGCAGACGCTTGAAGCCTGCCTTGTCGAACAGACCGGTCTCCATCAGCTGCATCGAGCTGTAGAAATCGCCATGGGGTTTCTCGACACCACCGGCCAGCAGAAGCGCCTGCTCAACGCCCGCTTCGCCCTGATACATCGAAATCCAGTTTTCCAGCGTCCCGGCGTCCTTGATGATCCGCGCGGGGAAGTGCGGCATCACCGGATAGCCCTCAGCAGCGATGCGCTTGGCGGTCTTGACCATGTCCTCGATGGGCGTGCCCTCGATATGGGCGATGTAGACGCGAGTGCCTTCAGGCAGCAGCGCGCGGAAATCTTCGACCTTTTCGGCGGTGCGCGGCATCACCTCGATCGAATAGCCCTGCAAAAAGGCTTCGACGGTCGGGTTCACAGGGCCGTTTTCGGCGGCATCACGTTTTTTGAAGTTCAGCAAAGCCATAGCGGCCTCCCATATAGATTTCGGGCTCATGCCCAACCGTCATTTGCGATCAGAGCTTTGATACGGTCCTGATCATATTCCGCTTCCAGACGCGCTGCTTCGGCTTCGGCGATCTCCGAGGGCTCGCCCTCGACCGCGAAAGGATCTGCTTTGCGCCATTCGGCCAGATAGGCATCGCTGTCCTTGGCATTCACCTTCATCGCCGCTCGGTCGATGGCTTGTTCGAACCGCTCCTCCAACTGCCGCTTGGCACCTCGACGGCCTTTGCCGACGATGACTTGAGCAGGGATGTCGCGCCAGTAAACGATGGTGACGTCAGGCATCGCGTATGATTCCTCCTAACCAGATGGACCGGTTCTAAACATCTATATGGTCGCAGGTCGGTCGGTTTTCGACACAAGGCGCATTTCAAACGACGTTTTGCCTACGACGGGATACCGGGGTTGTAACGAATTCGGCATCAAACGCGCATATCAAAATCCTCATCACAATAATGAGCGTCTTGCGCGACAAGAACGCGCGACCTATGGTCGGGGTAACTCGAAAATCGGAGGGCGTTGAAGATGGCGCCCAAGCGTCCCAAAGGTGCGGGCGCGTTCCCGAAGGCGGTCGAAAGCCCCGCGCCGGCAAGGCCCGATCCCGATGCGCTGTATGCGGCGCTGGATCTGGGTACAAATAGTTGTCGCATGTTGATTGCCCAGCCCAAGGGCAGCGGCTTTCATGTGGTCGACAGTTTCTCGAAATCCGTGCAGTTGGGTGCGGGGCTCGAACGGACCGGACGGCTGTCTCGGTCCTCGATGGCGCGCACCATTCAGGCTTTGCGCATCTGCCAGCAGAAGCTGAAACGCAATAAAGTCAAACGGATGCGCCTTGTCGCGACCGAGGCCTGCCGCCGCGCCAAGAACGCGCGTGATTTCATCCGTCAGGTTAAGCGCGAAACCGGCCTGACGCTTGAGATCATCCAGCCTGAGGAAGAGGCACGCCTGGCCGTGATCTCATGCGCGCCGCTCGTGTCGACCAAGACCGAGCAGTTGCTGGTGGTCGATATCGGCGGCGGCTCGACCGAATTGGTGTGGATCGATATCTCATCCATTGCGCGCCGTGACCGGCCTGCCGCGATCATGCGGTTGCACCATGGGTTTCACCCGGCCGAAAGCCCGTTCCCTGCGGCCAAGGTGGTGGATTGGATCAGCGTTCCGCTGGGTGTGGCAACGCTGCGTGATCAGTTCAACGATGTTGAGGACGATTCAGCCCGCTTTGCTCTGATGAGCTGGTTTTTTGAAGAGAACCTCGCCGATTTTGCGCCTTACAAGGACGAACAGGCCCGCGAAGGGTTCCAGATCGTTGGCACCAGCGGGACGGTTACGACCGTGGCTGCCTCACATCTGGGGTTGAAGCGCTATGACCGGACCAAGGTAGACGGTTTGCGCATGACCAGCGATCAGATTGACAAAGTGATACGAGGGTATCTAGAACTCGGCCCTCAGGGTCGACGCCGGGACCCGCGCATTGGCGACGACCGGCAGGCCCTGATCATGTCCGGCTCGGCCATTTTGCAGGCCCTCTTGCGCTGCTGGCCCACCGACCGCCTTTCCGTGGCGGACCGGGGGCTGCGTGAAGGACTGCTTTATGCGCAGATGAGCGCGGACGGCGTATTGGAAGACGGACCGTTCTGATGGCGAAGACACCAACAGGAAAAAACAACTCGGGTCGCGGGCAACGCGACCTGAAGGTTAAGGTCAAGACGGCGCGTGGGCGTAAACTCAGCTCGACGCGCTGGCTGGAACGGCAATTGAACGACCCCTATGTTAAACGCGCACAGGCCGAGGGGTACCGAGGGCGTGCAGCATTCAAAATATTGGAACTGGACGATAAATTCCGCTTTCTGGTTCCCGGTGCACGCGTCGTTGATCTGGGCTGCGCGCCCGGAGGTTGGTTGCAGGTGGCTGTCAAAAGAGTGAACGCGCTTGGCGAGAAAAGCGGCAAGCGGATCGGCACCGTACTGGGCGTTGATCTGCAGGAGGTCGAACCCGTCGCGGGCGCAACCGCGCATGTGCTGGACTTCATGGAAGACGATGCCGACGAGAAGGTCAAAGAGTGGTTGGGCGGCAAGGCTGATGTGGTGATGTCGGACATGGCCGCTGCCTCATCCGGGCACAAGCAAACCGACCATTTGCGCATCATGGCACTGTGTGAAACTGCCGCTTACTTCGCCTTTGATGTGCTGGAAGAAGGCGGCACATTTGTCGCGAAGGTTCTGGCCGGAGGGGCCGAGGGCGATTTGCAAAAGCTGCTTAAGCAGAAATTCACCAAGGTCGCCAACGTGAAACCGCCTGCCTCGCGGTCCGACAGTTCGGAAAAATTCGTTGTGGCGACAGGGTTTCGCGGCGAGACTTAATCTTCCATCGACAGGAAGTCTCCTGCCAGAACCTGCTGGCGCAACGATGCGGTAGCAATCCCTTGCATCAAAAGCGCGTCCCCATGGTTGAGGTATTCCGGCTTGCGGGTCCGCAAATCTTCGATCCGCTGTGCCAGCGACAGCGGGCGTTGCAGTTGCGACGTGTGAACCGGTTTATCTGACATTGGGCACCTTTTAACACAGACGGGTTTGACCTTGTCTGTACCGATACACGCAGAGTTTGCCGGGAAAATGACCCAAACAAGGCAGCACAGCGCCGGGATGTGGTGAAGCTAGTCCGCCGCCTCGCCCAGATCCATCAACGCCCCGTTGAACTCGGCCCCCAAAATTAGCATGGCCGCGCAGAGGTACAGGAAAATCAGTGCCGCCATCACTCCGGCCAGCCCCGCATAGGTCGCGTTGTACGAGGCGAACTGCCCGATATAGATCGAGAAGCCCCACCCGCCCGCCGCCCAGAGCGCAAGCGTCAACGCCACGCCGGGCAGGATTTGCGTCAGCTTGTGGCGCCGCGTCGGCAGCAGAAGATGGGCCAGCATCACAAGCCCCGCTGGGACCGCCACTGTAAAGGTCCAGCGCAGCCGATCCACGGACAGCCAATTGGACACGTTCACATCCGTTTTTTCGGACACAAGCCTTGTATATACTGGCAAGACAACCTCGACTGCAGCAATCGCAAGAACGGTCGCTCCTCCGGCAATCACAAGTCCAAGACAGTAAAGGCGGGTTTTCCAAAACGGCCAACTGTCTTGATCATGATAAGCCTGATTCATCGCCGCCCGCACTGCCATCACCCCGTTCGAGGCGAAAAACACTGCCAACAGCCCCCCCAGCGTGATTACGCTGGAGTTCGAAGCCTGCAAAACTGCTCTCAGCTCGGCCACGATCGGATCGGCGACATCTTTGGGCCAGGCGCCGAAAATCAGCTCGATCAACTCATTGGTGACATAGTCTTGCGACAGTGTCCCCGCCAAGGCAACTGTGAACAGGACGAAGGGAAACAGGGCCAGCATCAGGGACATGGCAACATGGCTGCTCATGACCATTCCGTTTTTGGCACTGAACCGGCCAAAGGCCAGCCATAGCGCCTGAAGGGGTCGTTTTGCGGAAGGAATCATATTGGCGCTCATGTCCAAATCTTAACGCGGCGCGCCGGATCACAGAACCGTCAAAACCCGATTCAACGCAAATTAATACTCCCAAACGCTTGCGCGCATTGCATAATCCTGCTCGGCTGTGCAGGATCAGAGCAGTAAATCGGCTTCTCAAGACAGCTAGAATGGCAACAGACAAAACGATGCCTTTGGATCAGGAACGACATGTGACACGACCGCGACTGCGCCTGTCGGTCGTGCGTGACACCGCGATAGTCGCCACGCTGGTGGTGCTGGGCCTTTATGCTGGGTCCGCCTTTCTGATCCCGCTGACCATGGCCTTGCTGATCAACGTTCTAATCATCGCGGTCAGCGATCGTGTCATCTCCATCACGCGCGTGCCGGTCTGGGTTGCCAACATCGCCGGTGTTATCGTTGTTTTGGCCGGTTTGTTCATGATCATGTATATTCTGGGCAGTCAGGCGACACAGTTTGCCCGCTCGATCAACACCTACGAAGATCAATTCGACAGCGCCGTGAACCGGATCGCGGGGCTGGTGGGCAATGACGTTACAAGCTTTATCCGTGACAATCTGATCAGCATCGACATGTCCTATGTCGCGCGCGTAATGCTGGGCAGCGCTACCTCGTTGCTGAATCAGTTCTTTCTGATCAGCCTTTATGTTGCGTTCCTGATGGCCGAGCGGTTGGCGTTTCGCAAGAAAATACAACTGGTTGCGGGGAACCCTCAAACCGGAGCAGACTTCGCGGCGGTGCTGGATGCCATTTCGTTTAGTCTGCAACGGTATGTGGGGGTAAAGACATTTATCAGCCTGGTCACGGCCGGGATCAGCTATTCGATCTTCCGTGTTCTCGGGCTGGAATATGCCGAGACCTGGGCCGTCCTGACCTTCGCGCTGAATTTCATCCCCTCGATCGGCTCGATCATTGCGGTCATTTTCCCGGCCATGATCGCGCTGGTTCAATTTGAAAGCATCGGTCCGTTCCTGATCATCGTGCTGGGGTGCGGCACCATCCAATTCCTCATCGGCAATTTTGTGGACCCTGCCATGCTGGGGCGATCGCTGAACATGTCGACCTTCCTTGTCATTCTGGCGCTGACCTTCTGGACCACGGTCTGGGGCATGATTGGTGCGTTCCTCAGCGTGCCGCTGACCGTCTGCATTCTCATCGTGTTCAGCCATATCCCAGCACTCAGGCCGATTGCGATCATGATGTCGCTGGATGGAAGCTTGGGCGAAGACCCGCGCGCAGGGTGAACCATGCAGCCTGTGTTCATCGGGTCCGAGATCTATCGGAACTCTACCTACGGCACACAGCATCCGCTGGCGATTCCGCGTGTGTCGACGGTCATCGACCTGTGTCGCGCGCAAGGCTGGCTGAACCAGCAGAACTACCGTGTCAGTCCTTGCGCAAAACCCTCTGCCCTGCACGCATTTCATACGCCGGACTACATCACCGCGCTGCAACAGGCCGAGGCCGAGCAGGCCGTCTCGAATGACACCCGCAGCCGATACGGGCTGGGAACTTTGTCCAACCCTGTTTTTGCCGAGATGTACCGCCGTCCCGCCACCGCCGCCGGAGGGTCGATGCTGGGTGCCGAACTTCTGCGCGAGGGCGGCATCGTTTTCAGCCCCGCAGGCGGCACGCATCATGGGCTTGCGGACCGCGCCAACGGGTTTTGCTATCTGAACGATCCGGTTCTGGCGATACTGACCTTGTTGAAATCCGGGCTGGATCGAATCGTCTACGTGGATATTGACGCCCATCACTGCGACGGGGTTGAAAGCGCATTTGCAGGGTCGGCCAAAATCCGCATGATCTCGGTCCACGAAACGCGCCGCTGGCCCTTTACCGGCGCTTTGACGGACACGGCTGGCGGTGCCGCCTTCAATCTGCCCGTCGAACGCGGGCTGAATGATGATGAGTTCTATACGATCCTCGACCAGTTGATCCTGCCCGCCACAACGTCGTTCCGACCTCAGGCCATTGTGCTGCAATGCGGGGCCGATGCAGTGGCCGAGGACCCTCTGTCGCGCCTAACCCTGTCCAACAACGCCCATTGGCGCACCGTGGCGGCCCTGCGCGGCTTGGCGCCACGCCTGCTGGTGTTGGGTGGCGGCGGATACAACCCGTGGTCAGTCGCCCGACTTTGGACAGGTGTTTGGGCGGTGCTGAACGGGACCGAGATCCCGGACCGGCTGAACAACACCTCGCAAAGCACTTTGCGCGGCCTGCGCTGGAACAGGGCTGCGGGCAAGCGGCCACCTCTGCATTGGTTTGAAACGCTGCGCGACCGCCCGAATTCAGGCGAGGTTCGGGACACCTTGCGGGCCGACCTCGCGCAATTGGCGGCTCGGTTGCCTTAATCTCAGCACGCGTATAGCCCCGGATCGCAAACGGGGATACACTGGGGCAAATAACTGGAACGAGGGCCTATAACCCCGTGTGGACATTGCTTGTTTCTGCGCTTGTCTTTGCGCTTTATGTGCTGGCGGCAGTCTTTGCGATCCGCGCCGCGCAGACCGCGCGCACGCCGCAAGGGGCCGTAGGCTGGGTGGTATTCCTGATCTCGGCCCCGGTGTTTGGCGTCCCGCTCTATCTGTTTCTGGGCCACCACAGGTTTCGCGGTTATCGCATCGCGCGCAAGCACAGCGAAAGTGTGGTCGAAGGGATCAAGACATTCGCCGATTTCTCACGACCCGATCCGGCCACGATGCGGATCAACCCGCGCCCGTTCGAGGCGCTTGCCCACCTGCCCGTCTCGCGCGGGAACGGGGCCGCGTTGCTGGTCGACGGGCAAGCCACGTTCGACGCCATATTCGAGGCGATTGATGCGGCGCAGAACTACATCCTGATACAGTTCTACATCGTGCGCGATGACGCGCTGGGCCAAAGGTTGCAGTCCAAACTGATCGACGCGGCCCAGCGTGGCGTGAGCGTGCGCTTCATGACTGACGCTGTCGGCAGCTATGGCCTGCCCACGGCCTATCTGGACACGCTGCGCGAAGCCGGAGTCGAGATTGCCAACCCGCGTGATCGGCGCGGGCCACAACACCGCTTTCAGCTCAACTACCGCAACCACCGCAAGACGGTGATCATCGATGGTGAAACCGGGTTTATCGGCGGGCACAATGTAGGCGTCGAATATCTGGGGCAAGACAACTATTTCGGGCACTGGCGCGATACGCATATCAAGATGAGCGGTCATATCGTCCGGCAGTTGCAACTGATCTTTACCGAAGATTGGCACTGGGCCCATGAAGAAGACCTGATCGACGATCTGGACTGGGCAGGCTCGGAGTCTGATCAGGACATGAACGCGCTTTTGGTTGCAACTGGTCCCGGTGACGAAACAGAAACCGGTTCAATGATGTTCTTTGCCGCCATTACCGAGGCGAAAGAGCGTTTGTGGATCGCATCGCCCTATTTCGTGCCCGATATCGACATAATGACCGCCCTTCAGCACGCTGCCCTGCGTGGCGTAGACGTGCGTATTCTGGTACCCGAAGTGATGGATCACCGCCTGCCCTGGCTGGCAGCCTTTGCCTATTTCGACGAGGTGCGCGACTGTGGCGCGCGGGTCTTCCGCTATACCAACGGGTTCATGCACCAAAAAGCTTTTGTCGTGGATGACACGTTGGCCGCCGTCGGTACCACGAATCTAGACAACCGATCCTTCCGCCTGAATTTCGAGGCCATGGCGCTCTTTTTTGACAGCCGCGCCGCCAATGCGGTGGCCCAAATGCTGGAGGCGGATTTCGAACAAAGCTACGAGCTGGACCGCGACCTGTCCGAACAACGCCTTTATATCCGCTTCGGCTCCCCTCTGGCGCGGCTCTTTGCGCCGATCCTTTAAGAGATCAACTCTTCCTGAAAAACACGGGTCATCAAGGCGACCATGAAGGCTGTGGACAACCCGAACGCCAACAGGCCCGTCACCGAGGCGAAGGCGCCGAAAATCCTCAGCCCCTCACCCAAGACAATATCGCCATAGCCAAGTGTCGTGAATGTCACCAATGAGAAATAGAGCGCCTCATTCCATTCCGGCAGTGTTTCCCCCAGCACCCACACAACGGCCCATAGCCAGACCTGAAACGTATGAATCAGAACGATAAACGCCAGCGCGGTACATAAAGGTGCTGCGATGGTAAAGAACCGTTTGCTCTGCTCCAACCGCAGAGAAAGCACTCGGATCACCTGCGTACACCAAGTCAGCAGCACGATCTCGATCAGGAAGCAAATCCCCAGATAAAGACTGCCCCAGACAATTTGCTCTGGTAATGTCATGCTCGCCCGTCTCATTGTGACCACTTGACCTCACCATGACGTGTTCAACAGGGCTGAACAACCCCACCTGCCCGGCTGCGACGAAAGGGTGCGAAATCAACTCTGGTCTGGACACCAATGCCGAAGGGTCCACATTGTGACGGACATCGTTAGAGGCTTGGAAATGCTGCTGAAGATCGACGACGTTCGGAAATCCTATCCGGGTGGTCGCCCCGTTTTGCAAGGGGTGACGCTGAACCTTGATCGCGGGCAAACTCTGGCGCTGACGGGCGAAAGCGGCAGCGGCAAGAGCACGCTTTTGAACCTTGTGGGTGCGCTTGATGGGTTCGACGGGGGCGAGATCACGCTGGACGGGACCGCTCTGTCCGGTTTGGACGATCCCGGTCGGGCGGCCTTGCGCCGTGAAAGCGCGGCATTGGTGTTTCAGCAGTTCAACCTGATCCCTTCACTGACTGTCGCGCAGAACCTGGCTTTTCACGCGCGGCTTGCGACCCGGCTGGATGCAGAATGGGTCGATCATCTGGCCACGCGACTGGGACTGTCCGATTTACTGGACCGATACCCCGAGACCCTGTCGGGAGGCCAGCAGCAACGCGTCGCCATCGGACGCGCCATGGCAACACGACCCAAGCTGCTGTTGGCGGATGAGCCGACGGGAAATCTGGACGAAACCGCCAGCGCCACGGTGCTGGACCTGATGCTGTCCCTGATCGCGGAAACCAAGGCTGCGCTGCTGCTTGTCACGCATTCACAGGACATTGCCGGGCGACTGGATCATCACGCGCATCTGTCTGGTGGGCGGGTGGCATGACGCGTGTCGTCCTGCTGGCTCTGCTGTCCCATTGGCGGGCGCATCGGTTGCAACTGGCCACATTGCTGATCGGCATTGCGCTGGCCACGGGCCTGTGGTCTGCGGTTCAGGCCATCAATGCCGAGGCGCGGGCCAGCTATCAGCGCGCCAACGAGCAACTGTTGCTGGGCCGCTTCGACACGCTGCGCAACCCCTCGGGGACGATCCCGATTGAGCAATATGCAACGCTCAGACGCGCAGGTTGGCAGGTGGCCGCTGTGCTTGAAGGCTCGGTTCGTATCGGAGAAAACAGATTCCGGTTGCTTGGTATTGATATGGTCGCTTACCCGGCCCTGCCCGCTGTTACTCAGGTCGAAGAAGGGGCTGCCCCGCCTGACCCTGCCGATATGCTAACCGCACCGGGTCGCTTGCTGACAACGCCCCCAGTGGCCGACCGGTTGCAAAACCAGCAGTCTCTGCCGCCGGTCCTGATCAGCGACGCCCTGCCACCCGGTTTGATCCTGACCGATATCGGCGTGGCTGAAACCCTGCTGGACCGTCGTGGCCAGATCAGCCACCTGGTCGTATTGCCACAACAACCGAAGGGCCTGCCCGCTCTGCCAGAGATCACCCCCGATCTCGACCGTATCCCCGCCGCGGACCAATTGGACACCGCGCAATTGACCGACAGCTTTCATCTGAACCTGTCCGCCTTCGGGCTTTTGTCCTTTGCAGTGGGTCTTTTCATCGTTCATGGCACGGTTGGGCTGGCCTTCGCCCAACGGCGCGCGATGATCCGCACGTTGCGCGCCCTTGGCGTGTCGATGCGGCGGCTGGTCTGGACCATTCTGGCCGAGTTGACCCTACTGGCCCTGATCGGCGGCGTGTTGGGTCTGCTGCTCGGGTTCTTTATCGCTGGTGCCCTGTTGCCCGATGTGGCCGCCACGCTGCGCGGTCTATACGGCGCGCCAGTCAGCGGGCAGATCAGCCTGCAACCACAATGGGCTTTGGCCGGACTTGCCATGGCGCTGGGTGGTACCTTGCTGGCCAGCGGTCACGCCCTGTATCGACTAGCCCACCTGCCGCTGCTGTCCGGGGCAGGCGTTCAAGCCTGGCGCAGCGCTGCCTCGGGCCGACGGGTGATCGCGATGGCCGGAGTAGCCGCGATTGCTCTGGGTATCGGCGCGCAATTGGCGATCGGAGGCTTGATCGCTGGGTTCATCCTGGTCGCGGGCCTTCTGACCGGCTCGGCCCTACTGCTTCCGTTCCTTCTGTCCATCCTGTTACGCGGCTTCGGGGCTCGGGCGAACGGCCCCGTCGCGCAATGGGTCTGGTCGGATATGCGCGCGCAACTACCGGGCCTTTCGCTGGCATTGATGGCCCTACTGCTGGCACTGGCCGCCAATATCGGCGTCAGCACGATGGTGTCGAGCTTCCGCCTGACCTTTACCGGCTGGCTCGATCAGCGTTTGGCCTCGGAACTCTACCTGACCGCCGCCGACGATGCGCAGGGCCAAGAGATCGCCCAGTGGCTTGCCCCTCAGGCTGATATGATCCTGCCCATTCGCAACACCGAAATAGCGCATGAAAGCGGTCCATTGTTCCTATACGGCGTTCTGGACCATCCGACTTATCGCGAGAACTGGCCGCTGATCGCCACGTCCGACGGCGCGTGGGACCAAGTGATGCAGGGGCGCGCAGTATTGATCAACGAGCAACTCGCCCGACGTCAAAACCTCTGGCCCGGCGATGAGTTGGCGCTGACATCGGCGACCACCTTGCCCATCGCCGCCGTCTATTCCGACTATGGCAACCCAACCGGACAGGCCATTATCGCAATGCCGCTTTTGGACATGATCGCACCGGGGGTCGAGACACGGCAATTCGGCATTCGCATACCGCCCGAGCGTGCCTCGGCTCTGGCGCAGGAGTTGCAAGACCGGTTCGATCTGCCGTCGGGCGCCGTGGTTCAGCAAGCGGCGATCAAGGCGCAATCGCTGGCAGTGTTCGACAAGACATTTGTCGTAACCTCGGCTCTGAATGTCCTGACGCTGGGTGTGGCCGGGTTTGCCATATTGACCAGCCTGCTGACCTTGTGGACCCAGCGCCTGCCCCAGATCGCGCCGGTCTGGGCGCTGGGGCTAACCCGGAATCGGCTGGCGTGGCTCGAGGTGTTGCGCAGTATCCTGTTGGCCGCACTGACAGCAGTGCTGGCGCTGCCACTTGGGCTTGCACTTGCATGGGCCCTGCTGGCCGTCATCAATGTCGAGGCTTTTGGCTGGCGCTTGCCGATGTATCTTTTCCCTGCGGATTGGGCCTATCTTCTGGCGCTGACCATTCTGGCGGCTTTTGTTGCGGCCGCCCTGCCTGCCTTGCGCCTGCTGCGCCTGCCACCTGCGGACTTACTGAGGGTATTTGCCAATGAACGTTAGGGCTTGGTTTCTGATCGCCGTTCTGCTTCTACCCAATTGGGCTCACGCGCAAGGCTATGCGGGCCTAGGCGGATCCGCCGAAGGCTTTGCGATCCCCCAACGCGGATATCAATTTCAATTCCCGGCTGACCATGGTCCTCACCCCGACTACCGGATCGAGTGGTGGTACCTGACGGCCAATCTGCAAGGCGAGGACGGGCGCGATTATGGTATCCAGTGGACATTGTTCCGTTCAGCGCTAAAGCCCTTTGAAACGGATGGCTGGCAAAACCCTCAGCTTTGGCTGGGCCACGCTGCCATCACCACGCCTGACAACCATTTTCTGGCCGAGCGTCTCTCGCGCGGCGGCATCGGTCAGGCCGGAGTGACGGCCTCGCCGTTCGAGGCATGGGTCGATGATTGGTATATGCGAGGGAATGATCTGAACAGCTTGCAGCTGCGCGCCAGCGGCGCAGAGTTCACGTATGACCTGAGCCTGACAGCCCAAGGCCCGTTGGTGTTTCACGGGGCGGACGGATATTCCGTAAAATCCGCCGAAGGACAGGCAAGCCACTACTATTCGCAGCCCTTCTACCGTGTTGAGGGGACTTTGCACCTGCCGGAAGGCAATGTCGCCGTGCAGGGTCAGGGCTGGCTGGATCGAGAATGGTCCTCGCAACCTCTGGCCGCGGATCAGATCGGATGGGACTGGTTCTCGCTCAGTTTTGACGACGGAGACAAGCTGATGGCATTCCGTCTTCGCGGGACGCAACAAGATTTCACGGCGGCCACATGGATTGGCGCAGATGGCACCACAACCCCGTTGCCGGACGGGTCAACCCGTTTCACCCCGCTGGACAAAGCGCGGATCGCAGAGCGAGACATCCCCGTTCGCTGGCGCGTTGAATTGCCTGAACGCGGAGTGGATGTCGAAGTCACGGCCCTGACGCCCAAAGCATGGATGGCAACGCGATTTGAGTATTGGGAAGGCCCGATCATGGTATCAGGCAGTCACACAGGGCGCGGCTACCTTGAAATGACCGGCTATTGATCAGCGCACGACGTAGACTGAGACTTCTGAGTGTCTGACGACGCGTGCTGCGTTTGGGCCGAGGAGGTAGTCTTTGAGGTCGGGCCGGTGTGC
>NZ_JBQFMR010000022.1:0-22204 GCF_056531925.1 Ruegeria sp. J8
GCACACCGGCCCGACCTCAAAGACTACCTCCTCGGCCCAAACGCAGCACGCGTCGTCAGACACTCAGAAGTCTCAGTCTACGTCGTGCGCTCGGCCTCTGCGGCTGGCTAGATCAAACAGAAACACCCCAAGCACAGTACAAGAAATCAACCGTCAATCATCGCCCGGGAGAGCACCTGATGATGCAAACGTTTCTGATAACCGGTGCTGTGCTGGCCGCAGGCGGCAATGCCCTCAGACGCGATGATCGCCGTTCAGCTGATGCCAGACCTGGTCGAGCCGCAATTGTCCGGCATTGGTGGCGGTGCGTGCGTGCTGTATTGGAACGCCGAATCGGAGACGCTGATCACCTTTGACGCGCGCCAAAAAAGCGCCGGACATTTTGCGCCTGATGGAAGTGACCGATATCCTGTACGGCAAAAAATATTGGTCCTCTTTGTTCAAGTCGAACATCGTGATGAAAGATGGCAAGCTTTACCTACGTATCGGCTCGCCCGGTGGCAGCCACATCATCAACAATGTGGATATGACCATCATCGCGATCCTTGACTGGGACATGAACCCGCAGGACGCGATCGAGACTAGCCGCTTCGTGCATCGCAACGGCTCCGGCATGGATGTGGAACAGGAAACCGAAGCGGCTGAATTCGTAGAGGCGCTGACCGCCACGGGCCATGAGGTCAAGACGGGTGACCTGAACTCGGGCCTGCATGCGATCCTGATCAAGTAGGGCCTGTTGACCAGCGCTGCCGACCCCAGCCGAGGCGGCCAGACCCGGCAAACTGCAGATCGACCTGATCCGTCGGACGGGAACGCTCAGCGAAATGGTATTGAACATGTCCTAAGCTAGTCGCGAGGCTTGTTCAAAGTACCTTTCTCGTCATAACGCTTGGTGGTTGGACTCTGCTGCGCAGGGGCAGGAAGCTTTGCCAAAACGAATGAGACCTTAGAGGCCATAACACCAACAAGCGTATCCGCTGCAAACCTGACCAGCGGCCAAGCTGGACCAGAGGTTTCATTCCTTTCCAAACAGGCGTCTGGGCCCAATCAACTCAGGTCCAAAGTTGCCATTGGCGCAATGGGCAAAGAAACTCAGTGACTTCTAGCCTACGCTCTCTAAAATCCGGCTTAGTGTACTTCATTGGTTTGCCTGGGAGCTTAAGCACAGGTGGGTAAGAAAAGGACATCAGGGACAGCCGAGAATTCAGTATCGCGGTCTGGGCAAAATGCGATGCTCGGCGTAGATGACCAGCAAGCACGGTTCGAGGCGACCGCGCAGGTTATGCGGGCGATCTCGGAAGCTAAGGAAGATGTGCAGCCCGTCTGCGATCTGATCGTGACGCTGGCGAAGGACCTGTGCGATGCTGTTTTCGCCGGTCTGGTTCTGGGGCGCAAAGAAGACGCCCTCCAACGACTGGTTGCCAGCGTCAATCTGCACCCGGACATCCAGCAGCTCTGGCTGGACGGCAAATACACGATGGAGCCTGGCAATTCTCTTGTCGCCGACACCATCCTCAGCGGTCAAACACAACATGTTCTGGACATGGGCGACACCGATTTTCACAAAGCGGGTGACGCACGCTTCAAGCTTGTTGTCGACACCCATGGGTGCCGCAGCATATTGCTTGTTCCGCTCAAACTGGATGGTGCGGCGATCGGATGCCTGATGCTGGCCCGCGATGAGGTGCGCGCCTATTCCGACGATCAGGTCGAACTGATCGAAACCTTTGCGACGCAGGCGGTAGTCGCAATCGAAAACGTCCGCCAATTTCGCGAGTTGCAGACCCGTTTGGCACGCGAGGGGGCCGCGCGCGAGGTTCTTGAGGTCATAAGCCAGTCCAGGGATGACGAGGCACCCGTTTTCCAGACCATCCTCGAAAACACGGCCCGACTATGTGAAACGGACGTGGCGACATTGAGCCTTCTGAACAAGGCGGGAACCTACCTGGAATACGCCGCTCATTTCGGGGATCAGTTGGCAACCTATCAGGTCGGTGTTGATCGCTGGTCTTTGGATTCCAATCTGCAAATCGCGCAATCCGTCCGCGAAGCGCGGGTTATTCACAATGTCGATCTGCGGCTGACCGACCACTACATCAATGGCGATCCCTGGCGGCGCCAGCTTGTGGATGAAGAAGGTGTCCGATCGTTTCTGACGGTGCCGCTGATGTCAGCCGATGGCGCGCCCGTAGGCGTCATCGGTATTTACCGACGCGAAGTGCGCCCCTTTATCCCGGACGAGATCTCGTTGGTTGAGGGTTTCGCGGCCCAAGCCGTCATCGCTATCGACAACACACGCCAACTGACCGAACTGCACACACAGCTTGAACGGCAAACTGCGACACAGAAAGTGTTAAGTGTCATCAGCAAGAGCCGGGATGACGATGCACGCGTTTTTGAAACGGTCTTGCAGCAAGCCACCGAGGTGTGCGGTGCCGATCAGGCGGCGCTTGTTCTTGTGAATTCAGGCCGAACACATGCGCGTCTGGCGGCGGCATGGGGTCATGAACAAACCGAGGTTGAACTTGGGCAGGAATGGCCGCTTGACGGCTCTGTTACAGCTGCAACCGCAATTCGATCCGGCAAAGTCGTATGCATCGACGATATTGCCGATACCGACTACTACCGCACGGGCAATCCGACCGCCGTCGAGATGGTCGACGTTGAAGGGATCAGGTCGCGCGTTGCGGTTCCGCTGATGCAGGGGGATCAGGCGATCGGAGCAATTGCGGTCAGTCGCCGTGAAGTGCGCCCGTTTTCTGACTCGGATGTGCAATTCATCGAAGAATTCGCCAAACATGCGGTGATCGCCATCGAAAACACTCGCCAGTTTCGTGAAGTGCAGGAACGGCTCGAGCGAGAGGAAGCATCCCGCGAAATCTTGGAAGTTATCAGCCGCAGCCGCGACGACGACAACCCTGTTTTCCGCAGCATCCTCGAAAATTCCAGCCGCTTGTGCAAAGCACCGCTGGCCTTTCTATGCGTGGCCGATCAGGACCAACAGCTTGCGACGATCCCGGCCAACATCGGCGCGACCGAGGATTTTGACAACGCCCTGAAACACTTTGTCGAACCTCTGACACGAACCGAACTGATTGCGATCCGTCCAATGATCGACGGCAAGGTAATCCGCCAGGACGATATCGCCTCGGACCCGCTTTACTACAAGGATCGCGACCCTCGTCGGGTACAGATGGTCGAAATCGAGGGTGCCCGTTCGGTTCTTGCGGTCCCGCTGATGAAGAACGGCGTCGGGCTAGGGGTGATTGTCCTCTATCGGCGCGAAGTTGCGCCTTTTTCAGACGACGACGTCGCGTTGGTTCAGACCTTTGCGGCGCAAGCCGTCATTGCGATGGAAAATGTGCGCCAGTTCCGCGAGGTGCAGGATCGCACGGCAGAGGTCACTCAGGCGTTGGAATACCAGACTTCAACTTCGGAAGTGCTTCGGGTCATCTCGGCCTCGCCAAACGAATTGTCCCCGGTCTTGGACGCCATTCTGGAGGAAGCATCGCGTATCTGCGAATTGCAAGACGCCTATGTGGCGATGCTGAACCCCGACGATCAGCTTTTTCATATTCACGCGATACGGACCAAGGATACCACTTTCGCGGACTATGTATCGGCTCACCCTATTTCCCCAAATGACAGTGGTGTCACCGGGCGTGCCATCCTGTCGAAACGCACAATCTACATCGAAGATGTTCAGGCCGATCCAACCTACACTTGGATGGAGGAAAGCGGCGTTGGTGAATATCGTTCGGTACTGGGCGTCCCATTGGTAAAAAGCGGCGCAGTTGTGGGTGTGATTTCAGTGGGTTCGCGCGAGGTGGATGGATTTTCCGAAAAACAGATCAAGCTGCTGGAAACCTTCGCCGATCAGGCCACGATTGCCATCACCAATGCCAACCTGTTCCGCGAAGTCAAAGAACGCACCGCCGAAGTCGAGCTATCGCTGGAATACCAGACCGCAACCTCCGAAGTTCTGGATGTCATTTCACGCTCACCCAACGATTTGCCGCCGGTTCTAGACGCGATTTTGGAGGTGTCATCGCGGATTTGCGACCCGGAATACGCGTATTTTGCCATGCGGGACCCAGAGGACGGGCTGTACCGCGTGGTCATGTCCCGAAATGTCAGTGACGCCTTTCTTGCGTTTCTTTCGGAAAACCCCATCGCGCCCGAAGAAGGCTCGTGCATCGGGCGCACAGCATTGCATGGCAAGACGGTTTACATCGAAGATACGCGCAACGACCCATCATACACTTGGAAGGAGGCGGCGCAGATTGGCGATTATCTGACCACGTTGGGGGTTCCGTTGGTCAAGGACGGACTGACACTTGGCGTTATCGTCATGGCGCACAGGCAGGTCGGGGCCTTCAATGAAAAGCAGATAAACCTGTTGGAAACCTTCGCCGCACAGGCTCTGATCGCTATCAACAACACCCGGCTTTTCGAAGAGGTGCAGGCCCGCACTGCCGAGGTTGAAGAGTCGCTGGAATATCAAAAAGCCTCCAGTGAAGTACTGGAGGTTATTTCCCGGTCCCCCGACGATCTGGAACCGGTTTTGCAATCGTTGTTGGCAGTTTCCTCCCGCATCTGCCGCCTTCAGGATGCATTCGTGGCGCTGAAAAAGCCCGAAGACGGTAAATTCCACTACTTCGCCGGGCACAATGTTTCAGCCTCTTTCGCTGAATTTCTGAAAGCGCACCCGTTCGAGCCTGGCTCAAAATCAGCCACTGCGCGCGCCCTGTTGCATGGGCGCGCCGACTATGTGGAAGACACTCAAGCCGACGCAAATTACGACCCGGTTCTCATCTCGCATCTTGAAGGGTACCGATCCGTTCTGTCTGTCCCTCTGATACGTGATGGCGTCACAATAGGTGTTATCAGCATGGGAAGCCGCAAGCCCGCCGCCTTTGACCAAAAGCAAATCAAACAAATGGAAACTTTCGCGTCACAGGCGATTATCGCAATTCAGAATTCGCAACTTTTCAACGATACGCAGACCGCCCTTGCACGTCAAACCGCCAGCGCGGACGTGCTGCGGGTCATTTCTGAATCGCCCACCGACACCAAACCGGTTTTCGAGAAAATCGTAACGCTGGCAACCTCTTTGATAGATTGCGACTTGTCGATCGCCATGCAGGCGGACAAAACTCACTACTGGCAGGTCGCAGCCGCAACCCCCAAAGGTCTTGAAGAAATCACTTGGACCGAGCGTCTCCCAATTGACCCCGAGGATAACCTGCCCTCGCGTGCCATCCAAAGCGGCGAAACTCTTCTTTTTGACGAATCCCGGTTTGGTGAATTGTCCCCTCGTGACACTAAGATTGTGCAGCAACAGGGGTTCAAAGCCTTTTTCATGGTGCCGCTGATGCGCGGCAAGGATTGTTTCGGCAATCTGGTCTTTATTCGCAAATCGTCCCGCGCCTTTCGGGACGACGAAGTTGCCATCGCTGAATCCTTCGCCGATCAGGCGATCATCGCGCTTGAAAATGTGCGCCTGTTCCGTGAGGCCGAAGAATCCCGGAAGGCTGCAGAAGAGGCAAATGAAGCCAAAAGCGCTTTTCTGGCAACGATGTCCCACGAAATTCGAACACCGATGAACGCGGTCATCGGCATGAGCGGGCTGTTGATGGACACCGAATTGGATACCGAGCAATGGGATTATGCCAATACGATCCGCGACAGCGGTGACGCGTTGCTAGGGATCATCAACGAAATCCTCGATTTCTCGAAAATCGAAGCGGGACAGATGGATATCGAAGCCCATCCGTTCGACCTTCGGGAATGTATCGAAAGTGCACTGGACTTGATCAGTGGCAAAGCAGCCGAAAAGCAGTTGGATCTGGCGTATGAATTTGACGATCAGTTACCACCAGCGATCAGCACGGACCTGACCCGTCTCAGGCAAATATTGTTGAACCTATTGTCCAACGCCGTGAAGTTTACGGAACGTGGCGAGGTGGTTTTGTCCGTTGAACGCTCTGCCATCACGCAGGACGATATCGAGCTCACGTTCAGGGTAAGGGACACGGGCATAGGACTGTCTGAAAAAGGTATGAGCCGCCTGTTTCAGTCTTTTAGTCAGGCCGACAGTTCGACGACCCGGAAATACGGCGGTACGGGTCTTGGTCTTGCAATCTCCAAACGACTGGCCGAGCTTATGGGCGGCACCATGCAAGCGGAAAGCAAAGGCGAAGGGCATGGGTCGACCTTTGTCTTCACGATCCGGGCCAAGCCTGCAAAGCCGGTGAAATCATCAGCGCGCAATCTGGTCGGTATCCAGCCCGAACTTGAAGGTAAGCGCATTCTGATGGTGGATGACAATGCCACCAACCGCAAAATTCTGTTCTTGCAAACCGAAAAATGGGGTGCCCGCACGACAGTGTCCAGCAGCCCGTCAGAGGCCCTGAAACTGATGGCAACCGAGGATCAGTTTGATCTGGCAATCTTGGACATGCATATGCCGGAGATGGACGGCGAAGAACTGGCCCAAAAGATACGCAAGTCACAACCCGATCTGCCTTTGATCCTGTTCAGCTCTCTTGGCCCGCGCGACATGGATATCGAAGACGGGTTGTTTACCGCGAACCTGTCCAAACCATTGCGTCAATCCCATCTGTTCGACACGTTGGTCACGCTGTTTGCAACAGAACAGACACGCAAGATACCCGCGAAATCCTCGAACAAACCGCAATCCGACCCGGATATGGCAAAACGGCATCCGCTGCGCATCCTGTTGGCCGAGGACAATCTGGTAAACCAGAAGCTGGCGCTCCGCCTGCTTGAACAGATGGGATACCGCGCTGATTTGGCCAGCAACGGGGTCGAGGCGGTCGACAGTGTGATCAGGCAGACCTACGACGTGGTTCTCATGGATGTCCAAATGCCCGAGATGGACGGGCTGGAAGCCTCGCGCCGTATCATTCAGGGCTTTCCCGACAAGAGCCGCCCGCGCATCATCGCCATGACCGCAAACGCCATGCAGGGCGACCGCGAGATGTGTTTGGACGCCGGAATGGACGACTACATCACCAAACCCATCCGCGTCCCGGTTCTGGTCGAAGCACTGCTAAATGTTCCCAGCTCGAAAAGGTGATCCATGTCAGACAAACCGATTCTAGACCACCAGATATTCACAGAGCTGAAAGACGCCACAGGAGAGGATTTTGCGGCCGAACTTGTAAATACGTTCCTTGAGGAAGCCCCCGGAATGATCGGCGACCTGAAAGCCGCCCTTGCGGCATCAGACGCAGACGGCTATCGCCGCGCGGCCCATTCGATCAAGTCCAATGCGCATACTTTTGGCGCAGCGGCACTGGCAGAGCTGGCAAAGCAGATCGAACTCGGGGCGCTTCCCGCAGCCGATGATCTGTCCGATGCGACACAATTGGAGGCCGCTCTAACCAAGGCGGGCACAGCCCTTCGGAGCCTGATTGATGATTGAAACCCCCGGCCAGTTGCTGATCGTCGACGACAACAAGGTCAATCGGCTTTTGTTGTCCCGCAATGTCGAGCTTTTGGGTCATCACGCCTCAGTTGCGGAAAACGGCCGGGTCGCCATGGAGATGCTGTCCCGTCAATCTTTTGACCTGGTGTTATTGGACATCGAAATGCCTGAAATGGATGGGTTTCAGGTTCTAGAGGCGATCAAATCAAGTACCGAACTACGCGATCTGCCCGTGATTGTGACGTCATCGGTCGAAGGTTTGGACAATGTCGTGCGCTGTATCGAACTGGGCGCGGAAGACTACCTGCCCAAACCGGTCAACAAGACCCTGCTTGGGGCGCGGGTGTCCAGCGGGCTTGAAAAGAAAAGGCTGCGCGACGAACAAAAACGCCTGCTTGAACGGTTTGCCACAACCGAAGTAGCGCAGGATTTGCAGGAATCCGGTTTTGCCATCGGCGGAAAACGCGCGAATGCATCTGTGTTGTTCTGCGATATTCGCAGCTTTACGACATTGTCGGAAGATCTGGCCCCTGAAGAAACGATTGATCTGCTCAACACCTTCTACACTTTGATGTTCGAAGCCGTGTCCAGCAATGGCGGGATTGTCAGCCTGATGTTGGGCGACGGTTTGATGGCCTTATTCGGGGTGCCGCAACCGTTGCCGAACTCGGCCCAAAGTGCGGTGACCGCTGGGCAGGAAATGCACAGTATGATCGAGGTTCTCAATCTCGAACGGCAGGCCGAAGGGAAAAGCGACCTGAAAATCGGTGTAGGGATTGCGACCGGCGAAGTTGTCGCTGGCTATGCCGGAACAGACAATCGCGCGACTTACACATGTATCGGGTCAACCGTAAACCTCGCCGCGCGCCTTGAATCGGAGACCCAGAAGACTGGCAGTCGGATATTGGTTGATCAGGAAACCTGCGATCTTTTGAACGGGACACCCGTGCTGGAAACCTACGGCAACACCACAATCAAAGGCTTTTCAGAACCCTTTGACATCCATGCGCTTTGACGATGGGTGCAGCCGTGGTGGCAACATTCGCAGCGTCGTCAAAGCGTGGTTAAGACTGTGAAACCGGCGCTTGATCATCCAGCAGACCTTTCGATTTCAGCGTAAGCCAGAAATCGTTTGGAATGTCCGCGTTGAACCATTCAATGATCTGTTCCAGTTCTGACTTGTCCCGCGGCCCTGGGATCACTGACGTGACTATGTCGTGACCAAGGGGAAATTGCAGGGCTGCAGCAGCCAGAGGCACCGCAAATTCATCAGCAACCTCTTGCAAAGCTCTTGCTTTGGCGACCACATCCTCGGGCGCTTTGGCGTAGTTCCACATCTCTCTTCCGACAAGAATGCCCGAGTTGAACGGGCCACCGCAGATTATTGATGTCCCGGCCTCGGCGCAGGCGGGGAACAACGTCGATAATGGCGTCTGTTCCAGCAAAGTGTAACGACCGGCCAATAGGAAAACATCCCAGTTGCCGATGCCCAGTGCATCCATGCAGACTTGATTTTCGTTCACACCTAGTCCGATTGCCTTAACCTTGCCCGCGCGACGCAGCTCGTCCATTGCACGGTACCCACCCTCAGCCAAATCTTTGAAATGGCGCGTGTTCTCATCGCCGTGGGTGAATACTCCGATATCATGAGCCAAAAGAATATCTATGCGGTCCAGTCCGAGACGTTGGAGACTGTCTTCGAAACTGCGCATGACCCCATCGTAGCTGTAATCATAGATGACGTGGAACGGCAGCGGGTCGATCATTCCAAAATCCATCGGATTTTCGACGCTTCCGGGAACCAGAAGACGCCCGACCTTGTTAGACAGGACGTAGTCAGTGCCGCGCAGCAAATCCCCCATGACCCGCTCGGACCGACCAAAACCATACCACGGCGCTGTGTCAAAAAACCCGATCCCAGCATCCTTCGCGGCCTGGATCAATTCGGCAGCCTGACCATAGCCAAGGTCCACAAAATTTCCACCCAGTGGAGCGCCACCGAGGCCCAAAACATCAACTACGAGGTCAGTCCGACCCACCCGCCGTTTATCCATCTTCATTTTCCTTCAAGTAAACATCGTACCAGTTTTTTTTGCCCGACGGCATTGAATTGCCATGGTCTTCGCCCTGTCTTTTCGGCCGTTGCGGATCGACTTAACCACGTTGAACAGGCGTTCGCGTTCGCTGCGCGACAGCGAAGTGGTGGCTTCGTCAAATATCAGCACACGCGGGTTACAATGAAGGGCGCGTGCGATCTCAACTCGTTGCCTGTCACCGGTGCTCAACCGCGCCATCGGTGTGCGCGGATCGCCCGTAAATCCCAATGGTCCCAACAGCGCCGCCGCTTGTGCTTCGGCTGCAGCGCAATCCACAAAGCCGAAGCGTTTCCGAGGCATCCCGTCGGCAAAGATGTTCTCAGCCAGGGTCGAGCCTGATTGGGTCATGTCTTTACCCCCGCGGCCATTGTCACGCACTTGCGGCTATGACGGGTGTTGAACCACGAACAATCAACTCTGGCTGCAACAGAGCGTTTTCGCCCGCCTCTTCCCCATCAATCAAATGCATCAGCTTCTGCCAGGCCTGACTGGCGATCTGGGCCGAAGGCTGGCTGATCACAGAGATGCCCGGCTGCATCATGGTCAGCGCCTCGAAGTCATCCATCGCCAAAAAGCGTGTATCACCCGGAATGGACCACCCTTTGGCCTGAAGCGCAGGCAATACACTTTTCGACGCAAGATTCGAGGCCGCAAAAATCGCCTGCGGTGGCTTATCCAGGGCCTTCAATGCTGTCAGCGCCTGTTCTTTGCCTACAAAAACGTCCAAAGACAGGCTGAACGACCTGACCGATACCTGCTCAGGCTGGTTGGCCAGAGCGGCACTAAACCCATCTTCTCGCTGTTTCAGAATCCAGTAATCGGGACGGCTGTGCCCAAAATACACGACATCGCGTGCGCCAATCTCCAATAGATGCCGGCCTGCCATTTCGCCGGCTGCCTTGTGATCGACAGAGACTGAGGGAAATGGGTTTTTTTGTGAAATCCTATCGGCAACAACGATCGGAATACCGTATCGCTCAAGTTCCGCCAAAGCGGGCTGGTAGTCGAAGGCAGGCACAATGATCAGCCCATCCACACGCCGGGAAATAATTGCTTGCAAGTGTCGGCGCGTTCGCGCCTCGTCCTCGCCTGTCGTCATAAACATGACGCTTTTCTCGCTATCCAGCGCAAGGTTCTCGATTTCTTGCAATACTTCCGAGAAAAATGCGTTTTCGATATTGGGCACAACCAATGCGATAACCCCGGTTCTGCTGCTGCGCAGGCTGGCGGCCAACGTATTGCGGTTGTAGCCAAGCTCGGCTGCTGCGGCTTCGACCCTTTCGACAAGCGCTTTCGAAACCACAGGACGCCGGTTCATCACGTTCGATGCGGTCCCGACCGAAACCGAAGCACGTTTCGCTATGTCAACAATCGTCGGGTTTTTCATTTTTTCCACCTTGCGAGAATCACCATTTAAAACGTTTCAAGATATTTTGAAATGTTTCAATCGGGTTTTGGTGACGAATTTGGAATCCATTCGACCCTCAGCTCGACGCTTATCCGCTTGCTTCCTAGGCATGTGCACCTGCACGTCGCAGAGAAAGAACATTTCGGCCGTATGTTCAAAGCAGTAGCCAAAATCACCAACTCAGTTGCTGTACTAAGGTGTTCAAGACCGCGCCAAAAAGCGATGCCTACAAATCGGGCAGTTTCCTCAAAACAACCATTGCACGATCAAAAAACCTCAATCATCCGTTGACAAACATTTTGCCGCAATGCAACCAATTGCGTATAGGTTGCTATAAAGGTTTCACTCGTGCCCAGCTCAAAACCCAATATTGAGCCTGAAAAAAGAGATGCCATCCTGAAGCTTTCGGACTTCAGCCTGTCTTTTCGTGGCCAAACTGCCACCGCCGTAGACGGATTGAACCTGACCGTCTCAGCAGGCGATACACTGTGTATCGTGGGCGAATCCGGCTGCGGGAAATCGGTGACCGCCATGGCGCTGATGGGGTTGTTGCCGCTCGATGTGATCGAAATCCCTTCGGGTGAATTAGAATTCGAAGGCCGCAGATACGACCTGCGGACGCAGCAACTGGACGCCGCTACGCGGGGCGACCGGATGGCGATGATCTTTCAAGAGCCGATGACCTCGCTCAACCCCGCGTTCAAGATCGGAGATCAAATCACCGAGGCGGTCCTGCATCACCGCAACTGCACACGTGCAGAGGCCGATGAAAGCGCACTGACCATGCTGCGGCGCGTTGGCATTCCGGCCCCGGAACAGCGGTTGAACGAATATCCCCACCAGCTTTCAGGTGGAATGCGGCAGCGGGTGATGATCGCGATGGCGCTGATCAACAATCCCTCGCTGCTGATCGCGGATGAGCCGACCACGGCCCTGGACGTCACCATTCAGGCCCAGATCCTTGACCTGATCCGGGAACTTCAGGCTGAAACAGGAATGGGCGCGGTGTTCATTACCCATGATCTGGGCGTTGTCGCTGAAATCGCAACGAATGTGGCGGTGATGTATGGCGGACAGATCGTCGAAAGCGGCCCGGTGGATGCAGTGTTCGATGATCCGCAACACCCCTACACCATTGGCCTCATGAGCTCGGTCCCGCGCATGAGCGGATCTCGCGACAGGTTGATCACTGTGCCCGGCACCGTGCCTGCGCTGGCGGACATGCCGCAGGGTTGCCGCTTTCGCACGCGCTGCCCCTTTGCGACCGAGGATTGCGCCGATCGTCCAGTGCTGTCTGATGTCGGGGAAAACCACGCAGTGGCTTGCCACTATGCCCCGCTGGAGCAGCTCAAGGGGGTCAGATGCGCGATGTAATCCTTGAGGCACGAAACCTCACCCGTCATTTCACACTGGGCACCGGCCTGTTCGAGCGCAAAACCAAAGTGCGCGCGGTCGATGGTGTTTCTCTGTCGGTGCATAAGGGCGAAACCTTTGCCATCGTCGGAGAATCCGGTTGCGGTAAGTCAACGCTTGCGCGGCTGTTGATGCGGCTGGATCGGCCAACCTCGGGTCAGGTTCTGTTTGACGGGCAAGAGGTTCAGGACCTGCCCCGCCGTGACATGGCCCCGCTGCGCCAACAGATGCAATTCGTGTTTCAGGACCCGTTCTCGTCCCTGAACCCCCGAATGACGGTGGGCAAATTGGTCGGCGAACCGTTAGAAGTGCACGCGCCCGAGCTTGATGAGGGCGCGCGTCGCCAAAAGGTTGCCGCGCTATTGGCGCAGGTCGGGTTACTTCCAGATCACGCCAACCGCTATCCGCACGAATTCTCGGGTGGCCAGCGCCAGCGGATCGGAATTGCCCGTGCGCTGGCCTCGGGTCCCCGGCTGCTGATCGGGGATGAACCGGTCTCGGCTTTGGATGTGTCGGTACAGGCGCAGGTGGTAAATCTGCTGAACGATCTAAAAGAGGATCTGGATCTAACGCTGGTCATTATCGCTCATGATCTGGCCGTTATCCGGCATATGAGCGACCGCATCGCTGTGATGTATTTGGGGCAGGTAGTTGAAACCGGCCCCGCCGATCAGGTGTTCGAGGAACCGCGCCACCCCTATACGCACGCACTGCTATCCGCGATCCCGGAACCCGAGCCAGGGCGTGAACGTGATCACATGGCGCTGAACGGGGAAACACCCAGTCCGTCTGCGCCACCGGCAGGGTGCCGGTTTCATACCCGCTGCCCCTTTGCGCAGGACAATTGCCGGACGACACCCCCAGTTCTGGAGGACGCAGGCAGGGGCCATCACGTCGCCTGCCATCATTGGAAAACCATACCAGAGGCCGGAAAACCGGCCCCGCCCCGACGCCGCAGCGCCGGAGCAGAAGAGCGGTTCGCGCTCTATCGCGCGGCTGTCCAAACGCCCCCGGCTTCTGCCGAAAACAGAGAGGAAACATCATGAATGTCTTGAAAACAGGTCTGTTGGCCGGACTGCTCGGCGCAACCGCGCTGAGCGCGCAGGCCGCCGACCTGCGCATCGCCCTGCAATCCGACGCCGACGTGTTGGACCCCGATCAGTCGCGCACATTCGTTGGTCGCATCGTCTATGCTTCGATGTGTGACAAGCTGGTCGACATCACCCCTGAGCTTGAGCTGATCCCGCAACTGGCCACCGGCTGGGAATGGAGCGAGGACGGCAAAGCCCTGACCATGACCCTGCGCGAAGGCGTGGTGTTCCATGATGGCACACCGTTCAACGCACAAGCCGTGGCCGACAATATCGACCGGTCGCAGAACCTTGAGGAATCGCGCCGCAAGTCCGAGCTGAAGTCCGTAACCGGTGTCGAAGTGGTCGATGACTATACTGTTCGTTTTAACATGGCCGCGCCCGACGCGACCCTGCTGGCGCAATTTGCCGACCGCTCGGGCATGATGGTGTCGCCGACAGCAGCCAAGGCGGCAGGGGCGGATTTTGGTCTGAACCCGGTCTGCTCGGGCCCGTTCAAGTTCAAGGAACGTGTCGCTCAGGATCGTATCGCGCTCGAGCGGTTCCCTGACTACTGGAACGCGGGTGAAATCCATTTCGATAGCGTCACCTTCCTGCCCATTCCGGACACAACCGTCCGTCTGGCCAACCTGCAATCGGGTGACATCGACATGCTGGAACGTCTGGCCGCGACTGACCTCGCGCAGGCTGAAGGTGATGGCGGGATCAACGTTGAACGCGCTGTTTCGCTTGGATATCAGGGCATTACCATCAATGTGAATAATGGTGACAAGGGCGACAACCCGTGGGGCAATGACAAACGTCTGCGTCAGGCGCTCAGCTATGCGCTGGACCGCGATGCGATCAACCAGGTTGTGTTCGAAGGTGCGTTTGCGCCGGGCAACCAGCCCTTCCCGCCCACGTCTCCATGGTATGACGCCGATCACCCGGTGCCCGCGCGTGACGTGGAAAAAGCAAAGGCCCTGCTGGCCGAGGCGGGCTTCCCCGACGGGATCGACCTTGAGGTTCAGGTTCCCAACACCACCGTTCCGCTACAACTGATGCAGGTCGTGCAGGCCATGGCGGCCGAAGCCGGGATCAGAATCGAGATCACGTCCAAGGAATTTGCCACCCTGCTGGCCGATCAAAGTGCCGGTGACTATCAGGCCAGCCAGATCGGGTGGTCGGGCCGCGTGGACCCGGATGGCAATATCCACCAGTTCATGACCACCGGTGGCGGCATCAATGACAGCCATTACTCGGACCCGAAAGTGGACGATATGCTGAACAACGCCCGCGCCTCGACCGATTTTGATGTGCGAAAGGCGGATTATGACGCTGCACGGGACATTCTGGCTCAGGATATGCCCATCGTGTACCTGTATCACCAGACATGGATCTGGGCACTTGATGATGGCCTCTCGGGCTTCACCCCCTATCCGGATGGGATGATCCGGTTGGAAGGCGTGAAACTGGAGAAATAAGCCACTCACGGCCCGCCCGGTCCTCCAGCCGGGCGGGTATTTTATCCGAAAGCCCCTGTTATGCTGTCTTTCATTCTGCGTCGCATCCTGATTGCGATCCCCACGATCCTGCTGATCTCGATCTTCGTGTTCAGCCTGCAAAAGCTGTTGCCCGGCGACCCTGTGCTGGCCATGGCAGGCGAGGAACGTGACCCCGAAGTGCTGGAATTCCTACGCGAGAAATATCGTCTGAACGACCCCATTCCAGTGCAATATCTGACATGGGTCGGGAATGCATTGCAGGGGGACCTGGGCATTTCGCTGCGCACCAATCAGCCCGTGACCGAGCTGATTGCGGAAAAGCTGCCGGTTACGATCCAGCTTGCCATCATGGCGATCCTGTTTGCGCTGGTGATCGGGATACCAGCGGGCATTCTGTCGGCGGTCAAGAAAGGCACTATTACAGACTACATCGCCAATATCGTGGCTCTGTCCGGGCTTTCCATTCCGAATTTCTGGCTGGGGATCATGCTGATCCTGCTGGTCTCGGTAAAGCTGAACCTGCTGCCAGCCTCAGGCTATGTACCCCTGTCCGAGGACCCGGTGAAATCCATCACCACCATGCTGATGCCTGCCTTTGTGTTGGGAACTGCGCTGGCCGCGACGCTGATGCGACATACCCGATCGGCGATGCTGGGCGTGCTGAAATCCGACTATGTCCGCACTGCACGTGCCAAGGGTCTGTATGAACGCCGCGTGGTGCTGAAACACGCCTTCCGCAACGCGCTGACCCCGATTGTGACCCTGACCGCCCTGCTGTTCGGAGAGCTGATTGCAGGTGCCGTCTTGACTGAACAGATTTTCACCATCCCCGGCTTCGGCAAGATGGTCGTCGATGCAGTGTTCAACCGCGATTACGCTGTGGTGCAGGGCATCGTGCTGGTCACAGCCGTGGGGTTCATCGTTATGAACCTGCTGGCTGACGTGGCCTATGTGCTGCTGAACCCCCGTCTGAGGAATGCGTGACATGGCCCTAGCTGATCCCATCCTCTCGCGCCGCCCGGAAAATCGGGTCTGGAAGAAATTCCGCACGCATAAAAGCGCCATGCTGGGCGGTTTTCTGGTCACGTTCTTCGTGCTGATTGCCCTTTTGGCCCCGATCTTGCCTGTGCCCGACCCGGCAGCCACCGACTGGGGTGCCGTGCGCAAACCGCCCACCGCAGCGCATCCATTCGGCACCGATGAAATTGGCCGAGACGTATTGTCCCGCATGATCTGGGGCGCGCAGGCCTCGCTGCTGGCAGGGGTGGTCTCGGTCGGGATTGCGGTGATGTTGGGCGTTCCGCTTGGCATTATCGCAGGCTATTTCGGCGGCTGGATCGACGCCATCATCTCGCGCTGCACCGAGGCCCTTTTGGCCGCGCCCTTCCTGATCCTCGCTATCGCACTGGCGGCATTTCTGGGGCCGTCCCTGACCAACGCGATGATTGCCATTGGCCTGTCTGCGACCCCTGTCTTCATACGCCTGACCCGTGGGCAAGTGCTGTCGGTCCGGGCCGAGGACTACGTGACCTCAGCCCGTGCCATCGGCTTGCCGACCTCGAAAATCCTCAGCCGTTACATCTTCCCCAACGTGCTGCCGCCGGTTCTGGTGCAGGCCACGTTGACCATCGCCACCGCCATCATTGCCGAGGCGTCATTGTCCTTCCTTGGCCTTGGGCAGCAGCCACCTGCGCCTAGCTGGGGCTCGATGCTGAACACGGCGAAAAACTTCCTCAATCAGGCCCCGTGGATGGCCATGTGGCCAGGCGTCGCAATCTTCCTGGTGGTGCTGGGGTTCAACCTTCTGGGTGACGGGCTGCGCGATGCGCTGGACCCGCGCGAACATTGATTTCGGAGACTAGGAATGACTGAATTCACCACCCGCCCCGAGATCCGAGGCACCTTTGGCGTCGTCACTTCGACCCATTGGATCGCCTCGGCTGTGGGCTTTGGCATTCTGGAAAAGGGCGGCAATGCGTTTGACGCCGCCGTTGCCACTGCGCTGACCCTGCAAGTGGTCGAGCCGCATCTGAACGGTCCCGCAGGCGACATGCCTGCAATTTTCCACTCGGCCAAAACCGGCAAGACCGAAGTGCTGTGCGCCCAAGGCCCCGCGCCCGCCGCGGCCACAATTGAACATTACACAGGGTTGGGGCTGAACCTGATCCCCGGCTCGGGCCTGTTGGCCACGGTCATCCCCGGAGCCTTCGACGGCTGGATGCTGATGCTGCGCGACCATAGCGTACTGCCCCTGCGGGACGTGGTGCAACCCGCCATCGACTATGCGCGCGACGGCCACCCTGTCTTGCCGCGCGTGGCCCATACTATTGAC
This sequence comes from Ruegeria sp. J8, assembly GCF_056531925.1. Lineage (NCBI taxonomy): Bacteria > Pseudomonadati > Pseudomonadota > Alphaproteobacteria > Rhodobacterales > Roseobacteraceae > Ruegeria > Ruegeria sp. J8. Next base: position 17,278 of record NZ_JBQFMR010000022.1, read on the forward strand.
GGGCTGACCGATTTTTTCAAAGACGAATGGCCCAGTTCGGCAGAGACATGGATGCCCGATGGCAAAGCACCCGAACCGCACAGTAACTTCGCCAACCCGGCTTTGGCCGCAACCTATGAACGTCTTGTAGCCGATGCCGAAGCCGCGCATGACGACCGCACGGATCAGATCGACGCTGCCCGTCGGGCGTGGCGCGAAGGGTTCGTTGCCGACCGCATCTTCGACTATCTGGCCGAGGCTTCGGTGATGGATGTCTCGGGCCAGCGCAATTCCGGCGTGATGGCGCGCGCGGATATGGCCGACTGGCGGGCCTCGTATGAAGACACGCTGACCTATGACTATCACGGCTGGACCGTGCACAAGACCCAAGCCTGGAGCCAGGGTCCGGTTCTGTTGCAAGCGCTGGCGATCCTCAAGGGGATCGACCTTGGGTCGATGGACCCCAACGGGGCAGAGTTCGTACATACAGTAATCGAGGCGATGAAGCTCGCCTATGCGGATCGCGAGGCCTATTACGGTGATCCCGACCATAGCGACATCCCGATGGATTACCTGCTCAGCGACGCCTACGCCGCCGAGCGCCACGCGTTGATCACCCCAGATGCCTCGCAGGATCAACGCCCCGGCCGGGTGCCCGGCTTTGAACATCTGGCCGATGCCTACATCGCTCGCGCCGAACGAGATTTCTCGGCCAGAACCGGCGCCAGTGCGGGTGAACCGACCATGTCGCACCTGACCGAGAAGCGCGGCGACACGGTGCATCTGGACGTAATCGACCGCTGGGGCAACATGGTGGCGGCCACACCCTCGGGGGGATGGCTGCAAAGCTCTCCGGTCATTCCCGGGCTTGGGTTTCCGCTGAACAGTCGGGCGCAGATGTTCTGGCTGGAACCGGGGCTGCCGACCTCACTGGCACCAGGGCGCAGGCCGCGCACGACGCTGACGCCAAGCTTGGCGGAAAAAGACGGCGTGCAACTGGTCTTTGGCACGCCCGGCGGCGACCAGCAGGATCAATGGCAGCTGATCTGGTTCCTGCGCTTCGTACATTTCGGGCTGGGATTGCAGGAATGTATGGACGCGCCGCTGTTTCACTCGATGCATTTTCAAGGCTCGTTCTATCCCCGCGCCACCGCCCCCGGCGAGATGATGATCGAGGCCACATTCGGCGAAACCGTGATCGAGGACCTGCGCGCACGCGGCCACAAAGTCTCGGTGGCCGAGCCTTGGACGGTGGGTCGCCTTACGGCAGCCCTGCGCGAAAAAGACGGAACTCTGCGCGCGGCGGCGACGCCACGATTGATGCAAGCTTATGCGGTGGGACGGTGACATGACCTATTCTCTGATTGCAAAAGACCCGGAAACCGGCGCCATCGGCCTTATCGTGGCCAGCCGCTTTTTCGCCTGTGGCGCGCGTGTTCCCAATGTTGGCCCGCGTAGCGCCATCGCTTCGCAAGCTTTCTCGAACCCGGTTTGGGGCACCGAAGGCTTAAGGCGACTTGAGGCTGGAGAGGCAGCGCAATCGGTATTGGATGATCTGGTCGCCCGCGACACCGGCCGGGACGCGCGGCAGGCCCATCTTATGGATGCACATGGCAATTTCGCCGCCTATACCGGATCGGCCTGCGTTGACTGGGCCGGGCATCGGATCGGGCAGATGCACTCGGTCGCGGGTAATATGCTGGCGGGACCCGAAGTGGTGGATGCGACCTTTGAAACGTATGCGGCCGAGGGCGCGCTGCCCTTCCCCGAACGGTTGATGGCGGCGATGGAGGCGGGCGAGCGTGCTGGCGGCGATAAGCGCGGCAAGCAGGCTGCCGGCTTGGTCATCAATCGCGGTCAGACCCATTCTTGGCTAGATCTGCGCAGCGACGACCATTCTGATCCGCTGGCCGAACTGCGACGGCTTTATGATGTCGCCAGTGAGCGGTACCTGCATTTCGCCGAGGCGATGCCGAGCGAACAGAATTTCTCGGGCAATCCCGACCGCACCGCCCTTGACGCAGCGATTGCCGAGGCCGAGGTCCAGCGGCAGGCCGAAGGGCGCGTCAGCCGTTCACTGGCCACTGATCCGGCGTGATGCATGGGCGGGATTGACGTTTCCACCCTGGCGACCTTGATCGCGATTGCCGCAGCCGCTGGCGTGTTCGGCGGTATTCTGGCCGGGTTGCTGGGGGTTGGCGGAGGGATCGTAATCGTCCCTGCCCTGTATTTCGCATTGTCGCTGACAGGTAGTGATCCGGCGCTGACCATGCAGGTGGCGGTTGGAACATCGCTGGCTACCATCGTGTTCACTGCCTTGTCCTCAAGCTGGGGGCACTATAAGCGCGGCGCGCTGGATATGGCGTTGCTGAAACGTTGGGCCCCGGCCATTCTGGTCGGCGTGGTGATCGGCGGGATATTGGGCGGTGTGGTCAGCGGCTATATTCTGGTTGCTGTTTTTGCCACGGTGGCAGCTGTGGTCGCGCTGGACATGATCTTTCGCAAGCCCGGCAATGACGGCCCGCCCCGCAGCTTTTCACCCCGCGTTTGGGCTGCAACCGGCGTATTTGCCGGGGCGATTTCGGCAATGATGGGCATCGGTGGCGGCACGGTCTGCGTGCCCGTACTGAACTTTTTGGGCTATGACATCCGCCGCGCTGTCGGCACATCAGCTGCCATCGGCTTCGTCATCGGCCTGCCCGGCGCGTTGATCTATGCGGCGACAGGGCTGGGGCAGACGGGGCTACCGCCCTTCTCGCTTGGCTATGTCAACTTGATCGCGGCAGTGCTGATCATCCCGCTGACGACCAGCTTTGCCCATGTCGGCGTACGCATCGCTCACACGATCTCGCAACGTGCATTGCGTCTTGCCTTTGGCGCCTTCCTGATGCTTACGTCCTTGCGCATGTTCTATGACCTGATCGGAGCGTTCTGACCTTTGGGAAATTGTCCAACAGATATCGAACTGACTACAGCCTTGCGGGCGGGAATCGAAACAGGTGATTTCCTGAAGAACGGCAAGCTGCTGCCAGAGCGGGCGCTGGCCGAGGCATTGAACGTGACCCGCGCCCGGATGCGTCGAATACTGGATCAGCTTGAAGAAGACGGCACTGTATTTCGCCGCCACGGTCAGGGAACCTTTGTGTCACCACCGCCCGCAGTGGGTGCCAGCCCGTTCCGGGCTGTGGCAGCCAAAGTGATGCCGCGCGACGTGATGGAAGTGCGACTAGAGATCGAACCCGCACTCGCGGCTCTGGCGGCGCAACGGGCCTCTACCAAAGAACTGCGCACGCTCGAGCAACTGATGCAGGCCACGCTGGATGCGGCTGATACTCAGGCCTATGGGGTCGCCGACGATGTATTTCACTACAAGATCGCGGAACTTGCGCATAATCCGCTGTTTCTGACGGTCTACGATTCAATCCGCGCGGTTCGAAAACAATCGGAGTGGACCCGGCAGCGCGCGACGCAATATTCCGCCTCGACACTGGTGCGTCTGGGCGAACAGCATGAGCAATTGTTCAGCACGATTGCCGCGCGCGACAGTCAGGGCGCAGCGGAAGTTATGCAGTCACATCTGCTGTCCGTTTCCAACGCCATGTTGCGCGAAAGGACTTATGGGCTAACCCAGCACTTAACCGATCTTCAATCGGATTGAAAAGAGAGCATCAGCGCCTCGCAATTCCAATACTCCCTGCTTTGAAGCCGCAAACAATACTGGCAAGGCGTTCAATGCAAAACGACCCTCTGCCGCAGGTTCAAATATCCAAACTACCGTAATATCGCTGCTTTCGACTGTCTTCCGGCTTTGACCTGTAGTGCTTGAAGAAAGCCCGAGACATTGCCACCCGCGACGAAAACCCCGTGGCAATGGCAACTTCCGAAAACGGTAAGTCGGTATGTCTCAAAAGACAGTGCACCCGCTCCAATCTAAGTTCTTTATAGGTGTCCAATAGCTTAGTGCCCGTTTTGCACAGATACCGTCGCTGCAACTGACGTGTCGATATTCCAACGACTTTTGACAATTCGGAAATACTAAGCGGTTCCTCAATCGTCTCCAGCATAGTTTTCAGCGTATGAATAACCAATTCGTCCCCGCCAGAGCGACGCACCAGCCGATTTACAACCCGACTTTCGCTCCCCCGCGTCGGTTCTTCCAACCCGATATATTTGCGCAATACATCCGCTATATGTTCGCCATGATCAATCGACACGAAGCGGGCCAGTAACCTGAGAGAACTGATCCGGCTATTGGCACTATGCAGGCGCCCCGTCGCAGAAAGATGGGTTGATGTTTCGCAGCTTTCCAACCCTTGCTCTGCCGCACCGGCTTGGAAACCCGGATGGACCGCACCCAGCTTGCGACCAGAACCGCCCGCCAGCATCAACAGCATCACAGCCCCTCCGACAAGCATTGTCCGAGGCGCAAGGTTCAAGACCTGAGCGACCCAAAGCCGTTCTGATCCAATAGGATGCCAAGTCTGCTCGTGATCGCCCCAGAAGATGACAGAGCGACCAGTCCAATAAAGGGGCTCGCCAACTTTGTCTTCAGCAAGAATGCGTTGGTTGACGACATAGGTGTGCGCCTCGATCAACCTGTTCAAAGCCCTGTAGAACGACATAATCGGTTCTACGGTCGCTTTATCCTCAGGGCGTTGCAGAACAACTTCGATGTTTCGAACGCGTTTTGCCATTGGCTGCACTGCGTCCCTATTCGCCTGATCTTTTTGAACAACGTAGTGTTTCATCAGATTTACCAAGTCTGGTTGTGTAAGCTCAGAAAAGGTGCTCCTTGGATGGTGCTTCCCCCGCTGTGCGGGGGTTTTCTTTTTATTCCGCCGCTTCCGCGTATTCTGACATTGGAGGGCATGTGCAGACGAGGTTTCGGTCTCCGTATGCGTTGTCGACGCGGTTGACGGGGGACCAGTATTTGTCGACGCCCATGGAG
>NZ_JBQFMR010000023.1:0-17069 GCF_056531925.1 Ruegeria sp. J8
TGACGCGGTGGCGACGTTAAGCACTTGATCCGGGGGATCAATTTTAGTCTGACCGGGCTGTGTAGGGGATTTCTGACGCTGGTTGCGGGAGGGCGATTTGGCCTTTGCCGAACGTCCGCGAAGTTGACTTTCTAACGATACAACTTTGCGCAGTTCTTAACTTCATGAGGATAAGTTGAAGAGTTTGGTTCACTAAAAGAAAACGGACGAGTCGACCAATAAAGGGTCGCCTAAACCTCCACCAACGCGTCGGTTTGCACTTTTGGGATGTTAAAATAACGTGCAAAATCAACAGGCACGACAAATAATTCACCCAATTGTGCACATGTTTTGACCTAGCCAAAGGTGCGACGGTACGAGAGGAGCAAGGTGTCGTGCGGCGTTCAGCATCGGATTGCCTAACCTTAAAGTAGTTTGGCGTCGTTACCCGAAGCAAACTAAACCCTGAGCAGCCTGTTAATCAAAGCGCTCAAGTTCCATTTGCTAACACTGCTAAAGTTTCGAGCAACTCTAGCAGTGAAAATTAGTTCAACTGTGACAGTGATGACGGTCAAAGCTGCCAAATAAACACCGGCACAGCGTGCAAAGAGACCAACACCCAACCGTAGAGTTCTTGGCACCTGAAACAAAGGTAGATCGCCGACTACCAACATTCATTCGATATGAACGGTCACCTGAGAAGACCGTTTGAGCAATTAAATCAGAAGGGAAAACACATGAGGTTGCCGAACTTGGGTGCAGCACAAGGTGTAATTTTGGCGAGCCTGCTGTCTTTGTGTGCAACGCCATCTATGTCGCAGAATGACTGGGACCGCTCGGTTTTGCCGATCCCTTTGACTAAATTCAACGGTCATATCGGCCTAAGAACTGGCGAATCCAGTCTGGACTTTCCGAGGCAAGTCGTCGCCCCGGAAGGTGCGCCCAACATTCTTCTAATTATGCCCGATGACGTTGGGTTCGGGGCACCCACAGCATTTGGCGGACCTGTCCCAACAGAAGCATATGATCGACTAGCCGAAGACGGACTACGTTTTATCCAGATGCATACAACCGCACTATGCTCGCCAACCCGGGCGGCGTTGATATCGGGGCGCAATCACCATTCGAACGCGACCGGTGTAATAATGGAAATCGGCACCGGCTTCCCAGGCTACAACTCCCTCATGCCTAAGGAAAACGGAACTATTGCAGAAATTCTCAAGGGAAACGGCTACAATACCGCATGGTACGGTAAGAACCACAATGTTCCTGATTGGCAGTCGAGCCAAGTCGGACCTTTTGATCTGTGGCCGACCGGCTTGGGCTTTGAACAATTCTTCGGTTTCATTGGTGGCGATACGAGCCAGTTCACCCCTGCTATTTTCGATGGAACCAAACCGGTCGAACCGCCCAACACTGAAGACTATCACCTAGACGTAGACATGGCGGATCGGGCTATCAACTATATTCGCGAACAACATGCACTTGCGCCGGACAAACCGTTTTTCGTTTACTATGCGCCCGGCACTTCGCACGCACCACACCACGCTCCAAAGGAATGGATCGAAAAATTCAAAGGACAATTCGATCAAGGTTGGGACAAGGTCCGTGAAGAGTCGTTCGCCAGGCAGAAAGAACTGGGAATAATCCCTGAAGATACCATGCTAACTCCGAGACCTGAGCAACTGCGTGCTTGGGATTCACTGAACGACCAACAAAAAGAACTCTACGCACGAATGATGGAGGTCTACGCTGGCGCTCTTGCCCATATGGACCATCAAATTAACCGGATCATCGACGCTGTTGAGGAGACCGGTGAACTGGATAACACCCTCATTATCTACTTGATGGGCGACAACGGAGCGAGCGCCGAAGGCAGTCCGGATGGCCTGTTGAATGAAATGACTTTCTTCAACAACATCGCTGTACCTTTCGAAGATACATACGCGAGAATGGATGAGCTGGGAGGGCCAAATACCTTTGGTCACTTCCCTTCAGCTTGGGCGCACGCCATGAACACGCCATTCCAATGGACCAAACAAGTTGCCAGCCATTTCGGAGGCACACGTAACGGAATGATCATTCGCTGGCCAGCGGGGATAGAAGCCAGAGGCGAAGTGCGAAGTCAGTTCCACCATGTAATCGACATCATGCCGACAATCCTTGAAGCGGTAGGGATCCCAGCGCCGACATCAATAAACGGCGTAGCGCAATCTGAAATTGAAGGCACCAGCATGGTTTACGCTTTCGATAATGCCGACGCCCCATCAACTCGTCGCACTCAGTATTTTGAGATGATGGGCAACCGCGCGATTTATAGCGACGGGTGGGTAGCCACCACTACCCCGCCGGAAGCTCCCTGGATTAGCGTCACCCAGAAAAGCGACGTGATCAATGATTGGATGTGGGAACTTTATAATGTCCAAGAGGACTTCTCGCAGGCCAACAACTTAGCTAACGAAAACCCCGAGAAATTGGCCGAGTTGCAGATCTTATTCTATGGTGAAGCCGCCAAATACAATGTCCTTCCAATCGACAACGACAAGGTCGACAGGCTGGACATAGCGCTCCGTCCAAGCCTGACGCAAGGTCGTTCGAAGTTCACATATTTCGACAACATGCGACGTATCCCGGAAGGCACTGCACCCGACTTCAAGAACAAGTCACATACGATCACTGCGCATGTTGAAATTGGCGAGGGTGAGACTGACGGAATGCTCGTCACACAAGGTGGACGATTTGGAGGATGGGCGCTCTATGTGTTGGGAGGAAAGCCAATCTACACCTACAATGTCGCCAACCTTGAGCGGTACAACATAGTGGGAGATGTCCTTACGCCGGGCGAGCATATTATTCGCTACGAGTTCGAATACGACGGTGGAGGTGTCGGCCTTGGCGGGACAGGAAAACTCTTTGTAGACGATACACTTGTGGGTGAGGGCCGGGTCGAACGGACAATGGGCTACCGGATATCTCTCGACGAGACCTTCGATATTGGCTCCGACGCAGGAGAACCAGTGAGCGAAGACTATCATGTGCCATTCGACTTCCCAGGAGTTTTGAAGAAAGTCGAAGTTGAATTGGACCCTTAAGAGGAAACCATAACTTGCGAGCGACCAGCGTCCCTAAGGTCCTAACAAAACCTTCGCTCGAAAACGTGGAAATGGAGGCCCTAAATGAAGCTCAGCTTTGCCACCGCAATTTCAATCACAACGCTGGTCGCCGCGACGACCTCAGCCTCTGCGCAAGACCTCTTGCCACCCGCTGATTTAGTCGATGGGCCAAAGGCTGAATACTCACCTTATGTCGACGACCATTTTCCTAACCGTGTTCTTTTCGGTGACACGCACTTGCACTCCTCGTGGTCTGCAGACTCAGGTATGGCAGGCGGGGTGTTGGATCAGGATGCCGGGTATCGCGTATCACGTGGCGAAGAGGTGACAAGCGCGCTCGGTTGGAGGGTAAAACTGATCCGCCCTCTCGACTTTGTAGTGATGGCCGATCATGCCGAAAACCTCGGCCTGGCAGATTTTATTCGTCGCTCGGACCCGCTAATTCTGGCCAACGAGACCGGTAAACGCTGGCATGATATGGTTAAATCTGGGAACGGATATGAAGCGTTTCTAGAGTGGCTGCGCGCTAATGATACCGACTTGATCAACGAGCCAAAACTGCTCGCAACGGCATGGGATAGTGCAACAACCAACGCTGACGAATACTACCAGCCTGGAACATTCACCACATTTCATGGCTTCGAATGGACGTCTCACCCCGGCGGCAACAACATGCATCGCGTTGTGATCTTCCGTGATGGCAAAGATCGCACTTCCCAAGTGTTTCCATTTTCGCAATACGACTCCACCGATCCCGAAGATTTATGGGACTACATGGCGGCCTATGAAGAGAAAACCGGTGGTCAGGTCCTTGCGATCCCGCACAACGGTAATTTGTCGAATGGGCTTATGTTCGCATTAGAGACCATTGACGGGTCAAATCTGTCAGGGGAACCAATCGACGCGAACTACGCGGCCAAGCGCATTCGTTGGGAGCCTTTGGCGGAAGTTACCCAACAAAAAGGTGATGGTGAGGCCCACCCGCTTTTGTCCCCAGACGATGCGTTCGCCGACTTTGAGACGATCGACGCTGGCAATCTAAACGGTCAGGGCGCAAAGACGCCTGAGATGCTCCCTGCTGAATACGCTCGCGAGGCCTTGAAGACCGGCCTCATGGCAGAGGCAAACCTTGGCGTTAACCCCTTCAAATTCGGAATGATCGGTTCAACAGACAATCATACTGCCCTGCCCACTTCGCGCGAAGAGAACAATTTTTCAAAGGCTTCATTCGTAGAGCCCGCTCCTGACCGTGCTTTCCACCCGCTTGTTGCAGCCGACGACCCCGCATTGTCTATCATGGAAGCCGACGTCGGTGCTTCGGGTCTTGCAGCTGTTTGGGCAAGGGAAAATACCCGCGAGTCAATCTGGGACGCTATGGCTCGGAAGGAAACTTATGCAACTTCCGGAACGCGCCTTTCTGTTCGAGTTTTCGCGGGCTGGGATTTCAACGCTGAAGAGGTTTCGCGCCCTGACTTTGCCCGTACCGGCTATGCCCGCGGGGTGCCGATGGGTGGCGACCTGACCGACGCGCCAAGTGGCAGCTCTCCGACACTGATGATCCGTGCTCTGCGTGATCCCGACGGTGCCAATCTTGATCGCATTCAGATCGTGAAAGGCTGGTTGAACGACGACGGCACGACTTCAGAGAAAATCTTTGACGTAGCCTGCGGTGATCGGGCTGTCGTCGATCACGCCTGTGATGGAGATGTCGGCAACACTGTCAATGTAGCGGATGCCTCTTACACCAACACGATAGGTGAGCCGTTATTAACCGGTTACTGGATTGACCCGGAATTTGATCCAGAAAAGCGAGCATTTTACTATGTTCGTGTGATAGAGATTCCGACGCCTCGGTGGACAGCTTACGACGCGAAGTTCTTCAATGTCCAAATGCCGGAAGGCACTCGGATGCAATTGCAGGACCGCGCTTACACTTCCCCCATTTGGTATACGCCAAAATAGGTGTTTAGCTAAAACTCAAAAAGGAACGCGGCTCACGCACGTTCATCCTGTGGTTTCTTTCGCACGGGATAGCGGCACATAGTCGAACAAAACTGTTTTAGCAACACAGAGGTGCGCTGAGACTAACGCGATGACACCGAAATCTTCCCGACGATATAGTATGAAAGACCAACCGCGCCTCAATGACTAGGCCATGAATTGAAACAGCATGCTTATGCAGCATAACTCTTACTTGTTGTTAGCCTCGTTGCTACTCATGATCGTGATGTCTCCACTGCTGGAGAGTTTTGTCCTTGGGCAAAGAGTTCTGGATGTGATTTTTTGCCTAGTGCTAACGAGCGCTGTTCTTTCTTTGGCAGTTCGTCCCACAGTACAAATGGCAGCAATAGCGGCAGCTTTGGCAACTCTACTCGTTCGTTTAACTGGCGCATTAGATTTCGGAGACGCTTGGTTCATAGTAGGGTATATTTTGTCCCTATTATTGTTGGTACTTGCGTTCATCAGTTTGATGAAAGCCATTATTGCAGCCGACTATATTAACCTGAAAGTCATTACCGATGCTGTGTCCTGCTATCTATTGATCGGCATTGCTTGGGCACTGATTTTTTCAATAATACATACAGTTTTGCCACATGCTCTAGATTTTGGAGAGCCTAACGGATCTGAAAAGTGGAGTAGTTACATATATTTAAGCTTTATGACACTCACAACCCTCGGTTATGGAGACATAACCTCCAACAACGCGGTTGTTCAAATCTGGTCAATCTTAGAAGCGGTTGTAGGAGTTCTTTTCCAAGCAATACTAATCGCGAGACTTGTCAGCCTATATGGGACTCACACTAAGTAGCTCGAATAACTATCAAAGCAGCATGATTAGTGTTCCAAGAGCCGTTAAAAGTACATTGGCAAGCGCGTAAGTTCCTGCATAGCCAAGGGATGGAACGGAACTCTTCGCCGCTTGTTGAACAATCCCGAGAGCTGGTGTGCTTGTCATTGCACCAGTGAGAGCCCCTAAAAGTAAGGCTGGATTCATGTTCAGAACGATCCGCCCAAATGCATATCCAGCCAATAGTGGGATGCACGTCACGACAACACCACAAAGAAATAGTTTCGGCCCGACTGCACCAAGAGCTTCGATTATGCCACCGCCGGCATTTAGGCCAACGCCAACCATAAAAAACAGCAACCCTAGCTCCATAAGAATAAAGCGCGCCGCAGCTGGCATACGACCAAACGTTGGGCGGTTAGCCCTGAGAAAGCCAACTGCGATCCCTGAAACAAGTAGACCGCCGGCATTACCTATTCCTACGTCAATTCCACCAATTCTTACTGTTATCTGACCAATAAACAGCCCTACGACTATTCCGGCTGCAAATGTCAACAAGTCGGTTTCCACTGCGGCCCGCTCTTCTACCCCCAATATCGAAACTAACTGCTGCAAAGCGGCACGCTCGCCGGTCAAATACATCACGTCGCCACGTTGGACCCTTGTCGAAGGTGACAGCGGCATTTCTATTTGCGAGCGTGTCAATCGCGTCAGTCGGCACCCATGCTCTTGTTGGATTGCAAGCTGCCCGATCGTTTGACCGACTGCGAAGCTGGAATTGACAACCACTTCAACAACGTCGACCACAGCGTCTACCAAGTCTTCGTCTAGCACTTCGCGGCCGAGCTTCATTTCCTCCCGAATTTTCTCATGTAGTTTCGGCGAGCAAAAAAATGCGAGTTTGTCACCAGGCTCAAGAGTTGTGTCTGGCGACACGTCGATTATGTCGTTGCCGCGCTTTAACTTATAGATGGCGCCATAGTCTTGATATTGAGACAAAAAATCGGATGATGCTTGAGCTACGGTTTTCTTTTCGTAATCGACAGATGGAACCTCGTAAGCCCGTAAAATTGGGCGCTCGGCCTCCTTTGCTGAATCCTCAGCAACAAAGCCGCGTTCCTTCGCAAAATCTTGCGCCTTTTCAACCAGATCAATTTTAAGCAGGCTTGGTAATAGCTTAACAAGCAGCAAAAGACCCACGGTACCAAAGATATATGTAATCGCGTATCCTACACTGATGCTCTCGATTATCGCCTCAGAAGTTGAACCGGCCGGAATTGGAACCAACCCGGCTTCTACAGCGTTCTGCGCCCCTACAAGTGTAGGAGTACTCGTCAATGCCCCTGCCATCAAACCAGCGGCAAGCGCGTTTTCCAAGTCGACCACAAGCGCCAGTCCAACCACTAATGCAAAAGAGCCCAGTGACATAAATAGTGCGATGGTCAAATAGCTGAGGCCATCTTGGCGCAACACGTTAATAATTTGAGGACCCGCTTGCCATCCAACCGAGTAGATGAACAAAGTAAACCCGATTGATTGGACGATCGGATCAATTTGAAATCCAAAATGACCGAAAACCAAAGCGCACAGCAAAACACCGCCGGTAATCCCTATCTCGAATTGACCAATTTTGACGTTGCCTATCACGTAACCGATGGCAATGATCGTAAAAACGACCAACACCGAGTTGGCTGAGAAAAGCTGAAAGAAATCGATAGTCATCTCTGCCCCGCTGTAGAGGGTATCGTTGTTCTCGCCTTTGGTTGCTTTACCGGCTGGAAAGATAACCCCAATTAGTTACGTTGCTGGCTCCTTCACACGATAGTAAATCGAGTAGAAGACCGGAATCATTATCATCGTGAACACCGTCCCAAAGGCCAATCCGACGGCCATCGTCGTTGCCATGGCGACCCAGAAGATATCCTGCATCAATGGAAGAACCCCAAGAATCGTTGTACCTGCGCCAAGCAAAACCGGGCTTAGTCGAGAAACAGCAGCATTCATTACCGAGTCATACTGTTCCATACCTCGCGATTTATTCAGATTGATTTCGTCTAACAACACAATCGCATTTTTTATCATCAACCCGATGAGGCTCATGGCCCCAAGCAACGCCATGAAAGAAAAGGGTTGCAGGAATGTTAGCAAACCAACGGTAATACCGATTATCGCCAGCGGGACGACCGAGAAGATCACAAAAACTGGTCGAATAGCGTTGAAGAGCACCACAATCAAAAACACGATAATTATGATAGCGGGCGCCGCACCGGGCTGAAGCGAAGTTTGACTGTCCACTGTCCCGAAGTATTCTCCTCGCCATTCCAACTGATAACCGGGAGGCAAGGGTATAGCCTCGAACTCCTCACGGACACTTTCGAACAACGTTGGAAATGTAACTTCGTCAGGGCTGGCCTGAATAGTTACAGCGCGCTTGCGATTCCAGCGCACAATAATTGGGTCTTCCAGCTCAACTTTGATGTCTTCTGTTACCGCAGAGAGCGGCAAGTTCTTTACAGACAGGGCTGGAACGACCTGCAAAAGCTCAAAGTCTTCGGCAGTTCGTTGCCTTTCATCGTCGACACGTCGAACAATAATTGGCAAGAGATCTTCGTTTTGGCGATAGAGTCCGACGGGCAAACCGTCAAATGCCGCGCGAGACGCATTCGCGATATCAGCGCGAGAAGTTGCGGTCCAAACACCCGTAACCTGATCAAACTCAGGAACAATCTTTGGAACTCGATTGCGCATGTCGGTCCGGATGTCCTTTGCGTAGGGCGACTTTTGAAGTATCTCCACCCCCTGCCGCGCAAGATCCCTCAACACTTCCGGGTCTGCATTTGCCGGGCCCGAGAACCTTGCCTCGAACGGCCAGGTAAAACCGGGACCTGCTGTGAACTTTCGAACTCGGACCATTGCCTCAGGCAGGTTATCCACAACCCATGGCTCTAGTTCCTCGACAAGGCTATAAACACTGTCTAGATCGGTCGTGTTAATAATGACTTGTGCGTAGCTTTCGTAGGGAAATTCTGGATCAACGGGAAGATAGAATCTGGGGCCTCCGGAACCTACAAACGTGGAAACTCCGGAAACACGCTCATCTCCCTCCAGGTGATCTTCCACCCTTTTTGCCAGAGCCGAAGTTTGTTGAATGCGCGTACCTTCAGGTGCCCAGATATCGACCATAAACTGCTGCCGCGTCGCATCAGTGAAGAAGAGTCGATCTACGAACTGGAACCCGTAAAGCGCGGATCCGAACACTGCCAGCATAACAAGTACGGTAAGCCAGCGCACTCTGATGCATGTAGACAAGACCGCGCGGAACATCGTGAAAACAACGCCTGCATATGGATCTCGTGATGAGTCTCGGTCAGCTTCCGAGATCTTGATAAGATCAACACACATCAATGGCGTGATTGTCATGGCAATAAGCCAACTTAGCAGCAGCGAAACCCCTACCACCACAAATAGTGAACCGGCATACTCGCCTGCATCTGCGGTTGCTGCGAAGATTGGGTAGAAAGCCATCATTGCGATAACTGTCGCGCCCAGAAGAGCCCAACTCGGTTGGGCAGCGGCTTCAATGGCAGCCGCCTTGCGATCCATTCCTTTCTTCAAACGGACAGCCATACCATCTGCAACTACAATGGCGTTATCGACCATCATTCCCAGAGCAATAACCAGCGCACCTAGAGAAACCCTTTGAAGATCAATTTGCAGTATAGACATTACAATGAAGGTGCCGAGGATCGTCAGGATAAGCGCACCGCCTATTACCAGCCCCATACGCCAACCCATGGCCAGAGCAACAACGACTAGGACGATAAGAACCGCTTCGCCCAAGTTTATCATGAAGGCGTTTATGGCTTCCGTCACGAGATCGCTCTGCCAAGCGATTTTGTGCATTTCAATTCCCAAGGGAAGGTTGGCCTCGACAATGGCCAAAGCCGCATCCAAATTTCGTCCCGTGTCTACAATATTGCCGCCAGTCACATTGGCTATTGATATCCCAATTGCGGATTGGCCATTGAATCGCATGACATTGATGGGTGGTTCCAGGTAACCTTGTCTGACATCTACAACGTCCTTGATTGCGATTGTTTCAGCACTGCGGTCTCTGGGGCGAGTTGCCTCATCAGCAAAATCCGCGGGAATATCCAGAGCTTTGTCCAGCAAGCTTGTACGGACTCGTAAGTTCCCGATATCTTCCGGGCTTTTAAATTCTCCAGTCGGCGCAATTCGAAGGCGCATATCGCCAAGCTCTAGTTGCCCCGCATTAACGACCTGGTTCTGCAATGCCAGCGTTGCGACAAAGTCTTCCGTCGTTACCCCGAGATCCAGAAGCTTTTGTTCCGAAGCATCAAGGTAAATAACCTTTGGCTGCACTCCCCAAGTTTCGACACGTGCAACTCCTTGAACAAGCGCCAGCTCTTTGCGGATCGCCTTTACGTATTCTTCCAGTTGCGCATAGGAGAAACCGTCGCCCGTTATCGCAAGAACGAACCCATACACAAAACTGAAGTCGTCGATAACGTTTGGGGTCATGGCTCCTGGCGGAAGCTGACCATGGACATCCCGGACCTTGCTACGCATCTTGTCCCAAACTTGGGGCAAGCGGTCCGCCCAATACTCCTGTTTGATTTCGACCTTTACAATTGAAAGTCCAGCTTTTGAGTAAGACGTAAGAAAACGAAGTTCCGGGAGTTCTTGAATCGCAGATTCTATGAGGTCAGTAACCTCTAGCTCAACTTCTTCAGGGCTTGCACCAGGATATTGAGTAATCACGATCGCGGTTTTGACTGTAAAATCGGGATCTTCGAGTTGGCCAAGACGGAAATAACTAAAAGTTCCGATGACCAAGATAAGGAACAGCGTAAAATACGTTACAACTCGGTTCTCAATGGATATCTGCGGAAGTGACATGGCTGCCTCCAGAATTTAAGGCGCTTCGACCCGGACCTTTTGGCCCTCGGTTATGACATTGACACCTGCAGTGACGATACGATCCCCCGCATCAAGCCCTTGAACAACTAATCCCCTCCCCCCGATAGAAATTACTTCAACAGATTTTGGAGAAACTGTGTTTGACGCTTCATCAATAAGCCAAACGAAAGTGTTTCCCGCGTTTTCCCCGTCAGGCGAAAACACAGCTGCGCTGGGAATCTCAACACCGGTCTTCGCCCAGTTCTCGGGCAGTCGTACACGAGCAGTCGCTTTACCGGCCATCCCGGGTTGGATTTTGGCTTCGTCAGGTTGATCCATTACAATTGTAACTGGATACGTACGAGTGCTGAGCGACGCCTCAGAACCTATCCTGGAAATTTCTGCAGGAACTTCTAAATTCGGTAGGCTTGAAAAAGTAACGCTGATTTCTTCCACGAAAGGAGCCAGCCCTATAAGAGCTTCTGGAACGCCGATTTCCATTTCGATCTGGGAAGTATCCAGAATGCGCATTACCGGTTGTTTCGCGACAACGTTCTGAAAGTTGTCCGCAAAAACCTCCGACACAATCCCATCGAAAGGTGCTTTCAGTTCCGTATAGTTTAGGTTGAGACGAGCAGCGTCCAGCAAACCTTCAGTCGCTTCAATTTTTGCCTTGGCTGCATCGACAACCATAATTTGGTCGTCGACGTTGGCCTGAGAAACAAAATCATTTTCGAGCAGTTTTTCTCTGCGCTCCAATTCTGTGGTTGCGTTGGACAATGCCGCTTGAAGAGAAGCTTGTTCCCCTTCAATTGTGCGAATCCGAGCTACATAAGGCTCCGGGTCCAAAGAACCGAGAATTTCCCCTGATCTGACAGTCGATCCCACATCGACCGGTCTGGTAATCATTCGCCCCGATACTTCGAAAGACAGGTTCACTTCCCGTACAGCTTCGGCTCGACCAGGATAGCTGTCAGTCCGAAACCTTTCTGTGTCACCCACGATCATCGACAAAACCGGTCGAGCAGGTTTTTCTGTCGCTTCGGCACTATCCTCTTCAAAGCACCCTGCAAGTGCACCTACAAAACAAATCGTCATCCAAAACTTGGCGTGTTGTTTAAAGCAAGTTTTTTCCATTTGTTTTACTCTCACTGAATTGGACAGGTTGGATGACCGCGCTGTTTGGCTTTCCGTTCGTTACTCAGACTTCATCGTAGGCGCTTAACTTTTCTACGCAAAGCACTCATTCGAACCTTTGAAAAAAAGCGCTTTTAGTGAACGCCCTACCGAATCGGTCATCTAACAGGCAGCTACGTAACTAGTGTCAGCAATCTCATTTTTTGGTCGGCGCAGAAGAACTTTCCTGAACACCCGACGGAACAGGGAGGCGGATTCTAAGGCTTTTCACTTGGGCCCTCTCTTTTTTGCGTTGTAGTAAGTCCTTTTGTCAGACGCTCGTTTCGATCATTGGAACTGCATATTTAGTGCAAAAAACACTTGTCGTTTTGGTTGTCCTGGCCCGCTATCGGCAACTGACCATTGAGGTTCAACGAACACGTTGAATACAGTTTTTCCGTTTACCCAGACCTTTCCGACCCGGAGGCCTAACGGTACAGAATAATCACCGTTTTCCAGATTTGCTGTCCAAATTGGAGCCCCGCCTGTGTACCAGCCGTTGCCAAGTTGGCGGAACAGAATAGGTTGCAATGCGGCGGTGTTTACGCGTTCCCGGTCGTTCGTGCTACCCACGCCGCTTCGCCAAATTAGCAAGTACCCATACTGCCAAAGTGCCGATTTTGCGTTGAAGTAGACATTAGCCAAACCCAACTGCCATTGGTCGCTGCCCAAACGGTCATCAGAGGCGGTTGGAGCCACAATAGAAGGGCCAATTGCAAAGCTTACTCCCGGTTTTTGTAAGTCGATCTGATAGGCGGCGAAGATGTCAAAATCCCCCACCCCATCTACCGTTGACCCACCATCGCCGACAGGAAAGCTGTTAAACGGCAAAGACGCGCGGATCAGCCAGTTTGTTTCCCCTAGCTGAACCGGTTGGGCGTAGCGGAGAATGAACGAATTTGCATCGTTGTCGCCAGGGCCAGTCAACTCATCGACATAATAGTTCTGCAAGTTGAAAGCCGTGAAATTTGCCAGAGGGTTATTGGCCTGCGCCGCAGCGTCTGCGCTGTCTTGTGCATAAACTTGGTTACTGAAAAGAGTAACCTTAGCCACCAATATTGCTAAGACACCGAGCACACGCCGTAATCTTCCCTCGCCAATTTGCATTCGGTCCGCCTACCAAGCCCCGTGTTTAGGAAAACATGCTTGCATTGAAAGGCGATCATTGGGGGGAATTTCGACATCCCAAAAGTGCAAAATACGTGTCACAGACCAAAGAATTTGCCTCAATAACTGACTGTTACGTGTCAAAGAAATATTGTTATGTCAGATTTTCTGAATGTGATATTCGGAATAGATGGGGGACAAAGAACTATACAAAAACTTGTCGGTTGAACGGACATTCACAACCACGTCTGACGTCGGGCAGTTGCAGGACGCCTCCGTCGGTTGGGATCAAGAGTACTACCAAATGACTGCTGGTCCTTTGGAGAGCAGTCTTGACTTACTTCAAGTTGGTCAAAAACAGATTGCTCGGGAGAAATGGAATCGAAAAATAGTGTACCGCGGCACAGGTATGCCCGATTGTTTTTCGGCAGCGCTGGTTTTGGAACAAGCTGAACCCGCAGTTTTTTTTGGAGAAAAAATCGAAACAGGTTCGATTGTTGTTCAGCCTCCCAATCGAGAAGCCGAGCTTATTGGCAGTACAAACTGGGATGGGGTAAATCTGGCCGTTCACTTTTCGGAAGCGCGGTCTCTGGCGCTCAATCTCACCGGGGATGAGCTCGACTTTGAAGACATACCTCCAGTCAGTAGTCTAACTCAGCAGGCGAGTAAAAGGCTGGGACTCGCGGCTCAAGATTTGTTGCACCGTTCGAAGCAAGCAAATGAATTTGAGATCGAACACCTGCTTGACCAATTTACAAAGTTATTCTTGTGGGAGTTGATTAGCTCGCAGGCTTCGAAATTTGCTTCCCCACAATCGTGCCGCTCCGCGGCAATCGTTAGTCGCGCGTGCGATATCGCCTATTCGGACGATGTCTGCTCCGTGGGTCTGGTCGAGTTATGCAGCGAAATCGGTGTAAGCCTTCGGACTTTACACTACGCATTTCGAGATTGCATCGGTATATCCCCCGCAACCTGGTTGCGACGCATACGCCTTAACAAAGTCCACAAAACACTTAGTGCTTCCAGTGTTGGGGAAGTTCAAATCAAAGGTGTTGCGATTGAAAACGGTTTTTTTCATCAAGGTCATTTTGCTCAACAATACAAACGGGTGTTCGGATGTCTACCGGAAGAAACACTTGGCCGACACTAACATGTTTCGTGGCGCAACGCTCGCAGCCCAAGAATAGAGATCGGTGGCTCTAGCCGGCCGAAAGCGCGTCATGTACCCAAATTCAGTTGGATATCGCCTCGTCAACGACAGCGATGGTACCACTGGCGGTAATAACCACGGCTTCAGCGCGACCTGAAACCTTAGCGCCTTTATCGCCTGCCAGTATTCTGTCCCCAATCAGGCGCACAACCTCGGGAGCGTCAGCAAACTTTGAATGGTGTACAGTGGTCGTGTCTTGCACCTGGGACAGGTCAATCACGTTCAAACCAAGCTCGGAAATCAGTGTAGCATCTAGCTGTCCCACTCTCGGGTTTCTTGCAATCAAGCTTGAAACCGCAAGAGCTTGGTCATTTTCGGATGTCAACACATAGAACCTCCGTTTGTCCTTGGGGATCGCTGATAACTGAGCAATGAATAAGTCTATGTCTATGTCGGGCGACGCAAGAATAACACTTCTGAGTTTACCGCTGACATTGAAAAGCCCGCGATTTGCGATGCCGCGAGCGGCTTCCATGGCAACAAGGTTACCCATCGAGTGGGCTACGATATCTATTGTTTCTACAGGACTGTCTTTGAGTAGCCCTGGAACCTCCTCAAGCTGATCCCGTGCAATGAGTGCACTGTTGATGTCGTAGACGTAGGCACCCAAACGAGCCTGAGAGGCCCAAGAATATAAGATGGGCACTCCGCTATACCCGGTGTCTTCCAGAAATTGAGCAAACCGCAACACTGCATCAGTCAGATTTGTGTTGTAGCCATGTATCCACAGCAGGGATGAACGTTTTCCCTTTGGCAAAGCCAAAACACTGTTCTCTACTGTGCCCACAAACTTGCTATCTTCGTCAAATATCTGCGGGTTCGTGATAACGAAATGCTTATCGGGATCTGGCGAGCTACCCCTCGGCCTTTCGATCTTGCCCGTCTTGTGGTTTGGCGGGATTACAACATCTACAGCCGCAAAGTTAAGACGATTGGCGCGACGACCTGAAAAAAACTCAGTCGCCACCGTTGAGGGTTCGCGAACAGTAGCGATAAAGATCCGATGACCTCTTTCATCGATTTCTGTTTTGGATAAAGCTCTTGTCGGTTCAAGGCCGACTAAGTTCCTTTTGGAACTGCACCCAGTCGCGACAAAAACGCTCCCTGATAATACGAAGTGCCGTCGCGACTGATCTATGGTCTTTTTGAAGCTCAACCTCACAAACCCTTTTTCCACGAATATCGCCGTCAAAGGCATCGTAGCCAGAGCACATTACACATAAGTGGAATATAAATATCGGACAAATAGGCGGGCCGCAATTTTCCCTGTATCTCAAGGCTTCCACCCGAAAGACCGAAAAATCACTTCTGCTCCAGCAGCACCATCCAGCAACTGTCTCAAAGATAAAATGACTTTTCCAAGACCAAGAGCTAAGGAACCGGAACATCTTTGCGGATAGCTGCTGAGTAACCCTCGTCTAGCCCGTTTGCTAGAGCGTTAGCTGTGATATCTCCAAGACTATATAACTGCTGAATATCAATCTCAGTATTGGTCAGTCCTTGCTCGTACAGGTAGTCAGGAAAATATCCATTAATTACAACGCGATAGTCGACAGGAATGCTAATGCCAACATGTCGCGCGATTAAAATTGCTGATCGGGAGCAATTGGTGAAAACTGAGTTGAACCAGCGGGGTCGCTCGGCGATTTCATTTGCAGCTTCTACATAGGCGCTGATCAGTTTGATACGCTCTTCTAATTCACCACGCAGCCTGAACAGATGTACTTTCTCTTTTCGAACATTAGAGCGAAGCCCGACGACATCACGCTCCTCCGCCGCTATCATTACAATAGGATGCGCTTTGAAAAAGTCGGCCACGGGAGAAAAAGACTCTCCGACCTGTCGGCGTACTTCGATCGACCACGTCAAATACCTGCCATCAGAAAAGCCGAAGCTTAGCATAAGGTGCGCCATTTCTGGCCCACCCCAATACGACATGAAGAGGTCCACACTTTCAATTTGAGACAGATCGTATTCTCTAGTAATCCACTTCTCTTCGAAAGTATCAGCCGACTGCCATTCAAATGCACGAACGTCATTCAGAGTTAGTGTGTTGCCGCTTATTTCACCTGTGACTGTCCGTACAACATCAGGCGACCAATTTCCGTCCGAAGGTGGGGTTAGTGAGTTCCACCATATTAGTATTGCTGCGAGAAATACTGCGAATCCAGACAACCATCGCCATCTACTTCTTCGAAAAATTGAAACTAGCGTTCCGAGGCCAACGACGACAAAGGAAACGATCGCAATTAACCGGATCAATTCTGGGACTGAAAATTTGAACCATAGGGCCAAAGTGCCCCATACTGTTGAGTAAGCGACAACTAGCAACAATAAAAGAAAGCAAAGAGCATTCAGCACTGTGCGCATAGCGTATCCCACCATTCAATTGAGCCCGAAACAACCGTAAAAACGGCTAGAGTCGACTAGCGAGACCAAAAACCAAGGTGAGCATCAGAAAAAGGACCTGTGCCTCATACCTCTGGGTCAGTTCGTTCGAACGGCAGACTGTCGTCAGCACCGCGCCTGTAAGAGCCGACCGCATAAAAGTGATTTCTCGCTGGACGTTATCAAACATCCGTTTAGTTGTTTTTTAGTTTCATATTTCGCCGCTTAGCGCAAATTGGCCCGTACTTGTTATAAGACAATATCCGGCCCCCGCTCCTTCCCCCCGGTCTTGCGGGAGACCCGTCTGCAATCCGAGCGGGACAAAGCGGCGCGCAAACTGAATGGGTTCTATGATGCAATCGCAGAGGGCATTCGCACCCCCGGCCTT
>NZ_JBQFMR010000024.1:0-13046 GCF_056531925.1 Ruegeria sp. J8
GTGACCCGTTCGATAAGGACCCGGATGATCTCCAAAGCTCCTGTGAGGATCGACGGGTCCGATAACGCATGTGCAAGACTAGCAACATTGGGGCGGCAGCGGAACAACCCCTCATTGGTGCGCATTGCAATGAAGGCCAGAGATGCAAACTACACTAGCCTAGAACAGAAAGTGTCCGTTTGAGCCGCAAGAGTGCAAAGCGTGAAAGTCGCTGTGTTCAAAAACTTGATAGTAAATTCGAATCCGAAAGAAATTTGCCCGAGTTGTCAATGCGCGCTTGAAAAGCGACATTGATGTCCAAGGGCTATCTAGTTGGTAGCTTTATTGGATGGTTGAACACTTTACCTAGTTAAGCTCAAGCGACCTGCACTTCTCTCTCCGGCCAGAACTCGTCGACTATGACATAGGCGACAATTACGAAGAATGCGGCCCCTGCGACTTGCAAAACGCGCGTAATACTTTTGACGTCGGCCTCATCCGAAAATGGCGCAATCGACCCACCATAAACGATCAGGACAGTCGTCAACGCCGAGCCGGCTGCCGCGGCGAGAGCGGCCTGAGACTTTCCAAGCGCTCCGAGGGTGAAGCAGAAGAACAGACATAACAAAATTGGCGTCAGAATAACTGGTGCGATCACGTTTACTTCATAACAGATGATCGACACCGCAGCTCCAAGCAGGTTTGCTGTCAACATCGCTTTGGCGACGGTCTTACCCATTGAAGGCATGGCTGCCAGTTGCTGACTCAAAAGGGCGACGAAGAACAGAACCAATAAGGCAGATGCGCCAGATAGAAAAAACACCATGGCAAATGGCACAGTCACAAGTGACATTCTGACGATCCGCCGGTGCGGATCAAATACGGGTGGCGCGTCAGCTTTCTTCTCGGCGGCTGATTGAAGATCTGCTGGGATCAGCACAAACATCAGCGTCGATACGAAACCTGCAAATAGCAGGTTTATCGGTATCCAGAACACGAGCACAAGCGCTAGGTCCTGCGATTGGAGGGCGAGGTTCGGGATCATCAATGCCCCCATAAGCGCTATGACACCAGGTAGAACACCAGCCCCTGAAACTGACCACATGAAGGACAGGATGATCCCGATGGCCACCAGAATAAGGAATACCACTGGGTAGGGTGCGAAGATCGACGACAACAGAAATGAGATGAACATCAATCCTATCGAGAAAACAAACAATTTGGTGAATGCTGCTAACGGCAGCGCAGCGGGTGCTTGCAGGAAGAGTGCAGTGAAAACAGCCCCTACAACCGCCAAGGGCCATCCTAAAAACAGGCCCAAGGTAAAGACGCCGGTCACACCCAAGGCGAGCCTGAAAATGGATTTCCGGCCCTCAATAGGCATAGGAAAGAATCGAAACCAAACGGATATAGGTCTGGCCGACCATGTTCAGCAGGGAATTGTCGCTCAGATACATGATCACGTCGGCCTGCCCGTTAAGTTGGAAGCGTAGGTCGTCGTCGGCGCTTCCGGCCTCATACCCCGGCAGCACGATCCGAACAGGGAACCGTTCTGGTTCGCGTAGAAACCCTTTGGTACTTGGCGGGCTCGCCAACTGGCCGGGTTCATCGCCTCCGCTCAAAGATACAGCCGCGCTGAAGCTCTCAATAACACCCGGGACAATTTTACCGGGGTGCATATCCAACACGACATCGACAGGAGAACCTATTGCAGCTCGGCCTAAGTTGTTTTCAGTAAAATACGCCTCAATCCAAACGTCGGTTGCATCTAGGAACGTCAAAAGGTCCTGACCAGATCGTGCGTATGTACCAGGGGCTATCAACAAATTGGATATGACACCCGTCGCCGGAGCGCGAAGTTCCGTCCACTCGAGGTTCAACTCTGCATCTGCCAAGGCCGCCAATGCGCGTTGTATTTTTGGATTTTCGATCCCGTCGTCACCCAGCCTCTGCTTTGCTTTTTCCAAATCCGCTTTAGCGTTCTCATAACTTGCCTCAGACTCTGCCAATTGGCCTCGGGCATCATCGGCTTTTGAGACGGCGATCAATCCCTTTCTTTCCAGCGCAAACACGCGCTCTGTTTGAATCCGCATCGTATCCAGATCGCTCTGGGCCCGGGCTAATTTGGCTTGCGCAGCCCTCACCTCTGCCGAGGATGCGCCCACTTCCTGCGTAGCGGCTTCCAGATCAGCTTCGGCCTTGTCGCGTTGAATTTCGTAGGGCCTGGGGTCAATCCGAACCAGAACATCACCTGCCGAGACAACCTGTCCATTTTCGACAAGAACTTCGGTCACTGTACCGGTGACCTGTGGAACAATTTGGGTCGCGACGGCCTTTACTCTGGCATTCCCGGTAAACGGGGTTTTGCGGTCCGCGACAAGGTACCAGACGAGGAAAATAAGAATGACGGCCAAAGTGGTCCAAATCGTCTTTCTCATTTCGCCGCTCCTTCAGCTTCACTTTCGGCTTCTGCAGGCGCATCGATCCAGACCTTGAACAGTTCATAGAATACAGCGAACAGAACAGGCCCCATAAAAATACCGATCAAGCCATACGCCATCATGCCACCGAGAACGCCAATGAGGATAACCAGCATGGGAGTTTCGAGGCCCTTTGAGATGAATACAGGTCTCAGGAAACTGTCCATAATCGCTACGGGAACGGCCAGTACGGTGAAGATCAACGCTGTGCCACCGGACATGGTGCTCCAGGCGTAGATGACTACTGGCAGAAGAACCAAACCGGGTCCAATTTGGATAATCGAAAGGATCAGGCAAATAAACGCCAGCGTCGCGGCCGAGCCAATCCCGAACAGCGCCAACAATACCCAAACTACGACCGCCTGAATCGCAGCCACGCCGATCACACCCTTTGTCACATTGCGGATCGTCGCGCCTGCCAGTGTAACGAATTCGCCGCCCCGGGGCGCAAAGACTCGGTTGGCAAAACGCTGAAGGCCTTGCACAAGACTTGGGCCAGGGCTGAACAAGGCACCCATAATCAAGACGGACAAAGCCAGTGCCAAGAGCCCAAGTCCGATGCTTAGCACCCGTCCGAACAGCGATTTGGTGATCTCAAGAATCTGCGCGCCGTATTTGGCAAGCGCGCCATCAAGGTTTCGTTCAAATAAGCCCCAAACTTCAGAAATCTTGTTGCCGACCAGGGGCAGCTCTTTTAGCCCTTCTGGTGCCGGTGGGACTTTTAGCTCGCCGCTGTCAGCTTGCTCTGCAAACTCAGATCCAAGCTCGGCTGCCCCCGATACCGCTGTTGCGACCGGCCCCAAAGTCAGAAGAAGACCCAACAAAACCAAAATCGTCGTAGCAAGTTTCTTCCGCCCGCCCAACTTGGACTGTAGCCAATCGAAAACTGGATAGAGTGCGACGCATAGAATCGTCGCCCAGATCACCACGCTTGCCAGCGGTGCCACCATTACCAAAGCGCTGTAAAGGAATAGTCCGAGAAACAGCAATCTTATCGCGAGATCGACAATCTTCGCGTCCTGGGTCTTTTCCATACCATCCCTCCAATATTTGTTTTCTGAATGTTACACTCAAAAAACGAAATATGTATATTTTTAAATTGGAGGGACCTGCAGAAACCTGAATTCTCTTGTAAATTCGTATTTCAGAGGCCTGGTCTGTAGATGTATAGCCTGCGTATGAAATTGCGTTGACTCATTTGAGCAAAAATTAATCGTCCCCTTTGGTGTCATCTTGGGACAGGATTGTATCCGCCACCGTGGTCGCTGCAGTCACGAAAATGCCGAGCCCCACGATGATGTAGAACATTGTAAAGATTTTGCCTGCTGCGGTTTCAGGAGAAAAGTCGCCAAACCCTACAGTCGATATTGTCACAACAGAAAAGTAGATGGAGTCGAGCCAACTCCAACCTTCGACATAGCGATAGAATACAGACGCCCACAGGATCATACCGGTTGTGAAGGCCAGAAGGCCTTTGACCCTGCCATCTTTAAAGGCGACGCCTATTCCTCGCGTAATTCTGGCTATCGAATTCATAAAACGACAATATCAAGGTAAAAACAAATATATACTATTTTTTGAATTTTTTTGTACTAGCCCGAAAATCTTGTGCGCTCTCACCGCGCTTATAGTGCGGAAATTGTAACCGACTGTTCGCCCAACCGCTTTGGGACTACTCGGTTCTGTTTTTACTCTATTGGCAGTTTCGGCAATGGTGAAATGCGATACCTGCAACGAAAGGCTAACGGAAATTTCAAGTTCATACTGCATCAGCGAAATCCACTTTCCCAATGTCAGTAGGGTCCGCTAACAGGGACTGCACAGTCTGTTTTTGAATGTCCGGTTCGGGCTGTATTCTGTTACAGGCGACGGTGGAACGTGGTTCCCCGCATTCACCATGAAGCGAAATCCTTTTACTTTGCCCTGAAATTTTGTTTCGTAGCTTGGCCAAAAAGCGAAATTTCATGACAGCGTAGGCGCGATGGTTTAGGTTTTTACTTTAAATAGAATATCCAAGTCTCGGTGGGCTCCTTGGAACAAGTTACCTTTACTTTTGAGATGGGTGTGGTTTGCGTTTTGTTGGCCTTCACCGTCTTCTTGTTCGTGTCAGAAATTGTCAGAATTGACCTCTCCGCCATACTGGTTCTGGTTCTCGTCGGACTTCTCAGCTACGTACCCGGGCTTGAGAACCTGGCGGACGTTTCGCATCTGTTCGATGGGTTTGCGTCGAACGCTGTGATTTCTATTATCGCGGTCATGATCGTCGGTGCCGGATTGGATAAAACTGGTATCATGAACAAGGTTGCGGCGGTCATTCTAAAATATGGCGGCACGGCTGAAAGCCGGGTCCTGTCGATTGTGTCAGGAACGGTCGGCATCATATCCTCTTTCATGCAGAATGTCGGAGCGGCTGCGCTGTTTTTGCCGGTCGTCAGCCGCATTTCTACGAGGTCGGGAATACCCCTGTCCCGCCTGCTGATGCCCATGGGGTTTTGCGCCATTCTTGGCGGCACGATGACTATGGTCGGGTCTTCTCCGCTGATTTTGCTGAACGACCTGGTCCAGACTGCAAACGAGGGGCTACCTGAAGGCCAAAAAATCCAACCCTTCGGGCTGTTCTCGGTAGCGCCAATTGGCGCGGCCTTAATCCTGACCGGGATCGGTTATTTTCTTCTGTTTGGGCGTTGGGTGCTGCCTGAAGACACCGGGTCCGACAACACCGGCACAGGACAGGGTACGCAGGAATACCTGCAACGGGTTTACGGCTTGCAGGCGGATATTTTCGAAGTGATCGTGCCAGAAAAAAGCCCGTTGGTCGGGCAGATACTGGCTGACATCAACCATGAAAATCATCTCTACATAATATCCACATTTTATCGCGGTAAGACTTCCATGGTTCAGGTTCTTACCGCCGAGATTGCCGCTCCGTGCCGGCTTGCCATCATAGGAAACCGCTCGGTTGTCGAACAGTTTGCAGAGAAATTTGGTCTGACTGTTCTTCCTGAACTGGATATCTTCGTAGAAGAG
Source organism: Ruegeria sp. J8 (assembly GCF_056531925.1). Taxonomy (NCBI): domain Bacteria; kingdom Pseudomonadati; phylum Pseudomonadota; class Alphaproteobacteria; order Rhodobacterales; family Roseobacteraceae; genus Ruegeria; species Ruegeria sp. J8. The sequence continues at coordinate 5,487 of NZ_JBQFMR010000024.1, forward strand.
TTTGCGCCAACCAATGCCGGAATAGCCGAAGTCGTCGTGACACCTGATAGCAAGCTGATCGGGAAATGCCCCCGCGAGCTTTTGTTCCGAAAGACGTACGGCATGTCATTGCTTGCTATTCATCGAGGAGAAGAAACTCTCAGTCACGTCGAGACTGATACGCACGCGTCCACTCAGATCGGACTTGAAGAGTTTCACGCGGGCGACATGCTTGTCGCGCATACGAGGTGGGACAACCTGATGCGGGTCAAAAAGGATCCAGACTTCGTGGTTGTGACAACAGATTTTCCGCAAGATGAGCTACGGCCTCAGAAGGTCGGTTGGGCTTTGGCCTTCTTTGCAATATCGCTGTCGCTGATACTGTTCACCGACGTTCGCTTGTCCCTTTGCCTTCTGACGGGCGCCGCTGGAATGATGCTCACGCGGGTACTCAGTGTCGATGAGGCATACAGGGCAGTCGGATGGAACACGGTTTTCCTGCTGGCATGCCTGATACCTCTGGGGCAGGCGGTGCAAAATACCGGCACCGCAGCTTGGATCGCCCAGCAAATCATGATCATTTTGAACGGTTGGCCGATTTGGGCGCTTCAAGCCGGTGTCGCAATATTGGCCACCGCGTTTTCCCTGGTTATGTCGAATGTCGGGGCAACCGTGCTGCTCGTGCCCCTTGCTGTTTCAATTGCCGTAGCTGCCGGCGGAAACCCAGCGGCCTTTGCGCTAACAGTTGCAATCTCGACCTCGAACAGCTTCATCATTCCGACTCATCAGGTAAACGCACTGATTATGGGGCCCGCGGGTTACAAGGTAATGGACTTTGTGCGTTCCGGGGGCATCATGACCGTCCTGTTTTTGTTGGTTTCCTTGGTGATGCTCAATGTGATTTTCTGAACCGACTGACGGGAACAGATATCAAACTTTAGGCACCAAACCAAAACCTAACGATGCCGGTTTTAACTTTTTACCGCTTACCGGGTTTCACTGGTCATCTGAACTCGCCCATGCCCAATCTGTCTTTTTTAGCCGAGAACTTTCACGAGTTTGGCACGCTCGGTGCGTCAATTGCATTGCAAAGTTCAAACCCGAATTGGAAAGCACGCGGGTCACAACAAATTCGGTCCCGACCTTCAAACGGATTGCTATTTTGCGTCCCGTTGAACGTCCGAAAAGCCAGTTGGATGGCAGACACGGATCCCGGCGCTTAAGGTCCGGTTTTCTCCTCACTAACAATTTCACTATGAGTAACGGTTTTGTGAGGCTCATCGGTTCATGACTAGCTAATCAACTAGTTGAATCAGAATTAGTATTTTCAACAGAGACTGATTGTGTTGGGTGGCGAGTATGTATTCACTATTGTTTTCTATTTGGGCATCTCTTCCGTTTGACTTTGGCCAAAGGGCTGAACACTGCTCTAGGGCAGTGGAACAAGCACTCCTCATAGCTGGGCTTCTGACTGTTCCGGCGACGGTGTTTTCTGCGGAACATCAATTAGAGGACGGCACGACCGTCGCGCCGCTTGAGATGTTCCAGGAATGCGATGTCTGCCCCGAGATGATCGCGCTTCCCGAGGGTGAGTTCATGATGGGTGGGCCTCCAGGGGAATCTCGGCGAACCAAGTATTTTGCTGATGGAAAAACGCGTACCGCTACGCCGGAGGCTCCTTATATCGCAAAACATGAGGGTCCGGTTCACCGTGTAGAAATCGACATTCCAATTGCAATGGGGCGCAACGAAGTAACCTACGATCAATGGATGGCGTGTGTCCAAGATGGGGGCTGTGGCGGGATCGTTCCGCAAAATTGTATTCCTCAGATCGATGGTTCCTGTGTGTCATTGACCGGAAATTTCCCGGTTATCTACGTCTCGTTTGAAGATGCGATTAGTTATACGAATTGGCTTAATCAAAAGGTTGGAGCCGAGGTCTATCGGCTGCCAACCGAGGCTGAATGGGAATACGCCGCGCGGGCGGGAACTCAGACGTCCTTTGCCCAGGGCGAAGAGGTTTCTACTGATCAGGCAAACTTTAGCGGTTCCGCGACCGCGAAGATGTTGGGAGTAGATCGCCATGATCTGGTCTCACGCCGGCTACCTGTACAGGTTGACCAACTCAATGCCGCGAACGCGTGGGGGCTAAGGCATATGTCAGGCAATGTTGCGGAATTGACGATGTCTTATTGGTCCAAGAGGTACGAAGGGTGGCGGACGTCCAGCCGTTATTTTCAACACGCTGTTTCGACTGTGTGCGAATCCAATGTCGTTCGAGGTGGAGCTTACGGCCTCGCAATGGACTATGTACGGGCGGGCTCTCGTGGACGTGTCATAGGCGCGAGTCGGGTAAGATTTGCTGGGTTTCGGGTAGTTAGAGAATTAAGAACTCACGAATAAAATTTAGAGATAAGATATGACTTGTTTCCATGGTGATAGAGATCCCCACACAGCGAATGCTCCATTTGCGGGGCTTCCAACGAGCTTAGGGGAACCTGTACGGACAACTGCCTAAGTCCGCGTTTTTTGGGCTCACGTGATCGCATCAATCGCCCCTTGAACATAGTCCCAAAGACAGAGGCGACCGAGGAAGAGACTTCCAAAAAACTGTAAAAAAGCTCAGCGCAACGACATCAATTCATAGTCCCAAAAAAGGGATAGAGAATTTCTGAACGCATCTCGTTCTGCTTAGATTGACACCGTCAGACAAAGCGAAAACACGCTTTCAGTTTCGCCTAAACTTTCCTTAATCGTTCAGAATAGCAGCCTTAACTTCCGCCTCCTTTATCTGTTGTACGACATCAACAGGACACTAGGAATTGGAGGAATTACCATGGCCAATACTCATGCCGCCCCAGCGCCGAAAAACGTTTTTGCCGGGATGATAGCAGACTATGCAGAGGCACGGACCGAGCTCTTTCGGCGGCGGATTTTCGCAAAGACCGTGCGGGAGTTGGAAAGCCTGAATGATGCACAGTTGGCGGATATCGGCGTCCCGCGCGCCGAGATCAAAAAGCGCGCTTACCAAAGTGTCTATCGCGGCGTTTCTTACCACAACTGACATGGCCCTCGCCCAGCTCAAAGTAGCAAAGAAGGAAGGACCCTGAATATGTTTGATGACGTTTCATTGAATGGCAGGCTGACCCCGGCCGAAAGCGCATTGTTGCTGTTCGACAGAGCGATGAGGATCCAGGCGATCAGAGCCGATATCGTTCGTGCCGCACAATATCTGGACGGGTTCAGTGATCGCAAACTCTCGGAGTTAGGGATCAATCGCAGCGATATTGAAACAACGATCGACAGGTATATCTGACCGCATCACGCAGGGTTGGGTAGCGTCTTTTCGAAAAAGCCATTCCGGGGTCCTTGGAATGGCTTTTCAAGCTGAACGGTCAGTTGCAGTGGGTCTCTATCTGTAGGTGCTGTGCCAGCCTGTCGATCTCGGCCATCCATGTTTCCACGAGTTTCGGGTCACTGGGTGCCGCGTGAACCCCGGCCGGAATGGCCCGGTTCAGAACTGCTTCGACGGCCAGTGACACCGGCACTGAGACGAGGCGCGCCATCGCCGTGCCGCGCGCGTCGCCCCACGCGTCCATGACATAGGTTTTGTGCCAGACAGGAATGCCGTCCTTCTCGGCCTTCAGGCTCACGCACAGAACCACGCGGTCGGGCTCGCCAGCGTCATAGGCGTTCTCGGCCCAGAACTGATCCGACATCTCTTTCAAACGCGCGTCACCTTCGGGGCCCGAGAGGGTCTCGATTTCGGTAAATACGTCCGACCAGGCATCAGCCCAGCCGTTCAGGCGCAGGGTGCCGCGGACGAATTCCTTGACGGTCCAGTGATCGTCGAACTGGTACTCGGCCATGAACGGCAGAGAATCCCGGTTGGGATAGACCTCAAAGCTTTCGGGAGCGGGTAGCGGTGCAATATAGCTGGTGATGGCATCCCACGGGCGGGCAACGTCCAGCGGCGCGTAGTCGCGGATGGATTTTGACGGCGACCGCAGGGCTTTCAGAACGCCCAGAGGCGACCAGCTGAATTTATAGCGGAACGGGTTGGGGTTTTTGGGGATGCCGCCGCAATAGGAGATGAAGCTCAGGTGGTTTTGCGCGTCAAAAGCATCCGAGGCGCGGTAGTCAGCGACCAATGCGTGCGCCATCAGGTGGTCGATGCCCGGATCCAGCCCGACCTCGTTGACAAGGGCAACACCCGCTTCGCGCGCCTTGTCATCCAGCGCGCGCATTTCGGGGGCGATATAGGATGACGACACAAAGTTCGCGCCTTTGGAGATCGCCAATTCGGCCAGCGGTACATGCCAGTCGCCGGGTAGCATGGATACGATCACATCGCCCTTTTCCAACACCGCGCCCAAAGCGTCTATGTTAAATGCGCGAATTTCATCCGTCAGGTCGCCGACCTCAGCCTTGGCCTTGTCGATGGTCCGGTTCCAGACGGTGACTTTGTGACCGCCCTCGATCAGGCGGCGCAGGCCGGGGATGGCCGACAGGCCGGTGCCACACCAATGGATGGTCATTCGTATGCTCCTTTTTGGCTTTCAGCCGAATTTAAGTTTCGCAGTTACAATCGCACCGACAAGCAGGATCGATATCACATTGCCAAGGATCAACGGCCACGCAGCGATCATCAGCCCATAGATCAGCCACAGTGTCAGCGTGGTCAGAATCAGCAAGTTGGCGGGAAGGGACAGGTCTTTTGTTTCGCGGGTGCGCCAAGTTTTGAGAGTTTGAGGCAACCAGCATACTGTTCCCAAAATTGCCGCTGTTGCCCCGATCAGGTGTTCCATGGTTCGCCTTGCCTAACAATGTTTGACGAATTCGGCCCGTGCGCGGCCCCAGACGCCGCTGTCCAGATCGGTCAGGGTCAGCAGGGAGGGCAGCAGTTGCGTGGCATAGTCTTCCGAGCTTTCGACCGGCAGCATCGAGGGCAGGTTGTCGATGGCCATCACGTCCATCACCGGGTCGGTGGCCACGCGCAGCGCGGGGGCGTCCCATGTGGTCGCCCGGTCATAGACTGGCACTGGGTTATAGTCGCTGTCCGGATCGCAGGCCACGTCTCCGATGGCGGTCAGGTTGCGCTGTGCGCTGAGCGCCTCGCGCGGGACAAAGATCGGCGTGCCGGGGCGAGCGAAGATGCAGTTCAGGAACAGATCATGGTCGAGGATCTCGGGGAAGGGTCCACCGCTGGCGGTCTCGGCCATGTCCCACTTTGTAACAGCGACTCCCATCGCCTCGCACAAATCCGCAGCACCCGTGCCCACGCGGCCCAAGGCGCCGATGACGATAGCACGGGGGCGGGTGCCCGTGGCGTCCAGCTCGGCCAGCAACTCGGCGTTCAGCGCGTCTTTGTTGGTGTACACCCCGACCGGAGGGCATTCCTGCCCCCGCTGCTGCGCAGCCCATGTCTTCAGTGTCACCGCCGCGCCCGCATAACCGGCCCAATAGCCAAAGGCAGCGACCCGGCGGCCGTCTTCGTCGACCAGATATTCCAAATCATAAAGCGTTCCGCCCCCGGTCTTGAAGCGCTCTAATAGGGCGCGTCCAGAATGCTGGCCCTTATAAGCATGGCCGAACATGATATGGCGATGGGGCAGGGGCGTGCCGTCCTCTGGCAGTTCTTTAAGGCCAAAGATTATCGCGTCCAGCGGGGCTTGGGGCCAGGAGTTCTCAGCTGCGACCTCACACCCGGCCGCCTTATATCCGTCCAGCGGGATGGCGCGGACCGAGCTTTCCTCGACCGTCACGCGGATGCCTGCGGCGATCAAAGCTGCGGCGCCTTCGGGGGTAAGCCCAACCCGTTCTTCGTTCGGGCGCTGTTCTGCCCGGACCCAGAGATGTGTCATCGTCGTTCCTTTTTCAGAGCATTCCGGCAGCGCGTACGGTCTGCACCGATGCCCGCGCCTCCATCGCGTCTCGGAACGCGATAATCTTGGGAAAGGCTGTAACGTCAACGCCGTCGCCCTCGAGCCAACTGCAGACCACATACAGATAAGCGTCCGCCAGCGAGAACTCATCCCCCAGTACAAAAGGCCCACGCAGCCCGTTCGAGGAGATATAGTCGCAGGACGCGGTCATCGTCTGCGCTACCTTACCCTGCATGTCTTTCCAGCTGGATTGCTTGTCAGCCCACCGCGCCCCGCGCATCTTGTGGGCGTGGTTCACATGCATGGTCGAGGCAAGGTAGTACATCACCTCGCGCATCCGCGCGGCCATCATCGGATCAGAGGGCACAAGCCTGGCCTCGGGCGCTATGGTTGCGATATAGTCCAACAGTGCGCCCGTTTCAGTCAGGATACCTCCGTCTACTACCAGCGCTGGCACACGACCCTTAGGGTTGATTTGCTTGTAGGCGGGTTTGGTCTGCTCACCGCCTGCGAAATCCAGCTTGATCGCCTCGTATTCCAGCCCGGCCTCTTCCAAGGCGATGGCCACGGCGACTGAAATCGTACGGGGAGCATAGTAAAGCTGCATGAAGGGCCTCCTTACAGGTGGGTCTGGGCGTATTGCCGATCGGGTGCTTCCAGATGCGGCACTGCATTGAACAGCACCGGGCTCAGCTGCGCACCAATTGGGTGCAGACGATGCATCGACGTATTCATGATGGCAAGCGCCACACGCGCCATCGCCGGGATATCCAGCCCCATCGCCTGCCGCACGACCATTGAGATCAGCCCGCCTGATGTCACCACAATCGCAGGGCCCCCTGCGGTTCCAATATCGTGCAGAGCGTCGCGCACGCGGGTTTCGAAGGTCTCAAACGTTTCTGGTGCGTTGGCGATTTCACCACTCGCCCACGCGGCGAATGTGCGGGGCAGGTGTTCCACAAACCCTTCGCGGTCTGTGGGCACGGCCACGTTGTGTTGTGTTTCATAGAGCTTGGCGATGTTGAAATACTCGATCTCGTTCAAACGCGGATCTTGCACGGGGTTCGGAAAACCCATGCTGGCCGCTGTTTCCAAATGGCGTTTCAGCGTTCCTGAATAGACCCGAGGAAAGTTGGCTTGTGTGTCGCGCAGATGCGCCCCCAGCCAACGCGCTTGCTGATGTCCCAGTTCGCTCAGCTTGTCGTAATCAGCTTCGTCCCGCGCGGCGGTATTGGCCTGACCGTGGCGTATCAGAGTTATATGTGACATGTCCGTCCCTTCCGGGGCGAAGTCTTATGACAGCTTGAACCGAGGGACCAGAGGCTTCGGACTTGAACCAGGGAATTTCACCCTTTGGCGCGCGCTTTGCGGGAAAGCAGAAATGACTTGGGTTGCATTGGCAATTTCAAGTGTTGCGTAACGGAAAAAAGTTTCCTATACGCTACAAAACTGCTGTATGCGCCCGTATACACCTCTGGTTTCACCTGCCGAGTTGGGTCTTGTGTTTAAGGTTGTTGACTTGCGGCTGAGACCTCGGAAGCTTGTGGTGGGATCATGTTGAGCGACCAGCGCAAATAACGCGGCGGTACGGGATGCCAGGTTTTGAAAGGTTATAGATATGACATTACCGCGGCGCACGCCTTTGTATGACTTGCATGTTGAGTTGGGCGGGAAGATGGTTGATTTTGCTGGGTGG
>NZ_JBQFMR010000025.1:0-11233 GCF_056531925.1 Ruegeria sp. J8
CGGCACCCTCAGCGATGCTGAAACCGCCGCAGACACCGCGACGGACTATGTCGACCTCACCCAAAAAATCTCGTTCACCGATGACGGGCCGGCCTTTGAAATGGAATTGGGCACCGCGGTCCTGCAGACGGATGACGCCGATCTGACGGGTGGGCCGGATACGGACACCGAAGGTGTGGGCGATCTGTTCAACGTGACCACGAATGATCCGGGCGAAGATGGCCTGGGCGCGCTGGTCTACAGTCTTGAACTGGGCTCCAATGCCGGGTCGGTGACCCTGAAAGACACCGCCACCGGAGACACCGTGGTTCTCAGCAACAATGCTGGCGTCATCGAGGGCAAAACCTCGGGCGGGCAAGTCGTGTTCTCGGTCTCGGTCGTCAGCAGCACCGGCGCGGTGACGCTGACCCAGAACCGGGCGGTCGAGCACAGTTCGGCAGATACCTCGGGCTATGCCTCGGATGTCACCGGATTGGGCGCGGCCCTGACCGATGCGATCCGTCTGGTCGGCACCCTCAGCGATGCTGAAACCGCCGCAGACACCGCGACGGACTATGTCGACCTCACCCAAAAAATCTCGTTCACCGATGACGGGCCGCAGATCACTGTCAACGACGCATCGGGAAGTTATGAAGCGGGTGCGCAAGGCACGTGGTCGGATTCGCCCGGCGCTGACGCGTTTGACTCGTTGGACATTGAACTGGTCAGCTACGAGATCGACGATAATGGTACTGTCGTGGTCAACGCCGATTTGACCCAGGACTTGGTTAATCCCAACTTGTTCTCTGGCTCAATCACCGATGACTTTAATGGTGATGGCGTCGATGAAACAGTGGATTTCACCATAGAATTCGACAGCCCAACCACCTATGATCTTCAGGTGTCTACACCGCCGGGTTCGGTGGTCGAACTGTCCACGGCAGATGGCAGCCTTGATGCGGGTGGCCCGGATCCGGTGCGAACGCTGACAATCGACAGTTCGGAAATCGTGTTCGCGGCGGTCGAGCCAACATCAACACCTGGCGACATCGCGCCGTTCCTGAATACCCTTGAAGCCAATTGGGAGGGCGGCGCAACATTCCTCAGTGCGGAACAGATGAATGTCAGCACCTCGGGCATCGGGAATGGCAATAACAATCTGAACGGTAATGCCAATGAAGGCATTGATGGCGACACGACATCGGGTGGCAAGGTGGATGAAAGCTTCGTCGTCGACCCGACCGGCTTTAACGTCAGCGCCGTGACGGTCTTCATCGACAACTCTGTGGGTGGGTATGATAACCCACCAGAGGATCTGTGGTACACGATCTACTATAGCGATGGTACATCCCCTAGCGGTCCGATTGAGGTCATGGACGGCGATCTGTCGCCTGAAGCCGGCGGCCAGGAAAGTTTTGTGATCGGTGATCCAACAGGACCGAACAACATCGACGCGATCCAGCTCTTTATGGGTCAAGGGACCATCAAGATCCCGGTCATCGAGTTCACGACCTCGCAGGAGTTCAATCCCGAATCGTTAGAGATGACCCTAAATGCGACCGAAGCCGACGGTGACTCGGATACGGACACTGACGGCTTCACAATCGACCTCGATCCGGTTGTCGCCTGACAAAGCAGTGAAACGCGCAGACCCGGCGCCTTGCCGGGTCTGCACATCCTAACAGCCGTACCAAACCCTTGTTACAGAGTGCCACGTTCATGAATGCCAATCCCGATACAAATATCGTCGACACCACCAGAAAAGCCGTGAAGCGGCTTTTCCCGCCGCTACTGATCGTAAGCTGTGTCGTAAACCTGCTACTTCTGGTGAGCGCTATTTACATGCTTCAGATCTATGACAGGGTTCTGACCACCGGGTCTTTCGACACTCTGGTCTGGCTGACGGTTGTCGCACTTTTTGCGCTGATCATTTACGGAATACTAGAGCAAGTACGACGGATGATCTTAGGTCGTGCAAGTTTCTGGGTTGAATCAGAACTTAGCGAACCGACCCTCAGAAAAGCCATGTCTGACCGGCTGACTGGCTGCAACCCAAAGGCCAGCCTGAACGATGTTGCCAACCTCAGGTCATTTCTGGGCGGAGACGCAGTGCTTGCCTTTTTTGATGCACTCTGGACACCGATCTTTATTGCATTCATTTGGTTACTCCACCCTGGACTTGGTGTCTTTGCGCTTTGCAGTACTATCGTTCTCTTTCTGTTTGCGCTTACAAATGACATTCTGACACGCAATCCCAACAAGGAAATAAGTGCCAAGCTTCGCCAAAGTGATACGGCAGCGCAGCAGTTTCTTGAGAGTGGTGAAACCATCCGCCCTCTGGGAATGGGTGATGCCTTGCTTGGTCGTTGGCAGTCTTTTCAGGCAGGTGCCCGACGTGAGCACCAGAACCTGAAGGAAAAAACCTCGGGCCTTGTCAGCGCATCACGAGCGCTACGCCTTGCCTTGCAAGTCATGATACTGGGACTTGGCGCGTATTTTGTCCTTCAAGGCAATCTGACTGCCGGAGGGATGATCGCTGCCTCAATTGTTCTGGGCAGGGCACTTGCTCCTATCGAGCGTTCAATAAGTGCTTGGAAAGGTTTCGTGGCAGCGCGTACCGCTATCACCCGGCTCAGGGATCACTTTGCGGGTGAATTTGCTCCCGATTATGAAGTCAACTTACCAAAGCCTCTCGGCCAATTACAGGTGGAAGAGGTCTATTGTCTCGCACCCTATTCGGGCGAACCGATTCTGGAGAACATCTCTTTCGCTCTTGAGCCCGGCGAGACACTAGTCGTTTTTGGGCCTTCCGGTTCGGGCAAATCGACCTTGTGTCGTTTATTGGTCGGAGCCTGGCAACCAACACGCGGCCATGTAAGGCTTGACGGTGCAGACGTCGGAAATTGGAACCCCGAAAATCTAGGGCCGTGGCTGGGCTATCTGCCCCAAAATGTAGAGCTCTTTCCAGGCACCGTAGCCCAGAACATTGCCCGAATGCGAGACATCGACGACTCGATGGTAATCAAGGCCGCCAAAGAAGCAGGAGTTCACGATCTCGTTTTGCGGTTACCACATGGGTACGAAACAGACGTTGGCTTGCACGGCGGGCGTATCTCTGGTGGCCAAAGGCAAAGGCTGGGACTTGCTCGTGCTCTTCTGGGTGACCCGTCGTTTATCGTCTTGGATGAGCCCAGTTCGAATCTCGATCAGGAAGGCGACGCAGCCCTTGCTGCAGCTCTTGCGCGCTCCAAGAATCTTGGTCGCACCGTCGTCGTTGTGACCCATCGTCCCGCCGGGCTCAGGACTGCAGACAAAGTTCTGGTTCTCAAAAACGGATCTGTCGCCGCATTTGGCCCGCGTGAGAAAATTTTGCAGATCAGAGGCCAAGCTCCAGCCTATCAAACCGTGCGGACGGTGCAATCTAGCAGCGGCAACAACGCAGTAGCAGAGTAAGGTGGTTCGCCAATGAGCATTTGGGAAGAGTTACAGGAAAACGTGAAGGCTTTCTGTGCTTCGGTGCTTGATGGCATTTTGGGTGCAATTCCAGCCGACTGGTTGGATTGGATCTTAGAAAAGCTACCACCCGCCGTTGACCCGAGGTGGATCGCGGCAATTATTTTATTGCTCACGTTGGTGCTTCTGACATTACTCCTCCGCTCAATTCGACACAAAGCGGTCACAGACTCAACATCCAACCTTAGAGATCTCACGCGCGCGCCGCTTCGCACGGGGTACATCGTCGCAATCGGGCTGGTGTTTGGTTTGGTGACCTGGTCATTCAGCGCCCGGCTGGAAGGCGCAGCCATTGCACCAGGAGTGGTCAGTCCAGAAGGGTACCGCAAAACCGTTCAACATCTGGAGGGCGGAATCATAAAATCTATTCACGTGAGGGAAGGGGACAAGGTGACCAAAGGTCAGGTTCTTTTAACTCTCGACGACGTGCAGGCACGTGCCCGACTTGACGAATTGGTAAAGCGGTACACGCACCTGCTGGCGAGGGTCGCCCGCATCAAAGCTGAATTAGACGGTTCCGAAATATTGGTCGTCCCGAACAGCAAGAATGTATCCGATGAAGCTGAATTAACACGCGCAATTTCCGATCAACAAGTACTTCTGACGCGGCGAATTACGACACAAAAAGGCCGCGACAACATACTGCGCAAACGCATCAAACAGCTCGACGAAGAAAACCTCGGACTTAAGAAAACGATCGTCGGCTTGGACGAAAAAACACATTTAATTGAGGAAGAAATCCAAGGTGTAACAAGCCTGCTGGGGAAAGGTCTAGAAAGGAAGTACCGACTACTGGCCCTGAAACGCGCAGCCGCAGACATCACGATCGAGCGTGCTACCAGTAAAGCGCAGATCGCCCGCAACAATCAAAAGATCGGTGAAACCGAATTGCAATTACTGGCCATGGTTCAGCAGGAGATAGAAGACTCCACCATGGAATTGTCGGAAATGAAACGTACTCTAGCCGAGTTGGAAAGCGAAATACGATGGCACAGGGATGTGGTCGATAGAACGGAAATACGCTCTCCGATTGAAGGTAAGGTAATGAATGTGCGGATCACTACTCTTTCCGGGGTCGTCCGAAACGGTGAACCGATCTTGGATATCGTACCTTCGAAGGTTCCTTTGATAATCGACGCCCGAGTCAACCCGATTGATATAGATGTCGTAAGTATTGGTATGCCTGCCCGTATTCATCTTACTGCGTATCAACAACGCAACATGCCACAGATATTCGGTTTGATGCGCTCAATTTCCGCAGACCGCATAGTCGACGAAAATACAGGGCAACCCTATTATTTGGCAAAGGTTGAGATTTTACCTGCCGAACTCGCAGATTTACAGGACGTCGAGCTCGTCTCAGGAATGCCCGTAGAGGTTATGCTGCAAACCGGTGAAGCAAGCGTTGCCGACTATGTAATCGGGCCGCTTTTAAGTTCAATCCGACGTAGTTTCCGGGAAAACCACGACAGTTAACAACGTTTTGGTGATACAAGGTCGGTAGTACTCAAAACAAGTTTGAAAATTTTTTGTTGTTTGCTTGGTTACCCTTCAAAACAGCGAAACCACCACTCCAATTCTAAGGCAATTCTTGTTGCTTAAACTCCAAATGCTGGAGAAATCCCAATCCGCGTTTGTATTATGGAACTTGCGGCAGATTGCCATGCTGGCGGTAATTGATCTTAACTGTTCACAACTGCAAGCCAAGTAACTGGTGACAAGCGAGGAGTTTGCAGGGACCGATCTAGCTCCGCTACACCCGTACTTGTTATAAGACAATATCCGGCCCCCGCTCCTTCCCCCCGGTCTTGCGGGAGAAGGCCCTTCGCTTTCAGGTTCGTATCTGCGCGATGCCTTTTATCGGAGGCCAGCCGCTTCCCCGCAGGCTTCTCACCTGCCCCGCTCTGACCGCGCACGGTCTCGGCGATCCCCGGTTCGACGAGCGTCTGAAGACGACCGTCGACCGGTGGGTTCCGTAGTCGCGTTTCTGCACCGGGCCAGAAGGAGCCGCGTCGGTGCGGGATGGGGTAGTCCCCGAACCATAGTTCACAATTGGAGGCCGGTCGTGAACGTACCGTGGTCACCGCTTTTTTTGATCGTTTGCCAGGGAAAGCAGCAAGTATAAACCGGGCGCAACGGAGACGGGGAGACCCATCCCGGCCCGGAACGTCCGATTTTGCGCTCTTGCTGACTAAGTGTATTGATCTGCTTTTTTTGGGGGGATCTTTGTGTTTCGCGCGGCCGCAAGTTGCACAAACCTTAGCTGACCCGAAGCGCCGCAGCCCACCAATAGCGCAGGCGGTTCGGGTCAGCGGCTCGACACAGAACCTAGCCAAATTGTTCTCTTCCTGTTCTTTTGTTGATGTGCAACCTTGGAAGGGGTCGCCGTGTCTCAATCAGCGCTTTCTGAGCAATCAGTACCGCCTTGTTGCACGTAAGCTTTTGGACGCGCGATCAGACCCTAGAGTGTGCCAAACGGAGAATAACATGAGCGCTAACGCGGACAGCGGTCTGAAGGACAATCGAGACGTTGCACATACTGAAGTTGACTATTCCGTCTATCCGCACATGGATGGGATCAAGTGCTCGATGTCATGGAAGCTCGGCAGTTATGGCGAACGCGGTGCTCTATCTGATGACATGATCGGGAGCTTGGCTGAACGGTTTGGCCTGCCAACTAAGCTCGTACGCGAACTCTCTGTGCTTCTTGGGAACTGCCTCAATAACGACGACGACATCGCAATCAACCTGACTGAGGTCCGTCGCTCGCAAGCGATTGTACGAGGTCAAAAGCACCTCAAGACACTCCTGCGGGAAGCCAAGCGGGGCACAATTACTACACAAGAACTCCGGAACGCATTGGGCTCGCTTTCGACTTATTTCGTATCGACGCCAGAAGATGCAGACCTTCTTCCTCAAGTCCTCGACAAGCTTGAGACCGCAACGACGCTTACTCAAGATGTCATAGATGACACTCGGCACATCCTTGTGACCCCCGGCGCAGTTGCAGAGATGTCGCCCCGGGACAAGCGGTTCTCGCGCGACAAACGCCGTCAGTACATCGTCGAGAGCTGCTGTTACATCTGGAAAGATGCCGGTCGCCCCCTAACCTATACGACATACTCAGACGGTCGCCCCGGAGGACAACGGCAAGGTCCGCTCGTCAACTTTATCCAGGCTTTCGTGAAGATGATCACCGAGCCGGGGCAAATCCTGAGCGGTGAGACGATCCGCGTGGACATTGACGGTTTTCGCGACAAGCTTGAGCGTGAAGAGCAAGAGCGTTGGGCGCCGCCGGAATTGGGCAATCAATACACTTAGAATGAGCAAGCCCGCGTTGTCATGGTCATGGCATGACACGCGTTCCTGCCACACCCCCTTCTGACGACTACGCGCGCAAGCAGGTTGAGACAGCGATTGACCAGTTGGTCCGATTGCTGGCTGCCCAGGCAGTACGGGAACTGGGTCGGGACGCCTCTGACCAAAAGGAGGCGCATCAGTATGCCACAGATCAATGCGAAGAAGAGCCCACCCGTCCGCCCGAGACCTGACATGTCCAAAGGACCGCAAACCCGATGACTAGCCAGAGCCCCGTTCCATTGACATTGGCCTTCGTCAAAGCCGACACACCGATGTTCGCCGAGCTCATCGACCAACTGCACTCCGACAGCTCTCTGTCGGACGGACGCCGTCGCGACATGATCTCCGGTCTGCGCCGCGTGGCCAAAGCCCTTGGGCTGCCGCCAGAGGATGTGCCCTGCGACAGTCGCTGGTTGCAGCCCCGTTTGGCTAAAGTTGCACCGGCTTCGCTTGGTCTGACACTAAAGAGCTGGCAAAATGCGGTCAGTGATGCACGGGCTGCGCTCGCGCATTTCGGGCTGGTGGAACGCCGCTTCAACCGGATCTATGATCTGTCTCCCGATTGGCACGCGCTGTGGGCGGATGTACTTGCGTCCGGTGACAAGACATTGCAACCCGCGCTCTGCCGCTTCGTGCATTATCTGAACCGGCAAGGCGTCAAACCTGCCAATGTGTATAAAGAGCATGCTCAGGCCTATCGAGTAGCGCTTGAGCATAACGAGATCAGCAAATCTCCTGAGGTTGCATATCGTGCCGCTGTCAACGGCTGGAACCTGGCGGTCCGACGTATTTCACAATGGCCCAACGTCACTTTGCCTCTGGAATCGCGTCGGAAGGTCATCACTTTTCCGGTGACTGACTTTCCGGCGCCATTCCAAACCGATCTTGCAAAGCTGATGCATCGTCTGTCCAATCCAGACCCGCTGGCAGATGACGGACAGAACAGAGCACTACGACCCGCGACCCTGTCCCAATACCAAAGGCAGTTGGTTCGGTTCGCCTCCGAACTCACTCACTCTGGTATCCCGATCGCGGAGATTGGCGGATTGGACGTCCTGATTAATCCGGCGATGGCTGAACGGGGTTTGCGCCAGATGTTATCGCGCACCAACAACCAGACCACAAAGATGATCAGCGAGATTGCCGCGTTACTCCGCAATCTGGCCCGGTTACTCAATGCACCCGAAGACACCCGGGAATTACTGGCTGGGCTTGCAGCGCGTCTGGCGGTCAAACCCCAGAATGGCATGACCCAAAAGAACCGAAGCAGACTTCGAATGTTGCAAGAGGACCGTCATCAGCAGCGCCTGCTACTCCTGCCCGAACGGATTTTCGCGCGACCACGCGGCACCTCCAAGCCGTACGGATGGGCTCTGGCGCGCGAAGATGCGCTCGCAATCGCCATCCTGCTGGTCTGCCCCGTCCGTGTGAAGAATCTGGCTGGCATCCACATTGAACGCCACCTGCACCGCCCTGGTGATGGCCGAGCCTACTTGGTTCTGGAAGACGGTGAGACCAAAAATGAACGACCTGTCGAGTTCGAGATTCCGCGTGATGTATTGCGCATGATCGACAGCCATCTCAAATCTCGTTGTCCGGAACTCTGCCCCGCTGGAACGCCTTGGCTGTTTCCCCGCAGGGATGGTCAACATTCTGTTGATCCCGGCGTTCTGTCTGGGCGCATCTCCAAACGGATCCGGAAAGAAACGGGGTTGGAGATGAACGCCCACCTGTTTCGGCATTTCGCGGTGATGAACTGGCTCGACGCCAATCCCGGCGGCTACGAGGTTGCGCGTCGGTTGCTCGGACATTCGGAGGTCAGCCACACCATCAACATGTATTCCGGTCTTGAGGCACGTTCGGCAACCCGCGCCTTTGCTGACCTGATAGACGCCAAGAAAGGGCGTCGCTGATGAGCCTTGTTCTGCCGCGCGACGAATGGCCCGCGCAAGACCGGGATATGTGGCTCAGCCTTCAGGCGGAAGGTGGACCACTCGACGATTGCGGTGCCCTCGCTCATCTACGCGCAACCTCGTTGAAGACGTTGGAGTTGCGCTATGCCCGATGGTTGCAATGGCTGATTACCAGCGACGCGGAGGCGATCACACTGCCTCCGGCTCGACGCGGGACCCTGCCGCGCCTTTCCGCTTGGCTTCGGGACCTCTCACACACCCGGCCGATGACTCAATTGATGTTCATTGATGGCGTGTTGCGTATCCTCTCCGCGGCTGACCCGACGCAGGACTGGTCCGCTCAGCGGAAGTTAAAAGCGGGATTGAAGCGCGCCGCGGGTCGAGGTGATCGGGACCGTAAACTTGGGCGTGTGTTGTCCAGCGAAGTTCTATTCCGTGCAGGGCTGTCTCTGGCGACGGGTCATGCAGAAGCTGCGTCAACACCGCTAAGCAGTATGATGTGCCTGCGGGATGGCACCATGATAGCGATGTTGGCCCTGATGCCGATGCGGCGACACGCCTTCGCGGGCCTTCGGATTGGCATATCCCTGTATGTCGCAGCAGACACGATGACCGTCGCGCTCCCCGGGGATCTCACCAAATCAGGGCATCCCTGGGAAGCTGATGTTCCACCGAGCGTTGAACCGCTCTTGCGCCGTTACATCAACGAAGCCCGTTCCTTTATTATGGAGCGTGGCCAACAGCATCACAATGTCCTGTGGGTTGGCCGGTCTGGTGCTCCTTTGAAGAAAGACGCGCTGAGCCCTCGGATCGCGGAGCAGACACTGAAGCTGACGGGTCGCCGTATTCCACCGCATTTCTTTCGGGATGCTGCCGCGACAACCCTGGCCCGCTCTTCTCCGGAACATGCCAAGCTAATTCGACCAATTCTTGCGCATACGAGCTTCGGAACCGCCGAGCGCCACTACATCCACGCACAGTCAATTGAAGCGGGCCGCGACTACGCGGCTTTGATCAAACAGAAGAGAAAGGCCCGGCGATGACCCGCGTTGCAATCTATGCCCGTTTCTCCAGCCAAATGCAGAGAGACGCATCCATCGACGACCAAATGCGACTGTGCCGGGAACGTGCTGAGCGGGAAGGTTGGACTGTTGTTGACGCCTATTCTGATCGTGCGGTCTCCGGCGCCTCCATGTTGCGCCCCGGTCTGCAAGCGCTGTTTCATGCTACACAGGAAGGACAAGTTGATCTGATTTTGGCGGAAGCGCTGGACCGGTTGAGCCGAGACCAGGCGGATATCGCCGCGATCTTCAAACGGCTAAGCTTTGCAGGTGTTTGCATCGTGACGCTGGCTGAGGGCGAGATCAGCGAATTACACGTAGGTCTCAAAGGCACCATGAACCAACTGTTCCTCAAAGACCTGGCCGACAAAACCCGGCGTGGTTTGCGCGGGCGTGTCGAGCTTGGCCGTTCCGGCGGTGGTAACAGCTACGGTTATGATGTCGTCCGGCGTCTCGGGCCCGACGGCCAACCCGTCACGGGGGAACGAGTGATCAACGCAGCAGAAGCTGAGATCGTCCGGCGGGTGTTACATGACTTCACCGAAGGGCACTCCCCGAAAGCCATTGCGCGCCGCCTGAACACCGAGGGTGTCCCAGGCCCTCGAGGAAAATTATGGCGTGACACGGCCATCCGGGGGCACCGCACTCGTGGAACAGGCCTTCTCAACAATGAGCTCTACATCGGCCGCCTGGTCTGGAACCGGCTGCGCTACATCAAGGACCCTGAGACCGGCAGACGTGTTTCCCGTCTCAACGATCCGTCCAAATGGATCATCGCGGAGGTCCCTGAGCTGCGGATCGTCGGGGATGAACTTTGGGAGGCGGTCAAGCAGCGGCAAGGCGAGATCGAAGCTGATCCCCGCGTCAAAGCCATCAAGGAAACCCGGTTTTGGGAGAAGCGTCGCAAGAAGCACCTTCTGACAGGTCTTGCATTCTGCGGCTCCTGCGGAGGACCACTCACCACTGTCGGGCGCGACTATCTCGCCTGCTCTGCCGCTCGCAAACTCGATACCTGCACGCACAGGCAATCCATTCGCCGCCATGTTCTGGAAGACGCCGTTTTGGATTTGCTTCGCCAACGTCTGATGCAGCCCGACGCAGTGGCCGCTTTTATAAAGTCCTTCAGCGAAGCCGCCAACGCAGAAGCAGGCACAGCAGAGGTAGCCCGGACCCGTCTGCAATCCGAGCGGGACAAAGCGGCGCGCAAACTGAATGGGTTCTATGATGCAATCGCAGAGGGCATTCGCACCCCCGGCCTTCAAACGCGGCTCGAAGAGCTTGAAGCGCAGATCGCCGGTCTTGATGCGAAGCTGTCTGAGCCTGCGCCTTCACCGGTGCGACTACACCCGAACCTGTCCGAGCTCTATCGCTCCAATGTTGCTAGTCTTGCACATGCGTTATCGGACC
>NZ_JBQFMR010000026.1:0-8817 GCF_056531925.1 Ruegeria sp. J8
GGCGACGTTAAGCACTTGATCCGGGGGATCAATTTTAGTCTGACCGGGCTGTGTAGGGGATTTCTGACGCTGGTTGCGGGAGCAGGATTTGGCCTTTGCCGAACGTCCGCAAAATTGACGTCCTAACGATACTGCTGTGCACAGTTTTTAATTCATCATGATGAGTTGAAAAGTTTGGTTCAATAGAAGTCGGCGAACGAGTTGGCGTTAAAAGGTCACCCAAATCTCATCGGCTTTCTTTTCCTTTGAGAACGGCGTAGTCCAAGACTGATATACTTTAGCGCAGCCCTGATCAGAGCCGATACAGAACATTATCGTAATTGGAAGATTGGACGTGTGCACCACCGGCATTATTGGGGCCGGTGATTTAATCCTCGCGAAACGCACGCTGAAAATACAGGGTGAGCGGTTGCGTCAGATAACTTAGCGGAGTCCGGTTCTCGGTCTTGAGGAAGGCTTCGGCCGGCATGCCTGGAACAAGTGAGACATTTTCCAAAGCCTCGACCGCGGCCGCTTCGGGCATGAGGATCGCTTCGTAGTACGCTACGCCTGTGGCTTCATCTTGTGCAGCGTCAGCGGCAACGCGGACGACTTTCCCCGCAACTTCCGGCGTCGTGCGTCGATTGAACGTCGTGAACATCAGCGAAACGTCCTGACCGGTGTAGACCTGCTCGATATCTGTCGGTGAGATCCTTGCGGACACGTGAAGCGGTTGATCCCCTGGCACGATATACATCATCGGATCGGCTGCCCGAACTACAGACTGTTCCGCAAAGACGCTTGATCCAAAGGTAATGCCGGCGACAGGCGCCCGGACATCAAGGCGGGACAGCCTTTCGATAAGCCCAAGGCGCTTCTCGACCAATTCGAGTTCATTGTAACCTAAGTCCCTTAGTCGGCTTATTGCTTCTTCGCGGCGTTGGTCAAAAAGAGTAAGTCGCTGGATTTCCAAGCCTGATATCTTTGCGCGCGCCTCGGCGACGCGCGCCGTCAGACTGCCGATTTCTCCTTCGAGCCTAGCTTGGGCGCGTTGCAATTCAAGAAGGCGCGACGCTTTCGTCAGCCCCTGATCAAAGAGGTTTTGTACATCAGCCAGTTCCTGCTCGATGAGCTTGAGTTGGCGATCAAGTGCCCTGCGCTGCGCCTCTACGCCTTCAATTTGCTGTGCAACTTGAGCTTTCTGTTCAGAAATTTGCTGGGCGTTCTGCGCGAGTGATATGCGACGCGCTTCAAAAAGACGTTTCTGCCCTTCCATTTGCTCTGTGATTTTGCCCTCAGGCACTAACATCAGGTCTGGAGGAGTGTCGAATGTCACGCTCTCAGTGTCGTCACGCTCGGCTTCGAAGCGCGCCATGCGCGCGAATATTTCCAAGAGCTGACCTTCGACGATCTCGAGTTCATTTTTGAGAAATGTATCGTCGAACCGCACAAGCACATCGCCGGCAGCCATTAGATCGCCATCGCGCGCGAAAATAGCCCAACCACCCCACCGTCTGGATGCTGGATCGCCTGCCGCTCGCTTTCAACCTCGATCACCCCGGAGGCCACCACGGCACCGGCAATCTGCGTGTTGACGCTCCAAACCCCAAGGACACCCAACATCACGATGATCGCCGTTGCACCAATTGTGGTTGGCACGACGGCACTCCAGCTCTCTTTATGTTCTGACATCAGCTTGTCTTTCCGCTGACGACGCTTTGAACCTGGTTGGCATTCTTCAACGTCGACTTAAAAACTTCGTCTCGCGGGCCCTGCGCCGCGACTTTACCCTGGTCCAGAATAACCATGTTGTTACACTCTGAGATCGCCGTCGATCGATGGGTCATAATAACAACAGCTCTGTTGTCCGCCTTCATTTCCCGCACGACCGAGTTCAGGGCCTCAGATCCATCAGCATCCAGTGCCGAGTTCGGCTCGTCGAGAACCAAAAGCACAGGGTCGCGATAAAGCGCGCGAGCCAATGCAAGCCGTTGCTTTTGTCCACCCGACAATTGCGCATCGTGGGTTCCGATCCGAGTATTGTACCCGTCGGGGAGTCTCTGAATAATGTCGTGCACTCGCGCTTTTTTGGCGGCCTTGATGACAAGTTCAGAATCCGGGTTTAGGTCCATTAGCGCTATGTTTTCGGCGACACTACCTTCAAAAGCACAACGTCCTGTGGAAGATAGCCAATGTGCCGACCCAATTGATCCGGGCCACAATGTTCCAGCTTAGCCCCATTTAGACGCACCTCACCGGCGACGGGCGTCAAAAGACCTACGATCGCGCGGGCAAGAGTGGTTTTGCCGGAGCCGCTCTTTCCGATTACACCGAGCGATTCTCCTGGCGAAACCTCGACCTTCACGTATTTCAGGATCGGTTCATCGCCTCGGCGGACAACAAAAGACACATTATTGACAGGGAGTTTGGCCCCGGGTTGCGATAACTCAAGAGGTGGCTCACGCTCGCAGTTGTCGGCAAGATAGGTATTCAGGCGCTTCCCGCTAGAAAGCGCATTCTGCACGATTTACCAGCTTCCAAGACTCTGCTCGACCGGTGCGAGAGCACGGCCCATCAGAATAGAGGCCGCAATCATGGCTCGTGCGCTGATTTCATTTCGTAAAACGAGCCAGGCGCCAACCGCCAGATTTGCAGATTGAAGGAAGAGCCTGAATGCTTTGCTACTGGCGGTGAAAGAGCCCGTCCAATCGGTGGCAGCGATCGTACGTTTAACACCTTCCGCTCGCATGTCTTGCCAGCGCTTTACCATTGCTTGCGACATGCCCTGTGCCCAGATGAGTTCGCCCCCTTCTTCGGCTTGAGCCGCGAAGCGATCTGCCCGGTGTGAGAGCCCGTTGGCCTCGGTAAGCCTTTGTAAGTTACGAATTGGTTAATGAAAGCGACAGCGATCAGAGTCATGCCGCCTGCGCCGGCCATCCATCCCAGATAGGGATGGAAGATAAAAATGCAGCCGATAAAAATGGGGGTTCATGGAAGATCAAGTAGCGACAAGAGAACTGGAGCTGTGAAGAAAGTTCGAATTGAGGCCAGCGCGTCGAGCGGGGCGGTCTGCTTATGTTGTCCACCATGTACGGCGGTGTCTTCAAGTACGGCTCGGAAAACGGACTCGTCGAAAGCCGTCTAAAACCGGGCACCGGCACGCGCAGCGATGAGTCCGCGGGCAAACTCGATGAGCCCGTAAAACAGGTAAAGAATCGCGACAAGACCGAACAAAACAACCAGGGTTTCCTCTGACCGAGAGGCAAGCACCCGGTCATAGACCTGAAGCATGAAGAGAGGCCCTGTCAGCATCAAAAGGTTGGTGAAAATGCTGAAAACGATGACCGTTGCGACAAGCCGACGAATATGCGGTCGGATCTTCTTAGGTTTGTCGCCACCGGTAGTCGAAACCACAAGAGATGCCCGCCAATACATTCTGTAAACGACAGTGGTTTTAAAACCGGCTCCATCCCAGCACAAAATAGGTAGGGTTCTCAAGGAAATTTCCCTAAAGGAGTCGCGAGGGTGTCATTGCAAACTTGTCTGCTTTGCCCTTAAGTTGGCAGCCTCCTAATATCTGTCTCAATTATCCCGATTATTCTGCAGAAGTTTTACCAACCAAAGCCCGCCCTCGTCTCAAACCTGTTCATTCCGACAGAGCCAACGGCGCTTACTGTGCTAAAATTGCAGATTAGGCGACCCCGAAGACTACATCGTCACTTGTCAGGTACAGAACATTATCAAGATGGATTGAGCCACCGGAATACTCTACCAAAACCCCAGAATCCTGCGTCGTGACTGTCAGGTCGTCGATCGACGTCTCTGGACCGCTGAATGCAAGTACATCTTGTCCGTTCGTGAAATCAGAAATCTGGTCATTTCCGTTGGAGCCGTCGAAGTCGAAATAGTCATCTCCGTCACCGCCGAACAAGACATCATTTCCGCCGCCCCCGAAAATGTAATTGTCGCCATCATTGCCAACTATCGTATCATCGAAAGAAGAGCCAATAGCGTCTTCGATCTCTGTCCCATGAGCGATAGCAATGTTGTTGCTACCTGACTGGCTAACGGTACTAAATGAACCCTCGCGCAAATCGATTTCAACGCCGTGCGTTGAAGCTGAGAGGTCGATGGCATCATGCCCACCCGCATCCCAGATTATTTCCACAGTCCCGGACAACGCATCGAAGTCATATACGTCGTCGGTTGTTCTAGTGGTCGCGTTGGCTCCATATAAATATTGGATAGCCGCGACGTCATACAATAACATCGAACTTGCCTCGCCGTCGAAGGACGGATGCACATAATCCGACATCACAGTATATTGCCGATTCAACTCATCAAGCGGCAGGTTTTCTGGGTGCTGAAGCCCCAATACATGCCCGATTTCATGAATCAGCGTTTTATATTCCTCAGTCCCAGGCTCAAAAGAGAGTCCTGACAATGATGAATCGATCCAAACATCTCCGGCAGGTGCACCAACGGTATAGGCATTCGGATAATAGGCTAACCCTCGGGCGGACCCGCCGATATCCGCGATCCCAAACACTATGCTGGCTTCTTCAAGTGGGGCTTCGACGAACGTAATGTCCGCGAACTCCGAAATACTGGAAAGCGCGCTACGC
The DNA here is from genome assembly GCF_056531925.1 of Ruegeria sp. J8. Lineage (NCBI taxonomy): Bacteria > Pseudomonadati > Pseudomonadota > Alphaproteobacteria > Rhodobacterales > Roseobacteraceae > Ruegeria > Ruegeria sp. J8. Next base: position 4,605 of record NZ_JBQFMR010000026.1, read on the forward strand.
GTAATCGCCTGCATTTCTGCCGTGAAAGCTTCGAAGTCCGTCCAGGCAAAATGGCCGTCGTGGTAATAATCCGGTGTCGCAGTAGCGAACGAATAAGTTACAGTGATGCTTGTCCCGACCGGATCGTTGGGGTTCAGCCGATACTCGTCTCCAGCAATCAGCCCTGTAACATAATAAGGGACATCCGGCTCTGAGGCACCCTCGACTTCTATTGTCACAACTGCGGAAGAACTACCTCCGTGACCGTCTTCAACTGTATAGCTGAAAGTGTCAGTTCCGACGAACCCCATGGCGGCGGTATAGCTGAACGTCCCGTCGGCGTTCACAACGACCGATCCATTGTTGGCGCTGACAGCATCGTATTGCGTAATGGTCAGCGTATCACCATCGCTGTCGCTGTCATTGTCGAGAATACTGGCCGAACTCTCGAGAGTTTCACCCTCAGCGGCCATAAAGGTATCGTTGACAGCGACTGGGGCTGAGTTGCCGTCTACAATCTCCATCGTCACCTGCGCTGTCGAAGTGCGCCCTTGGTCGTCAACAACGGTATAGCTGAAAGTGTCCGCGCCAGAGACCCCTTCATAAGGAACATAAGTGAGGGTCCCGTCTTCGTTAATTGTTACTGCACCGGACACACCTTCCGTTACAGAAGCTATTCGCAATCCCGCGCCAAGGTCATTCGTCAGAACAGCTAGAATCACCGACCCATCGCTCTGCACCGACCCATAGTCGTCAAGCGCTTGCGGCGAATCAGCGTTAGAATCGTCAGGCGTTTCCAAGTCTACGACCAACAAATCTATGTCAGAAAAGGACAGCACCTCGACATCTATCAGGTGGTCTCGCTCGCCAGAAGAAGAGGTGACATAAATACTTTCACCCACTATTTCGAATGAGTAGTCTTCCAACTTCCCTTCAAAGCGAACGGTGTCATACCCCTCGCCACCATCGATCAGGTCAAATCCCTCACCCCCCGACAAGGTATCGTCCCCGGCAAATCCCAGAATCGTGTCGTCGCCATCCAAGCCAGAAAAAATGTTGTCCCCGTCGTTACCTTCGAGAATATTATCAAGCTCATTGCCGGTGCCGTTAAGATCGTCGACGCCGTCCAGGAAAAGATTTTCCACATTGTCGTCAAGCGTATAGTCCACGCTGGAGAAAACGGAATCTATACCGCCATTCTTTCTCTCGCTAATGGAAATTCCCGAGGAATTAATAAAATAGGTATCGTCCCCGCGCCCACCTTTTAGCACGGTATTGCCGCCGTTACCGGCGCTGCCCTTGCCCTTAGCCATTTCTTGCCCTCAAACTTCCCGCTTTTGTGACTTTTGCGGTTGGATTGTTGATAAAAGACGAACAATGATGGCCGCAAGAGCCGCCAAAGTTTCGGCAATTTTTGGGCGGGAATTTGCTCGGAAAGTAGGCAAAAAATCACCTAGCGACACCTACCTTTACGCGAACTCTTCGCGCTTCACTCGCCTGAGCGATTGAAAACATTGAGAAATTTGGAATCCTGTGGTAGCGTGCTGTCACAGTTTGAAGGAGAACCTATTATCTGGCATGGGGGTGCCAATGTCGCGGTTCATATCTCTTAAAGTCAAAAAATCGAAATTGTAGAAACCTTAGCCGTGCGAATCCGTTTCAGCGGTGCACGGCCTTATTGTGACTTTATCTGGCTCATCATCTGCCCCCCAACAAAGCCGTCTCCTTCTGAGCACATTATTGCGTCTGGATTGACTGCTGGAATCTGAAGTTATCCGAGACATAAAATTTGAGCGGTTCATCTCGGTGTCTTCATTGCTTCCAGTGTAAACCATTGGGGGAAGTGTTATGGCACTTACGATTAATATTGACGGCATTACTGGTATTGATGAATCCCTTGGTGACCAACAGCAAGACATTGTTGGAACCCCTGCCGTTTTCCCGACTGATGTAGAGTCGGTTTTCAACACCGCGTTGGCGGCCTATAGCGCAACGGTCACAGGCTATAGCGTGGCAGTCGGTGATGCGATTGAGATCGCGGGCGATCCCACTGACGGGACCGGCGGCAATGATGTGCAGATCACCGCTGATCCTCCGATCACTGGGCTGAGCCTGACCGATGACAGCGGGTTCTTATTCGATGGTACGTTTGATTCCGGCCTCGACTCGCTTGCGGGAAACAACATCAACCTCTTGTCGGCTGCGAACGACAATGTCGTTTTGGGAATTGATGCGATCACCCAGGAAGTCATCTTTGCGATTTACCTGGAAGAAGTCACTGATCCGGTCAGCGGCAATATCATCGGCGGCGACTTCTGGATCGCCTTGTTCGAGCCGATAAAGCATCCGGATGGGAGCAACCCCGACGATGTTGTGGACTTAGCCAACAAGGTCTTTGTCTCGGCCGAGCAGGTCATCGACTTTTCATTCGAGGGTGCTCCGTCCGGCCAGAATGAATTCATGGCCTTCAGTTCGGGGAATGTCACGATTGTGGCCTCCGGCGAGGCCAACGGCGATTCAGTGAACAGTGGCCAGGGTGCCAATCTGGGCGACGGTTCAGATAAAACCGCGCTTGGCACCAACTCACAGGACATTGGCGCTGGCGAGATTTTGAACTTCAATTTCACCACTGGGTTTGACCCCGAATATATCGTACCCGGGCTGACCCCCACCGAGGCCAGTGACCAGAACAACATTCTATTCACGGACGTGTTCCAGACGACCGGTGCGGCGTTCAATGTTGTGAAGGTCACTGGAGGTGGCCCAACCACAAACCCCTTGGTCCATCTGTCTGCGTGGAATACCGAAGGCGCGGGCCCAGGTCTTGAGACTGGAACGGATTTCATATCCGGCCATAGCGATGATGTTCAGGTGAATATTACCGCAGTCTTCGTGAATGGTGTCGACGTCACCGGTGACCCATCAATGGTCACCGATAATGGCGATGGCACATTTACCGTAATCGGCGCGGTTGAAAATGACCGGATCAGTATCGTGGCCCCGTCCTTCAACCGGATAGCGATCAAAAACGGCGGCGACGATCAGGTCGCGTTCAGTATTCAGGCCTTCAGCCTTGAAAGCACTTCCTCCGAACGGGCCGAGGCGGGATCCAAGCTCGATTTTTACGATGATGGTCCCTCCCAAGGCGCGCAGGATGTCAATCTGACAGTTTATGAGGACGCCTTGACCGGCGGCAATCTTGACGGCACGGGTGACGTGCTGGTCGCAACTGACAACCTGAGCGGCATATTCCAATCTGGCCAGGACGCACCGGGCCTGGGTTTTGGCGCAGATTCGACGAAAGACGGAACGACGCTGAACAGTGACGACGGTCAAACGTTTGACGTTGAGGTGAATAAAGGTGTTAACGTCGACGTGGGCGGCACGACCTATAACGACGAAGTCATCCTGTCGATCAGCAACACCGATCATCTCCGGATTCTCGTGAATACCGACGGAGATATCCGGCTGGAACTGCTCGCCGCTGTCGAGCACGGCGCGGTAACGACGGGCAACCCCGACGACGACATCCTTGGGATTGGCCTTGGGGAACTCTTCGAAGCCTTTGACGAGGATGGTGACAAGCAGAATTTCTCAGCGAATGATGTCCGCGGCCTCATTGAGGACGACGCACCCCTCTTTGACATTGAGCTTGGTACAAGTGGATTGCAGACAGACGACGCAGATCTGGCAGGCGGTCCGGACACCGACACCAAGGGCGTCGACGAATTGTTTACGGTCGAAACCAATTCACCGGGTGCCGACGGCAATGGTGGCCTTGTCTACTCGTTGGCATTGAGCGCTGCCTCAGTTACAACAACTTTGAAGGACACCGCCACCGGCAACACCGTGTACCTGTTTGACGAACTCGGCGACATCGTCGGTCGTGAAGGTACGGATGCCTCTAACGCCGCAACCGGCGACGTCGTGTTCTCGGTCTCGGTCAACAGCAGCACCGGCGCCGTGACGCTGACCCAGGAACGGGCGGTCGAGCACAGTTCGGCTGACACTGAAGCGCCCTATAACGGCGACACTGTCGGGCTGGGTCTTGGCGCCGGGGATTACATTAACCTGGTCGGCACGCTCAGCGATACTGAGACCCCACCGGACCAAGCCACCGATGCCGTCAACATTGCGCCTTCCATCTCGTTCACCGATGACGGGCCGGCCTTTGAAATGGAATTGGGCACCGCGGTCCTGCAGACGGATGACGCCGATCTGACGGGTGGGCCGG
>NZ_JBQFMR010000027.1:0-7149 GCF_056531925.1 Ruegeria sp. J8
GTGGTTCCGGGCGCTGAAGACTGGTCGCTGGTGCTGGAGGGTGGGGGCTCGGTCATGTGGTGGTTGCAAATGAAGGTTTGATGGATAGATGTAAGGTGTCCCCTCCAAACTCCAATTAATTAGAACTTATGCAAGATTGCCTGTATCCGCCTGCAGGCCAAGAGCTTTTCTCGTTTAGTTTAACAATAAATGCCCCACGCGGCGAATCGAGTTAGAAGCCAATTTAAGGATCCCAAGCCAATTTATGCTAGTATCCCTTTCAGCAATACTAGGGAGGCGATTCAGCTAAGCACTTTAAACAATCCCATTTATTCCAATGGCTGAGGAATCAGCTAGGTCTCTTACGACTTGGTCGTCTACCCAAATCAAGGCTACTGAACCCGTAGATTACGGGAAATTTTCTTTTAGCTAAAGGAGGTTATCATGTCACGCTCAATCACATTTGTCGTCGAAGGTAACGTTGACACAAAAGTCACTGTTACCGAGTTGGAAGACGGCACTCTCCGTTTTGATTTGATGGTTCTGAATACAGGCGCTATCGGCGACCTTCGAGCACTGTATTTTGACATGAACGACGTAGACGTGACCGGACTGTCAAGCACAGGGGGCGATGTGACGGGCACCGCCTACGAGGAAGGAGCGGTCAACTCGTTGAAGAGTGACACTTCTATTAAAGGTCGAGTCACTAAAACTCTTGGCGATTTTGACGTTGGTATTGCGTTTGGAACACCGGACACAACGCCCGACGATATCCAGTCCACCAGCTTCATTTTGGATCATGACAGTGTGGATCTGACGCTTGACATGCTGGACGAAACTGATTTCGGGTTGCGATACACGTCTGTCGGGGAAGTCGGAGGCAAAAAGCGCAAAGACGAAGCCAAGATCGGCGATCAATCGAACGGCGTTGCTGACAATGACACGCTTGCCGTTACTGAAAATGAAAGCTCGAACGTTAACCTGCTGACCAATGACACCAATGGCGGCAGCAATGCCGTGACAGGTGTGGTCGATGGCGATGGGGTTGCCTTCACCACCACCGCCTCCGGCTTTGAAAAAACGATCATGGTTGACGGGCTAGAACTGGGCGTTCTGACGGTCACTGCAGATGGGGTCGCGACGTTCGACGCCAATGGTGCCGACGTGGATGCTCTAGAGGAAGGAGAGCAGGTCGGCTTTGCGGTCACCTATACCACCACCGCGCCGGATGGGTCGCTGGCCAGCGCCGATCTGGATGTCACTGTCACCGGCACCGCTGATATAACAACGCCAACCACTTTCGGCGTAACCATCAAGGGGTTTGACGACTTTGGCCAGAGCGGTTTCGCCGTGTCCTCAGCCGGGGACATCAACAAGGATGGAATTGACGACATACTGATCGCATCGTTTCGCGCGATACCACCCGGAGAGTTTGATTTCACTGGGGCGGCATACGTCGTTTATGGCGGACAGGATCTGGATGCCGAGATTGATCTGGCCACTCTGGGCCAACCTGGCGGTGCGGACGGATTTACGCTGACGAATGTCGGGGTTGATAATTTCGACAACAGCGACTTTTCGCTTTCTTCGGCAGGAGATGTGAATGGGGATGGTATCGACGATATTGTTGTCGGATCCTACTACGCCCAGACCAACGGCGTGCTTGATCAAAGGGGTGTAACCTATGTGATCTATGGCGGCCAGGGTTTCGGAACACTCGAGGACTTGAACTCGCTGGGGCAGGTCGGCGGACTGGAAGGCTTTGCGTTAACCGGTGTTGCTGCCGATGATTGGAGCGGATTTACTGTTTCGTCTGCGGGTGATGTGAATGGCGATGGGATCAACGACATTCTGATCGGCGCCCGAGAGGCCAACCCCAATGGCCGTTCAGATGCCGGTGAAATGTATGTCGTCTATGGTGGCCAGACATTCGATGCAGAAATCGATCTGGGAACACTTGGCCAACCCGGCGCGGTTCAGGGGTTTACCATTGAAGGCAGCGTCGCAAATGATCGCATCGGATTGAAAACGCCTTCGCTCGGTGACGTAAATGATGACGGGATCGACGATATCGTTGTGGCCGGTCTCGACGAAACCTATGTAATCTTTGGCGGCCAGGCATTCGGGGCCGAAGTCGACCTGGCCACCCTTGGCCAGCCCGGTGGCGTGGACGGGTTTGGGATAGACGTTCGCGGAACGTCAGTGTCTGCCATTGGCGATGTGAACGGGGACGGGGTCGATGACATTTTGATTGGCAATAGCGGTGCCGATCCGGATGGAAAGGCCTTCGCTGGCGAGACTTATGTTATTTATGGCGGTCAGGCTTTCGGCTCCAACGTAGATCTGACCACGCTGGGCCAGCCCGGCGGGGTTGATGGGTTTGCTCTCGCAGGTATCGACGAGCGTGACTCCAGCGGTCGCTCAGTCTCATCAGCCGGTGATGTGAACGGGGATGGGATCGAGGACATCCTCATCGGCGCATCTAATGCTGACCCCGATGGCGTAAACGACGCAGGCGAGGTCTATCTGCTATTTGGCGGGCAGGCCTTCGATGCAGAGGTCGACCTGTCTACGCTTGGTCAGCCCGGCGGGCCTGAAGGGTTCGTTCTGAAGGGGATTGACGAATTCGATTTCAGCGGCGGCGAGGTGACATCCGCAGGGGACGTGAATGGCGATGGGTTCGATGACATCCTCATTGCAGCGCTAGGTGCCAGTCCCGATGGTGCATTCTCAGCAGGTGAATCTTATATCGTATATGGCGGAGAAGACACCTTTGAACGCGCAGATATTGCGGACGGGGTTGATGACGGCGTTATAAGCTTGGCGAATCTTGGGTTAAGCCCAGCCGACTATGAAATCGCATAAGAAATGTGGTTCCAATTCGCGTCTGCCGAGAATGACCTTGGATTACTTCTCACCCGCGGAGAATTTCGAGGAGTGGGTTGCGGCCATCGGCTGAACCGGCACAGTAACCGGTCGTTCAACCAGCCCTCAACCTAAGTCCGCTTCGGCAAAAAGTAAGCAAAGTGGAACTCCCCCGGCAACTCCCTACGTGAGGCCCTCTCGACTCCACCGAGCCTTTATCTGGCAGGGGTTATGCTTGTTCTCGGCGTCCTGATGAGCCCGTGCATGACAGCTTGGGCATAGTGCAATCGTAATGAACGTTTTCTTGCCCGTTGATATGTCGGAGCAAAGTTCCTCACCGCAGATCTCGAGCAACTCCCCGCGCGACATTAACTCTTTGGTGGTGATGCCACATTGCTGGCACTGCGCCTCTTCAAGAGCGCACCTGACTTCCTCAACCGAGACTATCCGTTGATAGTTGCATTCAGTATCGGCCATTTTCATACCCCGCGAAATCGTTGACAACTCAACCCTGTGCAATGGACCTGCCCTGGCCTCACCCAGTATTCGCCTTGGGACATTCACGCTAACGCAGGTGTCGGGCGCATACAAGCCAGCGGGCATTACTCACTCCTGTCCCCCAGAAACCGAGGACCCTCCTGCATCTAATTAAAGAAGCAACTGCAGGAGTTTGATCCATGAAGTACCTGTCTGCCCTCGGCGTTCTCGTCGGGGGTTTTCTTTTGCACCCACCGCCCAAGGCCGTCCTGACGACGATGCTCTGGGTGGTTTCGCGGTCTCATCCCGCTGTCTCGGCGCTGGTTCTGTTGGCGGTTCTCTGGACGTGGAGGCCCAACGATGACTGAGCTGGAGCTAAACCCCGGCGACGTCGTGGTCGTCCAGGCCTTCGATGACGTCCCAGAGCATCTGTTCCGCGTGGAAGAGGTGTTCGAAGACTGCGTGACCGGCTTTGCTGTCACCGGCCCTCTGGCTGGTTCCTACGGCGAACCAGCACTCGAGATGATCCGACGGGTAGTCACTAGCGCCTAACGGCAATCCCCAAAATTCAAACAGAAAAGGAGGAGATTGATGTCTGCTCACATTCGCTATGCCTATCTGAAGGGTCATACGTGGCTCTATAGACGCAACTATCCCGTTGACGTGGCTCTTGCGCTGGGCGCGCAGGCGCTGAAGCAGAGCCTTAAGACTGGAGATCGTAACACCGCCCGTGTCCGAGCCGCAGAAGTCAATGCGCGGTTCGAAACGCTGGTGGAACAGGTTCGGTCGCAGGCAGAAGAGGCGCTGTCTGCCTCAGAGAGCACCGCTGACGTTCCTGATTGGGTCGATCAACCGGAGTCGTCTCTCGTCCGTCTCCGGGCCACTCTGGAGGACTCTGGTTGCAATCTGGAGCGGTTCAGCTTCGCCAGACCAACTGCACCGGTAAGGGTGTCGGTTCGTGACCTGAGCCGAGCCTATCTGAACAAGCGCAGTAACGAGCTACGACCCAGCGGGTTCAAATCGGTCCGATACTCTGTCGGATTATTCACCAGTCGATACGGTGACCAGTCGGTTTGCAGTCTGGACAGAGCGGACGGAAAAGATTTTCTGGGTTCAATAGCCCAACTGTCCCCGATGATCGGCAAGTCAGTGCGGACCCGTGGGCTGACCCTGGACCAACTGGTCGCGTTCTCGTCTCGGGGATCGGTGACCATAACTGCCAGAACCCAGCGGCGTATCTGGTCGCAGGTCAATCACTTCCTCGACTGGGTGGTCTATGAGGGGCATCTGGAGGTCAATCCGTTCCGAACTGTTCTCTTCGATCGCAAGGTGCGCCCTCAACCTTATGCCGTACCGACTGACGATGAAGTAGTGCGATTGCTGGGAGCCAAAGACCGGGAGTTACATCCTGTTCTGCTGACCTGCCTGCTGTCAGGAATGCGCGCGGGGGAAGCGGTCGGGCTGCTTCGGGAAGACCTCGTGACCAAGGGCAATCTCGGTTGCTTCGTTCATATTCAACCCAATGAACTGAGACTGCTGAAGACGGACGCGGCGGAGAGACTGGTTCCGGTTCACCCAGTTCTGGACGATACGTTCCGACAACTGCCTTCCTCCGGCCCTCTGTTTCCTGATCTGACCGTGGCGCACGTCACCAAGGGGTTTGCACGACTGAGACGGCGGTTGGGTCTAGAGCGACCGGGACTGGTGTTTCACTCGACCCGCAAGTGGTTTGTGACCCAGTGCGAACGAACGGGCGTCCCTGAGCACTTCACCGCATCTCTGGTCGGCCATCAATCAGCACGGTCAGAGAACGGGATCACCTACGGCATCTATTCGGCTGGCATCAGTGACGAGCAACGTCGGGCGATCGTCGATCAGATAAGACTCCCGCAAGGGACGGTTGCCTCATGACTTTCCCCGACATTGATGCGTTTGAGGAACGGGCAGCGATCGCTGAATACGACGGTGGTTGCACTCGTAGGGCAGCAGAAGATCTGGCCGCTCGTGCTCAAGGGTTTCGTGATGCTGAAGCGTACTGGCAGTGGTTGGCTGACTATGTCGTCAACCGAAGACCACCCTAAAAACTATCCCTCGGCGGCCCTTTGCGGGTTGCCGGGGGACTTCTGCTTTGATTTTTTGTCAAAAAAAGTGTCGAATTTTAAAGTTTTAAGCTGTTAGGGTGAGGGACAGTTAGTATCAAGTTGGAACTTTAGAATGGTTATCAAGAAAACACTTAACGCTCTGACCCCGTCTAAACAGTCGATGGATGTCAACGGTGATGGAAAAGTAGATTACAAGGACTTCGTCCACGCCGCGAAGAAAATAGGAAGTAAGGCAATACCTCCAAAATCTGCCTTTGATGCCAATAATGATGGAGTAATTGACCATCGAGACGCTTTGATCGGCGCGAAGATTGCCGGAGCAGCTGTTGTCGGAGCAGGAGCAACGCTAGCGGCTGGTGCTTATGGTGGCGCTCTAATAGTCTCAGGCACCGCGACGACTATTGCCACAGGTATCGTTAGTGTCGCAGGAGCCGCAGCAGGCGGTTTCACTGGTGCCATTTTGGGCACCGCAACCACCTCGACTTTCTTGGCCATGAAGTCGGCAAGTGGAGCCATAATCATAGTTTCTGAAACCGCTGCGGCTGTAAGTCCCGGACTTGTTTCAGCGTTCTCAGCTCTTGGATCATCTGTTGGAGCAATGAATAGCGCAGTGATTGCGAAAGTCGCTGGTCTTCCAGTGATTGAGGCTCTGGCATTAAATGCTGGGGTATCTAATGGTGCGTTAGTGATGATCTTCGGCATCCCGATAGCGAGAGAAGTCGCTATTGCAGCGGGTTTGATTTCATTGGTTATCGTGGGGGGATACGCCTACTTATTGCTTAACAAAGGTGTTGAGAAAACCGATGTGGTGGGCTTGTCGGGGCATCCGGCCTCAACTTAAGAGGCCACTTACATCCCATTTAACCGTCATTTTAGTTTATCTCGCTGACGAGCTCTCAAAAAGAAAGGAAATCCAGCGACTACGACGGTGGCGCGAGCCAAAGGCCTGCATACATTGGCTCCGCAGAGAGGATAGAGCTCCTCCAAACGCATTGAGTTCAAACTATACGGTCGAGTGAATATGAGAATTATCCAACCGAAGGGAACAAAAGGAAGCTTAAAATGGATTCAAGCAGCGGTCGACAGATGTCCAGAGGTCCTGCAGCCGAGAAAGCTTCCAACCATTGAATGGGTCTCGCCCCTAGAGGAAGACGACTACGCCGAATATCGCGATGCGGCCTTTTTGAATCGCCTCGGAATCGGGCACCTTACTGCATCCTTGAAGGACTTCTGGCCTCAACGAGGGCCTCAGTGGGATGCTTTAGGTTTAACTTCGCATGGTCCAGTTCTAGTCGAAGCAAAGGCTCACATTCGCGAATTTTTCTCGCCCCCGTCGCAGGCTGGTCAACGTTCACGAGAGCAGATTAATCGTGCTTTCGCGACAGTCCGTGCCGATCTCGGAATTGGAGACCATGTTAACTGGTCGGAACTTTATTATCAGTACGCCAATCGCTTAGCTTTCCTTTGGTGGCTTCGGGAGCACGGGGTTGACGCGAAGTTGCTCTTTGTCAGCTTTCTCAATGACAGCGAAATGGGTGGCCCTCAACACGCCGAGACTTGGGATGCTGCGTTTGCAGCAGCAGACTACGCTTTAGGTCTGCCACGGCAAAATAAACTGAGGAGCCACATTTATCATGTGACGCCGGACGTTCGGGAGATATCCCATTTCTAATTGAGCCCCGCCAACCACCAGCACCAGCGACCAGTCTTCAGCCCCCGGAATCGA
>NZ_JBQFMR010000028.1:0-4792 GCF_056531925.1 Ruegeria sp. J8
GGCTTGATCGTCTATCATCCGGTGAGACGTAAAGCCCGTAGAAGCGTCCGCGACATAGTTATGCCAAGGCTTTTCTTCCTGTATGCGCTTATCGGCATGGCGGTTGGTTTTCTGGTGGTTCAGCACGGGTCAATGATCGGTTTTGTCATATTTGGAATCGGAGCGTTGCTCAGGTTCCGCTCCAATCTCGATGATCCGGTGGACACTGTCGAAATGATAATCGTGACTGTTCTTGGTCTTGCGGTCGGTCTGGGCTTGCCGCTGATGGCCACACTGGTGGCGGTTGTATGTTGGTGTTTTATTTGGCTTGGTGGAAGAAACAAGGGTGTAGAGATTTCCCTCAAGGCCTCAGACGAAGAGCACTCGTTGAATGTCAGCGGCGCCATTGAAGCTATGGCCGCAGACGCTGGATGGAAGCTGGTCAGAAAACACCACGTCCCCGGAAAATCTCGCGTTTCATTGCTGTTCATCACCTCGGGTGGACTTTCAGAAGCTCGGATAGAAGAGATGATAAACGATCTGGTTCCTGAAAAAGTTGAACTGAAACTCAACCTCTAGTCATTTAACAAGGTCTAAACGTTTCAACACCGCGTTCGGGGATCTGATCTCTTTCGGGAGCGACTTGAAGTTTACCGACCTTTCGAAATCAGGCCCTCGATATACTGCTATCCCAAACTCTCCGTTTGGCTGGAACGTAACATGAGTGAAGCTGTGAGGTGATCTGGCTTTTGAGCCAATAAGCCGTCGCGGGCCACCCCCCAAACAAGCTTGAGAGACGTAAGCTACCCCGTCTTTCCAACCGGGATAGAAGGCATGATGGTGGCCTGACAGATGCAGAACGACACCGCTTTCCAAATAGATTTTTTCAAGTGTTGGGTCACCGATGATTTCGCGTTCGCGCTGGATCGCGAACGGCCAAAGTGGGAGGTGACTGAAAGTGACAATCGGGTCTCCGTCTGCACCCAATTCCTGTAACCGGTCCTGCTGGTCACCGGATAGGGGTCCTAGGGTCGTTGCATCCAAAGACGCAAACGTAATGCCCTGCATCTCAAATGCGTAGAAGAACGGGTAGTCATCTGAAACCAGGAAGTCGACGCCTGGTTTTCTCGGCGTCCATTCCTCTGCGTATATTTTTCTTTCACGCTCGAACCCACGGTAGGCGGAGGCATCATGGTTTCCAGGTGTGACCGCAAATGGAATGCCGGCAGCCTTGAATGGATCTGATACGACCTCGTGAAACGCATTCCACATATCCCTGACCTGTTTGTCGGACAAGTTGGGAATGCGCTGTCCCGCAACCATATCTCCGGTCGAAATAACCAGATCTGGATCAATCTCGATTATGCGCTCAATCGCCTTGTCGACGCGGGCATCGTATCTTACCGAACCATAGCTTCCATTCAGATCCGATATGACGATGACATCCAATGCCGCCGCTTTGCAGGCGAGCAGAGCGGTCCAAATAAACACCGCAATAAGAGCAGAACACCTACGGTACATAACAGTCCACAGCCTCTACCTCAGTGCCGTTTCTCAAAAAGAATGCGACAGGATCCAAGTCGAACATCACATCGCCATTTGAGCAATTGCTCTGGAGAATGGACGTTGCCAGCGCAGTATTTTTGACAACTTGTGCAATCTGACTGTCTGACAACCCAAAGCTTTGCGATAGCCAGTCATAGACTGGGCCTTGGGATTGAAGGTCACTATTCAATGCAACCAAGCGCCGATACGTGCTTGGAGAGAAGTGGCGAATTTTCTCCAGCATTTGAGTAGATTTCGCGAAGTTGGCGTATTCGACACGCCCACCAGCATCGTTGTCGTTTAGATTGCTGCGACGGATCAATAATGCGTCGTCGGGAACCTCTCCATCGTTTGGCTCATGGTGCTTGGCTTTCTTATGCTTCAGCTTTCCGTCTTCGACCCAATACCAATAGGGTGTGAAGTCTATGTTTCCTACGCGGTCCTGCTGGCTAAAGATGAAATCGAGGAGTACAATCTCGGTAAGTTCTTGCATCCAAAATGCCATCTGTTGGTCGCTGACATCGGGACCGAGATCCTTGTTGATCATCCGGTCTCTTCGACCTTCTCCAACGCCCTCTACAATGGCCTCTGGCAAGGGTTTTGAAGAACGCAAAGCCAAGAAAGCAGGAGTTTCCTGAAAATCGCGGTTCTGACCTTTCCCCCAACCAGATTTACGGGTGCCGTTGATTTCCGAGCCGTATCGATGCCCAGGGCTATCAAGCAGCACACCGTATATTTGCGTTCGATCTGCGTTGAACAGATCGTCGGTTGGCTGGTATGAGTTCGGGTCAGCATCCGCAGCTGCGAAGACTCGCCAGCCTTCGTGGTTCATGCGCCCGCCATGAGAGCCACCAGAAATCGCAAGACCAGGCTCGGCGACCTCGGAAAAATGCGCCTGGGCGTCCATGCTACGCCAAACGGCGACTGGAACTTTTACAGTCGCGTCGAAATATCTGGAGAAATGATAGTAAAGCAGCGACGAGGTGGAAAAGGTTCCACTGGTGCCTTTTTGGTTCATGGTGGACTTGAATTTAGCCACCCTGTCCTTAGCCAGATCTTTTGCCGCCTTCCCCTCCTTGCAAGCGTTTCTCTCGAATTCAGAACGGTTCCCCACGTAAGGTCCTTCCGAAATATCGTAGACTGCCATTCCTGGGCTGGTGCTCCAGGTTTTTGGGCAAATAGCAATTTCGGGGGCATAGAAATCGATCTCGCAATAGGCCGTTTCTTCCTCAAGATCGCTTTTCTTATACTCGCCCGTTGGAGCTTTTTCGATCCGAATACAGCGTTCAGTAACGCCGTTGGGACTATCAAATGTCGTGGCTTCACCGAGAACATCGTCGTTGGCCCACAAGACAGTGGGTGCAATGAAAGCAAGTGACCCCAGAAGATTGAACCTCATTTGGATAGTCCTCCCAATATCATTTGGGGCAAATCGCTGCCTGTTGTTCGGTGGAGATCTTCAATTTTGGGTCGACACTGAAGTTGGAGAACTTTGCGTCAATCCACTGGTCGCACCCGCCTGAACAAGGGGCTCCGTTTCGGGCATCATTCCAATATTCCTTGGCCCTTTCTTCCGTCCAACCACAAAATTGAACGAGCGCCATTGCCGACAATGCCCCCGAGGAATGAACGCCCCACATGCAATGCACCAGGACAGGGCCTTTTCCAGGGTTTTGAATCACCTCGTGTATGGAAGCCATGACAGCATCGGGTCGGGAGGATCTGGCACTTTGATAGTCAAAGGATCCGTTTCCACAACTTGTGCGACCGTATTCAGTGTTTTTGCCAAAGTCGGCATAAAACCCGGTTGAAAACCCTTCACCGCATAGAGTTTCGCGTTGACCCTCACTTAGGCCAGTTCGATCCTTGTCGCCGCCCTTGAAACCGGATCGATACAACACTCCGCTTAAGACAGGGCGAAAGAAAGCGACACCATCAATGCCTCCGTCACCACCCTTTGAAAGCATTTGACTGTTGCTTGGACCGCCATTTCGACTGGTCACGTCAGAATTCGCAGCGGTTGCGAGAACACCAATGAATATGAGGGACGCCAAAAACCGCATGCCAATTCCTTTCTTTTCTTGAACCTTTAATGCTCAAACTCTTGCGACCTGATAGTCTCTCGGAAAGGCTAGTTCATGACAACCATATCAAGTGGGCAAATAGCTTTCCGCTGTGAAACTTTAGATGGGCCACACGAGATTGATGATAACGACGACTACGAAGTAGGCTAGAACAACTTTCCAGTTCCATTGGTGCTTGTTTTCTTCATTGATCACCCCCGCCGATTTCAATGCCATGTTTGTGATAACTAGAGCGGCGATGATGACCGCCGCATGTGCCAGGTCGAAATGCAAGTGTGAGTTCCTTCTTTCAGATTTGGGATTGATGGAATTTTGTCAGCAGTCACTTGATGGCAGCATTGCTACATCTGAGTACCTTCCCTCGGATGTCGTGATCTGAGCACATGCACCAGTATCCTTGTTAAACCAGTACGAGGTCAGACCTTCGCTTCGGATGAGTTCAAACCCGAGGCTTTGAATGCCCATTTCAGCTTGGCCCGCTCTTGCCCCTTCAAATGACGAAAGATCGCTAGAGCTGCCCACAGTTGGTGCACTTGCATCCACCGAACCGCTACTCTCATCGCATGCTGCAAGCGCCGAAACGCACATCGTGCCGATCACCAATAGTATTTTGGATTTCATCTGTTTTTCCCTCTCTTTTTTGGACTTGCGTTCCTGGGTTTCTGGTTGATCACCTATTCAATTCCGAAAATTACGTTGTAGTCCACGGAAGAGTTGCTGCGATTGATGACCTCCACAACATGATCACCGGATTGCCAAAGCTGTCCTCGATACTCCTTGTCCGCCGACATCAATCCCAACAATTCAGAACCATCGGGGTTACGAATAACGTAGTCCAAAGAGCCATTTCGCGGAGCAACGCGGACGTAAAGGAACTGTTCGTTTTTGGCACCGAGAACATATTGCTGCGACGCTCCGGGCGCGAGTTCACCAACGAGTTCGGCGCCGGTGGAACCAGCATCGAACTTGACACGCTGGCTACCAGTAGAACCGGCGGCGCCTGCCATGGCTCCACCGCCATCGTCCATCGCTTCCACAACCGACATCTCTCCAATGCTTCCATCCTTGTATGCAATGCAGCGCCAAAGTGTTCCACCTGCATCACGCAGCATGACGAGCGTACCAGCTTCCGAGAACTGAGAGCTTTCAATCGTTCCGGATTGACCGTCTGGTCCACCAACCTG
>NZ_JBQFMR010000029.1:0-4078 GCF_056531925.1 Ruegeria sp. J8
AGCGCACGACGTAGACTGAGACTTCTGAGTGTCTGACGACGCGTGCTGCGTTTGGGCCGAGGAGGTAGTCTTTGAGGTCGGGCCGGTGTGCGCCGATGACGATCAGGTCGCTGCCTGCTTCTTTGGCCGTGTGCAGGATTTTCTGATAGGCCGTGCCCGTGGCGACCACATGGCGTACCTGTGCGTTGCGCGCTTCGCCCAGGACCGATTGACCCAGCGCCTCGAGCGCTTCTTGCGCTTTGGCCACGGCTTGCTCGTGATGCTCGGGCTCGAAGAAGCTGCCGACAAAGGATTCCCCAAAATCGGGCAGCACCGTAACAACATCAAGCTGAGCATTGTCGAGCTCTGCCAGCCGCGCGGCCTGACGTAGGACCTCGGCATCGGTTTCGGGCTTCCCGGCATCTACGGCACAGAGGACGGATTTGATCATGATGTTACCTCTTGTTCGCTTGTGCGGGCTGCACGGCTGCGTTGCAGGAAGGCGATGAAGCCCAGCAAGATCAGCGCCGGGATGAAGATCAGCTCTTTGGGGGGCTGGTTCTGGGGGGCCTGCACGGTGGTGATGCGGACGGGCTCGTCGGCGTAGTAGTCGAAGTTCGACAGCTCGTCCGAGACCGGGGTGCCGAACAGAGGCTCATCCAGCTTGACCAGGCCGTCCTCCTCAAGCGGCAACAGGCCAAGGGCGTCGATGCGGGCCGCACCATCACCCTCGTCGCCGACCGTCAGGACCACGGTGGTTTCGGTCATGTTGCCGGTGTCAAAATCGGGGCCCGCGACCTCGATCCGCAGGGTGCTGCCCGGTGCGGCGTCGCCCACGGCTTGCTCCAGCTGTGCCGGGTCGATCTGCGCGAAGGGCGGCGCGATGCGGTTCATGAAGAAGTCCGGACGGAACAGCGCAAAGGCGATCAGGATCAGCGCCACGCTTTCGTAGATGCGGTTGCGGGTCAGGAACCAGCCCATGGTGCCGGCGGTGAAGATCAGGATCGCGATGGTCGCAGAGATGGCCACCAGAATGCCCTGCACCCAGCCCACATCAATCAGCAAGAGATCGGTGTTGAAGATGAACACGAACGGCAGCGCCACGGTGCGCAAGGAATAGAAGAAGGCGGTGAAGCCCGTCTTGATCGCGTCGCCTCCTGACACGGCAGCAGCGGCAAAGCTGGCCAGACCCACGGGCGGCGTCACATCGGCCATGATGCCGAAGTAGAACACAAACAGATGCACCGCGATCAGCGGCACGATCAGACCGTCCTGCGCGCCCAGTTCCACGACC
Source organism: Ruegeria sp. J8 (assembly GCF_056531925.1). Taxonomy (NCBI): domain Bacteria; kingdom Pseudomonadati; phylum Pseudomonadota; class Alphaproteobacteria; order Rhodobacterales; family Roseobacteraceae; genus Ruegeria; species Ruegeria sp. J8. The sequence goes on from NZ_JBQFMR010000029.1 coordinate 1,274, forward strand.
ACACCCGCCATCAGCGAGCTGACGACGATATAGTTCGCCGTGGTCGGCAGGCCCATGCCCAGAATAAGGCTGAGCAGGCCCACCAGCGCCAGCATGGCGATCAGGTTGCCGCCCGACAGGAACTCGACCAGATCGGCCATCACCTGCCCCACACCGGTCAGCGTCACGGTGCCCACAATCACGCCTGCAGTGGCGGTGGCCAGTGCGATGCCGATCATGTTGCGCGCGCCGTCGATCAGGCCGTTCCACAGGTCGGCCACGCCAGCCATGAAGGCATTGGCCGTGTTGTTCTCACCCCGGAAGATCGACTTCAGCGGCTTCTGCGTCAGCAGGATCACGAACAGCAGCGATGTGGCCCAGAAAGCCGACAGACCTGGCGATTTCTGCTCGATCATCAGGAAGTAGACCAGCACGATGATCGGCAGCAGGTAATGCAGACCGGCCTTGTAGATCTCGGCAATGACCGGCAGCTCGACCTCTTTGGCGTTGGGGTCATCGGGGACGAGATCCTCGACCCCCGAGGCCAGCTTCAGCAAGATCATATAGGCCACAACAACCAGCGCCGACAGCACCAGACCCGAGGCACCGGGGATCAGCGCAATCACCGCCTTGATCGGGTATTGGATGCCATAGCACAGCCCGGCAAAGCCCACAAAGAACAGCGCCATGCCACCGATCGTGCGGCCCATCGACACCACGCGGTTGCCCAGCGTCGGCATGTTCCGCTTCACCGCCTCAAGATGCACGATATAGACCAGTGCGATGTACGAGATCGCCGCCGGCAGGAAGGCATGCGTGATCACCTCGACATAGGAAATGCCCACATATTCCACCATCAAAAAGGCCGCTGCCCCCATCACCGGCGGCATGATCTGACCGTTCACCGAAGAGGCGACCTCGACCGAGCCCGCCTGTTCGCTGGAAAAGCCCACCCGCTTCATCAGCGGGATGGTGAAGGTGCCGGTAGTCACCACATTGGCAATCGAAGAACCAGAGATCAGTCCGGTCGCCGCTGACCCCACCACAGCCGCCTTGGCCGGGCCGCCGCGCAGGTGACCCAGCGCGCCAAAGGCCATCTTGATAAAGTAATTGCCCGCACCCGCCTTATCCAAAAGCGCACCGAACAGCACGAAGAGGAAGACGAACTTGGTCGAGACGCCCAAAGCGATGCCAAACACACCTTCGGACGTGATCCACATATGGCTCATGGCCTTTTTCAGGCTGGCGCCCTTCCACTGGATCACCTCGGGCACCCAGGAGGATGAGCCAAAGAACACATAGGCCAGGAAAATCGTGGCAATGATCGCCATCGCCGGGCCAAGCGCACGCCGCGCGGCCTCGAACAGCAACAGCAACCCAGCCAGGGCCACCCATTTGTCCACGTCATCGGCCAGCAGGCCATTGTTCACGACTTTTTCGTAGAAAATATAACCATAAAGCGCGATCACCGCACCCACCACGCCCATGATCCAATCCTGCACGGGGATGTAATTGCGCGGGCTGGATTTCAGCGCCGGATAGGCCGCAAAGGCCAGAAAGATCGCAAAGGCCAGATGGATCTGGCGCGAGTTGTTCACCACGCTGCCCGGCAGCAGCACATTCGACAAGGGCGAGGCCAGCACCACCTGAAAGACCGACCACAGCACCGCCACGATGGCCAGAAACAGCCCCACATTCCCCGCCGGATTGCGCGCGCCCGCGTCAGAGGACGCCACCAGATCCTGAAGCTCTTCCTCGGATAGCGGGCGGTTGGATTGTGTGTCGGAACTCATCTGGCGTCTCCCCGTCATATGGCCGTTTCGGCCTTATCGTCCACCCGGCTGCTCCGGGTGCAAAAGGGGCGCGCCCGTCACAGGCGCGCCCCACATCAGGTCCGGCTTACTGCAGCCAGCCTTTTTCCTTGTAGTACTTCTCGGCACCCGGATGCAGCGGCGCCGACAGACCGTCCGAGATCATCTCTTCGGGCTTCAGGTTCGCAAATGCCGGGTGCAGCTTTTTGAAATCGTCAAAGTTTTCAAAGACCGAGCTGACAACCGCATAGACCGCGTCATCGGATACATCCGCCGAGGTCACAAAGGTCGCGCCCACACCAAAGGTCGTGGTGTCGCCATCCGAGCCGCGATACATGCCACCGGGGATGGTCGCGGTGCGGTAGTAGGAATTGCCGTCGATCAGACCATCGATAGCATCGCCGGTCACGTTCACCAGAACGGAATCACACGCAGTGGTCGCCTCCTGGATCGAGCCCGACGGGTGACCCACGGTGTAGATCATCGCATCGATCTGGTTGTCGCACAGCGCCGCCGACTGCTCAGCCGCTTTCAGCTCCGAGGCCAGCTCGAAATCGTCCAGCGTCCAGCCCACGGCCTCAAGCACAACATCCATCGTGCCGCGCTGACCCGAACCCGGGTTGCCGATGTTCACGCGCTTGCCCTTGAGGTCTTCAAAGCTGGAAATCCCCGCATCCGCGCGCGCCACAACCGTGAACGGCTCAGGATGGACCGAGAACACCGCGCGCAGGTTCTCAAACGCGCCCGCATCTTCGAATTTCGAGGTGCCGTTGTAAGCATGGTACTGCCAGTCAGACTGCGCCACACCAAACTCCAGCTCACCCTCGCGGATGGTGTTGATGTTGTAAACCGACCCACCCGTCGATTCCACCGAACACCGAACCCCATGCTCCTTACGGCCCTTGTTAACCAAACGACAAATCGCGCCACCCGTCGGATAATAAACGCCCGTTACACCACCCGTGCCAATCGTGATGAACTCCTCAGCATAAGCCGCAGGCGACAAAAATGCGGC
>NZ_JBQFMR010000030.1:0-4027 GCF_056531925.1 Ruegeria sp. J8
AAAGGTTATAGATATGACATTACCGCGGCGCACGCCTTTGTATGACTTGCATGTTGAGTTGGGCGGGAAGATGGTTGATTTTGCTGGGTGGGAGATGCCTGTTCAGTATTCTTTGGGGATTATGGGTGAGCATTCGCAGTGTCGCGAGAGGGCTGCGGTGTTTGACGTCAGCCATATGGGTCAGGTGATTCTGCGCGGTGAGAATGTGGGGGAGAAGCTGGAAGCTTTGTGCCCGCAGGCTTTTGCGACGCTGAAAGAGGGCAAGGCGCGCTACGGTTTTTTTACGAACGAAGACGGCGGGATCATGGATGACCTGATCGTGTCGAATGCGGGGGACCATTACTTTGTGGTAGTGAACGCGGCGCTGCGGCATCAGGACATTCCGCATATGCGCGAACATCTGGACGGCGTCGAAGTGACCGAGATCTTCGACCGTGCGCTGGTTGCGGTGCAGGGACCCAAGGCCGAGGATGTGGTGGGCGATCTCTGCCCTGCGGCGCGGGATCTGAAGTTCATGGAAACCACGGTGGCGGATATCAACGGCGTTGAATGCCGTATCTCACGCCTGGGTTACACCGGTGAGGACGGGTACGAGATCTCGATCCCCGAGGACAAGGCCATAGAAGTGACCCGCGCGTTCCTGGCGCATGAGGATTGTGAAGCCGCCGGTCTGGGCGCGCGCGACAGCCTGCGGCTGGAGGCGGGGCTGTGTCTTTACGGCAATGACATCGACCAGAGCACCTCTCCGATCGAAGCTTCGTTGGCTTGGGCAATCCAGAAGCGCCGCAAGGAGGAGGGCGGCTTTCCCGGCGCTGCGCGTATCCAAAAGGAACTGGCCGACGGGCCTGCACGCAAGCTGGTGGGCATCAAGCCGACAGGTCGAGCGCCTGCACGTCAGGGCGTGGAAATCCAATGCGCCGAGGGCAATAGCATTGGCCAGATCACCTCGGGCGGGTTTGGCCCCACGGTGGGTGGACCGGTGGCGATGGGCTATGTGGCGGCGGGCCATGGCGCGCCGGGCGAGGTGGTCAACCTGATCATCCGGGGCAAGCCGCAACCGGCCGAGGTTGTGGCGCTGCCCTTCGTCACCCAGAATTACAAGCGTTGAAGTCAGGAGAGAAAGACCATGGCAACCTATTATTCCGAAGAACATGAATGGCTGGATGTGGACGGCGACACGGCCACGCTGGGCATCACCAAGCACGCCGCCGAGCAGCTGGGCGATGTGGTCTTCGTGGAACAGCAGGAAGTGGGTGACGAGTTCGAGAAAGACGGCGAGATCGGCGTGATCGAATCCGTCAAGGCGGCCTCGGAACTCTATGCGCCGGTGGATGGCGAGATCACCGAGGTCAACGAAGCACTGGCCGACAATCCCGGCGCGCTGAACGAAGACCCCGAGGGTGAGGCGTGGATCTACAAGATCAAGATCGCGGACGCGTCGCAACTCGAAGATCTGATGGACGAAGCTGGCTACAAGGCCTTCATCGGCTGATCCAGACCGGGGCCCTGTACAGGGCTTCGCCCGTTCGGGCCGAACCGGCTCGTGATGATGTATCGGAGGCCTGCGTGGTCTCCGCCCGACCTGACTTATTCATAGGAGCGCTGCAATGGCTTTCAAACTGACCGACTACGAAGCCTATGACTTTGCCAATCGCCGCCATATCGGGCCCAGCCCGACCGAGATGCGCGACATGCTCAAGGTGATCGGCTTCAAGACGCTGGACGCGCTGATCGACGCCACCGTCCCGCCCGCGATCCGCCAGAAAGAGCCGCTGGACTGGGGTCCGGCGATGACGGAACGCGATGCGCTGTTCCACATGAAAGAGGTGGCGAGCAAGAACAAGGTTCTGACCTCGCTGATCGGTCAGGGCTATTACGGCACCACCACGCCGGCGCCAATCCTGCGCAACATCCTGGAAAACCCGGCCTGGTACACCGCCTATACGCCCTATCAGCCCGAGATCAGCCAGGGCCGGCTTGAGGCGCTGTTGAACTTCCAGACCATGGTCAGCGATCTGACCGGGCTGGACGTGGCCAATGCCTCGCTGCTGGACGAAGCCACCGCCGCGGCTGAGGCCATGGCGATGGCCAAGCGCGGTGGTCGGTCCAAGGCCAACAACGCCGCCTTCTTTGTCGACCGCAACTGCCACCCGCAGACCATCGCTGTGATCAAAACCCGCGCCGAGCCCTTGGGCATCGACGTACAGGTGGGCGATCCCGACCAACTGGAAGCAGGCGCCGTCTTTGGCGCGATCTTCCAATACCCCGGCACCCACGGCCATGTGCGCGACTTCACCGCCGAGATCGCGGCGCTGCATGAGCACAAAGCGATTGCCATCGTCGCCGCCGACATCCTGTCGCTGGCGCTGCTGAAGTCACCGGGTGAGATGGGCGCGGATATCGCCATCGGATCGACCCAGCGCTTTGGCGTGCCGATGGGCTATGGCGGGCCCCATGCCGCCTATATGGCGACCACCGACAAGCTGAAGCGCGCGATGCCGGGCCGGATCATCGGTGTCAGCATCGACAGCCGGGGCAACAAGGCCTACCGCCTGGCGCTGCAGACCCGCGAGCAGCATATCCGCCGCGAAAAAGCCAACTCGAACGTCTGTACCGCGCAGGCGCTGCTGGCGGTGATGGCCTCGATGTACGCGGTCTATCACGGCCCCGACGGCATCAAGGCGATTGCGCAATCGGTGCACCGCAAAACCTCGCGCATGGCCGCCGGTCTGGAAGAGGCGGGCTTCTCGGTCGAACCCGAGGTGTTCTTTGACACCATCACGGTCGAGGTCGGCCACTTGCAGACCACCGTTATGGAGGCCGCCGTTGCCCGTGGCATCAACCTGCGCAAGGTCGGCGAGACGAAAGTGGGCATCAGCCTGGATGAACAGACCCGCGCCGAGACGATTGAGGCGGTTTGGGGCGCCTTCGGCATCGACCGTCAGGATGACAGCTCGAACGTGGCGTACCGCCTGCCGGATTACGCCCTGCGCGAGACGCCCTATCTGACTCACCCGATCTTCCACAAGAACCGGGCCGAGGCCGAGATGACCCGCTATATGCGCCGTCTGGCCGACCGCGACCTGGCGCTGGACCGGGCGATGATCCCGCTGGGCTCCTGCACCATGAAGCTGAACGCCACGATCGAGATGATCCCGGTCACCTGGCCCGAGTTCGGCAATCTGCACCCCTTTGCTCCGGAAGATCAGGCGCAGGGCTATCATGAGATGATTGCCGATCTGAACGACAAGCTGTGCCAGATCACCGGCTATGACGCGATCTCCCAGCAGCCCAACTCGGGCGCGCAGGGCGAGTATGCAGGCCTGCTGACCATCCGCAACTATCACTTCGCCCGCGGCGAAGGGCACCGCAATGTCTGCCTGATCCCAACCTCGGCGCACGGGACCAACCCGGCCTCGGCGCAGATGGTGGGCTGGCAGGTGGTGCCGGTGCAATCGGATGAGAACGGCAATATCGACCTGAATGACTTCCGCGCCAAGGCCGAGAAGCATTCGGATCATCTGGCCGGCTGCATGATCACCTACCCTTCGACCCATGGCGTGTTCGAGACCACCGTGCAGGAGGTCTGCCAGATCACCCATGACCACGGCGGTCAGGTCTATATCGACGGGGCCAACATGAACGCCATGGTCGGCCTGTCGCGTCCCGGAGACATTGGCGGCGATGTCAGCCACCTGAACCTGCACAAGACCTTCTGCATCCCGCATGGCGGTGGTGGCCCCGGCATGGGCCCGATCGGCGTCAAGGCGCATCTGGAAGAGCATCTGCCCGGTCACCCGGAATACGGCACCGCCGTGGGGCCGGTCTCTGCGGCGCCCTTTGGCTCGCCCTCGATCCTGCCGGTCTCATGGGCCTATGTGCTGCTGATGGGTGGTGCGGGTTTGACGCAGGCGACCAAGGTTGCGATCCTGAACGCCAACTATATCGCAGCGCGTCTGCAGGATGCCTATCCGATCCTCTACACCTCCGAATCCGGTCGTGTGGCGCATGAATGCATCCTCGACAC
>NZ_JBQFMR010000031.1:0-3837 GCF_056531925.1 Ruegeria sp. J8
TCGATGACTGTGAACGGCGTAGCTGTGAGCGGTGAAGTTGAGGGACGGACGTTATTGTCTGGCTTTTTGCGTGATCATTTGGGGATGACGGGGACGCATGTTGGGTGTGACACGGCGCAATGTGGTGCGTGTGTTGTGCATGTTGATGGTCAGGCTGTGAAGTCTTGCAACATGCTTGCGCTTGAGGCGGACGGGTCTGATGTTGGCACGATTGAAGGTCAGGCGACTGCGGATGGGTCTTTGAACGTGATCCAGCAGGCGTTTCAGGATCATCACGGTCTTCAGTGCGGGTTCTGCACGCCGGGGATGGTGATGAGTGCGGCGGCCTTGCTGAAGGACAATCCGCGTCCGACCGAGGCCGAGATCCGGCATTATCTGGAAGGCAACCTGTGCCGGTGCACGGGCTATCATAACATCGTCAAGGCGATCATGGCCGCATCGGGTCAGGACGTGAGCAACATCGCTGCCGAATAGGGCGGCGGGCAAGAATTTTCGTCGAAAATTCTTTTCCAGGGAGGAGATCAAGCAATGCCCAAAGACAGTGGCATCGGAGCCAGTTCCAAGCGGCGCGAGGACGTGCGCTTTCTGACCGGAGCGGGCAATTATACCGACGACATCAACGTGGCCGGACAGGCCTATGTGTATTTCCTGCGCTCGGATATCGCGCATGGCCGGATCACCAGCATCGACACCTCGGCCGCTGAGGCCATGCCTGGTGTGGTCAAAGTGTTTACCGGCAAGGATTTCGAAGGGGTGGGTGGCATCCCCTGCGGCTGGGAGGTGACCGACAAGCACGGTGCGCCCATGCAGGAACCGGCGCACCCCATTCTGGCGCAAGGTAAAGTGCGTCATGTGGGCGATCCCATCGCGGCCGTGGTGGCTGACAGCCTGGAACAGGCGCGCGACGCGGCCGAGGCGATCGATCTCGATATCGAAGAACTGCCCGCCGTGATCGACATGAAAGCTGCCGCCCAGGAGGGCGCGACGCTGGTCCATGACGATCTGAAGAACAACATCTGCTATGACTGGCAGCTGGGTGAGGCGGATGACGCTAAGGTCAATGAGGTCTTTGCCAATGCGGCCCATGTGACCACGCTGGATCTGGTGAACAACCGTCTGGTTGCCAACCCAATGGAGCCGCGCGTGGCGGTGGCGGAATACAGCCGCGGGACCGAGGAGTATACGCTCTATACCACCTCGCAGAACCCGCATGTGATCCGTCTGCTGATGTGCGCCTTTGTGCTGGGCCTGCCGGAGCATAAGGTGCGCGTTGTGGCCCCGGATGTGGGCGGTGGTTTTGGCACCAAGATCTTCCATTATGCGGAAGAGGCATTTGTGACCTTTGCGGCCAAGGCCTGCAACCGGCCTGTGAAGTGGTCGGCCAGCCGGTCCGAGGCGTTCATGTCCGATGCTCATGGCCGCGACCATGTCAGCACGATCGAACTGGCGCTGGATGCGGACAATAACTTTGTCGGTCTGCGCACCAACACCTTTGCGAACCTTGGCGCCTATCTGTCGACCTTCTCAAGTTCCGTGCCCACATGGCTGCACGGCACGCTGATGGCAGGCAATTACAAGACGCCGGTCATTCAGGTGAACGTGAAGGCGATGTTCACCAACACGGTGCCGGTGGATGCGTATCGCGGCGCGGGCCGGCCCGAGGCGACCTATCAGCTGGAGCGCGTCGTCGACAAAGCCGCGCGCGAGTTGGGGGTCGATCCCATTGCGCTGCGCCGGCAGAACTTCATCACCCAGTTCCCCTATGACACGCCGGTGGCGCTGACCTATGACACTGGCGATTACAACGGGACCATGGACAAGCTGGAGGCCGCCGCCGATCTGGCCGGCTTTGCCGCGCGGCGCGCGGAAAGCGAGGCCAAGGGCAAGCTGCGGGGCCTTGGGATCAACTGCTATATCGAGGCCTGCGGCATAGCGCCGTCGAACATCGTGGGCATGCTGGGCGCGCGCGCGGGTCTCTATGACGCGGCGACCGTGCGGGTGAACGCCACCGGCTCGATCAGTGTCATGGTCGGTGCACACAGCCATGGACAAGGGCATGAGACCGCCTTCCCGCAGGTTGTGGCCGACATGATCGGCATCGACGAGTCGATGGTCGAGATCGTGCATGGCGACACCTCGAAGATCCCGTTTGGGATGGGCACCTATGGCTCGCGTTCGCTGGCGGTCTGTGGCTCGGCCATGGTCAAGGCCACCGAGAAGGTGATCGACAAGGCCAAGAAGATCGCCGCTCACCTGCTGGAGGCGTCGGAGGCTGATATTGAGCTGAAGGATGGTCAGTTCAGCGTGGCGGGCACCGATAAATCGGTGGCCTGGGGCGATGTGACCCTGACGGCCTATGTGCCGCATAACTACCCGCTGGAGGTCGAGCCGGGGCTGGAGGAGACCGCGTTTTACGACCCGGCCAACTTTACCTTCCCCTCGGGCGCCTATGCCTGCGAGGTCGAACTGGACCCCGAGACCGGCAAGGTCAGCATCGAGGCCTTCACCGCCGCCGATGACTTTGGCAATATCGTCAACCCGATGATCGTGGATGGTCAGGTGCATGGCGGTATCGGTCAGGGTATCGGTCAGGCTCTGCTGGAGAACTGCGCCTATGACGAGAATGGCCAGCTGCTGAGCGCGTCCTTCATGGATTACGCCATGCCGCGCGCCGATGATGTGCCCTTCTACGGCGTGGATCATTCCAGCCAGACGCCATGCACGCATAACCCGCTGGGTGTGAAGGGCTGTGGTGAGGCTGGGGCCATTGGCTCGCCGCCGGCTGTGGTCAATGCGGTTCTGGATGCGATGAACTCGGGCGGCAAAGCGGTGGATCACATCGACATGCCGGTCAGCCCGTCGCGCGTCTGGGCGGCGATGAACAGCTGAGTTGAGAGGGTGGACCGGGGGCCAGCCCCCGGACCCCCGAGGTATTTTTGAACAGAAGAAGGGCGGGGCGTGCCGTGTCCTGATTTTGGAAAGGAAAAGCGGAATGTATAATTTCGAGTTTGAGAAGCCCTCGAGCATCGCCGATGCGGTGGCTGCTTTGGGGGCTGAGGATGCGCAGGCGTTGGGGGGTGGTCAGACGCTGATCCCGACGTTGAAGCAGCGGTTGGCGGCGCCCTCGGCGCTGGTGTCGCTGAGCGGGATTGCCGAGATGCAAGGGGTTTGCATCGAGGATGATGGCTCGGTCGCTATCGGTGGGGCGACGACCCACGCCACGGTGGCGCGCGAGGCGGCGGCAAGCTATCCGGCGCTGGCAGCATTGGCGGGGCAAATCGGGGATCCGGCAGTGCGCAATCGCGGCACCATTGGTGGCTCGGTGGCCAATAACGATCCGGCGGCCTGTTATCCGGCGGGTGTGTTGGGCTCGGGCGCAACTATTGTGACCAATGCGCGGCAGATCGCGGCGGATGATTTCTTTCAGGGCATGTTCACCACGGCGCTGGACGAGGGTGAGATCATCACATCCATCCGCTTCCCGGTGCCGCAGGCGGCGAGCTATCAGAAGTTCCTGCAGCCGGCCTCGCGCTTTGCGTTGGTGGGTGTCTATCTGGCGCGGTTTGCGGATAGTGTCCGCGTGGCCGTGACCGGTGCCAGCGAGGACGGCGTGTTCCGCTGGTCTGAGGCCGAGGAAGCCCTGACAAAAGAGTTCCGCGCCGACGCGCTGATGGGTCTCAAGGTGAACCCGATGAACATGATCGGCGATCTGCATGGCAGCAAAGACTACCGCGCGCATCTGGTCAGCGTCATGACCAAACGCGCCGTACAAGCCTGCGCGTAACCGCCTAGACAAACGAACCCAAAAGCCCCGCAACAAAAGCGGGGCTTTTTTAT
>NZ_JBQFMR010000032.1:0-3664 GCF_056531925.1 Ruegeria sp. J8
GCTGTCACTGTACCCTAATTAATCAGAATTTGCGGATTCACAGCTTTTTGGGGCTTTTTTGTACCCTTAATTGCAATATATCCACAGGTGCCGTGGCTTTTAACTTGACCCCACTTTAGCGCTTCCAAATTGCATCGGCGCGCATCAGAAGCGCCTGACGATTTGCGTCTGCTCCGAGCTCTGAGATGGCCTGACGAGCGGCTTGCAAAGCGCTCTCCGACACTTTTGAGCGGCACAATCCATGTGTTTCATGGCCGGTTGGATGCCCTGTTTCACCCAGTCCAGTAAGCGGTCGACTGAGGTCCTGCGACAATCCACTGATCCGCTCGATCACCCGGCGATGTTGAGGAAAGACGCGACTCAACTTCCGGGCCGCCCGGTCGTTTCCTCGCAATATGATGGCGGCACCCAACAAGGGACGGGTCGTGCCTATACCGACCGCCGCAAGTGCCAGTAGCCTTTCGCGCTTGTTCCCGGAGGTGAGCGACCAAAGTCGCCCGATTTTCAGCACCGATATGACCTGCAGGGTCAGACTGATCCGGTTCAACCGCGCGAGATCGGTCATGGCGGCAGCCGTCTTCAGAACTTCCGCGCCGCGCAAAGCGCGTGCATGAAGTCTGCGTGATACATCATTGGCTGGATTCTTGGCTTCCAAGGCCTGGCCACAGATTTCGCAGGTCATCGACCATGCCAAGCGCCAATGTCGAAGCACCAAATCGGGTGATTTCGCAACACACCCCGGGCAATACTGGAAGTCATGCCGGGACACGTATTGCACATCATGATGTATTGAATCCGGAAGAGCCATGCTGCCGATTTCATCCGGGGACCGCTGAACCACCCCGCATAGCATGGCCCAGTTCGCCATCTGCAGGTCGCTTGCACATTCCGGCACCCTGCCCTGCCCCAAACCCAGATAGCCACAAAGCTCTTCGACCGAACAATAATTGGCCTTCGCCAAGCGACCTATCCAGCTCGACAGAAGCTCATCACGCAAAGGTGGCGGTCGAAACGGTAGCGGTCTGACGGTCACCCGAATGCAGCCGCGGCCTGTCGAGGGATGTTCCAGGCATGCTTGGTCCAAACCGGTTGCCAGGCTTGAACCGCTTCGTCCGTGATCCGCTCTTCTCCGGTCTCGATTGCATCGATAGCCAGGGATTTGATCATGATGAACACGCGCGAGGTGACGCCGCCGGTCACTTTCAGGATCGTCCGAAGCGACGCCACTGTAAGGCCTGAGCGTTGCTCAAGTGCCATCGCCGCGATCAACGTCTGGATCAGGCGAGAGAACTCCACATCGTCTTCCCAGAGCGGCAGGTAGTGTTCGTCCAAACGTCGGGCCAATTGATCGTCTCCTCGAACCGCCTCCAGCGCTTCGTTCACACCGAAGACGACGAGCGAGGCGCAGAGATCGTTGGCGAGGAACCGGAGCATGTTCAGGAAACGGCGTTGCTCACGGTAGCTTCCAGCAAGCAGGTTATGCACTTCGTCGATCATAAGCATCCTAAGGTCCATGTCCCGAAGATGACTGAGCGCGCGCACCTCGAGCTCGGACACAGTATGTCGACCCCACATAGGCGCCCCGATTGTCGCCAGGATGTGCTGATAGAACCGTCGTTCGTCCGGGGCCGGCGGGGCCTGGACCAGCAGGATGGGTGTTTTTGTGACACCCAGTTCAGCGTTGTACTGCGTTGGATATTTGCTCGCCATCCGCTTGGCGATCATCGTCTTTCCGATGCCGGAACTTCCATAAACCATCAGCCCGGGCATCCGGCTTTGCTGTGGCATTTCCATCAGGGATGTCAAACGGTTGAGAACGATGGTGGCACGATCAAACGCGACCCAATGGTCGCCGCGGATACGGTCAATTCTTTCTTCTGAGGTCATTAAACTCATCAATCTCATAGGTAGGCAGATCAGGGTTGCCTGTATCAATCGCGAACATTTCGCGCGACGGATCACGGCGCGGTTGGTGCCGGGGCAGCCGCACGTCTCTTTCGTTTTCCAACCGGGCAGTCCGCGTTTTTTGGCGCGCCGCTTCAGCCAACTGTCGTTGCGCGTCAATCAATTGGAATAGGACCCGCTCGTTGATCCGGCCACCATGCATTTCCTGCCAATCTTTCCGCGCCCGCCGACTTTCCCAAAGCGATATCCGCGGGTGGCTGAGATCCCGGTAGCGCGCCGGAATCACGCGGCCATCACCGGTAATGACCCAAACCTGCGATAAGTCTCGCGGATCGTATTTCACCTGTACCTTGCCCTGCGCTCGTCCGACCAACGATGCAAAAACATCACTCCAGTAATGGACCCCGAAGAGCGTGATCCCGGTGCGTCCGAGCTGGCGCCACTCGAAGGGCAAGAAGCTGGTCCTAAAGGCATCGACATCGACAACCTGCCGTCCCGCAGTATCCCCGCCCATGTCCGCCCATGCCGCGAGCGGGGTTCGTCCGAGAGCTTCGTGAACCGTATTGTGGTATCGACAGATTTCCAGATGAAGCCAGTCTTCAAACTCGGTCAGTGTCAGGGCCGCGTGCTTCTCGCTGTCATAGTCGCCCTTCTCAACGATAGAGGATTGCGTCGTCCCGGGCAGAACATGAACGGCCCCCATGGTCGTTCCGATCAGCCGTTCGACATGGCCGCCGTAGTGTTTGCCGCCAAGCGGACGATACTCGACAGTAATGCCCCAATCTTCGCAGGCCATTCTGAAGGCGTCGCTGTGGAACTCCTGCGCATTGTCGACGTGAATTACCTTCGGGATTCCGGCCGTCGGCCAAACCACCTCTTCCATAGTTCCAGGGACGTGCACCGATTTCCGGCGCACACAGTGATCGAGACACAGGGCGATTGACAAGACAGATGGCTCATCGAAAGAGACATAGACCCCGAGGACGATCCGGCTCGCGACATCGATGGCCACCGTCAGATAGGGGCGCGCAAGTGGACGTCGATTGACCCGATCGACCAAAGTGATGTCTGAAGTTGTATGATCAATCTGAACGACTTCCAGCGGGGCTGAAACTTCAAGACGGCCAGGACGCGCAGCAAAGACCTTGTTAGCCTCTTCTGCCCCGCGCCGTTTCCGGAAGACCTCTCGCTGATCCATCGCGTCGAGGCGAGCTTTGACCGTTTTCCGGGTCGGGGGCTGAAACCCCTTCGCCACGCACTCGGCACGAATCTCGCGCCAGATGCGAAGAAAGCTTGAGCGCTCGCGGATCAGATAGTATTTTCGCAGGCTCTCATCGATGATGATTTCGACGCCTTCGGCAATCCGTTTCGACCCTGGTTTCGGCCCGCGACGGTCCAACTCCAACGCCGTGGCACGTGCATCGTTCTCTCTCAGACGCCGGTAAAGCGACCATGTGTGGCTTTTCGCCAAGCCCAGTTCCCAAGCGGCCTCTCCGATCGCCGCGCTGATCGGCTCACCTCTCTTCTCAAGTTCCAGGATCGGCCGAAGAACCGCTGCACGGTGTTTCGCAAGACGCTTATTTACCACGCAATTCCCCCGCCCCAATAGGCCGACACTCATCCACAGTTCCGACAGTACGGCAATTAAGGGTACAGTATGGTAATTAGCGGTACAATATGAAAATTAAGAGTACAAACTACCATTGATTTTGCAGAACAATTTCAGACAAGATTCTGATTTATTAGGGTACAGTGACAG
>NZ_JBQFMR010000033.1:0-1102 GCF_056531925.1 Ruegeria sp. J8
ACCACGCTGACCGCAGCGATCACCAAGTATTTCGGTGACTTCAAAGCGTATGACCAGATTGACGGTGCGCCGGAAGAGAAAGCGCGCGGGATCACCATCTCGACCGCCCACGTGGAATACGAGACCGAGAACCGCCACTACGCGCACGTTGACTGCCCCGGCCACGCCGACTACGTCAAGAACATGATCACCGGTGCTGCCCAGATGGACGGCGCGATCCTGGTTGTGAACGCCGCTGACGGCCCGATGCCGCAAACGCGCGAGCACATCCTGCTGGGCCGCCAGGTTGGCATCCCGAAGATGGTCGTGTTCATGAACAAAGTTGACCAGGTTGACGACGAAGAGCTGCTGGAACTGGTGGAAATGGAAATCCGCGAGCTGCTGTCTTCGTACGAATACCCCGGCGACGATATTCCGATCGTTGCAGGTTCGGCTCTGGCCGCGATGGAAGGCAACAACCCTGAAATCGGCGAAGAGAAGATCAAGGAACTGATGGCGGCCGTTGATGAGTATATCGACACCCCCGAGCGCGCTGTTGACCAGCCGTTCCTGATGCCGATCGAAGACGTGTTCTCGATCTCGGGCCGTGGTACCGTTGTGACCGGTCGTGTTGAGCGTGGCGTGATCAACGTTGGCGACGAGATTGAAATCGTCGGCATCCGCGACACTTCGAAAACCACCTGCACCGGCGTTGAAATGTTCCGTAAGCTGCTGGACCGCGGTGAAGCGGGCGACAACATCGGCGCGCTGCTGCGTGGTGTTGACCGTGACGGCGTTGAGCGTGGCCAGGTTCTGTGTAAGCCGGGTTCGGTTACACCGCACACCAAGTTCGAAGCCGAAGCCTACATCCTGACCAAGGAAGAAGGCGGTCGTCACACTCCGTTCTTCGCGAACTACCGTCCTCAGTTCTACTTCCGTACAACTGACGTGACCGGCACCGTAACCCTGGCGGAAGGCACCGAGATGGTCATGCCTGGCGACAACGTGTCGTTCGGCGTTGAGCTGATCGCGCCGATCGCGATGGAGCAGGGCCTGCGCTTCGCGATCCGCGAAGGCGGCCGCACCGTCGGCGCCGGCGTTGTGTCGAAAATCACTGAGTAAT
>NZ_JBQFMR010000034.1:0-879 GCF_056531925.1 Ruegeria sp. J8
TTTAGGAAACGGAGGACCAAGAATGGCAAACATGAGACCGAAACCTGAAGCGTTATCCGCCCAAGCACTCAAGATTACGTGTGCGCTCTGGTGGAAATCTGATGCTCGAGAACTTCGGTCCTTGCTGATGCTGACTGACAAACATCTTTGAAACTGCGAAGCGGTGTGGCAACGTTTGGCTATCCTGCGAAACTGTGTGCTACTTTGCAGACTTCCATCATCAATCTCATTAGGAGAAGATATGCTAATCAAACTTCTTGCGTCCGCATTTTTCTTGATTTTGCCCGCGCTCAGTGTCGCTCAAACAGCTGAGCGCAGCGTGACCATCGAAGCCGATGCGACAGTTAAGTCGGTCGATCCGGACACTCGCCTTATCGTGCTGCAAAACTCAGAGACGGGCGAAGAAGAGACCATTGTTGCGGGACCGGAAGTCGTAAACTTCGACCAAATTGAAGAAGGCGACACAGTCAAAGCGGTTTACACACTGGGGGTAGCTGCAAGCATGGCGTTCCCCGGCGAGGTTGACAGTATGGTTGAATTGGAAGCCCAGGCTGCAGAGGGATCAACACCGGGCGTGGCTGCCGGAACGATGGTTACGTTAATTCTGACTTTTGTTTCCTTCGACGCCGCGAGCTCAATCGCCACTGTGACGGACAGCAGCGGCACGGAACAAATGATCGAGGTTGAAACGGATGTTGGTCGTGATTTTGTTGAACAGCTTAGCCCGGGAGACAGAGTAGCTCTGAGCTTCACGGAAGGTCTCGCTGTGGGAATTGTTGAAAAATAGGCGTCGTCCGCAGCGCAACCTCATAAGGCGTACCTGTTGTTTCTTATGTCGCCACCAATGGAACAACTCGTCCCACAGCTTCCGCCCCCCCC
>NZ_JBQFMR010000035.1:0-647 GCF_056531925.1 Ruegeria sp. J8
ACATCCTGCCGTTGCACGCCCAGTCCTTCGATCCCCAACTCCATCTTGTCGCCGGGCTTCAGATAGGTTTGCGGGTTCTGTCCCATCCCAACACCCGGAGGCGTCCCGGTCGAGATCACATCCCCCGGCTGCAGCGACATGAATTGCGACAGGTGCGAGATCACCGTGGCGACGCCGAAATGCATCGTCTTGGTCGAGCCGTCCTGATAGCGATGCCCGTTGACCTCAAGATACATCGGCAGGTTTTGTGGATCCGGCACCTCATCGCGCGTAACCAGCCAGGGGCCGATTGGGCCAAACGTGTCGGCAGACTTGCCCTTGGCCCACTGGCCCGAGCGGTGCAGCTGAAAGTCTCGCTCGGACAGATCATTGACCACGCAATAGCCCGCGACATGATCCAGCGCTTCCTCTTCCGAGACGTATTTCGCCTCTTTCCCGATCACCACGCCCAGCTCGACCTCCCAGTCGCTTTTGACCGAGTTGCGGGGGATTTCGACCGTGTCATTGGGACCGATGATGGCGGATGTGGCTTTGAAGAAGATGACTGGTTCGGCGGGCAGCTCCATGCCGCTTTCGGCGGCGTGGTCGGCATAGTTCAGGCCGATGCAGATGAACTTGCCCACCTGGCCCACACAGGCCCCAATGCG